>JACZWL010000075.1 GCA_022572185.1 Pseudomonadota bacterium | reverse complement strand
AAACCGGTGCCGTTGATATCTGTGATAAGCTACTCACCATCAGCATCAAGCCTTTCATGGACGCCTGGACATATGACCAGGACCGCATAGATCGGTGTTGCGTGCACGTCCTCGACAAGGACGGTAAGCCCGTATCATTCTGCGAATTCAACGCAATCACTCGACCACGCCTTGCCCGTGCCAAAGCGATCAGTGCATGAAAGCAACCCGTATTTACATCCCCCTGGTACTGGCTCTGTTTGTGCTTGCAGGAATTGCCGCTGCGCCGGGAGACAACATGACAGCTGTTGGGGAGGCCGCGGTGTACTCCGATGAACCGTTCCTTGCACTGGTCCGGAAATACTCGATCGATAGCGGTGAAAAAGTCGATTACGCGGCTTGGAAAAATTCACCAGAGGACTTGGCGACGCTGGACCGGCAGGTGGACCTGATCGCCCGTGTCAGCCCGGACAGCCACCCCGAGCTGTTTCCCACGAGCGAGGCGCAACGCAGCTATTGGATCAACACTTATAACACCCTGGTCCTGCACGCAGTATTGGACTATTGGCCGTTGCAGAGCGTACGTGATGTGAAAATCTCATTCACCTCCCGATTGGTTCCCGGGAAAGGCTTTTTCTACGACCGCAAGGTAGTGGTGGGTGGCAAGCAATCCAGCCTGTACAAATTCGAGAAGCAAGTACTGCGAAACCAGAAAGATTCGCGACTGCATTTCGCCTTGAATTGCGCCAGCGATTCCTGCCCGGTGCTGCGGGCCTGGGAATGGAGCGATGCACAACTCGACGCGGCAGCACGGGACTTTATCAATGACTGGGCAAATGTATCGATAGACGATGACACGCTGACCCTGTCGAGTATATTCAAGTGGTACAAAAAGGAGTTCCCGGACGATATCTACGGTTACTTGCAGCAGTACGCGGAACCAGGACTTGGGCACCAATTGCAAACTGCGAAAGACTACAATTACCGAATTCGCTACCGGTCCTATGACTGGTCGCTCAATGACAGTGACGACGGGGAAAATACGAATGACGACGGCCACTGAGTCAATAAGGCAGCCGGCCACGCGGGCTCCGAACCGACAACAAAACCCACCGGAAGCCTTGTCATGCTGCTCAACTTTCTACGAGCAGGACTGGGTCCGTAATCTCGCGGAAGACATCTTTCATCCGGGCGGCGAGGATCTCACTCGCAGGACGATCGCTGCGATGGACCTGCCAGCCCATGCCACGGTGACTGACCTGGGCTGTGGCACTGGGACAACGGCTTTGATGCTGGCCCGGGATTTCGATCTGCAAGTCACCGGCGTGGATCTCAGCGCTGCCAATATTGAACGGGCCATTGAAAGATCGGATACCAACAGCGCAGCCGTCAGATTCATCCAGGCCGACGCAAAAAAGCTGCCATTTGAGGATAACGAGTTCGATGGCATTCTGGCCGAATGCTCCTTCAGCCTGTTTGCCGACCAGCCAGCGGTGCTGGCTGAAATGAAACGCGTGTTGAAACCGGGCGGTAGTCTGGCTATCACGGATATGGCCTTCGGCGGCCCATTGCCTGCCGATATCGCTGAAGTTATCTCTCCGTGGACGTGCCTGGTTGATGCAAAGGATCAGCAGACTTACGCGACAGGATTTGCCGCTGCGGGATTCGAAATCCAGGTCATTGCAGATGAGAGTGCCAGCCTCACGAACCTGATCCAACTGCTGAAACGCAAACTACTGCTGCTGGGCGCCGGCGGCGTGCTTGCCGGGGGCTCCATGCCGACCT
Source organism: Pseudomonadota bacterium (assembly GCA_022572185.1). Classification (GTDB taxonomy): domain Bacteria; phylum Pseudomonadota; class Gammaproteobacteria; order Steroidobacterales; family Woeseiaceae; genus JACZWL01. Next base: position 7,217 of record JACZWL010000075.1, on the reverse strand, counting down.
TCGACCTGGCGACCATCAAGTACTGGCTGGACCGGTTTCAGGCAGAGGTTGAAAAGGGAACGATACGGTACCTCAGATTTAATCTGCAAAGCCCGTAAATCAGAGCTGCGAAACGCAGTTTTTGTCTGAACGTTTTACCCGATACGATTCTTCCGATCGCGCCTGCTCTAACAAGTTTTGTGGGTCCCGAATATTCATGTCGCTCGATCTTATTGCAAGTTCATCGGGAGCGGGCGAGCATTGCTGAATGACTCACCTCATTCAGTTCCTATTCTCGCTCATCGCTTCGTCGGCTCGAACGCGCCTGTCTCTGCAGCTTGAAGTCGCCATGCTTCGCCATCAGCTCTCGGTGTACCGCACCGAGCGCCGGAGGCCGCGGATCTCCTCGTCCGATAGGCTGCTCTGGTCATTTGTGTCGAAGTGGTGGTCCGGCTGGCGCGAAGCGTTGTACTTTGTCCAGCCTCGGACCGTGGTAGCGTGGCAGAAACGGCGATTTCGGGACTATTGGCGTGCCTTGAGCCAGCATGGACGGCCCGGCCGACCGAAAATCGCCCCGGAGCTGCGACAGCTCATCAAGCGGATGTGGCAGGCCAACCCAACGTGGGGCTCACCCCGGATCGTCTCGGAACTCCAAATGCTGGGCATCGCTGTCGCAAAATCCACCGTCGAGCGGTACAAACCCAGGTACCGCAAACCGCCCTCCCCGAGCTGGAGAACCTTTCTCGAGCAGCATGCTCACGAACTCGCCTCGATCGACTTCTTTGTCGTGCCCACGGCGACATTGAAGGTCCTATTTGTATTGGTCGTCCTGGTTCACGATCGGCGCCGGATCGTCCATTTCAACGTCACAGAACATCCAACGGCCCAATGGACGGCGCAGCAGCTTACGGAGGCGTTTCCTTTCGATACCGCCCCGCGCTATCTGTTGCGAGATGGCGATGGTAGCTATGGCCGGCAAGTTCAGCGAAGAATTCGGTCTCTTGGTACGAAAGAAGTCATCACCGCGCCGGCGTCGCCATGGCAGAATCCCTATGTCGAGCGAGTGATCGGCAGTATCCGACGGGAGCTTCTGGATCACGTTATCGTTCTTAACGAACGACATCTCAAGCGGCTGCTCTCATCTTATCTGGATTACTATCTTCCCTGGCGAACGCATCGGTCACTCGCCCGCGATGCACCCGACCATCGGCCTGTACGTTCCGCCAAGCCGGCGCATGTCATCGACTTCCCGGCTGTTCACGGGCTCCATCATTACTACCTGCCCAGGGTTGCATGAATTTTCGGGACCCACATGCCCAAGCTCCGTCGGGACTATTCCATATGTCTGCAGCACCGTGAATACTTATTCGCCAGGGACAGGCTTGAATGCCGTTCTCCACCGACAGGCGCCGCCACGATACGGATGAAGTTTTTGCGCCCCACAGGAGACACTGCAAAAAACATACGACTCTGCATCGCCCCATTAACTCCACAACGATACGACGTACGCAACCTCACCTTTGACCCCTTATTAAACGGTTTGAACTATTACACCAATCGGAATAAGCAATCTGTATCAGGATTGGAACTGCCTTTCGATTTGGTTGAGAACGCGGTAACAATCAAGCACCTGCGCAACCGATGAATTCGCCTCGCGGCCTTCCCGGATCGCGGCAAAGAACTCCCGATCCTGGAGCTCGATTCCATTCATTGAGACGTCGACTTTCGAGACATCAATCGGCTCTTCATGACCATCCACCAGATCGTCATACTGGGCAATATAGGTACCGTTGTCGCAGATGTAACGGAATGCTGACCCCAACGGTCCATCGTTGTTGAACGACAGCGACAAAGTCAGGATTGCGCCACTCTCTGTTTTCAATTGTATGGACATGTCCATCGCGATACCAAGTTCCGGGTGGTGTGGTCCCTCTATGCCGTTCGCAGCCACAACTTTCTCGCCGGTCTGATACTGAAAAAGATCCACCGTGTGCGCCGCGTGATGCCAAAGCAGGTGATCGGTCCAGGACCGCGGTTCGCCGTTAGCATTGATGTTTTTGCGACGGTAGAAATAAGTCTGCACATCCAGCTGCTGAATCCTTAACTCACCCTTCCGGATTCGCTGATTGACCCATTGATGCGAGGGATTAAAGCGGCGCGTATGGCCGACCATGCAGACAAGCCCGGTTTTTTCCTGCTGCGAATTGACCGCATTCGCATCCTCCCAGGAGTCTGCCAGCGGGATCTCCACCTGAACATGCTTGCCTGCCTCCATGCATTGGATGGCTTGCTGCGCATGCATCGATGTCGGTGTGCAAAGTATCGCCGCATCAACGCCGGGGAGCGCCAGTGCTGCAGAGAGATCTGTCGAGGCGAACGCAACACGATACTCATCCGCTACAGACTGAGTCTGCTCCTGTCTGCGTCCCACCAGAGCGACCACTTCGACATCGTCGATTTCTTTAATAGCATTAAGATGCTTACGACCGAACGCACCAACGCCTGCAACGACTACTTTCATTTCGTGTCCCTAGCTTATTTCATGTGTTTTGATAAATGACGTGTCCAAGGGCCGTGTTCGATGCCGGTACGTGGTAAAAACGATGTAGCTCGTTAACATTTGCGTTCAACGCTCCGCGCATTGTCAGCCACATGACGAGCTCGATGCCTTCGGAACCTGCTTCGCGCAAATAATCAATATGGGGCTTTCGTGCGAGCCTATCCGGATCGTTTAACAGCAGCTCAAGATACTCGTGATCAAACTCCGTGTTAATAAGCCCGGCGCGTGGCCCCTGAAGCTGGTGACTCATTCCCCCGGTACCCCAGATCTGTACATTCAAATCGTCGTCGAACGACTTAACGGCTCTCGCGATTGCTTTTCCCAGGTCATAACAGCGCTGTCCCGACGGAGGTGGATAGACAACGACGTTCACTAGCAGTGGAATAACGAGACAGGGCCATGCCTCGGGTTGACCGAACATCAATGACAGCGGCACCGTAAGTCCATGATCGACATCCATCTCGTTCATCACCGTCAAATCAAAATCATCCTGGATCACGGACTGCGCGATATGCCACGCCAGGTCCGGACAACCTTTAACGGTTGGCACCGGTCGCGGCCCCCAACCCTCATCGGCGGGTTTAAACGCTTCACCGCAGGCAATCGCGAACGTTGGAATAGTCTTCAGACTAAACGCAGATGCATGATCGTTGTAGACAAGGAATACGACGTCGGGCTTCTCTCTTGCAATCCAGTCTTTGGAAAACTCGTAGCCTGCGAACACAGGCTTCCAATAGTCATCGGCGGTTTTGCCCAGATCAATCGCCGCACCTATCGCTGGCACATGCGACGTCGCAACTCCCGCTGTAATTCTAGCCATCGATCTATTCCACCTTATACAGATTACCTTTTGGCGAACGCCCTCCGTCCATCATCATTTGTCTGTAATCCTCGCGGGATAAACCGGTCATTGAAGCAGCCGCCTGTTCAAAACTTACACCATCTGTGGAAAAAATCTTGGCGAGAAAATAGATATTTCCTCCAAGCACTATCATGCGATTGTAATCACGATCTAGTACTGCCTGTTTCTGGTCATCAGTCATCTGCCATTGCTCGAGATAGGCCGTCTCGTCTGCCTTGAACTGCTCCCGGTTGTCTCGATTCATCAGTGACATGCAAAACTGATTCAGATGGTAGCCCTGCCGCGCCATATCGGCATCAAATATCGTTGTTCCAGGAATGTCTTTATAGGGCTTGTCGAGCGGCATCAGGCGACCTCCTCAGGCCAGTAGAGCCTCATCGGATTGTCCACGAGCAATTTCTTTTGTAGCTCGGTTGTCGTTGCAATTTTCGGAATAAAATCGACTAGCTTGCCGTCGTCAGGCATATGCGACTTCATATTTGGATGCGGCCAGTCGGTACCCCAGATAACACGATCCGAAAAGGCTTCGATTACTCGCCTGGCAAATGGCACAACGTCATCGTAACCAGGTGGGCCCACGACAGAGAGCCGCTCGGGACAACTGACCTTTGACCAGAAGTTCTCGTTCTCCCGCATGAGCTTCACGAATAGCTCAAAGTCCTCGCCATCAACCGGCTTTGTGACATCAGGTCTGCCCAAATGATCGACAACCGCTGTGGTTGGCAGTGACGCAAAGAAGTCATAAAGCTCGGGCAAATCCTGCGCCTCAAAGTAAATCTCGATATGCCATCCCAGTGGCCCTATGCGTTCGGCAATATCCCCAAGTTCATCATGCGATTGAGAATCGACCAGGCGTTTTACGAAGTTGAAACGCAGGCCGCGTACGCCTGCGGTGTGAAGCGATTCAAGTTGATTACTCGTCGTGCTGCTATCGACCACGGCGACGCCGCGTGCGCGGCCGCCAGAGTGCCGTAAAGCGTCAACAAGAGCCCGATTATCCGCCCCATGGCACGTGGCCTGAATAATAACGTTACGTTGAAAACCGAGAAAATCGCGAAGTTCCCACAATTTTTCCTTCGGAGCATCACAGGGCGTGTACTTGCGTTCGGCTGCGAACGGAAATCTATCGCCCGGTCCAAACACATGGCAATGTGCATCTACCGACCCCCGCGGCGGAGTAAACGCCGGCCGCGACGGAAGTGGGTCAAATACAAGCCAGTCCGTATCCATTTACTTCGGCTAGCTCGATTTATTTGCGTTTGACAGCATCGCGTCCAGCATTTCCGTAAGCGTTTCGTGTCGCAATTCGTTTTTGAACGACGCCGCCCATTCCTGACGTCTAGCGCAGGCCTCACTCATCAATGGTGCGAGACCAGCATCGGCAACGGTCGCTACCACTTCACGCATTTCCTCTGCTCGTCGCGTGCCATGCTCGATACTTCTCGACATCATGTATCGGGCCAGCTCCGGCCAATCGATACCGGGAAACAAATCTCCGAGCGACTCGAGCACGTCTTCTTCAACATGATAATGACGTGCGGTAAGCATGGATTCTGATAACAGTGATTCGATACCCTTCACGACGATGCTGCGGCACATTTTGGCCGCAGACGCTCGACCTATCCGCTCCGAATACACAGTGGCTCCGCTAAAACCCAGCGACACGGCAAGCGCTTTGAACTCGCTCGCGTGCGGTCCTCCGAGTAGCATCGGAGATGCAATGCGTTTCGGAGCAATTGGCGACATGACCGCGCCTTCGACATATCGGCCGCCCGAACTATCGATGATCTTCGCCGCACTTTCCTTCGTGTGTGGAGCAACGGAATTCAGATCAAGAAAGTAGCTGCCCCTGGAAACTGCTCCGGCAACGGATTCTGCGGCGTTAAGATCCTCTGCGGCCGTGACTGCCGATATGATGAGATCACAGTTTTCGGCCGCCTCGATCGCCGTATCGCATTTTCGAACGGCCGAACTCTTTAGTGCTCTACTTGGAGCACTGTCGTCATCGGCAAACAAAATATCATAGGCAGTCAGTTTTGTATCAGCAAGGTCAGCGGCCAGTGTCTGACCGACCTCCCCGAAGCCAAGCAGGCAAATAGAATCAATTTCGGTTTGACGCGGGTTACGACCGTTCATGCTAAAGGCTATAAACTTCGACTGTGGCAGGGTGGAATGCTTCTTCTATGGTTACGCGACGAGATGACAATCCTTGACGAAAATGCATATCGAAAAATGCATCCAGGACCTTTGCGTTTTCAGGGATGCCGTAGGACCAGTAATCCGGACCGATGAGTCGTTTGGCCCTGTCGAGATTGTCCTCAACGAACGGCATCGTTACCTTTGCCGCGGACGTGTCATTGAGCGCTGCTTGCGCGATCGCCTTGGCTTGAAAAAATCCCTTCAACAAGGCACCGGGCAGCCACGGGTGCTGGGAGGCTAGCGTTCGCCGCACGCCTAACACATGCATTATCGGAAAAATCCCAGTCTGCTGAAAATAACTTTCCGCGGCGCTGATTGAATCCGAAAAAAGTCGGCCGACATGTGGGTGGCCCTCATTAAAGCATTTTGGCCATCGTGGCCCGATGAAACCGTCGATATCGCCATCTGCCAGCATCTGATTGAGCGTTGTATCCGCCTCAGCCTCCTCGATTCGGATGTCGGCGGGCAGATCCAGTTGGATTTTCTCCGCTCGTCCGGGTGTATCCATGCCGCCCCGAATCCAGATGATGTCGGATGGCTTGACCCCGTAGCCATCCTCGAGAAGCCCTCGGACCCAGACGTTCGCACTCAATTGATACTCCGCAATGCCGATTCGTTTTCCTTTCAAATCTTGCGGTTTTTCGATGCCGCGATCGGTACGAATATAGATCGAGGTGTGCCGGAAAGCGCGCGACAGAAATACCGGCATCGCGATGTAATGGGGGCTTCCATTGGCCACACTGAGGCAATAGCTGGAAATGGAAAGCTCACTGACGTCAAATTCGTGGTGTCGAAAGGCGCGGAAGAACATCTCCTCGGGAGATAGCAGCATGCAGGTGGCATCGACACCGTCGATCTTGACCCTGCCGTCGACAATAGGTCGCGTCCGGTCATAGTCCCCCATAGCGATGGATAGCTTCAGGTCGCTCACTCTGCGCCTCCTTGCCTAAAAGTCCGTATCTCCTGCCCACATTTTATAGATCGCACCTCGGTAAAGCTCAATATCGAAACCATACTCAAAATGAATAAAGATCATAGCTGTCACGCAGGCGGTTAATGCTGAAGACAATAACGCTTCCTTTTCGGAGATGATTCTCAGTAATTTGAACATAATGGAGAAACACTAACATAGTGCCTGTCAACAAATATCAATGCCAGCAGCAACACCATCCGGCCGATAATTCCAGCCACAATCTTGAAGCGCTTTTTCCCCTGGCAACCAGCAACGCAGCGACCGAGGCGTTCGGCGCTCAACGGCGCCCCACCTCCAAGGGAAAGTAGATCTTCGAATGTTTAACCGGAACGGTTGCCCGGTCGCTTGATTCCCAGCTTACGGAAAACCAGCGGCGCCGCGAGGACGATCATCGCTATACGAGCCACGTGGTGGGTGGCAACGAAGGCGGTCTCGACCCCTAGCGCCAGGGCGATGAGGCTCATTTCGGCGAGTCCACCGGGAGCGAATGCCAGAACGATCGGCGCGAAAGGAATTCCGGACAACGGCGCCAGCACCAACGCAAAGCCTACCGTCGCGCTGAGCACCAGGGAGGTGGCGCCGATGGACGAGGCAATAATCTTAAGCACCCACTTAAGCGGCGCTCCGGCAAAGCGCGCACCGAT
>JACZWL010000031.1 GCA_022572185.1 Pseudomonadota bacterium | reverse complement strand
TCAGGTCACGGCCCCGATTCTTGTAATCCCGGGCAGCAAACTGCGAACAGCACTCATTTCCTTTCGTCCCCTGAGCTAATCGCCCTGCGTCTTCGGATGTTCGTGAAAAGGGCGGACTACGATACTCAAGCATCGGTCCGTTCGCAATACCTGGCACGATTGATCCAACCATTCGCTGTGCTCTCGCTGGGTCTTTGCTCGATCTCAGGCATCCACTGGTGGATCATGCCGGCTACCCAGCCAGGCGGTCGCTGATCCCAAGTCCCGCTTTTCGGATTCGTTGAATCTCGTCCCGCAGGCGTGCGGCCTCTTCGAATTCCAGGTCCCGTGCATGCTTCAGCATCCGCTTTTCAAGCTTTAGTGCCTTTCTCAGGAGTTGCTCCGGCGACAGAGACTCGTAAGGCGTCGCGTCCTCGGCGACGCGGCGACGGCCGCGGCCCGGAACCGGATAAGCGGCTTCCATGATGTCCGCCACCTGCTTGATAATCGTCGCGGGCTTGATGCCGTGCCGCTTGTTGTGCGAGATCTGCCGTTCGCGGCGTCGATTGGTCTCGTCGATGGCCCTTTGCATCGAACCCGTCACTCTATCGGCATACAAGAGGGCGGTCCCGTTCAGGTGCCTCGCGGCACGGCCGATGGTCTGGATCAAAGATCGTTCGGATCGCAGGAACCCTTCTTTGTCGGCGTCGAGGATCGCAACGAGCGACACTTCCGGCATGTCGAGGCCTTCTCGCAGCAGATTGATGCCGACCAATACATCGAATGCACCCAGACGGAGGTCGCGAATGATTTCTGTGCGCTCAACGGTGCCGATGTCGGAATGCAGGTAACGGACTCTGGCACCGTGCTCATCGAGGTAGTCGGTCAGGTCCTCGGCCATTCTTTTGGTCAATGTCGTTATGAGGACTCGCTCATCGACTGCAGTCCGTGCATGGATTTCCGACAGCACGTCGTCGACTTGCGTCCTGGCCGGACGAACTTCGATCTTCGGATCGACCAGGCCGGTTGGCCGGACGAGCTGTTGCACGACATTGTCTGAATGTTCGCCTTCGTAATCGCCGGGTGTCGCCGACACATAGATAGTTTGTGGCGAGAGTCTGTCGAATTCGTCGAACCTGAGAGGACGATTGTCCAGCGCCGAGGGCAGGCGGAACCCGTATTCGACCAGCGTTTCCTTTCTCGAGCGATCGCCGCGGTACATGCCGCCGAGCTGCGGCACGGTGACGTGGCTTTCGTCGATAATGAGTATGGCCTTATCCGGCATATAGTCGAACAGGCACGGGGGTGGCTCGCCCGCTTCCCGGCCTGACAGATAGCGCGAGTAATTCTCGATTCCCGCACAGTAACCGAGCTCCTGAATCATCTCTAAATCGAATAAAGTCCTCTGTTCAAGCCTTTGAGCTTCCAAGAGTTTTTCATGCTTCCTGAGGACGCTCAGGCGCTCCCTGAGCTCGATTTTGATCTGCTCGACGGCCGCAAGAAGCGTCGCGCGCGCCGTGACGTAGTGTGTCTTGGGGAAAATCGTCAGTCTCGGCACCCGACGAATGACTTCACCGGTCAGCGGATCAAAATACGACAGCGATTCAATCTCATCATCGAAAAGCTCGATGCGCACGGCGTCCCGTTCGGATTCGGCGGGGAAAATATCGATGACATCGCCACGAACCCGGTAATTGCCCGGCGACAGATCCAGTTCGTTGCGTTTGTACTGCATTTCAGCGAGTCGCCTGAGAATCGTCCTTTGATCGATGCGATCGCCGCGAACGAGATGCAGCACCATGCTGAAGTACGCTTCGGGGTCACCCAGACCGTATATCGCTGAAACGGTGGCAACGATGATGGCATCCGGCCGTTCGATCAGCGCCTTGGTCGCCGACAGGCGCATCTGTTCGATGTGTTGATTGATAGACGCATCTTTTTCGATGTAGGTGTCAGAACTCGGCACGTAGGCTTCCGGCTGGTAGTAGTCGTAATAAGAAACGAAGTACTCGACCGCGTTTCGTGGAAAGTACTCGCGCATCTCGCCGTAAAGCTGTGCCGCCAAGGTCTTGTTGGGTGCGAGAATGATGGCCGGGCGCTGTGTAGCCTCTATGACACTCGCCATCGTGAAGGTCTTGCCCGATCCTGTAACCCCTAACAGTGTTTGTCGCGCCAGGCCGTCGTTCAAGCCATCTACAAGACTGGCAATGGCGCTCGCCTGGTCGCCGGCAGGGTTGTATTTCGACACAAGTGTCAGACGATCACGCTCGTCGGCTGCAGACTTCTTGGGCAGAGTTGTCGTTTGACGTACCATGTGCGCCGGTTTCGTGGAGGCAAACGAGTGAGTTTATCAGTTTCGGAAAGGATGAGCCGGGTCATGCCCTCTGCGACCAGCGCCGTGCTTGGCCTGGCCGCAGAGCTGCGTGAGGCCGGCCGTGACGTCATCAGCCTGGGCGCCGGCGAGCCCGATTTCGATACCCCGGATCATATCAAGCAGGCAGCCATTGAGGCCATCAACGCCGGGGAAACCAAGTACACGGCAATTGACGGCACCAGGCAGCTGAAAGCGGCCATACGACGGAAGTTCGAGCGTGACAACGGGCTCAGCTATGCCCCTGAGCAGATCCTGGTCTCATGCGGTGCCAAGCACACCTTGTTCAATGCCTGCATGGCCATACTGAGCCACGGCGACGAGGCCATCATCCCGGCACCGTACTGGGTCTCCTATCCCGACATGGTCCGCATCGCCGAGGGTACACCTGTCATCATAAAAACCGGCATCGAGAGCGATTTTAAAATAACACCGGAGCAGCTCGAGGCTGCAATCACCGACAAGACCCGCGTCATGTTTCTCAACAGCCCATCCAATCCGACCGGCAGCTGTTATACGCGCGCCGAACTCGAGGCCATCGGCGAGGTGCTGAAAAGGCACCCTCAAGTCGTCGTCTTGGCCGATGACATCTACGAGCATATCCATTGGGCAGATAAACCTTTCTGCAGCATCGCGACCGCCTGCCCCGATCTGGTCGATCAGGTCGTATCGATCAACGGCGTGTCGAAGTGCTACGCCATGACCGGCTGGCGCATCGGCTACGCCGGCGGCCCGCGAGAGGTCATCATGGCCATGAAGACCATGCAGAGCCAGATCACGTCCAACCCTTCGAGCATCTCCCAGGCCGCAGCTGTTGCCGCCCTCGACGGCGATCAGACCTGCATCACCGAAATGGTCGCTGCGTACAGAGAACGTAGCGACTACATCGTCAAGGCACTGAACGAGATACCCGGCTTCGAATGCAGGGTTGGCGAAGGTGCGTTTTATGCCTTTCCTCAGGTCACAGGCGCGATGCAAGAAAAAGGACTCGCCGAAGACAGCGACCTGGTGAAGCTGCTGCTGAACGAGGCCGATGTCGTCATGGTGCCCGGTACCCCATTCGGCGCCCCCGGCTACGTCAGAATATCCTTTGCCTGTTCCATCGATGAACTGGAGAAAGCCGTCGCCAGAATCAAGGCAACATTGGTGTAAAATGCTGCCCAAGCGGTGCTGATCCTGACTGAATCCGGTCCTTGACTTGAGATTTTGGCTGCATCAGAATGCCGCGCCTGACGAGCATCGTCAGACCACAATTCCCCGGTAGCTCAGTTGGTAGAGCGGTTGACTGTTAATCAATTGGTCGCTGGTTCGAGTCCGGCCCGGGGAGCCAAATTCCAGAGTGCAAACAATGCATGACGACAGCCCACCCTGAGCGGGCTGTTTCGTTTCCGGAGAAAGTCACCAAACGGTGCCACAGACGGCAACCGAGTAGCATATTGTAAGTTGAGAAACTGAGTTGTCAGAAATGACAGGGTGACCTCCCTTCTTCCTGGCCCTCAATCATGCCGAATCATCCAGTTCTAAATGGCCTGGATTGTTGGGATAGGGTCAATCACGTAATCAGCCTAATATACTGTTAGCTACATCTTTGAGAAGGGCAACAAGGGGTTAGTAAACTGTGGAAAAACTTATCCAATTTTTGCTTGACGAAGCGACTCTTTGGGCGCCGAGACTGATCGGAGCTGCAGTAATTATTGTCGTTTTCTTTATCCTTGCGAAAATAGCAAAAAGAATAATCATTAGTGCTGCTGAGCGATCGAAATTTGATGGAAATCTCACTTTGCTACTTTCTCGTACAAGCAGTATTACACTTATAATCTTTGGCTTTATTACTGCGCTCGGAACGTTAGGTATTAATGTATCTGCGCTAGTGGCCGGTCTGGGATTGACGGGATTTGCACTTGGTTTCGCGCTGAAAGATACTATTTCCAATCTTCTCTCTGGCGTCCTCATATTGTTATATCGACCATTCGAGAAAGGAAACCGTATAAAGGTAGCGGGTTACGAGGGCACTGTTGTTTCTATTGACCTACGATACACGGAGCTTGATTCCGAAGGGAATAAGGTACTCATTCCGAATTCAAAATTATTCACGGATCCAATCACTGTTCTTAGATAGCGGGCATTTGAGCCCTTTAACGGCCGCAGTGCTGAACACAAGCCTTTGCATCTGATGAATAGCTACCTGCACGGGCAAATCCGATCAAGCTTGCCGGGTGATAGTCACACCGCAACGTCGGCACTTTACCTTCTCGACATTGCCGGAGGCGCCGAACCCGAAAGTTGTGTCGATGACGTGAAAATCATGCCACCCCAACCAACAAAAGAAACGACCGACTCTAGCGGGTACTCTTGGCATGGCCTGACTGCCTGGGACACAATGTACACAATGCTGCGCTAGAGCCGTCAGCGGATATCTTCATGAATCACCTCTCGCAGCAGCTGCATTAGCGTCTCATCCTGATAGCAGGTCTTGTTGACGAGCTCTCTTGCTCGCGCGGATAGGCGCCGATAGCCCCAGCTTGATCGCCGCTTGGTCTCCTGCCAACCCTCACGTTGGTAGTAGAGCGGCAGGTTGACATCGAAATAGGAGATGCTGTCCGCATCCTTGAGCAGATCGGAGTGGAGATCGCCACCCACCTCATGAACTTCCACCAGGCGGCAGGCCTCGTCCACAATATTCGCCTCAACGTCGCATCGAATCAGAATCGAGCGCAGTATTTCGGCGCTGTTGCGGGCATGCGCGGATTTAAAAGCGTCATAATCGTCGAAATCAGCACGCTTGACCTTTCTCACGTCGTCGGCCCGGTCGATGTCATGGGCCAACGCCGCCAGCTGCAGGGCATCGCCGGCATTCGATTCCAAGCGCAAAAGCCATTCCAAAGTGTTGTCGGCATGACGGGAATCTTCAGGCACTCGCGAGCCCGCGATAACCGCACGGATTTTCTGCTTGGCGCAATCAATATTGTGCATTACGCGCAATACTCACCCGGCGTAGGGTCTCAAGATTCATTACCACGGCGATCAAAACCAATACCGGCAACACCATATTGGCCACCGCACCCAGAAAAATGAGGAACACCCGCACGTCACGCCCCATCCGCAAGCCGGCCTTGCCTCCGGTTTTGATCCGCTCGCGCATCAGATTATCGTACTTGTCAGCCGTGTAACTCAGCATGAACGAGCCGATAATGGCCATGAATCCGACAAACAGGATCCAGCCGTTCACTTCCACTACCAGCAGGTGCCAGGTCAAGCCGAACAGCAGGAAGGCGTCGGCATAGCGGTCCAGAACCGCATCGAACCAGCCGCCGAAGTCGCTGCTTTGGTACTTGAGCCGTGCCACTTCGCCGTCACAACCGTCGATGATGGATGCGAACTGTGCCAGGACACCGCCCAGGAACAGGGCAAAATACCCACCAAGCGCAAACAGTCCGGCGGCCAGCAGGGAGCACAGAAACGAGAACAGGGAAATCTGATTGGGCGTCACGTTGCGCTGCACCAGATATCGTGAAATCCACACCGAGAGGGGGCGATTCAAATAACGTGCGACAGGCCCGTCATTGGGCTTATCACGCAGTCGCTTTAACAAAGCCTGCTCCGCTTTTTGGAATGCTGCGGGATCATCCACATCGATCCAGAAACCGTCCGTTGGGATCGCTTTGGCATGCCCTGCGGCAGCCAGAAGCTGTACCGCCCCGGACAGGGTGGCGTCGCCGTCTTTTTCTTTGCTTTGCTCCAACGCCTTGAAGATAGCGGGGGAGCACAGGAAAATACCCGTATCGAAACCATTGAAGTCGGCCAGTCCCTTGCCAATATCACGGATCTTTTTACGTTCCATCGGGCCATTATCTTCCACCTTGACGCGGGTGACATCCTCCATGTCGACGAGGGGGTTGCGGGTGTTGCGGTCCACCACAAGCACGACTTCTCCATCGCCCAGAGTCATTGTTGTCAGTGGTCGAACCAGATTGGGATCAAAAAGGTGATCCGCCATGAGCAGCAAAAACGGTTCGCGCAGAACGTCCCGCGCCTTGAGTATCGAAACACCGTTTTCTTTGTCCCAGTCGTCATTCACCAGCGGAGTGATCCGAATCACAAGACGGTCCGCCAGCCGTTCGAGAAAAAGACGAACCCGCTCACCCTGGTAGCCGATGACGACATAGAACTCATCCGCACCGGCCTCCATTGCAGAGCGGATGACACGTTCAATCAGGGGAATGCCCAGGATTGGGACGAGGGGCTTGCTGTCACCCCTCTGCTGCAGCCGGCTGCCTTTGCCCGCCGCGATAATTAAGCACTTCATCCTTGGCTACTCCTTCATCGCTGATGAACTCTTCCACCATTTTGAAAGCTTCTTCATCGGTGAACTGGGTCAGCGGATGTTTGCAGAAATAGGCCGATGGTCCTTCCAGTATGCCGTCCTGACCTCGATTCAGCGCCAGTTTGACGCAACGAATCATGTCAATGGCCACGCCTGCCGAGTTGGGCGAATCCTCCACCGACAGGCGCATCTCGAGATTCATCGGTATGTCGCCGAACAGCTTGCCTTCCATGCGCACGAAGGCGACCTTGTTGTCATTCTGCCAGGGCACATAGTCACTGGGGCCGATATGTATATCGTCGCCGCCCAAACGGCGGGCGGTCACGGCCTGCACCGCCTCGGTCTTCGATACCTTTTTAGAAGCCAAACGGTGGCGGTTCAGCATGTTGAGAAAGTCGGTGTTGCCGCCGGTATTAAGCTGGTAGGTGCGCTCCAGCTTGACCCCGCGTTTGGCAAACAGGTCGGTCAGTACGCGGTGGGTAATCGTTGCCCCCAACTGGGATTTAATATCATCGCCGATAAGGGGCAGGCCGGCCTCTTTAAAATGTTTCGCATACTCTCCTTCAGGATCACTCGCGATAAAAACCGGAATATTGTTGATTAAGGCGACGCCCGCTTTATAAGCGCAATCGACGTAGAATCGGGTCGCCTCCTCGGAGCCAACGGGCAGATAGTTCACCAGGACTTCCGCAGCGGATTCCTTGAGCGCTTTGATAATTTCTTCTTCGGTGGGCTCCGGTTTATCGGCGAGGACAAAAGTACGTTTTTCGTCGTAATTTTTCATGTGCTCCGAAAACCCGTCGAGGATTTTGCCCATCCGCACAGTGACACCGGATGATGGAATACAGGAATGGAAAACCGTCGTACAGTTAGGTGGGGAAAAAATGGCCTCATGTACGTCGACGCCGACTTTTCGCTGGTCGATATCGAACGCCATAACAACTTCGATGTCCCCAGGCGTATACCCTCCGATTTCCCAGTGCATCAAGCCGATGGCATCCTGCGATGCCTTTTCCCGATAGTAGTGGATGCCCTGTATTAAAGAACTCGCACAGTTTCCAATCCCGATGATTGCGATCTTGATCTTATCCATATGTTTCACTCACCTCCCCAGGTGTGTTTAGCTCAATGCGCCCTTGTCGAAGACAATATTCTCCGGCTCGCCGCTCTGTATACCAGCACAAACAGCGTCAATTCTTTAGCTTCTGGCGCCCCGATCCAAGTCTGCGGCGTGGCCGCCGGCCTGAATTGCTCCTGTCATCGCTAGGAGTTGTTCTTGGTCAATAACTACAGTTCAATTGTACGACAACACCAGAACTTATGCGTGCCAATCACCATCATCCACCACCAAGCCCTCAACGTAATGACGCCATCAATCTCCCCAAAATACCATAATTTCCAAACCTGACCAGCCAGTTCCTCGTCAACCAGCAGGGCTCCGGGACGAGACTGCGATCTCGAAACGGCGGGCCTGTTGTCTGGTGGAGTTATCGCGATCGGTAATGAGCTACCGCTCTTCGATACGGCAGGGTGATGCGCGAGTTCAAGGTCGTCTCAGGGAGCTGGCGGCGAAGCGCAAGCGCTTCGGCTACCGACGGCTTGTCACCGTCGTTGTTTTCTCCGCGAACAACTGCGTAAAACACGAATCCGGATACTCGGCAATGGTGTCGGCAAGATTCTGCATTTCGACGTGTTTGTCGTAGCACCGGGGCTCCGGTCTTCGCAGATGATACTGCCTGAATCGCCAAAACGAGGTGGCTACTGCAGCATATACTGCAAAGATCTTCAAGGTTTCTCGTTCAATTGACTGAAGAGTCGCCTCTTTCTTATACGCCCGTATGAACTGTCCCGCTTTTTCGAAAGAGATACCTTTACGATCCCGGCAAGCACCGACAATCACCATTCCCAGATCGAAGCTGCGGTAGTAGTGGCAAGCTTCTTCGAAATCAATGATTGCCACTAGCTGATCACGTTGGACAATCATGTTATCGAAGAAGACGTCACCGTGAATTAGTGCCATCGGCAGATGCTTAGGGATACGTTTTTGCAAATAACTACTTTTCTCCGATAACCAGTCGACAAAAACATGACCAAGATTGGAATTTGTCACCTCGGGGAAATGGCTTCGGCCGTAGGGAAACGATTGAGGTACGTAAGAAGGCGCGGGTATCTCATGCAAGCGAGCCATTTCCTCGCCCAACTGAACGAGTAAGTTACCAGTCAGGTCGGTTGTGACGTGTCCTTCGACGTAACGCTTCAACATGACAGGTTTTTCATCGTGCAAAACTACAATAGGCTCTTTGGGTGGCACAACGACTCGCGAGGTGCGAATACCTCGGTCGGTCAAATAGAGCAGCAGGTTCGCAAGGTTAGTTACGTGCTTTAACGATTTTTGATCGGAAAGCGTCAGAACGTACTGTCCCGAGCTCGTTTCAACGTAATAGCTGGTGTTCTCGTGTCCGCCGTCCATGACGGAGAAAGCCGTAATGTCACCGATTCCGAACCGACGGGCGAGACCCTCGGCCGCACTCCTGTCCAGACGAGCATGAAGTGCCATCTTGTTACGTGCCTAATTGACCTTGGATGACTCTACGAAATCAATAAGGATGACATCTCTGTACCCGTCACCGTCGCGGTCGCCGGAGACAATCGGGGAAACGCTGTGCCATAGCGAACGGTCAAAATAGTACGAGTCGAAGTAAGACTGTTGTCTCCAATCCGCCTGGGAAAGTTTCGTCGGCTCCGGCCCATTACCGTAAAAGTAGTTGATGCCACCCGCAACGTTGCAGCGGGCGATCAGGTGTTGCGCGGTATAGGTCTCATCGTCACGATGCGTGCCCTCGGGTGTGGGGTTTCCCGGCACTCCAGCCGTGGCGAGTATCCGGATCTGATGGACGCCGACCAGCCAGTCATCCTCGATGTGTTGCTTCGAAGTCAGCTGAGCAAAGTCAAACTGTATGAGTTCGCGCAGGAACGGGTTTTTGATGGTGTCAGTAGTTAGTGGCGCAAAGTGTCTGTTCTCGCCGCCATTGAGAGGGTTGATTTCAATGTTTTGATAAAAGGACGCGCCGGGCGAGTGGGTTAACTGACCGGTCGTGGCAGACAGCTGGTACAGCCCGTACCGCCTGAATCGGTAACTTCCGCCATCGGCCATGTAGGGATCGGGCTCGAGATGCTCCCAGTCTCGCCTGAAGAGTTCGCTGGACGCATGCAGGGCTGGTTGGAAACGAGAATTCATCGGCAGGAACCAGTGCGTAATGAGCTCGTTCAACATCGCTCCCTATATCAGTTTTGACGGTAATCATATTCTTCTTATTTTTTATAAAGAGTCGTTAGTATACAAGAGATGCTCTATATTTATCGCGGTGAAAGCCGCTCCTACACCATATACTTGGAACGACAGCTTTGATGCGAAAGCACGCATTAATTGCGGTCAATAAGCTCGCGAAGATGCTCTCGAAATGGTCCGCCGATTTCGCTGTGCGCGAGCCCGTAGGCGACAGTCGCTTTCAGATAACCCAGCTTGTTGCCACAGTCGTAGCGCTCGCCGCTGAACGGATACGCGTAGACCGGAGATTCCTCCAGCATATCGGCGATTGCATCAGTCAGCTGTATCTCCCCGCCCGCGCCACGGCCGGTGTTTTCGAGTTTGTCGAAGATTACCGGGCTCAACAGGTAGCGGCCGACCACCGCGAGATTGGAAGGCGCGTCTTGCGGGGCCGGCTTTTCCACTATTCGCGTCACTCGCTGCGATTCGCCGTTTACAGCAACGATGCCATAACGCGAGGTATCTTCCGGCGGAACCGACTCGACGGCAATGACGCTGCCGCCGTGCCTGCCATATTCACCCGCCATCTGACAGAGACACGGCGGTTCGCCGGCGATCAGATCATCACACAGGTGTACGAAAAACGGTTCATCGCCGACAGCCGGCCGGGCGCAGAGAACAGCGTGGCCGAGACCTAAGGGCTCACCCTGATCGATGTAGGTGCAGGAAACGTCTGGCGGCAGAATATTCCTGATCGAATCAAGCAGGTCCTCCTTGCCGGGCCCGGCAAGCGCCTCTTCAAGCTCAGGATCGGGTGTGAAGTGATCCTCGATCGCCTGTTTGGTGCTGCCAGTAATAAAAACTAATTTTTTTGCGCCGGCGGCTATTGCTTCCTCGACCGCGTACTGAATAAGCGGCTTGTCCACAATCGGCAGCATTTCCTTCGGGCTCGCTTTGGTCGCCGGCAAGAACCGGGTTCCCCGCCCGGCTACCGGAAATACGGCAGTATGAATAGTCTGCGACAAAAGCACGCTCCCGATGTATCCTGATGCCGCATCATAGCCAAAGTTCCATCCTGGCGGATAGGATCAGCTTGGAATGTACGCATTGCCGTCCCGTCGTGGAATCGCCCGTCAGGACGGGTTCCCGCATGCCAATTACCAAGGCCTGACAGCTTATTAAAGAGCTGCGCCGCCTGGCGGCGGCGCAGCCTTAGTCAGCATTGCGATGATTGCTGGCGCTATTACTTCTTCTTTGCCTTGTCTGTCGACTGCAAAAGAATGTTGGCCCGATTGATCTCCACTGTGCGGGCACCGATGCCTTTGACCAGCGTCAGGTCGTCGATCGACTTGAAGGGCCCATGGGCCTTCCGATAATCGACGATTGCCGCCGCTTTCGAGAGTCCGACGCCCTGCAGTTCTGCCGAAATGGTCTCGGCATCCGCAGTATTGACGTTGACCGGGCCTGCAATGGCGACCAGCGGCCAGATCAGTGTGCAAAGGGTGAGATAAAAAACGCGTTTTAATGATTTCATTTTTGGCTCCATCCTGTGAGTGCTTTGATTATTCCGGCCGTGCCTTACCGATTGCTTACGGCCACAGGTCTGGAGCTTAGCCAGCAATGTCGATGCCGGCCCCCACCATATTTTGGGAATTCGAAAGGAAATGCCTTTTTTTGGTTCTTCAGCGGCTATCTGGGCTTCGCTGCAGCAGCGAGTCGAACGGTACACGCCCGAACGGCCGTTGTGTTTCCCAGTCTTTGCAGCTCGGGCATTGCCACAAGAGCTTGCGGCTCGAGAAGCCACACTCTTTGCATTGATACCGCGGCGTGGATTCTGCCAGTTTGCTAAGCGCTGATCGGATCTTGCTTAATGCCGCCGCTCTGTCTTCCCCACCATTTTGCATGTGTTGCAGATCGATGAACTCTCCTAACGTTGGCTCATTGAGCATGTATCCCTCTACGCATTCGTCGATGATGCCGATACCGCCGATGTTATTGACGATCGCTGTGTAAGCGACATCAGTTCTCATTTCCGGATTCTTATTGAGCATTGATTCCAGGGCACGTTCAAGTTCACGAATCGAACCCTCGCGTTCATGTATCTCCACGAGTTTAGGCAATGCTTCCGTAATGAGATAGTTGTGCTCGTTGAGAACGCGGTGAAAAAGGCGCAACGCGGTTCTTGTATCGTTAGAGTCGCGGGCAATTTCTGCTCGGGTTAATGCTCCCCTGAGAGTCCTGGGACGCCCCGACTGGGACTTCTTAACGAACTGCCGTGCCGCCGCATAGTCGTTCTCGGACGCAGCCAGCTCTGCCAACTCACAATAATAGTGCGCGATCTCCAATTCCAGCGAGTTTCCACTCAGGGTTTCAAGCTGCTGACTGGCATCGATCGCCTTTTGCCACTCGTGCTCCTGCTCGTATATCCCGCACAACTGCTCCAGCGCGTCCACCTGGTGTCGGGAGCCCTCTGCCAGGCGCATAAAGAGATTCTCCGCGCGGTCGAGCAGGCCGGCTTTCAGATAGTCCTTTGCGAGCGAGAATAGCGCCTGATCGCGCTGCTCGGCAGCGATATCCGGCCGTGCGATGATGTTTTGATGAATTCGTATCGCCCGGTCGACCTCACCGCGGCGGCGAAAAAGGTTGCCAAGTGCGAAGTGCGTTTCGATCGTTTTGTTGTCGACCCGAACCATCTTGAGAAAGTGCTCAAGAGCCTGGTCGGTCTGCTCGTTCAAAAGAAAATTGAGACCTTTTAGATAGTCGATGTTTAATGGCGGTGGCGGATCGTCTTCTTCGTCGCGTTCACTGAAACGACCCAGCGCCCAGCCCGCGGCCGCGAGCAGCAAGAAAAGTCCTGCGAGCAGAAAAGTCGATTCAGTCGGCATCGGTAAGTGGCAGGTTTCTCAGGCTGTGGGCTTCGGATTCCGACAAGCGCAGCGCTTTGCGTAATTGCCGCCGTTCGTTGACCATCCGGGCAGTGAAGATCGCCGTGCACAATAAACCGAACAGCCATCCCATGACGAAAGTCATGGTAAATGCGAGCGGAATAGACGACTGAACTGTGCCAAAAGCCAGATCGACCTCAACCAGCCCGGGATTCAGTCTCGTAAAGACAAGCATGACCACCAGTATGATCAGAAACAGAACCAATACCGCTATTTTTTTGAGCATGCGCCCACTCCCATGCTGCCACGGCATATCGCCTGCTGGCAGAAAATTCGGTTTGACCGGGAATATGGTAACCGGATGGCCTGCCTCGAATGGGCTTATCAGCTCTTTATCGGGAAATCGCGACTGGCGTTGACCCGCTCACGCAGGTCCTTGCCAGGCTTGAAATGCGGAACATACTTGCCGGAAAGCGCTACAGCCTCCCCTGTCTTCGGATTACGCCCTATCCGCGGCGGCCGGAAGTGCAGCGAAAAACTCCCGAAGCCCCGAATTTCGATGCGCCTGCCCGTGGCCAGGGAATCGCTCATAATATCCAGTAGGTGTTTGACCGCCAGTTCGACATCTTTAGTCGGCAAGTGCTTTTGCTTTCTTGCGATCATTTCGATGAGTTCCGCTTTTGTCATAGTACGCTTCGCTTATTGTTTCAGTTGTTTTTCCGCGTAAGCTGCCGATTATAAAAGAAATATAGCCCGGACTGGTGGTCCAGGCTACCTTTTTTTACGATTTCGTACCACCCGACATCTTTTCCTTCAGAAGTTCCCCAAGCGTCGTACCGGTAGCACCGGCTGCAACTTCCGATTTGTAGCTGCTGACCGCCTCTGCTTCCTCATGGACTTCCTTGGCCTTGATCGACAAAGCCACACTACGGTTTTTCCGGTCGACATTGGTGAACTTGGCTTCGATCTCGTCACCAACTTTGATCATCATACGCGCGTCCTCGACCCGTCCGCGAGCAAGTTCGGAGGCGCGCAGGGTTCCAGTAACGCCATCGCCGAGATCGACCTCGGCACCGCGTACATCCACTTCAGTAACGACGCCCTTGACGAGGCTGTTTTTCGGATGCTCGGCAAGCCAGGCTGAAAACGGGTCCTTGTCGAGCTGCTTGATGCCGAGTGAGATTCGCTCGCGCTCACAATCAATGGCCAGGACGGCCGCTTCGATTTCCTGACCTTTCTTATAATTGCGAACGGCCTCCTCACCAGGCGCATCCCATGAAATGTCAGAAAGATGAACGAGACCATCAATGCCGCCTTCGAGACCGATGAAGATACCGAAGTCCGTAATCGATTTGATTTGGCCGGTCACCTTGTCGCCGCGATTGACCGAAGCTGAGAACTCAGCCCATGGATTCGTTTGACACTGTTTGATACCCAACGAAATCCGCCGGCGATCTTCATCGATCTCGATGACCAAAACCTCGACTTCCTCGCCCACCTGTACGACCCGTGACGGATTGACGTTCTTGTTTGTCCAATCCATTTCCGAGACGTGTACGAGGCCTTCGACACCCTCTTCGATTTCAACGAAGCAGCCATAATCGGCAACATTCGTGACCTTGCCGAAAAGCCGGGTGTTCGGCGGATAACGGCGTCCCAGATCGTGCCATGGGTCATCGCCGAGCTGCTTGATGCCAAGCGACACGCGTTGACGTTCACGATCGAACTTCAGAATCTTGACTTCGATTTCGTCGCCGACATTTACCACGTCGGACGGGTGCTTAACGCGCTTCCACGCCATGTCCGTGATGTGCAACAAACCATCGATACCGCCGAGGTCGACGAACGCACCGTAATCGGTCAGATTCTTGACGATGCCTTTAGCGGTACTGCCCTCGTGCAGACTCTCGAGCAGCGCTTCACGTTCGGCACTGTATTCCTGTTCAACGACGGCACGTCTGGACACCACTACATTGTTGCGGTGCTGATCCAGCTTGATGACTTTGAACTCAAGGCTCTTGCCTTCCAGGTATGCCGGATCGCGTACCGGCCGGACGTCCACGAGCGAACCCGGCAAAAACGCCCTCACACTTTCAATCTCAACGGTGAATCCGCCTTTGACGCGACCATTGATAACGCCCTGCACGACTTCACCATTCTCGAAGGCTTTTTCAAGCTCGATCCAGGTACGTGCGCGGATCGCTTTTTCCCGCGAAAGGCGGGTTTCCCCGAAACCGTCCTCAACGGCGTCGAGTGCTACCTCTATCTCGTCACCTATCGAGATGTCGGTTTCACCTTTCTCGTCCTGAAATTGTACAATTGGGATAATGGCCTCAGACTTGAGGCCGGCGGTGACAATTACGACATCGTCGTTAACTGCGACAACGGTACCGATGATAATGGTACCTGGCTTTATTTGTTGACTAGCAAATGTTTCTTCAAATAATTCAGCAAAACTTTCAGACATTAGATCAAACCAAAGAACCGAGTGACCGATTCTCAACCCAAGCGCCTTACCGCATCCATCGGCAGACGGTTACCAAAAATAAAAATCGGACTACCTTGTCCGATTCGCACGAAATCTCTAATTTCCTTTTTCGAGTTCTGCCACCCAGTCCAATACAGTCTGGGTGACCTCGTCGATTGACTGCCCACTGGAGTCCAGTAATCTGGCATCCGCGGCGGGCCTTAACGGGGCTACCGTTCGCTCGGAATCCCGCCGGTCACGATCTACGATGTCCCGCGAAAGGGCCGGAAGGCTAACATCAATACCTTTGTCTTTCAACTGCTTATGACGCCTTTTCGCCCGTTCTTCGGCACTGGCCGTCAAATAGACTTTGAGGAAAGCATTGGGGAAAACCGTACTCCCCATATCCCTGCCGTCGGCGACCAAACCTGGTTTCTTCCGAAAACCTCTCTGTATCTCGAGCAGCGCCGCTCGAACGCCGGAGAATGAGGCTACTGCGGATGCCACCCGCCCGCACTCCTCGCTCCGGATGTCGCTGGTCACGTCTTCTCCATCCAGGAAAATACGTTCATCGCCGCTTTGATCGGTCTCGAATTCGACAGACAGGTCGCTGGCCAGTGCCGCCAGATCTTCTTCCTCAGTTTCGGCCACACCTCTCTTGACGGAAGCCAGAGCGACCAGCCGATACAGTGCGCCGCTATCGAGCAGGTGCCAACCGAGCGAGGTGGCAACCCGGCGGGCAATCGTGCCCTTACCCGAACCGACAGGGCCATCAATCGCCACGACAGGCGTCTTCGGGTCCTGGGCCCCGGCAGTCATTTTCGGTCCGCTCGCTGCGTGCTCAAGTTAGCTCCCAGAGAGCCCAGGACAGCGGTGAAACCCGGAAACGAGGTATCGACCGCATCGGTATTACGTACCCGGAGAGCGGCTTTCGCGACCGTTGCCGCGACGGCGAAGGCCATCGCAACCCGATGATCCCCGTAGCTATCGACAGTCCCGCCCGTCAGTTCGCCGCCGTGGATCTCTGCGCCATCTTCGGACTCATCGATACTGATACCCATCTGTCGTAATCCCTCCGCCATTACAGTGATACGATCGCTTTCCTTAACACGCAGCTCTCCAATTCCTGAAAATCGCGTGGTTCCTTTTGCTACCGCAGCCGCAACAAACAGCACAGGAAACTCGTCGATTGCAAGCGATACCAGTGACGAATCGACAGCAATGCCATGCAGCGCAGACGACCGTACGCGAATATCGGCGACCGGCTCCTGACTCATGAGTTGTGGACTCTCGACACTGATGTCACCGCCCATTTCTCTTAATATTTCTATGGCTCCGGTGCGAGTCGGATTGACGCCGACACTGCGTATCACTATTTCGGCGTCCTTGGCAATCAGCGCTGCCAGTATCAGGAATGCCGCAGATGAAAGATCACCGGGCACCTTTATTATCGTTGCGTTGAGCTGCCCTGTTGCCTGAATCCTGATGCGGCCGTCGCCACTCTCGATAGTGGCTCCCATCAACTTCAACATTCGTTCGGTATGGTCTCGCGTGACGGCTGGTTCCAAAACAACCGTCTCGCCTTTCGCGTACAGACCGGCGAGCAGGATGGCGGATTTGACCTGCGCACTCGCGACCGGCAGCGAATAGTGGATACCGACCAGCTTGTGGCCGCCATGAACGAGGAGGGGCGGCCTGCCATTATCGCTATCGATACTCGCCCCCATCAGAGACAGCGGCTCAATGATCCTTTGCATCGGGCGCTCGCTAAGAGATTTATCGCCGCTGAGCGTACTGTCGAACCGTTGCCCGCAAAGCAGGCCTGCGAACAGTCGCATGCCTGTGCCGGAATTGCCGAAATCCAATGATTCCCCAGGCTCACCAAGTCCACTCATGCCGACACCGTCGACTCGGACCGTCCCACCGACGACGTGATCGATGGAAACGCCGAGACTGCGCAGTGCCGCAAGCGTGCTACGACAATCTTCTCCTGCCAGGAATCCCTCGATTTCGGTCTGCCCGTTGGCGATCGCGCCCAATATCAGCGCGCGGTGAGAAATCGACTTGTCGCCGGGTACGCAGACTGTGCCGCCTGTCAAAGCAGTGGGTTGGATAACATAGTCCAAAGGGCAGACCCGCTGCGAGTCAACTAACCGCTGTCGGGTACGCGCCCAGCACCCGAAACAACGAGCTGCGTTTTTCGAGTTCCTCGAGAGCCTCCGCCAGTGGTGATTCTTCGGCATGACCTTCCAGGTCAATAAAGAATACGTAGTCCCAGTTCTTACGCCTGGAAGGGCGGGATTCGATGCGAGTCATACTCACGTTGTGAGTCGCCAATGGTTGCAATAATGTGTGCAAGACACCGGCCCCCTCGGTGTGACTTGCGGACACAAGAATCGTGGTCTTGTCCTGCCCGCTCGCCGAGAGTAACTCACGTCCAACAACGAGGAAGCGTGTCGCATTGTCGGCGCGATCTTCGATGTTGTTGACCAGGATTTTGAGGTCGTAGACCTCGGCCGCGGCGTCGCTGCCTATCGCGGCTGTACCGCCTTCGTCCCTCGCACGCCTTGCGCCGGCTGCGTTACTGCTTGCGCCGATCAGCTCGACATGGGGCAAGTATTCCCTTAGCCATCCCCTGCACTGCGCCAGCGCCTGCTCGTGAGCACAGATGCGTTCGATCGACTCAAGCGAAGCCATCCGACCAAGCAAATGTTGTTCGATGCGCAACTCGACTTCGCCACCGATTTTGAGCGGCGAGGTCAGGAACATGTCGAGCGTGTTATTGACGGTTCCCTCGCTCGAGTTCTCGATCGGCACAACACCGAAATCCGCAGCACCACTTTCGACTTCCTGAAACACTTCATCGATCGTGGCAAATGGCAGGGCCCTGACGGAATGACCGAAGTGCTTGTAAACCGCAGCCTGCGTAAATGTTCCCTCCGGTCCCAGGAATCCAATTTTCAGCGGCTCCTGTTGCGCGAGGCAGGCCGACATGATCTCGCGAAACAGGCGTAGCATTTCCTCATTACTCAAGGGTCCTTCATTGCGTTCGAGCACGCTGCGCAATACTTCCGCTTCCCGTTCAGGTCGGTAATAGTCGACAGCTGCGGCCATCTTTCCTTTCGAAATGCCGATTTGCTGCGCAAATCTCGCGCGTTCGCTGATCAGCGCCTGAATCTGCCGGTCGACCTCGTCAATGCGCTGGCGCACATCCGAGATATCCAATTCCGGGGCTTTTTGTTTGCGCGCCTTCACCATATGTCCTGCCTGAAATTCCGCCGTGTCATCCGTGCCGCCTCAGGATAAAGGCTTACCGAGATTTCGCAATGCCAGAACACCGTCGATCTGCTGCAATGCGTCCAATGTCTTGTCCGGAACCGGGCCATCGAGATCTACCACCGTATAGGCGAGTTCACCCAGGGATTTGTTCAACAGGTCCTCGATGTTGAGACCTGCTTTCGCCAGGCAGGTCGAGATCTGACCAACCATGTTGGGTACATTCGCGTTGGCAATCGTGATTCGCCAGCCATCCGATCTCGGCAGGATGGCCTCCGGAAAGTTCACCGAATGCCGGATATTTCCGTTTTCGAGATAGTCTTTGACGTTCTCGGCCACCATGATCGCGCAGTTCTCCTCCGCCTCCACGGTCGACGCCCCGAGATGAGGCAGTGCAATCACCTTTGGGTGCGAGATAAGTTCGGCAGTCGGAAAGTCGCAGACGTAGGAGCGCAGATGACCGTTGTCAAGTGACGCGAGTGCAGCCTCATTGTCAACGACACCGCCTCTCGCGAAGTTGATAAGCACGCCGCCCTGTCGCATGAGCGCAAGCCTGTCGCGATTGACCAGCCCGCGCGTGCCGTTCACGAGAGGCACGTGCATTGAGACAACATCGGATAACTTGAACAGGTGGTCCAGCGTTTCCGTTTGGTCGACACCGGATGACAATTGCCAGGCGCGCCGCACCGTGATCTGCGGATCAAAACCGGCCACTTTCATGCCCAGCGTGAGTGCAGCATTGGCGACTTCGACGCCGACAGCGCCGAGGCCGATTACGCCAAACGTGCGGCCTGGGAGTTCGAAGCCAACGAACTGTTTCTTGCCGGCCTCAATCTTTTTATCCAGATCATTGCCGGCGTCCTGCAGGTCCTGGACATATTTCCATGCGGGACAGATATTTCTCGCCGCGAGCAACAAGCCGGCAATGGCCAGTTCTTTGACTGCGTTCGCATTGGCGCCCGGCGCATTGAACACCGGAATGCCTCGCTCACTCAGCTTTTCGATCGGGATATTGTTCACCCCCACGCCCGCACGGCCGATCGCGGCAACGGATTCAGGAATATCCATGTCATGCATGTCATGTGAGCGCAAAATAATTGCATCCGGATGCGTGATTTCCGAAGCAACTTCGTATTGCTTGCGTGGCAGACGCCGCAAGCCGGCGACCGAGATATTGTTCAATGTGAGGATCTTGTACATCAGATATTCTTGGGGCTTGCGGGCTAATCAAGTATGCGGCGCATACCTACCCGTTCGCTTTTTCAAACTCCTGCATAAAACCGATCAAAGCGTCGACACCGTCTTCCGTCATCGCGTTATAGATGGATGCCCGCATGCCGCCAAC
The DNA here is from genome assembly GCA_022572185.1 of Pseudomonadota bacterium. Taxonomy (GTDB): domain Bacteria; phylum Pseudomonadota; class Gammaproteobacteria; order Steroidobacterales; family Woeseiaceae; genus JACZWL01. Next base: position 16,278 of record JACZWL010000031.1, on the reverse strand, counting down.
CGAGCGGTGACCTTTCAGATTCATCAGGCCCGCAGACGCCGATTCGCCCAGAAATTTTGCGTCCAGGCCCGAGTCCCGCAGGACAAATGGTACATTCATCCAAGAGCGGCAGTTTGCCTGCACCGGATTGCTATAGAAATCAGAGTCGTCGATTACCTTGTACAGCTTCGTGGCCTTTCTTTCGTTGATTTCGGCGACTGCCGCAATCCCGCCCCGCGCCTTGAGGTGCTCGAACACCAGACCAGCGGCATACCAGGCGAATGTCGGCGGCGTGTTCGTCATCGAACCGGAGTCCGCAAACGCCTTGTAGGTCAAGAGTGTCGGGGCATCTGCCCGTTGCCGGTCCAGCAGGTCATTGCGCACGATGACGAGCGTGATACCTGCCGGACCGATGTTTTTTTGTGCGCCGGCATAAATGACGCCGAAACGACTCACATCAATAGGCCGGGACAGGATCGTGCTCGACATGTCCGCGACCAGCGGCACCCCGCCCGATTCCGGAATGAAGTGAAATTCCACGCCACCTATCGTTTCGTTCGGCGTGTAGTGCAGATATGCCGCGTTTGCGGTCCTCTGCCACTCGTGTTCCGGAGGAATATGGCAGAAATTGGTGTCGCTGCTGTCCGCCGCAATATTGACGTCGCAAAATCTCGATGCCTCTGCAATTGCTTTCCTGGACCAGCTGCCTGTCTGCACGTAGTCAACCGTGTCGCCGACCCGTGTGAGATTCAGCGGTGCCATTGCAAACTGCAGTGTCGCGCCGCCCTGCAGGAACAACACGCTGTAATCGTCAGGAATTGCCAGCAGATCGCGCACGTCTTGCTCGGCTTTCTCAGCGACAGCCATGAAAGCCTTGCCGCGGTGACTGACCTCCATAACGGACATGCCACTGCCGTTCCAGTCTGGAATGTCTTCGCGAATCCTCTCAAGGACTTCGAGTGGCAGTACAGCGGGGCCGGCGCTGAAATTGTAGACGCGAGACATGACGCTGGGATTCTTGTCCTGGGGCGAAATTCGGGTGCTGGATACTTAAGGGGCGCGCAGTATTAAATCGTTGATTGTGACGAATTTTTTACTCGTCTTCATCCTCTATTGATTCTATGCGTGCCAAACCAACCAGACGTTGGCCCGATTGCACACGGATTAATCTGACCCCCTGAGTATTACGGCCAATGATCGAGATTTCGCTGACCGGTGTGCGCACCAACGTTCCGCTGGAACTGATCAGCATGATCTCGTCGTCCTCCCGGACCTGAAGTGCGCCAACCGTCCTTCCGTTTCTTGCGGATGTCTGGATCGCTATCACGCCCTGGCCGCCGCGGCCCTGTATTGGAAACTCATCGACGGCCGTGCGCTTGCCGTAGCCGTTTGCAGTCGCGGACAATAACAATCCATCACCAACAACACACAAAGCAATCACTTCATGCCCAGGGGACAGTCTTATTCCGCGGACTCCAGCAGCACCACGACCCATTGGCCGCACGTCTTCTTCCTTGAAGCGAATCGCCTTGCCGCTGCTGGCGACAAGAATGATCTCTCTTTTGCCATCGGTAATGGCCACATCGACGAGTCGATCGTCGCTCCTAAGGTCGATGGCGATGATGCCGCTTGCGCGCGGGCGTGAAAACAGGCTCAACGGTGTCTTCTTGACCGTACCGCGACTGGTCGCCATAAACACAAAGTCGCTTACATTAAACTCCTTCGTTGGCAACACGGCATTGATTCTTTCGTCTTCCTCGAGCGGCAACAGATTGACGATTGGCTTGCCGCGCGAACCGCGGCTTGCCTGCGGAACCTGATATACCTTGAGCCAGTACATTTTCCCGCGGCTCGAAAAACACAACAGCGTGTCGTGCGTGTTTGCCACAAACAGCTTGTCGATGAAGTCCTCATCCTTGACTTTGGTCGCGGAACGGCCGCGGCCACCACGCCGCTGCGCCTGGTAGGCGCCGACCGGCTGGGCCTTCGCGTAGCCGCCATGAGAAAGCGTAACGACGACCTCTTCCCGTGGAATCAGATCCTCATCGCTCAGATCGGTATGGTCTTTTATGATTTCGGTGCGACGCTCGTCACCAAATGCATCACGGATTTCCATGAGCTCCGCACGGATCACCCTGAGCAGCTCATCAGGGTCAGCAAGTATGTCTGAAAATTCTTTAATTTTAGCTAATATCTCTTTGTATTCATTTAGTATTTTTTCCTGTTCCAGGCCAGTCAGGCGGTGCAGGCGAAGATCCAGAATTGCCTGTGCCTGGATCGCTGACAGGCGATACTCACCGTCAATCACGCCGTAACCGTCCTCGAGCGAATCGGGCCGCGTGTCAGTCTTTCCGGCTCTCTTGACCATGTCGGTGACGGCACCCGGCGGCCAGCTCCTGGCCATCAGGCCGACTTTCGCCTCTGCCGGAGATGCCGAAGCCTTGATCAAATTGATGACTTCGTCGATGTTGGCGAGTGCGACGGACTGTCCTTCGAGAACATGCGCCCTGTCCCGAGCCTTTCGCAGGTCGAATACTGTTCGCCTTGTGACAACCTCCCGGCGATGTGTGAGGAAAGCCTCCAGAACCTGCTTCAGGTTCATGAGCTTTGGCTGCCCCTCCTGCAACGCCACCATGTTGATGCCGAACACACTCTGCAGTGGCGTGTGCTTGTAAAGGTTGTTGAGCACGACGTCCGTTATTTCGCCACGCCGCAACTCGATGACAATTCGCATGCCATCCTTGTCAGACTCGTCGCGGAGTTCGCTGATGCCTTCGATGCGTTTTTCGCGGACCAGATCGGCTATCTTTTCGATCAGGCGGGCTTTGTTCACCTGGTAGGGCAGTTCCGTGATCACGATCGCCTCGCGCCCCCCTTTGTCGAGTGGCTCGATGCTGGCGCGCGCGCGGACAAACACGCGACCTCGCCCCGTTCGATAAGCTGAATTAATGCCTTGCGCACCGTTGATGATGCCCGCTGTCGGAAAATCCGGGCCCGGAACATGTTCCATGAGCTCGGCGATGTCGATGGACGGCTTGTCGATCAGGGCGAGGCTGGCGTCCACAATCTCGTTCAGATTGTGTGGCGGAATATTTGTTGCCATGCCGACGGCGATACCGGACGAACCGTTGACGAGCAGATTGGGCACTCGTGTCGGCATCACGGTCGGCTCGCTCTCGGAGCCATCGTAATTTTCGACGAAATCAACCGTTTCTTTGTCGATGTCCGCCAGGATCTCGTGTGCGATCCGCGACATTCTTACTTCGGTATAGCGCATTGCTGCCGGCGCATCGCCATCGACAGAACCGAAGTTGCCCTGCCCGTCGACCAGCATATAACGCATGGAAAATGGCTGGGCCATGCGGACAATCGTGTCGTAAACAGCAGCATCGCCGTGCGGATGGTACTTGCCGATCACGTCGCCGACGACGCGAGCCGACTTCTTGTAGGGTTTGTTGTAGTCGTTGCCGAGCTCGCGCATGGCATACAGCACGCGTCGATGTACCGGCTTCAAGCCATCGCGAACATCAGGCAGGGCTCGCCCGACGATGACGCTCATCGCGTAGTCGAGATAGGACTGCTGCATCTCCTCTTCGAGGCTTACAGACAGAATCTCCCCTGCAACTTCAACCATAGGTGTTCAACAAGTCGGAGCGGTTCCGTTCAAAGAGCGGAATCGTAATCATCAAATTCTGGGTACTGCGGAAATAATTCTTTATTTAGTCGGACGGGACTTCGGCGCTAAAATTAACGCCAATTCCGAACTGGAATAATACCACAGCAGCGCGAATCACAGCAGAGTTTGCGGCTCTTTTGGGGGTCTATATACTAGAGATCAACAAGGCAGGCGAGATCCTGAACAATGACTGTTACGCAACACAATGTTGACGATGCCGAGATTTCAAGATTTGAGGCACTGGCTTCGCGGTGGTGGGATCCCGCCGGCGACTTTCGGCCGTTACACGAGATAAACCCGCTCAGGCTCGACTACATTCGGCAGCGGGCGACCCTGAAGGACAGCAGCGTTCTCGACATCGGTTGTGGTGGCGGAATCCTTGCGGAATCAATGGCGGTCAATGGCGCCAGAGTGACCGGTATCGATATGGCCGAAGGGACATTGGCGGTGGCACGCCTGCATCAGGCTGAATCCGGCACGAACGTCGATTACCACAAGACAACGGCGGAGTCGTTCGCCAGCGAGCACGCGAATGATTTCGATGTCGTTACCTGCCTCGAGATGTTGGAACACGTACCGGAGCCGATGAAGGTCGTGGCATCCTGCGCCGAGCTCGTAAGGCCGGGGGGCGATGTGTTTATTTCCACCATCAATCGCAACCCCAAATCATTCCTTTTCGCGATTGTTGGTGCCGAATACCTGTTACGCCTGTTACCGGCAGGCACACACCAATACGAAAAATTCATTCGCCCTTCCGAGCTAGAGGCCTGGGCTCGCCATGCAGGGCTCGAGTTAAGAGGCAGTATTGGCCTTCACTACAATCCTTTGACGCGCGAATATTCCCTTGGCGACAACCTCGATGTGAATTACCTGATGCACTTCCGGCGCCCCGACGACGGCTGACGATGGGTAAGGCCCTCGGCAAAATCGACGCAGTTCTGTTTGATCTGGACGGCACGCTGATTGATACGGCCCCGGACATGGTGGCCGTCCTGACGGAATTGCAGCAGGCGCACGGCCTCGAGCCGTTGCCCTATGAGACTGCGAGGGCAAACGTCTCAAACGGGGCCCTTGGCCTTATTCGGCTTGCTTTTCCGGACACAGCGGAGTCCGAGACCAACGCATTACATCGCGAGTATCTCGAGCGTTACCAAAGCTCGGTGTGCATCGAATCGCGAATTTTCCCGGACTTGCCGGAGCTGCTGGACGATCTTGACGGACAAGAATGCCCCTGGGGTATTGTCACGAACAAGCCTCAGAGGATGACCGATCCTTTGCTGGCCGCGCTAGGGCTGCCTGGCCGCTTGAGCTGCGCCATCAGTGGTGACACGCTTCCACAGCGCAAGCCCGACCCGGCACCGCTCTTGCTCGGCTGCAAGCAGACCGGGACGGTACCGCAGCGAACCGTTTATGTCGGTGATGCCGCGAGGGACATGCAGGCCGGACGTGCCGCCGGCATGATCACGATCGCGGCTGCCTACGGTTATATCCTCCCTGGCGAGGACCCGCACTCCTGGAACCCGGATGCAATCGCTTCCAACACGAAAGAACTCGCCAAAATGCTCCTGAAAGCGGTTAATCTGGAGGCCTGATGCCCGCTATCGAAATCGACCCCGTTTATCTGCAAATCGGCGTACCAGCACTGGCTCTGGGTCTTTTGCTGGGCGGTTTGCTTGCCTGGTTTATTGCCCGGAACCGCCGCCAGCAACTGCAGCAGTCCGTTGCCACCCTGGCAACCCGGATAAAAGACCAGGACGCCCTGCAGCGGGAACGCGACAGTGCATTCGAGGTCGCGACCGGCAGGCTCGCAACCGCCTTCTCGGAAGTGGCCAACCAATCGCTCAAGTCCAATAGCGAGAATTTCCTCAGACTGGCAGAGCAAAACCTCGCGGCCCATCAGGAAAAAGCCAAGCGTGAACTCGGTGACCGGGAACAAGCGATCGAGAACCTCGTCAAACCCATACGCGAATCCTTGCAACAGTCCCAGCAACAGATTTCCGAGTTGGAAAAAGCCCGCAGCGAGGCATATGGCAGCATCAAGGCACAACTGGAATCGATGCAGAGCAGCCAGCAGTCGCTGGCACGGGAAACGCAGAATCTCGTCAAGGCGTTGCGGCGTCCGGAGGTGCGCGGCCGCTGGGGAGAAATAACCCTGCGGCGTCTCGTTGAACTTGCAGGCATGGTCGAGCACTGTGACTTTCAGGAGCAGGTGCACACGGTCGATGATGACAAGATAATCCGGCCGGATATGATTATTCGCATGCCGGACCGGCGCGAGCTCGTGGTCGATGTGAAGACGCCGCTCGATGCCTATCTCGAAGCCGTCGAGGCACAAGATGATAGCCAACGCAAACTGGCGCTGAAGCGGCACGCCCGTAATGTCCGCGAGCACATTCGGAAGCTGGCCCGAAAAGCCTACTGGGACCAGTTCTCGCGAAGCCCGGAGTTCGTCATCCTTTTTATCCCCGGGGACCAGTTCCTAAGCGCGGCTCTGAGTGAGGATCCCGATTTGATCGAGACTGCGCTGTCTCAGCAAATCATTCTCGCCACGCCAACAAGTTTTGTGGCCCTGCTCAAGGCCGTTGCGTACAGCTGGCGACAAATATCTCTTGCCGAAAACGCCGAAGAAATCCGCAAACTTGCAGAAGGTCTATATGGCAGATTGACTGCTTTTGCCGGACACATGAACAAAATCGGCAAGCAATTGGCAAGCAGTGTCGAGCACTACAATCGAGCCGTCGGCTCGCTTGAACGAAAAGTTCTGCCCGGCGCGCGAAAATTTGTAGAGCTGGGAATTCGGCCAAAGAAGATACTCGAGCAGCTTGAGCCCCTGGAGGCGCTGCCACGAAAGATGGATGAAAGCCAAAAAGACGCCGAGGACGAGGTCGAAGCAGTTTCGATCGAAACCAGCGACAAGACCTTGCAAAAGAACTCCAAGACCGCGCATTAATCGGCAGCACCCGATTCCAGGAACCGCAAGGATCGTCCGCTTGAGCTTCGACTCCAAGAATTACGAGTACCGTCCCGGCCTGCTTAAAAACCGGAACATTCTGATCACGGGTGCAAGCGACGGAATTGGCGAGGCACTCGCGCTGTGCACGGCGCAACTCGGCGCGACAGTCATCCTGCATGGCCGCAACATCAAGAAGCTGGAATCCGTTTATGACGAAATCCTGGCATTGGACGGTGTGGCCAGACCATCGATTGCACCGATGGACCTGGCAACTGCGGATAGCGATGCATACCGGTCACTTGCCGACAGCATTGCCAAGGAGTTCGGACAGCTGGACGGGCTGGTGCACAACGCCGGAATTCTCGGTGAAAAGCTTTCGATTGAGCAATATGAAACGATCGAGTGGCAACGCGTTATGCATGTAAACGTGACCGCCGCGTTCGCCCTCACACAGGTCTGTCTGCCCCTCATCCGGGAAGCGAACGATCCGTCGATCATTTTCACGAGCAGCGGTGTTGGCCGCAAGGGCCGCGCCTATTGGGGCGCCTATGCAGTCTCGAAGTTCGCCATCGAAGGTTTAGCTCAGGTGCTGGCGGATGAAAATCGCCACACGAGACTGCGGGTGAACTGTATCAATCCGGGGCCTACCCGGACGAAATTGCGATTGGCGGCCTATCCGGCAGAAAACCGGGATAAATTAAAGACGCCGGATGAGATACTGCCCGTGTATATCTATTTGCTCGGTCCAGACAGTCAGGGCGTCACCGGGGAAAGCCTCGACGCACAGTAATAGTTTACTTCAAATATAGTTATTAACTATTTGTTTTAAAAATATTTATTGTCATCTGTTTTCGCCTCTTCTGCGCTTGCGCAACCTTGACGATCGCACCCGCATGCCCGCCGGGGGCTTGAGCCCGGCCGCCAGATAAAGGACGCGCACCTGCGCTGGCGTCAGCGCTTCATATTTGCCGCGGCGCAATGTCCGGGGCAAGGCAATAGGACCGTAGCCAACGCGTATGAGTCGTGTGACGTCGTAACCGATTGCCGACCACATTCGCCGCACTTCCCGGTTTCGCCCCTCCTTCAGGCTAACGTTGAACCAGCGATTGGCCCCCTCGCCGCCGGCTGCCTCAATCTGCTCATAAGCCGCCTTACCGTCCTCGAGTTCGATGCCGCTGCGCAGCCTCGCCAGTTCCGCCGCGGACGGGCTGCCGTGCACTCTGACGGCGTAGCGCCGCAGCAATTCGGATGATGGATGCATCAATGCATTGGCCAGTTCACCATCTGTCGTAAACAGCAGCAAACCGGTCGTGGTCATGTCCAGTCTGCCGACAGCAATCCATCGCGATCCCTTAATCTTGGGCAAAGAGTCAAAAACCAGACGCCGGCCTTCAGGGTCAGAGCGACTGGTGATTTCGTCGGCTGGCTTATTGTAGATAAGGTGCCGGTGCATCTCGGCCGCCGCTCTGACAGTCAGTCGTCGGCCGTCCAGCGTGATGGATTCCGATCCGGTGACTTTGTCGCCCAATACGGCAATCCGGCCATCGATGCTAAGCCGGCTGGCCTGAATCCAGCCCTCGATTTCGCGGCGTGATCCATGACCTGCCGCCGCGAGCACTTTTTGAACGCGCTCGGGTATGACTTGCTTACCTCAGGTACCAGCCCGTGATGCGTCTACATCTTCTGTGTCGCCGGCATCGGCCTGTCCCGCCTCACCGCTTTCGCCCGCGGTCGGGTCGGGCCATTCGGTCGCAACGATCTCGTGGAAACCGGAATCGGCGATCGCTTCCGATACTTGCTCGACATCGATATCGTCGTCCGCACCCGCATCATCTTCGCTGTCCGGATAGAGCACCGGCAGATTCGCTACCTCTGCTGTCTCGACCGCTACCTCGTCCTCCTCGACGGCCGGCAGGTTGAGTTGCACTCGTAGTGTTTCCCAATCGGACAAGTCAGCGAGCGGCGGCAAGTCATCGAGCTTTTTCAAGCCGAAATAATCGAGAAATAGTTTCGTCGTGCCAAACATCGCCGGACGCCCTGGTACGTCGCGATGCCCAACGACCCGGATCCATTCACGCTCGAGGAGAGAACGAGTGATGTTGGTGCTGACCGATACACCGCGAATTTCCTCAATATCGCCGCGCGTTACGGGCTGACGATAGGCGATGAGCGCCAGAGTTTCGAAAAATGCGCGGGAATATCGCGGCGGCCGTTCCTCCCAGAGCTTTTGCAAGCGTTCTGCCATGCTGGCCTTGACCTGAATACGAAAACCGCTGGCAACTTCTTTGATGGTGATTCCCCGGTCTTCATACTCCTCCAGCAAAGTACTGATCACCTGTCTGATCTGCGATTTCTCGGGAGCCGAAGCATCATCGAAGAGGTTTTGCAATTGATCGATGCTGAGAGGCCTTCCGGCCGCCAGCAATGCAGACTCAATAAAGTGCTTGATCTCGGTTTCGTCCATCAATGATCGTTCTCTTTGTTTCCGGATATCAAAAATGAACCGTTAGAAGTCGTCTTCGTCCGATACCAGGCGAACCGAAGACGCCGCTCTCACGTGCAAAGGCGCGTATGCCTCTGCCTGCACGACGTCGATTGTTGATTCACGAAGCAGTTCCAGAATGGCGACAAATGTGACAGCCACTCCCATGCGTCCTTCTTCCGGATCAAATAGCTCACCGAAGCTTGAAAATGTGTTTGTCTTTAATCGGGTCAGGATTTCGGACATTCGTTGACGCACCGACAGAGGTTCCCGTAGCAGATGCAGGTTGGAAAACATCTGAGCACGCCTCAGTACGTCATGAAAAGACAGCAACAACTCCTTCAAGGTAACGTCCGGCAATTCAGTCACTACCTTGCGCTCCGGCGCCTCGACATCGGCCACAAATACGTCGCGCTCCAGCCTCGGCATCGTACTCAGGTCCTCCGCCGCCTTTTTGAAGCGTTCGTATTCCTGCAGTCGGCGAATCAGCTCCGCGCGGGGATCTTCCTCGTCCTCTTCTTCGTCTTCGGCCCGCGGCAGGAGCATGCGTGATTTGATCTCGGCAAGCATTGCCGCCATCAGCAGGTATTCACCGGCCAAATCGAGCTGCATCTCCTTCATAAGCTCGATGTATTCGACGTACTGCCGCGTTATTTCGGCAATGGGGATATCGAGCACATCGATGTTCTGACGGCGAATCAGGTAGAGCAGCAGGTCAAGTGGCCCTTCGAACGCTTCAAGGAATACCTGCAGCGCGTAGGGTGGAATATAAAGATCCTGCGGCAGCTGAGTAACGGGCTCGCCAGCTACGACCGCAAAGGGCATTTCCCCCTGGGCCGGCGCCATATCGCCGTCCGGCGGAGGCTTAGGCGCATCTTTGCTCGTAAGCACTTTGAGTTCAGGTTTCATCAGTTTCCCAGGCGAGGACGCCGCATTTTAGCGTAAATCGACCCACAAGCCGCTATTTGTTGCGCTACCGCAGCGAGCTGACGTCGCCTCGTCCCACACGCAGGATTTCCACTGAGCCCCCGGACAAATCGATCACGCTTGTCGGTTCGATACCAGTCGGGCCGCCGTCAATGATCAACTCGATCTGATGCCCTATACGTTCCTCGATTTCCGCCGCGGTGGTGAGTGGCCGGTCGTCCCCAGGCAGTGTCAGCGTCGAGCTCATGATCGGCTCTCCGAGAGCATCCAGCATCGCATGCACGATTGGATGGTCGGGCACACGCAGTCCGATTGTCCGTCTCCTCGGGTTCTGCAGCCGTTTGGGCACTTCACGCGTCGCCTGTAATATGAACGTATAGGGCCCTGGCGTCATCGATTTCATCAACCGATAGGCCCAATTGTCGAATCGGGCATAGAGACTGATCTCGGACAGGTCACTGCAGACCAATGTGAAATTGTGCTTCTTGTCCGTCCTTCGAATCCGGCGGATACGGTCCATCGCCCGCTTGTCGCCAATATGACATCCAAACGCGTAGCTCGAGTCCGTCGGATAGGCGACAAGCCCGCCCCCACGGATTGTCGCCACAACTTCTGCAATGCGCCGTGGCTGTGGGTCTGATGGATGAATGTCGATGATCCGTGCCATGCACGAATTGTAGCGGCATCAGAAAAATGTCGCCGGACTTGTTTAAGATTGTTTCGACGGCCGCTCGATTTACGTTATTATTCGCCACCACTTTTTCGCTGCTACCCGCGAGCCTCTGATGCAGTTGCTGGCTGACTTTCTGCCATTACTTTTCTTTTTCGCCGCCTACCTGTACGACGATCTGTATTTCGCCGTCGGCGTCCTGATGGTCGTGATGCCCATCGGTCTGGCGCTGAAGACATATTTGACGGGAAAACTGGACAAGATTTACCTTGGCTCGACGATATTTCTCCTGGTGCTTGGCGGCGCGACCCTCTTTTATCGCAATCCACTCTTTCTCTACTGGAAGCCAACGGTGTTCTACTGGGTGGTCAGTATCGTGTTCCTGGCAAGTCAGTGGATAGGAACAATGCCAATCGTAAAAAGGCTGTTTGGGCAGGCCGCCGAACTAAGCCGCGAGCAATGGGTCAAGCTGAACCTGATGTGGGTGGCGTTTTTTATTTTCGCCGGCGGCCTAAATATCTATATCGCCTACTCATTCAGTCAGCCTGTATGGGTGAAATTCAAAGTATTCGGCTTGCTCGGGTTGACCTTCATTTTCGTGATTATTCAGGCTATTTGGATGACAAAAGTCAGTCGCGGGCACAAATCCGACACCGAACAATCGGAAGCCTAAGGTGTGGTACGCGATCATTAGCGAGGATGTGGAACACAGCCTCGAGCTTCGTGCCAAAGTTCGACAAGCGCATGTCGCACGCCTGCAGGCCCTGGTCGATGAGGGGCGTCTCCTGACGGCCGGTCCTCACCCGGCAATCGATGCAGAAAACCCCGGATTGGCTGGTTTTACGGGTAGTCTCGTAATCGCCGATTTTCCTTCTCTGACCGACGCGCAAGCATGGGCTGATGCCGACCCTTATATCGAGGCCGGCGTTTATGAAAAGGTCCTCGTCAAACCCTACAAGAAAGTACTGCCTTGAGCATCAACCGGGAACAACGGATCCGGCAATGCCTGGAGGAGCTTTTCCAGCCCACTGATCTATTGCTTAAAGATCAGAGTCATCTGCACGCAGGCCATGAGGGCGCAAGAGATGGCAAGGGCCATTTCGATGTCACGATCGTGTCGCAGGCTTTTGACGGCAAGAGTCGCATACAGCGGCACAGAATGGTCTATGCTGCGCTGGGCGGCCTGCTCGAGTCTGATATTCACGCGCTCCGGATAAAGGCACTTACGCCTGCTGAGCGCCGCTCCAGCACCAACTAGCGTTTCACACTACCAAGGAAACCCGATCATGTACTCGAAGAACGGTTCCGCAACCGTGGGAGCACGCATATTTGCGATCACCATAACGATAACGGTGGTGCTCGCAGCAGCGGCAGCTGCAGCCGAGACCATTGCAACAATTAATGGCGCCAATATCGACAGCTCCGTGCTGGAGGTCTATGCCCAGAGTCGTACGCAAAGGCCGCTTAGCGAGATTAGCGAACAAGAGCGGAAGACGCTCGTTGCCGAACTGAAGGACCTGTTTATCCTCTCCTCCCAGCCTGGTTCTGCAGACTTGAAAAAAGACCCAGCAATCGCCGCACAGATTGAACTGCGGGAGCGTGCCATCGTCGCGAAGGCTTTCGCCAACAAGTTTCTCACCGACAACGTGACAACGGAGGAAGAGATACTGGCGGAGTACGATAAACAAGCAAAACTGGCCCCGCCGATGCAGTTCAAAGCCCGACACATTTTAGTACCGACGCAAGGTGAAGCCATTGCTCTGATCGACCTGCTGCACACTGGCAGCGACTTTGCTGCGCTCGCCATGGAGAGCTCGACCGGACCGTCAGCCAAAGACGGCGGCGCCCTGCCCTGATTTTCTCCGAATCAGATGGTAAAGCCTTTTTCAGATGCAGTAGCCGCACTCGAGAACGGCAAGTACACATCGGTGCCCGTACAAACAGAATTTGGCTGGCATGTCATCCTGCGTGAAGAATCCCGCACAAACGAGCCACCACCACTGGAAAGTGTCCGTGACACAATAGCGCAAAACGTTGCTCAGAAAAAATTCCAAGATCATCTGGAAAAGCTTCGCGCCGATGCAGCAAACAAGAACTAGCTTTACTTAATAAGTTATGGTTTAACAAAAGGACGCTAACTGGCGTCCTTTTCTCTTCACGGAATTTGTTTTGTGAGACCGATCACAGCAATTAATAAGTGATCTTCCTATAGTGCGCCGGAGTCATCTCTAATCGCTCAGGGATGGCTTCTCCAACCCTCGTATCTCCTTTAATGTTGATTCGAGATCTAAGTCGGCAGGGACGCCGACTTTTTTTATGCCTGTGATTCTGGTCAGTCGAGACTTAGCAAAGGATCCGCAACCAGCAGGCTGGCGCCGCCGTAAGACCAACCGGTAACAGCGAATTCATCCCCCACCTGCGGCGCGCTACCGTTGGATAACAGCGCCGTGTAATCGACCGTCATGCCACTGACAACTGCGAAACCGCCCGCCAGATCGACTTCATCGACGATACCGCGAAGGTAAGAAGCACCACCGATACTCGCACGCACCGAGAAGACCTGCGCATCCAGAATGCCACCGGTATCCGCATCGATAGACCCATACACAGCAACCGTCATCCCGGTTCCCAGGCCATCAAGGTCACCAAACACCGTCTGATCCAGCACTGAAATAAACCCGTCGCCGACGTGTGTAATCGCACCGAGTACAAGCAAGTCAGATCCGTGGATACCTAAGGCATCGCTGCCGTGTATTCCCAGCGCGTCGCTACCATGTATTCCCAGAGCGTCGCTCCCATGTATTCCAAAGGCATCGCTGCCGTGTATTCCCAGCGCGTCGCTGCCGTGTATCCCCAGCGCGTCGCTGCCATGTATGCCCAAGGCATCGCTGCCGTGGATACCCAACGCGTCACTGCCGTGTATTCCCCATACATCGCTGCCGTGTATTCCCAGCGCATCGCTGCCATGTATGCCCAACGCATCGCTGCCGTGTATTCCCAAAGCATCGCTGCCGTGTATTCCCAGCGCGTCGCTGCCGTGTATTCCCCACACATCGCTGCCGTGTATTCCCAGAGCATCGCTGCCGTGTATTCCCAGCGCATCGCTGCCATGTATTCCCAGCGCGTCGCTCCCATGTATGCCCAAGGCGTCGCTGCCATGGATACCTAACGCGTCGCTGCCGTGTATTCCTAGAGCATTGCTACCGTCGGTACTCGCTGTTGTCGAAGTAGATTGGGCGGCCATCGCGACACCACCAACCATAATGCACACCAATCCAACCGCAATTAGTTGGATTGTGCCCTTCGTCAACCCTCTATCGCTCATCATTCGAATTCTCCAACTCTTCGAAAACATCAATGTGCTATTTGTTGTTCGTCCTATGCTGCAGAGTCTCGCTCTTCGCTCATTTTTCAGTTGTTTCGCTTTGCGGACTTTTGATTAATCCTTCATCTATAAGTAATGATTTGAAACTCCTGTCATCCACACCTTCACTCGTATAGTGATAAACACCTACACCAGTTCGTACGACTTCATCGCCCTTCTCAGGATCCGGTTTCGGCAATTTTGTCAACCAGTTATCAATTTCCTCCAATAGCGACTGACATCGTTCACGCAGGTATCGGTCAAATTTCGGTATGTCTTCTTTTCTAATTCCGTCATCCGCAACCGCCAATCGCTCCAATCGGCCTTTTCCAGGTGCTGACTTCGTCATGTTGAAGTCAATCGTGTTTACAAAATTTCGAATCACACCTCCCGTTCTTTCAAAGTTATGCACACCTAGGGCTTCCGGTATGTAGTCCCGTCGCAATACTCGATACCAGCCGACTTCTGTCTCCTGGACTGCAGATACACGTATCAATTCATCTACAATCGATCGTGGCGACATATCACCACTATGTCTCTTGACGAGCTCAGAAAATGTCGGCTCACCGGGCACTGCCGTCTCATATTGCAGCTCAAGAGGCATGCCGTACGGACCAGTGAAATCCGGATCCGTGTGCCAACCCACCAAGACTCGAGTTAGTCGATTGAAACTTGTTTTTAGTTCGTATCGTTCTTTGGCTGCCTCGTCTATTACTCGTTTAACTTCTTTTCTTGTGAGACCTGTCATAACCGCGACGCGTGTACGGGTTGCTTTGCGGCCTGAAACCTTGAAATCTTTAAGCGCTACCTCTACATAAACCGCCTTTGCGACTTCAGAAAATTCACCGAATGAGATACCTTGACGGAGGAGAATCCGCACTAGCGGCCCCATCAAATCGCGATAGGCCGCTAGAAGCGTTTGTTTTACGGAATCGCTCATATTTAAACATAATACCCATAGGCGGGAATTTATTCCCGAACTATGTCACAGTCAACATTAAGTTAAGCGCATGGGTTGCTTATGTCAGATAGAGAATCGGTTCTTCAGGAACGCAAGTCGTAAAGACTGAGGTTCTGCCGAGATTCTGCCCGTTGACCAGCGGTTTTTAACGTCTGTGCCAAGGGGGAAGTAGTAATTAATAAGTATTAAAAACAAATACTTATTAGAAATTATTAATGTTCTTTATGATATTAGTTGGTCTGCCGCAAACTCTTGCGTCGGCCCAAAAGTGCGCCCGGCAGGAAAACGAGCATTATTTCAAGCAATTTGGAAGGACGTGCATCAAATTATTGAAATTCAGTACAAAACGTCGGTTTTTTGCGCAAAGCGAAAGCTGAGCAGGAACTCATCTCATCTTCTTCAGAATCGCCCGATCTCGCCAGTACCAAATCTCTAGCCTCGGCTGTTTCTTGCGGGAGGCATCAACATCAAGCCGGATATACGACGTTATAAGATTCAATGCGCAAAATACCTAGCCTACAATGTCACTCTCCGACTTATCCTCCTCAAAGTAAAATACACCAACACCAACAGCACGTTTAGATATTTTTGAATCTTCACCCTCGTAGAGAGTCTCATACGCAACAAACAAATCATCGATTGATTCGACAAATTCTGCTAAGCGATCAGAACTTATTCGCCTTAATCGCGACACATCGCTGTCGCGTACGTATTTTGTTGCAGCGATACGTTGCACCCATGTGTCATCGCCTCCCTCGCTATCAGTGTTATGCGCTAGAGTAAGCGCAGCAGGGTAAAGAACCTTTGCAAGACCATTTATCAACCTATCATGGACGTCGAGACCGGAAACATTTCTTTTCAGTACTTCGAGACGTCTATCGTCATGTTCCCTAACGGCCTTGATGCGTTTTAGCTCTGTCCGCATCGCACCTGGCGGAACGTCTCCGCCAAACTTGCGTACAAGGTCGGAAAAGGTATTTCCTTCCCCGTCAAAGTCCAAAATTTTCGGCGTATCTGATTCTGTAAGAAATTCTTTTTCAGAGTGCCACCTATGCAATATGGTTTCCATAGGTGTAGATCGGAAAACAAGAGTGGCATCGCCAGCAGCAGATTTGTCCCTGATCCGTCTGACCTCTTTACGCGTGAGACCGGTCATAACTGCGACCCGCGAGATGTTTGTGGGCCGGCCTCGCAGGCCGTAGTCTTTTGTCGCTATGCCGACAAATGCCGTCTTGGATATTTCTGCGAATTCGCGGTAACCGATTC
>JACZWL010000074.1 GCA_022572185.1 Pseudomonadota bacterium | reverse complement strand
CTTGGAATACTAATCAGCCACACACAGGCAGTGAATATGCATGCAGTGAATGGGGGTTAAAGACACCGAAGGAAAAGCCATAGCGAAGTGCTGGCAGAGTTTGTCATTATTAAACTTTAATAGGTTTCTGGGCTCTTTCAGTTACTGTTCCAATTTATAATCACTTTTGGCAGGCAAGGTCGCCCAAGACTTGCTCAGGGCGCTGGAGTTTCGGTTTTGAAAATTAGATTCAACCCCTTTTCCCGGGCCCCGCGTTCAGCCCTTTCCGAATCCGTGTGTCGGAATTCCCCGTGCCTTCATCTGCAATTCCACAACAAACGTGGAGTCGGACCGTCGCCGCGGCCGCGCTACGTGAACTTCCGATCTTCTCAAAACTCTACCCTTGAGCGTGATCGGTCGGGAATATCAGATGGGTGAGAATATTTTTAGCTGGATTATGGGCGTTGCTGTAGCGCAGGGCGCCTTTCTTTCCATTGCGCTCGCCACGCTGAAGGTTCGCAACTCAAACGCGCGCTGGTTGCTCACCGCGATACTTCTGGTTCTGACGCTGACTTTGGGCGAGGAGTTTCTTGACGTCATTGACTACACGTTTTGGCTGGGAATCGGACTGATCGCCGATTTCATGCTGTGGCCGATGATTTATCTGTTGGTCGCGTCCCTGGCTGAAGATGATCCGCGACCGCTGCGGGCTCACTGGCGGCATTTTGTGCCGGCCGTTTTTTCGCTTGCCTGGCTTCTGAGCATTCATATTGGCGCCGAGGATCAATGGGTCAGTCTGAGTAACCCCGCAGTTCGTCAGCAAATCGCATTGATCGTGCTTGTCAAAGCGCTGTACTTCGTCGGCTACGCCTGGGCAACCCTGCGGCGACCGCTGGTGCTCTCGGCCAAACCGGCGGCATCGCGTCGCGCCCTGCGTTGGGTGCGCCGTTGGCTGTGGTTCGTGTGCGGGGCCTATTTGCTCGGGATGCTCTCGTTTCTGGCATTTTATCTCGAGTTTGACTGGGCCGTTGATTCGGACATTATCGGCGCAGCGATGCTGGTCGTGCTTATTTATTCGCTCGGATATTTTGCCATCGCTAACCGCAACGTGTTCGACGTTCGCTCGAGGCGTCCTGTGTCGCGCGAGCGTGCGGGTGGCGACATATTGGCCAGAGCGGGCAACTATCTGGCTGAGTCCGAAGCGTATCTGGATCCTGATCTCAGCCTGAGGGGCCTCGCTGATGCGCTCGAGTTCAATGAAACGCGACTCTCGCAGGCGCTCAATGAGGCAATGGACGGCGGATTCTATACGTTGATCAATAAACTGCGCCTGGATGCCTGCATCAAGCTGCTTGACGACCACGACAATGACGAACGCACCGTGCTCGATATTGCCTACGAGTCCGGCTTTAGCTCCAAAGCCACGTTCTATCGCTATTTTCGTGCCCGCAAGGGCATGACACCCAAATCTTACCGTGCGCAAGGCTGACGAATCAGTCTCACTGCATCATTTGAGACGAGATCACCTTTCAAGGGCCTCATGATCTTCATTTGCCAACCGTGAATGGAGAAAACAATGCTGTTGAGAAGTCTGCCTTTAGTCATTCTGGCCTTTGTGTTTAGCGTGCCCGCCGCACTGGCCGCGCCTACGCTTGATCGGGGCGAGGTCCATGAATCCGTCCGCAGCGAACAATGGGACGAGGTCATCTCGATGCTGACAGCATCGCTGGAGACCAACCCGTATTACGGTGAGGACTGGTATCTGCTGGGGCTTGCTCATTCCGGCCTCAACGATTGCCAGACGGCGATACCGCTTTTCTCTCGCGCCATCGCCCTGGGCGCCAACAGCAATACCCGGGGCATGCGGAATGCACATGTCGAGGCTGCACGCTGTGCAGCAGATCAGGGCGATCTCGACGGCGCCGTTGAGCACCTCGCTATCGCTCAGGCACGTTACAAGTTCGATGATTTCGGCAGCCTTGTCGATGATTCGCGATTTGCCGCGTTGCTCAAGCACCCCGGATACCGGCAATTGACGGCCAGCCGTGACTGGTCTGGTGTCGATCGCGTCGAAGGTTGGTCCGCCGATCTCGACTATTTTATCGACCTCATGGAGCGGCGCCATCCTGATCCTTTCCATACGGTCGAGGAGGCGGACTGGTACGCTGCGATCGCTATGTTGCGCGAGCATATCCCCGGTCTATCTGACCTCGAAGTTGTCCTCGGATTCATGCGAATTGCCGCCATGATTGGTGACGGTCATACGTTGGTTTATCCACCGTTCGCCGGTCCGCTCGCATTTCACCTGACGCCCATCTGGCCATATGTATTTGGCGACGAGTGGAGAATATTGGCGGCCGCGCCCGAGTTTTCGAGGCTCGTTGGTGCGCGCATGGTCGACATTGAAGGCGTGCCGATGGCCGAAGCGGCAGAGCGCATAGCCGCACCCTTGCCGCGCGACAACGACATGACGCCGAAGTGGACGACTGCTCTCGCGTTGCAGTTTGCCGAGATCTCGCAGACTATTTTCGGCGCAGAAGATGCCTGTTGTCTTACGATTGGTGTCGAGCTTGCGTCCGGCGAGCGTCGAAACGTCAAGTTAACCGGCGGGGCAATAGACCGAAACCCTATGTCGGCGTGGGCGCCCGCGCACTGGCCGGGCCTCCGGCCGGATCACGCGGTGTCGTGGTTGAAGAATTTCGACGCGCTTCACTGGTACGAGGAGATTGACGATCTGAACGCGATTTATGCGCAGATCAATCAGATTCGCGATGGCGACGAACAAAGCCTTGAGGAATTTGGCCACGAGCTCCGACAACGCATGACCGAGGGCACGTATCGGCACCTGATTCTCGACTTACGCCACAACAACGGGGGCAATGGTTATCTGAACTGGCCATTTGTAAGGGAACTCGTCCGTACCCAAGCGCTCGACCGTCCCGACAGCCTGTTCGTCATCACTGGAAGGCGCACTTTCTCGGCGGCGATGTTGTTGTCGTCAATGCTCGAGTCTCACACTGACGCGATATTCGTCGGCGAACCGACGGGCTCCAGGCCTCAGTTCTATGGAGAAGACACCGGATTTCAGTTGCCCTACAGCGGACTGATGGGTTCAATATCGAGCCGCCGGTTTCAAAATCGTTTTATCTCAGATGATGAACGGCCGTGGATCGCACCCGATATTGTCGCCGAGCTCGAGTTTGACGATCTGCGTGAGGGCAGGGACCCGGCGTTACTGGCTATTCGCCGGTATCTCGAATCCCGTCAAGAGTACTGACAAGTCATTGAAGCTGTTGAATCTCATTCACGACAAGTTGCAGCTCAGGTGATCGCGTCATTTTGTGAGACATTGTTCTTGTACGTCCGGCCCCTGCCTCCCGAAGGCAATCAAGCGTTTATAAGTGGTTGTTATTAATGGATATACTGGAGACGCCCGCGGACGTAGGTGCGTAACAGGTCATAACGGGTCCGGACTGATCCCGGCAATATTCCGGCATTCTACAAGCGGCGATCAGCCTTGCGGTGCCCAGGCGCCGAACTAGCGAACAGCCCACTAGGATGGATCGGTACAATAGGGGGGCGCTCCCGGGACGGGTCGCGAACTTTTCACACTGGATGGATTGGACGGGAGGTTGGGCCCTGGAGACGCGAACACGCCTGGACGAAATGAGCGAATTTCTGGCCGCCGCCGGGGTAGCAGATTGGCCCGACATTCCGGGCTACCTGCACCCTGAAGTAAGCCCGGTGCACGTAAGCGCGCTCGAGGCCGCGAAGCGAGGCGTGGCGTTCGTGACTTACGACTATGGCATCGACGGCGTTTCGATTGAAATATCGAAGTACGCGGACTGCTGCGAATCGTTACTTTCCGATGATGACCGATCGACGTCTATCCACTTGATCGGCGGCGAGTTTCTTGAACAGGCCGATACCGTAATCCGGCCTCACTGGCAGCGTTTCCAGATCGAGGGCGTGAACGGCTGGAGCAAGTGGGACGGCGGCAAGTGGTTCTCGAAGTTATTTTATGAAGATATGCCGGGTGGCTCAGAAGTGTCTCGCGAGATGGCCGTTGAGATCTGGACCCAGGCAGTCTCCATCGCCCGGCGACTTGCGGAGTATGTGTCGAGCGAAGGCATCGGACTGCTGGTACCCGTGAATGTCAACTCCAATCCCGGCAATCCGGCCTACGCGTTGGGCCTGGTACTGGTCAGCGAATACCTCGGGATCTACGTGATCAATTCCAACCACGATTTCCTTTGGGAAGGCGGCAGGCCAGCGACCGAGCACGCTCCCGGCGAGCAAGCGGGCGTGCGCGACCATTTTTATCGCAATGTCGAAAACAAACCGTTCTTCGACGTGTTTGCGTCGCTCTATCCCTGGAACGGTGACCTTTGGTTGCAGGTCAATATTAATCGCCAGCAGAGTGCGCACCTGACGGAAGTGGATGGCTTTGTACCGGGGCGCGTCTCGGAATTGTCGACGGCGATCAGCGAGAAGTTTTTCGAACCATTCGGCCGACCCGAGGTGCTCAGTGTGCGCCGGCGCATGGCCTTGATTCTCGCTGATGGCAACAGCGTGTTGGCCACGGTGGCGCTCGCGGACCACCTGGCCGGGTTGGGCGACTGGATGCAGCAGCAGAATCCGGTGCTTCTGGGGCGCCGAGCGGATGTCGAGCTTGATCCAACTGCGGCGGGCTTGATCGTATTGCTGCAACCGACGCGCATTATTGCCCGCAAACGCATTGAACGCGATCTGCACCTGCTGGAAGCACTGTTCGGGCATGAGACTTTCCGCGAGGCTTTTACGACCAACAATCGCACGCTGCAATTACACATCACGGGTCCGGTACCGATCGAACACCAGGCGGATCTCGAGACCGTACTCAAAGCGTTCGGCGATGTAGTTAACGCATTGCCCGCAACGTTAGCGGACCGGGTGTTTCTTAGCTTCTCGGTCGGCAACGAAGATCATGAATCGTTTGCGGCACAAGGATTTGAGCGCCTGACGATCGAGGACATCTACCGCATGGCGGATGCGGTGGTCTTTCCGAGTGAAACAGAAGGGCGTGGATTGCCGATCGTCGAGGCCAGCGCCTGCGGCGTGCCGATCATTTGCAGCCGATACAAACCCGAGCAAGTCTTCGCCGACGTGGTGGGGGAAGACCGGCCCGAGCAGGAACAAATCCGCACGATTCACTTCCCGGAGGGAGCGTTCAGCGAATCTTTCCTGGATGAAATTTCATCGTTACTGCTCACGCCGTCCGTCAACGAAGCAGGTCGGGCGCATAACAAGGCCGCCGTTCGCAACCGGTACAGCCGTGATCGACTGCAAGCGACCTTCGCTGCTTTGATCGATACTTTCTGACGCGGCCCGCAGACAGGCCAGGAGATATTCATGCGAATCGGATTCATCGAAGATACACCGCTACACGGCGGTACCCAGATCTGGGTGACCGAAGCCGCAAGCTACTTCCTCGGGAAGGGCGAAGCGGTTACCGTCCTCTGCCCGGCGGATTCCTGGATGCAGAAACAAATCGATGGCACCGGTGCCCAGGTGTTTACTTATGAATGGGATGGCGTCATCAAGGAAGGGGAGGACAGTCGGAAAATCTGGACCGATGCTCTGGCCAACTGCGACGTGGCGCTGTGTACCGTTCATCCGCCACGCAACGGCTTTCATTGTTCGGTATTCGCTGCGCGTTGTATTGATGAAGGCAGACTCCAGACCTGGCTCGTTCCGAAGACCGGCACTATCGTGCCGGAATACAAACGGGAGTATTACGAGTCGGGTCGTGACATTAATTACGCTGTAATCGCGATCACCGGGTTTACCCGTGATTACCTGATCGCACAGTACGGCGTGCCGGCCGACAAGGTCGCCCTCGTTTACCAGGGTACAGAAATCAGTCGTTTTCAACCGTCCGAGGACGGTCATGCGGAGTCCTTGAAGCGCTATCCGCTGCCGGACAATGCATTCCCGGTGCTGGGTTGCATCGGCTCGTTCGAGGAGCGTAAGGGTCTGAACGTCCTGATTGAGACCGTCCGTCGGCTCGCGGACGGGCCGCTACCGCAGGTGCATGCGATGCTGGTCGGCGACGGACCGGACGAAGCTATGCTGAAACAACAGGTCAAAGAACTGGCGCTCGAGGAACATGTATCGTTTTTCCCGTTCACGCGTGAGCCGGTTATCGTCTTCGAACGCCTCGATATCACCGTACTTTCCAGCCTGTACAAGGAGGGGCTGCCGAACGTGCTACTTGAGAGCATGGCGATGTCCGTGCCGGTAGTTGCCAGTCGTATCGCCGGCGTGCCGGAGATTGTGATCGAGGCAAAGACTGGTTTTATGGTGGAACCGGGTGACGTCAACGACCTCGCGACCGGAATTGAAAAGCTGGCTGCCGATGCGGATACCTGCCGCAGAATGGGTGAGAACGGACGGGTGCTCGTGAGTCGTTCGCACGACAAGCATGCGCAATTTGACGCATTCCTCGAATACTTCCGACGAATCGCGCACTGATCACGCCTTGTCCACTGATCGGCAAGCTATTGTGTTGTTGGTCGGGGTGAGAGGATGGGCCTACGGCCTGTCGTCGCTTCGCTCCTCGGTGCGAACCTCCGGCCCCTGCCTCCCGAAGGCAGTTGGGCGTTTATAAGTAGTTGTTATTAATAGGCATACTGGAGACGCCCGTGGACGTAAGTGCCTAACAAGTCATAACGGGTCCGGACTGATCCCGGCAATTTCCCGGCACTCTACAAGCGGAGATTGACATTTAACGAAACTGATACTGTAGGCCGACTGAGAAGACACCGCTCACTGCGCCTTCCAGTTCATATCGCGTCCAGTCCGTTGTGAGCTGAAAACGCTCGTTGACGTCAAATCTTATGCCGGCGCCAAGATACAGGTTGCTGTCTTCCGGGGTTGCCTGGCTGACGTTATTGACTTCGGCAGTGCCATTCCAGAAATACATTCCCGCGCGAGCGGTCAGTGCGAATCGCTCACTCACGGGAACGCCTCCTGCAGCCCCAAGCGTAAATCCGTCTGCACTAAGACTGACCGTGCTCGGCACTCCGGCGATATCTAGAGTCTGTTCAAAATCGCCAAAATTGTGATAACCGCCTTCGAGCGCGAAGTAATCGTTGAATTGCCATCCTGCAACAATGCGATACGCGGTGCTGTCGTCGTCGACAACCAGACCGTCAAAATCTTCGTCAAGACTTGCATTGCCGACGCTGGCGCCGATGTAGAAACCATCAGCCTGGGCGCTGATGGGCCCGGCAAGCAACATAAGGGAAGCGGCGATTGCCGCCTTTTGTTGAATCTTCATTGGAATCCTCTCTTAAAGTAAATGAAACTCGATGGCCGGCAAGGTAGTCGAATTGCCGGTAAACTCGTTGAAGCTTCGCTTAAGAATGATGAAGCCTTGCTGAACAGCTCATTTATCTTTATTTATCATTGGCTTATAAGCAGCTACCTGATGTGCTACCACGATGACCAATAACGCGACCGACCGACTGCAGCGCCGATTCCGCGTCCTCGATCTGGATGTTGACCTGGATCGTGAGACGGTAAGACGGGGAAATCAGTCTATTGACCTGCCGGACCTGTCGTTTCGGCTATTTGCCGTCTTGATCAGTCGTGCACCGGATAAAGTCAGCAAAGACGATCTGATTCACGAGGTCTGGGACGATGTGGTCGTTGGTGATGAGACGCTCGCTCAGCGCGTCCGCCTGCTACGGCAGGCACTCGACGAAGACAGCCAGAATCCACGCTATTTTTCATCTGTGCGGGGGCGCGGTTATCGCCTGATCTGTGATGTGACACCGATTGGCGAGGTAGCGGGTCGGAGGAAGTCGAGGCCCAGCCTGATTGGACTAGCGCTGATATCGGTCGCTGTCGCGGCATTCTGGTTCTTCAATGGGCTGCGACTCGAATTACCGCCTATGCCATCTGCCAACTCTATTGCGGTCCTGCCATTTGTGGACCTTAGCGCGGATCAAAGTTACGGCTACTTCGCCGACGGGATGCAGGAAGAACTACTCAGCCGCTTGATTGACATTGCCGGATTGAACGTGTCGTCTCGCACCTCCGTCGAGGCATACCGCTCCACCAACCTGAGTGTCCCGGAGATTGCCGGAGAGCTTGGCGTTGGCGCAATCATTGAAGGCAGCATCCGTATCGATAAAGACCGGGTTCGGATAACGGTTCAGCTTATCGAGGCGCAGACAGATCAACATTTGTGGGGAGACAACTTCGATCGCACGTTGTCGGTCCAGAGCATATTTTCAATCCAGGAAGAGGTCGCCAGTCAAATCGCCGAGGCGTTGGAGCTTGAGTACAGAGAAAACTCTGAGCCCGGACCGATTCAACTGCCGACCGGCAGCCTGGACGCATATTCTGCGTACCTCCTGGGTCGTTACCATACGTTCAGACAAACACGCGACGACCTTGAGCTTGGTGTTACCTACCTGGAGCGAGCGACAACTCTGGACCCGGAATTCGCAGAAGCCTATGCCGCACTTGGCTGGACCTACAGTTTTCTCGGCACAAATTACGGCAACTTACCGCCACGGGAGGCTTATCCGAAGGCGAAAGAAGCGGCACTGAACGCTTTGGCGCTCGACAGCAATCTGGCCGATGCTCGTACTCTCTATGCAGACATTTTGACCTGGTACGACTGGGACTTCGAAGCAGCGGAACGAGAATATCGCAAGACAATGGAGTTGGACCCTTTGAATGTGCTCGGGTACGCCCTGTTTCTTACTACCCAGGAAAGACACGCGGAAGCGATCGAGATGATCGAACGTCGGGTGCAGGCGCAACCGGATGACCCTTATGTTCGCGTCAATGCGGCGTGGCGATACTTTGCCGCACGCCAGTATGAACGAGCAATTGAGGAAGCAGAGCTTGCGGGAGACCACCCAGATGCCCGCGCGGTTCTCGGGTGGGCCTGGCTGTGGACCGGAGATATCCAGCGCGCGATAGGGTTCTTCGAGGCAGACATTGAGAATCGGGGCCGCTTGCCGCGACAGCTATCCAGCCTGGCGGTTGCTTATTACAAGTCAGGTCATCAAGAGAAAGCACAGGAGCTGCTGGCCGAGCTCGAAGCCATATCAGTTACAGAATTCTTTTCGCCGGCGCTGTTGTCTGAAGTTTATTTTGCAGCGGGCGATGCCGACAGTGGATTTATCAGCCTGCAGCAGGCCGTGGACGTCAGGGTCCGGGACGTAATTTTCCTGCGTGTCAACCACCTGCTGGATAGTTGGCGTGACGACCCGCGCTACCTGGAGCTGCT
>JACZWL010000030.1 GCA_022572185.1 Pseudomonadota bacterium | reverse complement strand
CAGTACCAGTCAACCTGGCGCACCCTTTGGGGCAGAAGCTGATCAGAAAGCTTGTCACCAGGAGCGATATTTTGCTGGAGAATTACAAAGTCGGATCACTGAGGCGGTATGGCCTGGACGCGACCAATCTTTGTGAACTGAATCCGGCACTCATTTACTGTTCGATCTCGGCGTACGGGCAGTCGGGTTCGAAATCTGCAGAGCCGGGCTATGACGCGATGATCCAGGCTGCCGGCGGGCTGATGAGCATTACCGGCGAGAGCGATGCTGACGGCGGACGCCCGACCAAGGTTGGCGTTGCCATTGCCGACATCATGGCGGGGATGTATGCCGCGACCGCGGTTCTTGCGGCCCTGGTCGCCCGGGAGCAAAGCGGTCGTGGCCAGCACATAGACGTTCCCCTGTTTGACAGCCAGGTCGCCTGGCTGGCAAATCAGAACATGAACTACCTGCTGACCGGAACGCCGCCCGACCGACGCGGCACAGCTCATCCGAACATCGTTCCGTACCAGGCATTTCAGACTGCCGACGGATACCTGATGCTGGCCGTTGGCAATGACAGCCAGTTTGCGAATTGCTGCGCGTCACTCGGTTGTCCGGAAGTCGCAGAGGATCCGAGGTACTCGGCAAACTCCGCACGAATCGAGAATCGGGATGAGCTGATTCAGATCATCGCGGAACGGCTCACGGGTGAGACAACGGCATACTGGCTGGATCGATTTGCCTCCCTGCATATTCCTGCCGGCCCAATCAATGATCTTGCCCAGGTATTTTCAGATCCGGTGGTGGCGGAGCGACGGATCGTAAGAAGCTTGAACCATTCGCTGGTTGGCGACGTGCCGACTGTCGCGAATCCTGTTCGATTTTCGGACACGCCGGTCGAATACAAGCTGGCACCGCCGGTCCTGGGGCAGCACACAGCCGAGGTACTCAAAGATGATCTCGGCTATTCCGACGATGAGATCGCGAGGCTGTATGATTCCGGTGCCATATGATTGTCGGGGTCACGGTCCTGACGCAGATTCGGGCACTGTTCGTGAGGTGTTCTCAAGAATCGACTCATCGCTCAGTCAGTACTTTAGAAGCGCAGAATTGAAATAAAAGCCGCAGCAGGAAAGCGAGTCGAAGATTCGATGTATCAGTGGTTATCTGAGGCAGTCGAAAACAACAGCATTGTCATTACTGCAAGCCGCCGGCTCGCGCGCGTTCTGCATTCGGAATACGGCAAAGAACAACTGGAGCTTGGCAATAAAGCCTGGCTATCGCCCAATATCAGATTCCTGGATGACTGGCTTACATCGACCGTTAATGCCGCAGCCGATTCGTTACCGATCGTCCTCGCCAGCCACGCGAGCGGGATTATCTGGGAGCGATGTCTGAAAGAACAGGCAGGCGCCGCACTTCTCAATATCGGCGGGCTCGTTCGACAAGCCAGACAATCCTGGCAACGCCTCCACGACTGGCGAGTGCCACTCAGCGAAGTCTCGACCGAGGCCAGGAGTCAGGACGAGCAACTCTTCGCTGCAGCCGCGCGAAAGTACCAGGAAATTCTTGCCGATAACGGCTGGATCGACGACGCGCAGGTCGCAGGCATAGTAACGGGCCTTATCGAAAGCCGGGCAGTCCCCGCGCCCGAAAGTGTGGTCTGTGCAGGTTTCGACCGACTGGTGCCGGCCGTCGAACATTTGTTCGCGGTCTTGACGGATATCGGCTGTGTTGTGACGGCAGCACAATTCGATGCAGCCGCAGAGGATGTGCTGGTTGCCGCATTCGACAATGCGGACGCAGAGCTGCGCGCGGCAGGTGCCTGGGCACGGCGGCAGTTAACTGAGAATCCGTCCGCGATTGTCGGCATCATTTCCTCTTCGCTGGACAAAAACGCCGCAGCAACCGAAAGGCTGATAAGAGAAGGTATTGCGCCCGGCTGGCAATACGGCGGCGCAGATCTGCGGACGGCTGTAAACACGTCCTATGGCCGGCGGCTGTCGGATTACCCGGCAATAAGCATTGCATTGCTCTTGCTGCAATGGGTACATCGAGGTTTGTCCTTCAGCGAGATCAGCCTGTTGCTGCGCACACAGTTTATCGCCGGAATGGAAACAGCCGGCCGATGCAAACTTGAACTGTATTTGCGCAGACTGCCGGACCAGTCATGGTCGCCCCCCGCCATTATGCGCCTGTTTCGAGAACGGGCTGAAGAAGCGGACGCACGCAAATGGCTTGAGGGAGCTAAACACATCAGCTCATTCCAGGCAGGTGCTGCGGAGCAAGCGAGCCCTTCTGCATGGGCAGACAGGATAAATCAACTGATGCTGGAGCTCGCGTGGCCAGGCACCAGAGCGCTCGCCAGTGATGAATTCCAGCTCGTCAATCGCTGGCGCGAATTGCTCAATGACCTGGCCAGGCTGGAGATCGTCTGTCCACAGGTGACTTTTGCCGAGGCGTGCAGCCGTCTTGCTGCGCTGGCCCGTGACACGATTTATCAGCCGGAGACACAGCCCGGCGTCATCCGGCTGCTGGGGCCTCTTGAAGCTGCCGGCATGCGATTCGACAGGGTCTGGGTTGCCGGTCTTGACGCGGACACCTGGCCGCCGGCGTCGCACCCTTTGACACTCGTCTCCAGACAACTGCAAAGACAATACTCGATGCCTGATGCGACACCGGACGACACCTTGGACTATGCACGGAGAGTATTGAAGCGGCTGGTGAGCAGTGCTGACCGGGTCAGATTGAGCTGGCAGCGCACCAGCGAGGAAGCGGAAAACACCGCAAGTCCTTTGATCGCCGGATATGCCGCTGTGGCTCATGAACAGGCGATGGATCCTGGTTGGCATGCCTTGAATCTGATCGGCACGAATCCTCTGGAGCAACCGGCAGACGATCCGGCGCCCGCCGTGCAGCGGGATGAGCTTGTTGCAGGGGGTGCGTACACCATACAGCGGCAGGTAAGCGACCCGTTCTCGGCGTTTGCGCACGGGCGCCTGCGTGTTGCCGAACTGGAATCCGTTGCTATGGGGTTGTCGCCGGCGCTGCGGGGCAGTTTGATTCACAAAGCACTGCATGCGCTGTTTGCCGAAAAACCCTCCCAGGACGAGATCCGGCAGTGGTGTGGCGATGGGCTTCAGGAACGCGTTTCCAGGGCAGCGGATACAGCCTTAAAACGATATCTGAGACATGCGGACCCGGTCCTTCGCCAATTGCTCGCTCTCGAGCGCGCCCGCCTTCTCGACCTTCTCGAGAGTTTTATTGCCGAAGAATCGAAACGGCCGGCATTTCGCATCGATAATGTTGAACACGAAATTGAGTATCAACAGTTTGGCGTTCGTCTGAAACTGCGTGTCGATCGTATCGATCGTTTGTTCGACGAGTCTTTATTGATCGCCGACTATAAGACCGGCGTGGCAAAAAATCTCCTGAATCGACACGGCGACCCTCTCGATCTGCAGCTCGTTGTTTATGCCTGTGCGCTCGACGAAAGCGTCGGCGGCCTGGTTCTGATCAACATCGACAGTCGATCGATTGCATACAAAGGGTCGGGTGGCAGCGTGGCGTGGGATGCGAAACGCGCCGGTCAGTGGCCGGAGAGGCTGGCCGCCTGGAAAGAAAAAGTTGCCATGGCGATGCAGCAAATAGCGGTGGGCGACGCCCGGATCAATCTTGATCTGCAGAGCGGGCAATCGAGGCCGCTGAATATCCTGAGTCGTTTCGAGGAGCGAAGACGTGGCCAACGATGAAAGCTTGATGGCGGCTGACCGGATCGCGCGCTCGAGTGCGCTTGACGTGACGCGGTCATACATCGTCCAGGCACCTGCCGGTTCCGGGAAAACGGAGTTATTGATTCAGCGGTATCTGAAATTGCTGGCCATCGTCAACGATCCGGAGGAGGTCGTTGCGATAACGTTTACGCGCAAGGCGGCGGCGGAAATGCGGCTTCGAGTTCTTGGAGCCCTGGAGCATGCACAGGACGGGATTCGCCCGGACAAGGAACATGAGCGCCTCACGAATGACGCAGCACAAGCGGTGCTCGACCGGGACCGGGAGCTCGGCTGGAAACTGATCGAATATCCGCGGCGAATGCACATCCAGACTCTCGATGCGCTCAGCGCGGGGATAGCGAGGTCGCTGCCCCTGAGTTCCACACTGGGCGGCGCGCCGACAACACTCGCGGATTCGGAGATGCAGGGAATATATCGAACTGCCGCCGCAGCGACGTTCGATTGGTTGTCGACGTCCGAGCCAATGCGATACGTCGTGGAACGGGTTCTTGTGCATCTCGACAACAATACCGGCGTCTATATCGAATACGTCGCGCGAATGCTCGAAACGCGCGACCAGTGGTTGGCGTTCGTCGGTGGAGGAGCTTCGGGAAAAGAAAATACGCAGGCCGTTCGGGACAAGCTTGAACAGCGCATTAGCGATCTGATCAGGGAGCGACTGGGGCGGGTCAGGGAGCTGATGCCCGCCGGCCTCACCGGGCAGTTGTTGGGCCTGGCTGCCTACGCGGCGGAAAATATTCGAAAAAATGGTCCCGATCACCC
The DNA here is from genome assembly GCA_022572185.1 of Pseudomonadota bacterium. Lineage (GTDB taxonomy): Bacteria > Pseudomonadota > Gammaproteobacteria > Steroidobacterales > Woeseiaceae > JACZWL01. The sequence continues at coordinate 32,011 of JACZWL010000030.1, read as the reverse complement.
GCTTGCAGTACTTGGCGGTCTGGTCGAACTGCCGGGGACGGGGCCCGCCTGTGCGGGGCGCTGGCGAGGCATTGCCGAGCTACTGCTAACCAGGGCCGGGACTTGGCGCAGGATGGTCACCAAGAACGATGGCTTCCCGTTAAAGGACAACGGTGAGAAGAAGGAAGTTCTTGCGCTGCTCGCGGATATCAGCGACCAGGACGAGTTGCGGCAAAGGCTGCACGCTACGCGTGAATTGCCCCCGCATCATTACAGCGATGAGCAATGGGAAGTGCTTCTTGCCCTGTTCAAGCTGCTGCCGCTTGCGGTCACCGAGCTGCGCCGCCTTTTCAGCGAGCGCGGTGTCGTCGATCACGTCGAAGTCGCATTGGCTGCGAGCCTGGCGCTTGGCAGTGCAGATGATCCCGGGGAAATGGCGCTTTTGCTCGACTATCAGATCCGTCATTTGCTGGTCGACGAAATGCAGGATACGTCCATTTCCCAATATCATTTTTTAGAAAAACTCGTGGCCGGTTGGCAAGCAGGTGATGGCCGAACCCTTTTCTGTGTCGGCGATCCGATGCAATCGATCTACCGGTTTCGCAATGCGGAAGTCGGTCACTTTCTTTTGGCGAGAGAGCAGGGAATCGGTGGTCTGTCGCTGGAGCCGCTGCTGCTCCGGCGGAATTTTCGATCAGGCGAGAAACTGGTGCACTGGTTCAACGAAACCTTTCAACAAACATTGCCGCCCAGAGATGACGTCTCGGCCGGTGCGATCGCCTACGCTGACGCCGTGTCGATAGACGAACACCGCGGTCAGGGGCTCTGCAGGATTCACCCGATGTTCGGCAGCAGCCCGGGCCTGGAGGCAGAGCTGGGTGTGGCCGTCGTCCGGGAGTGTTTGCAAGAGGGCACGGACGGGACTATCGCTGTGCTTGTCCGCAGCCGGACCCAGTTACCGTTGCTGCTGGCCGGGCTGCGTCAGGCAAACATCCCGTATCAGGCCGTCGAAATCGACAGGCTGACTGATCTCCCCGAGATCATCGATATCCTGGCCCTGACACGTGCAATGTGTCATCACGGCGACCGGATTGCCTGGCTGGGATTGCTGCGTGGTCCATGGGTCGGTCTTACCTGGCAAGACATGCACCGGATCGTAAAGAACGATTCGCAAAGCATCGTCTGGGAGCTCTTGCGCAGAGAGGATCTGATCTCTCAACTAAGCGAAACCTCGGCGTCAAGAGTGCGCGGATTCGTCCGCACGATGCAGCCTCTCTTGAGCGCAAATGCCACTGAGTCTCTGAGAGACAGGGTTGAGCTGGCATGGTATGCCCTGGGCGGGCCGGCCTTTTTGCAGGGCGAAGAAGAACTCGAAAACATTTATCGCTTTCTGGAGGTCCTGGAAAAAATTGAGTCGGCCGGTACCCTGGCTGACGTTGCCGAACTGGAATCATTGCTCGACGACGAGCGCGTTTCGAGCCCTGCAAGCAGCAACCGTCGCGTGCAGATCATGACGATGCACCGGGCTAAAGGACTGCAGTTTGATCATGTCTTGTTATACGGGCTTGGCAGAACGGCCGGCAGCCGCAAGAAATCCGTGCTGAGCTGGTTGAGTATCCCGGCCGAACACGGTACCAGCGACATGATCATCAGCCCGGTTGGACCCAGATCGGAGCTCGAAAACGATCCCTTGCATCGCTTTATCGAGGTTGCCGAAAGCGATAAAGACCGACTCGAGCAGGACCGGCTGCTTTACGTCGCCTGCACGAGGGCGAAGCGATCGCTGCACTTGCTGGGACACGTCTCGCTTGACAGCGATGGTCAGAGTTTTCGAGCCCCGCAGTCCGGCAGTTTATTGCGTCGGATTTGGCCAACTGTGGAATCGGTATTCGACAATTCGTTCAAAGCCGGACGTCCGTCCGCCGCTTCCGACGAGCAAAGCAAGCTGGTCAGTCCAACGCTGCGCCGCTTTGCAAGGCAATGGAAATTACCGGATCCAGCGGGGCTTCCATTGTCGGCTCAGACTCCGATCACTGTCGACAAAACCAGCGAAACAGAAGTCGAATTTTATTGGGTTGGCAGCAGTGCGAGACATGCAGGTACGATCGTACATCGATGGTTACGAATGGCTGCTGAAGGGGCTGTGAAGCTGGAGGCAGACACGTTGCCGAAGCTGCGGCCGGTCAGCGAGCGATGGTCCGAAAGGCTGGGCGTCCCGGCGGACGAGATCGGCGATATCTGCGATCGTGTCGATACAGCCCTTCGTGGCATCCTCAGCGACCCGAAAGGTCAGTGGGCCCTGTATGGTGAGGGGCATGCCGAACTTGCCGTGACGGGCCTTTGGAACGGCAAAGTCGAATCCGTCATCATAGACAGAGTGCGCATCGATGATGACGGTGTGCACTGGATCATCGATTACAAAACCAGCACGCACGAAGGAGGCGACGTCGAGGGGTTTCTTGATCAGGAGTCGGAGCGATACCGGGCGCAGCTGGAAAAATACGCGCGGCTCTACCGGAGCCTGACCCATGCACCGGTGCGGGTGGCGTTGTATTTCCCCCTGCTGCAGAAATTCCGCGAGGTCTCGCTGGAATAAGGATAAGAGAGGCAGACAAGTTGTCGGCAGTGTCTCGCTACTGACATGGATTGCGTCGTACCGGCTTTATGGGACAGCAGCGATCTGACACCTTTTTAACCTGACGGGCGAATCCTAAAGTTGCCCTTCCAGCCGAAATTCACGTTGGCCACGTGAATTCGGCGTGCCGAGAAACTGTAGCTGCTGCGTGATACTGAGCGGTGCATTTGGCTTGGCTGCGACCTGACCGACGAATTTGTAGTTCCGGTCTTGCGTCAGCCTGATCGTCCCGGCCAGTTCGAGCACGCCACTGACCGCTTCAACAGAGCCCAGAATACCATCGTCGGCTGTCTGAAACTCGGCTCGGAAATCACCGAGTGGCGTTGGAGCAAGATAGCGCGAGACGAGATTCGCGATGTTGATCGTACCAGTGGCTTCGACCGGCACGCCACCTTTGATCACGAGTTCCTCGAATTGCAGGCTGACGTCACCCTCAATGCCACTCAATGGGAATGCATCTGCCAGTGCGGAGAGTGGCACCGCAGCGGCGACATCCGACAGCGTAAAGCTACCGCCTGCGCCAAGTGCGATATCCGCATCAAAAAACCCCGACGCCGGGTTGCTGCTGGTCGCGAATTGAAGCTTCCCTGTCAACAGGCCTAGCGGCCGGAACCGCCACTTGATGTTGGTCAGATAGACACCGCCGGCAGAGCCCTGTGCTGCAGCGCCGCGCCAGATGGATCCACTGATGCCGCCTAGCTTCAATTCCCCCGGTGCGAACCACTGATAGGCAACCCTGGCTGGAAACGTGCTGATGAGTCCGATGATGAGTGTTGCGATTCCGGCGAGAATCAGGCGTTTGGGACTTGCCATTTTCAGCTTCTTTCCAGTGTCAACGTGGAGTTGACCCGTCCCTCACTATCCCCCGGATTGGAGAAGCTCCCTGACTGCAGCTGCAGGTCGTATCTCGTATTCAGGTCGCCGAGCCAGAGCACCAGGTCGTCGAACGCGACGTTTTCGAATTCAACACGGATGCCGTTACTGGTCGTTGGCTGGCTGCGTTGCAAGGAGTTGTACAAGCCACGCTCCCTGAGCGAGTTGTCGATGATCACAACAAGCGATTGGTTGCGGTCCGCCAGCTGCATTTGCCCCGATCCCGAATTTTGCAACTGAGCTTGCAGCGGTCGAAGTTCGGTCAGAGCAATTTTCCAGTTGTCGACGCTGAGCGAGAGGCTCTTCTGCCCGCGATCCAGCGGCATCCAGATACCGAGATACAAAACAGCAAACACAAGAACCACTGTGGCCGCCAGTACGAATACCCGTTCGCGGGCTTCCAGAGATTCAAACCACTCTCTCATAGGCCGCTTGCCTTTATCTGAATTCGGCTGCTGACGCCGTCGCCGTCCTGATCGGTCGATTTAATGGCAGCCTCGAACTGTCCGCTTTCGCTGATACCACGCTGAATTTTATCCAGAGTCGACACGTTGGGTGCGCTCAAACGGATGTCGACCACTCCAGCCCGAAAACTTATCGCTGCGATACGCGCTTCTCTGTTCTGTTGCAAGGCGCGGCTGAGTTGCTCGAGTGACTGAAGGAACAGGGGGGGTGTATCAGATGTGCCGAGCCTTGCTCTTAGTGAGGCGACGAGGCGGGTAGGGTCTTCCACCGCAGGTGCGCCGGGGGCAATCTGCCGGTACTCAGCCTCAAACTGCTGCTTCAATTCCGCTTCCTGCCGCTTCAGCACATACAAGTCAGTCGCCTTCGCTGCGATTCCGACGACTCCCAATGCGAGCAACAGGATGGCCGCATAGCGCCATGGCCTGAGTAATCCCGCGTACTCTGTTCTTGCTCCAAAATCGCCCTGCAGCAGGTTGACGCCGGCGCCACTTGCGACGGTAACGGCCAAGCGGGGCATCACGCCGTCCGACAGCAGGTTGACGTCGACACTCTCCATTTCGTTGCGGATTGCCAGCCAGTCGTGCTGGTATTTCTCCTCGTCTTCCGCTTCACAATAAACCAGTACATGCCTGGACATCGCGGGCGACGCGGCTTGATTCGACTCGCGGTCGTCACCATCCGCATTGCCATCGAGCGCGCCGATGGCCACGAGGGCGTCACTCGGGCTGACGCCCTGCATGACGAGTTCAACATCTGCACCGTCATTGATCATCACCTGACCTTCAGCAACCAGCAGGCTGATCGTTCCCGGTATTCGCGCTAGCCCGTAGTTATCGGAAATCATGGCAGAAGGCTGAATGCCGCAATCGGTCAGCCATCCAATCCATTCGGCAAGCCGCACTCGGCTGACGATAGCCACTGGAATCCTGCCGCTGCTTCTTCGCGTGCCGGCCGCAAAATGCAGCTGGTCAACATCTTCGGCAAGCTGGTCTTCGAGCGCGTAGGGCAGGGCCGCATGGAGCCGCGATCCGCCTTTCACCGGTATGTCGACGCTGGTCGTGAGAACCTCCGTGCCGGGCACCAGGACGATGACCTGACGGTCACCGATATCGCTGCCGGCCTCGCTCAGGGGACCTGTCAGCGGCGGGCTCCGGCGCGCACCGGTGCTGTCCACCGCTATCCATTGAGCCAGGTGGTCAGCCCGCTCACCAATTCGTATTACCAGGAATTCCGCCATACTCAGGTCGTTCCGAGGCTTCGCAGGATCGGGGTAACACTGCCCTGAGGTCCGCGCTGAAGCACGCTGAATAAGGTGACCCGGACCGTATCAATCCGTACCACCACCTTCAATCGAAAATAATTCGTCGATTCGTCAAGCGTATTTAACACATCCGGGGTGACAAGAGATGAGAAGGCGCTCTGAATATCGGTAAAACCGGCACTTTCGCGTTCCGCAAGAAGCCTTTCGACATCCGCCACAGATAAGTTTTCGTCGAGTGATTGCAACACTGGCCCGGTTGCCGTATTGACATTGATGTTCGTTCGTCCGGGCAGGGCCGTAATGTGCGGGCGAAGGATGTTGAAGCTCTGTCTGTCCATTCCGTCCAAAGCTGCGAACTCGCTGGCGCTTGTGAGGCTTTGATTGGCGCTTCGATACGGCGGAATGATCCCCGTATATATCGGATCTTCCGCGCCGTCCGGAAACGCCGCCTCGATGTTGCTGTCGATCCAGTCGGCGGCAATGCCGGCAAAGCGCGGATCAAGTTCGAGCGCAATCAGGAGCCGTCGAAAGCGCTCCAGGGATTGCGGTACGACCTCGCCATTTTCATCTATCAGGTTATTGACGTTGAAACGTCCCTGCAGGTCCTCGATGGTTCCGGTTAACTCTCCGCCGTCAATCGGCAGTCCAGGTAATTCGATTGCCCAGATTTCGCCGAGATGATCGGTCTCACTGTCCTCCAGGTCCTGGTGCAGGATGCCGATCACCCAGCTCTCGGCGCCAAGTGCGACCTGCACGGCTTGTTCGTGGTTCAGGAGAACCATCGTGCGCCTCACGTCCAGTGCGTTGTCCCAGGCGAGGTTTGCAGCAACCATGCTGGCAAGCGCCGTGATGAGCATTGCCGTTATCAGCGCGACGCCGCGGTTTGCGGTGCGTCTTTTCATGGCGCGATCTCGATGATCCGCCGGATCTCGCCTTCATCCTGAAGCGTTAACACGAACTCAACCGCCCTCGGCCGCTGGCGGAGGCCGAGCGGTCCCGGCAACGTCGGTGGCGGCCATTGCTCTATCCAGTCCCCGTTATCCAGGAGGTATCGAAACAGCAGGCTCTCCACGCCGTCGAGAATAGTCACAGCAATGGCTTCGTTGCCCAAGGTGCGATCAAGCACCGTCCAGTAGTACCGGATAAGCTCATCGCCCTCGAGCCTGTATGCGGTGCGTTGCAAGGTCCCGCGAGGGAGCGCCACAGGATTACTCCAGCCGCCGTGTGTCAATTCGAGCGCAAACTCGGAACGAAAATCGGATTGCAGAGCGGGGTCCAACGAGTCGCCCAGTTCCTGGCGCACTGGGCGGGGCGCAAGCTGCAGAAAGTCCTGGCTGAGATACCGGACAGACTTTTGAATAGCCTGCAGGCGATCCATTCGTTCGCCAAGTATCTCTGCGCTCAAGATCGTCTGACTGAGGGCGCCGTACGCGAATGCAGACAGGATGCCGAAAATGGCAAGGGCAACCAGCACCTCGATCAAGGTAAATGCCTTCTGCACTCCGCGTAAAACCATCATTCGGCCTCACCGACGGCAAGGGAGTTTCTCACCCAAACGAGATTGCTTTGGCCCGGCACACCCGGTTCGCCGATAAATCCGGTAACCGTACGGATGTTTTCGTCGCCATCCCGCAAGCCGACCCGGACATCGACACGATACAGGTTGTCGACACCCGTCTCGGAAATCGTCGCCCGCCACAACCATTCACGGCCGACGTAATCGGTCTCACCAGAAGTCTCGCTGACCTCCGGCACGACATTCGCCAGACGCAATTCGGCGATCTTGTTTTGTGCTATCCAGCTCGCATAGGTTCTCTGTCGCATGGCATAGCCGGCATCGACCATCTGGCTGACGCTGGCAGCGACGGCAGCAAGCCCGAGCGCGGCAATGACCAGTGCAACCATTACCTCGATGAGCGTAAAGCCTCTTGTTGGACCACTAGTCATCACTCGTGCCCACCGTGATTTCTCCGCTCGCCGACACGCCAAGAGTGACACTGGCCCGGTCGGTGTTGCGGACAATTTCGAGCCTGAACGGTGTTATGTCGCCGCTCGAAAGAATGAGTATGTGTGGCAGGTAATCCTGGCTGAGATCAGTATGGTCGTTTCGCGCCGATTCTGCCGCATCGATGTCCAGCAGTACGCGCCTGTCCTCCAGAAACAACTGGAATTCCGTGTCTTGCGCCAACTGGCGCAGCCGCATGAGGTCGTCCCCAAGAACTTCGTTCCACCGGCCCGTCAACGGTTCGTGCTCAACGAAGCGGTATCCCGTTTGCAGGAGTTCCAGGCCAAAATCCCGGCCCTGGAACGTCGCTTCGTCCGAAGCCATTTCAATCAACGATGTGATTCGCCGCGCTTCCGTCTGCAGTTCGCGATCGTCTCCGAGATTGCCCAGGCCGAGGACGACGACTGCACTGATAATGCCGATGATCACGACGACGACCAGCACTTCGATCAGTGTAAACCCGCTGCCGTGACTGGGGCGGGCGGCAGCAGAAATATCGGACGGAATCATATTGCTGCCTCGACCCGGCCACGACCGGGCACCTTACTCCAGGTCCCAGTTTCCGACGTCGGCATCGATGCCTTCGCCACCCGGGCGGCCGTCGCGACCGAGCGTGTAAATGTCAATTTCGCCGTTATTACCGGGACTGAGATACAGGTAGATATGTCCCCAGGGATCTTTGGGCAACCGGTCGAGGTAGCCACCGGATTTCCAGTTCCTGATATTCGGATCAGCCGGTTTGGTGACCAGTGCCTCAAGGCCCTGCTCGCTGGTCGGATAGGTGAAGTTATCCAGCCGGTAGAACTTCAGGGCACTTTCAATGCCTCGCAAGTCCTGCTGAACCCTTGCGTCTTGCGCATCGTCAATTCTGCCGATGACGTTAGGCGCCACGATAGCAGCGAGAATACCCAGGATAATCACGACGACCATGATCTCGATCAGCGTGAAACCGCGCTGCTGCGCCGGCAAGTTCAGGCGATTTTCGATACTAGCCACTGTATTGCTCCGTGAATTCGCGCTGACAGTGTATGTCAGCGTCTTGCGTTGACTCGCTAACGGAATAAACGTCAGTATATCAAACATGGGCTTAGGCCAAGATCAAAACAACGCGAGACTTGCGATTCTGCGACGTATTTCCCATTGGCGGCTACCGGCTGTCTTGATCATTTCAAGCGGCATTATCGAGCTATTCGGCGACTCCGGCCGCTCATTTCTGCAATTCGACCGCGCAGCGATATCGGCAGGCGAGTTATGGCGCCTGATCAGCGGACATTTTGTGCACCTCGGCCCGAATCATTTTTTCCTCAATGCGTTCGGGCTGGTACTGGTCTGGTTCTTGGTCGGCATGCGTTTCAGATTGCGGCAATGGCTGATTGTGATCGCTGTATCAATTGCCGGCATCGATGCAGGATTGTGGTTTTTCGACGCTCAACTCACCTGGTACGTCGGGATGTCGGGCTTTTTGCACGGCATGCTGGCCGCGGGTATCGTGAAAGGGTTTCCGGCGATACCGCGGGAAGCGATGTTTATCGGCGTGGTGGTCGTGGTGAAAATCGTGTTCGAACAACTGGTCGGGCCGTTACCTGGTTCCGAACAATCTGCCGGCGGTGATGTCGTCGTCAATGCCCATCTATACGGTGTATTGGCGGGCGTGGCCACCGCTGCTGTATTCTGGAACAGAGACATGGCAAAGTCGCCGATATAATACGCGGCGTTTCTGCGCGACATAAGAACGGAGAATAAATTGACGCTTGCCATGGTATTTCCCGGTCAGGGATCACAATCGGTTGCAATGCAGGCCGATCTTGCCACGGAGTTTCCCGAGGTCAGGGCAACCTACGCGGAGGCAAGTGAGCAACTCGGCTACGACCTCTGGCAACTCGTGCAAGAGGGCCCGAAAGAGAAACTCGACGAGACAGTCGTCACACAGCCGGCGATGCTGAGCGCGGGTGTTGCGACCTGGCGTGTTTGGCAGAAATCCGGCGGAGAGCAGCCGGCGCTGCTTGCCGGGCACAGCCTGGGTGAATACACGGCTCTCGTCTGTGCGGGGGCCATTGAATTTGCCGAGGCCGTGAATTTGTTGAAACAGCGTGCGGAACTCATGCAACAGGCCGTGCCTGCGGGCGGCGGTGCTATGGCTGCGATCCTCGGCCTCGACGATGAAACTGTGCTGTCGGTGTGCCGGGAGGCCGAAGAGGGCCAGGTGGTCCAGGCCGTGAATTTCAATTCACCCGGCCAGGTTGTCATTGCCGGGGCTCGACCTGCTGTCGAACGCGCGGCCGAACTGGCGAAGAGCGCCGGTGCCCGGCGTGCCTTGCTACTGAGCGTCAGCGTGCCGGCGCATTGCGAACTGATGAAACCCGCCGCTGAAAAACTCGCTGAAGCTCTCGCTGCAGCGGCACTGGTGGTGCCTTCGATCCCCGTAATTTGCAATACGGATGTCGTCAGGTACGAAAGCGCCGAGCAAATTCGCGATGGGCTGAGACGACAACTTTTCAACCCGGTCCGTTGGGCTGAAACGATAGAACTGATGATTGCAAGCGGTGTAACGAAAATTATCGAGTGCGGCCCCGGCAAAGTACTGGCCGGATTAACGCGGCGCATCGACAAAAGTATGTCGAGTGCCTGCATAGATTCACCGGCGGCGCTCGCATCTGCATTACAATAAAATTGCCGCCAAAGTTTACGAAGGAACCTGAGAGATGAGCAACTTATTCGCGTCCGACATTCTGCAAGGACAGGTCGCTTTGGTTACGGGCGCGTCACGAGGCATCGGTGCGGCGATCGCCAGGTCTCTTGTATCTGCAGGCGCTACGGTTATTGGTACTGCGACAAGCGAGAACGGCGCCGAGGCGATATCAGCGACACTGGGACCCGGCGGCAGAGGCGCAGTTCTTGATGTCGCCAGTGATGATTCGGTACAGGCGATAATTGCCGACCTCCAGGCCAACGAAGGACCGCCGACAATCGTTGTGAACAATGCGGGTATTACGAAAGACAATCTGCTGCTGCGCATGAAGACGGAAGAATGGGACTCGGTGCTGTCGACCAATCTGACTGGTGTATTCCGGGTCTGCAAGGCCGCTCTGCGCGGCATGATGAAAGCGAAGAGAGGACGCATTATCAATATCGCGTCGGTTATTGGTCTGACGGGCAATGCGGGCCAGGCCAACTATGCGGCGGCGAAGGCCGGTATTATCGGATTCTCGAAATCGCTGGCGCGTGAGGTCGGTTCCCGACACATAACGGTGAACGTCGTCGCACCCGGTTTTATCGATACAGACATGACTCGTGTACTGTCCGAAGACCAGCGTACGGCAATGCTCGGTCAGGTGCCGCTCAAAAGGCTTGGCGAGGCCCAGGATATTGCCGATTCCGTGGTATTTTTAGCCTCCGACGCGGCAGCCTATATCACCGGCGAGACCCTTCATGTCAACGGCGGCATGCTGATGGATTGACAGGGGTGCGAAAAATGCCACTTCGACTTGTAGATTGCCAAAAAGGATTCACATACAATACCGTGCCACGGCATGGTCGAGGCTTGAATAATCAAGGAGATACGGCGCTGAGCGATGACACTGAGCGGTAAATTCCGCGCCGTGATTGAATAATATTTGGCGTTAATTTACTAGAAAATCGCCGTCACCAACTCCGGTTCCAGACAGATCCGGAATTATTTTTCGAAGTCTCTTCCTGAGGAGAAGCGAACACCATGAGCAGTATTGAAGCGCAAGTAAAAAGCATCGTTGCCGAGCAATTGGGTGTGAAAGAAGAAGAAGTGACAAACGATGCTTCTTTTGTTGACGACCTGGGTGCCGACTCACTGGATACCGTTGAGCTGGTAATGGCCCTCGAAGAGGAGTTCGAAACGGAAATTCCTGATGAAGATGCCGAAAAGATCACGACGGTTCAACAGGCAATCGATTTCGTTACCGCTCGCGGCAGCGATTCATAAAATCTGGACGCGGCGAAGGATCGCCGCGCCTGATAGCGTGCACCAAGCAATGATGGCAGTCCTGCCACATTCAACCGGAAATAATCTTGAGTAAGCGACGTGTCGTGGTCACCGGCATGGGGATTGTGTCCTGTGTCGGCAGCCAGCTCGAAGTCGCCTGGCGGAATATCCTGGAGGGCAATTCCGGGATCGTGCCCATCGATGCTTTTGATACCACCGGATTCAGCACTCGCATTGCTGGTGCGGTCAAGGGTTTCGATGTGTCGGAAGTCCTGACGCCGAAAGAAGCACGAAAGATGGACCCGTTCATGCACTATGGCATCGGCGCGAGCAACAAAGCACTGACTGACTCCGGACTGGAAATTTCCGAGGAAAACGGTCATCGTATTGGGGTGGCAATGGGCGCCGGTATCGGGGGCCTTCTCACGATTGAGAACAATCACCGGAAGTTGCTTGATGGCGGCCCGAGAAAAATTTCGCCGTTTTTCGTTCCCGGCAGCATCATCAACATGATTTCCGGCCACGTCAGCATCATGCATGGGATAACCGGGCCTAATCTGTCAATTGTGTCAGCCTGCGCGACATCAACGCATTGCATCGGCATTGCTGCACGCACGGTGGCGCACGGCGACGCAGATGTAATGCTGGCCGGCGGCGCGGAATATGCAACAACGCCAATGGCCGTTGGCGGCTTTTGTTCAGCGCGGGCGATGTCGACGAGAAATGACGACCCCGAAGGGGCAAGCCGGCCGTTCGACAAAGACCGGGACGGTTTCGTGTTGAGTGACGGCGCGGGCTGCGTGGTGCTCGAAGAGTATGAGCATGCGAAGGCACGCGGTGCGAACATTTGTGCCGAACTCATCGGTTTCGGGATGAGCGCGGACGCCTATCACATCACGCTGCCGCCTGCAGACGGCGAAGGCGCCCGTAAATGCATGGTCGCGGCAATGAACGATGCCGGTATCGACCCCTCAGAAATCGATTATCTGAATGCGCATGGGACATCGACGCCCGCCGGTGATATCGGCGAGACTGTCGGCATCAAACGGACCTTTGGTGACACAGCGAAAAAGCTTGCCGTGAGTTCAACAAAGTCCACCACAGGGCACTTGCTGGGTGCGGCGGGCGTCGCCGAGGCAATTTTCTCCATTCTCGCTATTCGTGATCAGGTTTTGCCGCCGACGATTAATCTCGAAACACCTGATCCGGAATGCGATCTCGACTACGTGCCGAATACGGCCAGAGATGCAAAAGTACGCACCGTAATTTCAAATTCATTCGGATTCGGCGGCACCAACGGAAGCCTGATTTTTCGAGCATTAGACTGAGTGTATCGCCGTGGCAGCGCGCTCCTTTGATGTGAGCATCGACACCGTTGTTCGTAATCTCGACGTCAGGGTCGATCTGCGCGAGCTGCACCGGCAATTTCCGCAAAAATATCCATTCCTGCTGCAAAGCTCGGCATCGGGCTCTCGCTTGGGCCGCTACGATATTCTGTTCGCGTTGCCGGGCGAACGGCTGGTGCTGGAGAAGCTACACGATATCAGTGGCCCGGGTGCCGCGAAGAGCGATGGATTTCTCGATAGTCTTGATGCGTGGTGGAATTCAGAGCAGACGACCGTCACGAGCCAGCAGCTGCCGTTTTTCGGCGGGTGGTTTCTGTATCTTGGCTATGAGCTCGCTGCCGAAATCGAACCAACGCTGCGACTGTCACCGGACCCCGTATTACCGACAGCGTTTGCGGTGCGTTGTCAGGCAGCAATCATCCATGATCATAAGCACGATAGTTTTCATGTGGTCAGTGAAGACAAACGGGGCAGCCGTCTCCGCGAATTACTGTCGGATGCAGCCAACACGCGCGCAAGCGAAAAAACTTCGGAAAAAGAGACCAGGACCGGCCCGGTAACAAGGGAGGAGCCACCCGAGTCGTTTCTGAACGCTGTCCGGAAAGCGAAAGACTATATTTCGAACGGCGATATTTTTCAGGCTAATTTGTCGCGCCGTTGGTCCACCGAGGTCGATGCAAAACTCAGCAGCGACGCGATATATGCGAAGCTTTGCAATTCAAATCCAGCGCCGTTTGCAGGGCTTGCGTGCTGGGAAGACACGGCCATCGTTTCCTCCTCGCCTGAACGGCTGTTGTCGGTCCAAAACGGCGTTATATCTACTCGGCCGATAGCGGGAACAAGGCCGCGCGGCGTGGACCGCCATCAGGACACGGTGCTGTCGGCAGAGTTGATTTCACACCCGAAAGAGCGGGCCGAACATGTCATGCTGATCGATCTCGAGCGCAATGACCTTGGGCGCGTCTGTAAAGCCGGCACGGTTGAGGTCGACGAGATGATGGTTGTGGAAAGTTATGCGCACGTCCACCACATTGTGTCCAACGTGCGGGGCCTGTTGCGGGAAGACGTGACGCCCGGACAGGCCATCCGCGCAGTTTTTCCCGGTGGCACGATAACGGGATGTCCCAAAGTCCGTTGCATGGAAATCATCGCCGAGTTGGAACAAGGGCCGAGGGGGGCGTATACGGGATCGTTTGGATATCTCAATCGTGATGGCAGTCTCGATCTGAATATATTGATACGTACGATCATCGTGCACGGCAATGGTGCGCACGGCAATTCAGTGGAGTTGCGCGCAGGTTCGGGAATTGTTGCCGATTCGGATCCGCAGGCCGAATTGGCCGAAACGCGTGCCAAAGCCAAAGGCATGATAATGGCTTTGACTTGACGGGCCGCTGGTTCCAAAACGATCTGGAAGTCGACACGGTGCCGATCGGCGATCGTGCCTTGCATTATGGCGATGGTCTGTTTGAAACGATCGCCGTCAGGTCGGGACGACCTCGCTTGTTGGATCTCCACCTCGATCGGCTGGAACTTGGCTGCCACCGACTGAATATCGATAAGCCGCCCATAGCAACGGTACCCGACGGTTTGCAGTTTGCGATCAAGACCGCAGGATTCGACGGTGCTGACTGCACTGCAAAGATTATTCTCAGTCGCGGCGAAGGACGACGCGGCTACGCACCGTCGGAAATGACACAGCCGGTACTACGGATCGGAATTTTCGAGCGGACTTCTTATCCGGTTCAGTACTACCGTGACGGGATTATCGTCAGTCTTAGTAAAGGAAGACTCGCCCGGCAACCGCAACTGGCAGGCATCAAGACGCTCAACCGGCTGGAACAGGTCCTGGCGGCAGCCGAACACGCTGAACCCGGGTGCACGGAGCGCCTGATGATGGACACGGAAGGTAACCTGATCTGCGGTACCATGAGCAACGTGTTCCTGGTCTTTGGTTCTAGCGTCTTGACGCCGGCGATTACGCATGCGGGAATTTGCGGTGTTATGCGCCATCATTTGCTGCGAACTGCAGACAGATTAAGGATTGATTATGAGGCAGCCAGGATTCAGCCTGACATGTTGCAGCAAGCGGATGAAGTTTTCGTCACCAACAGCCAGATCGGGCTCTGGCCGGTACGGGCGTGCGGGAAGCTTCGCTGGCGGCCCGGACCCGTGACCCGCCGGCTGATGGCTGGTCTTGAACAAGCCGGTATCGGCGAGTGCCGCTTATGAAGCCGTCGGTCCGGCTCCTGATCATCCTGCTTGTTGCAGCCGTCCTGGGCACCGGCTTCAGCCTTTGGCAGGTCAATCGCGTCCTTGGCTCACCCCTGCAGGTGCCCGAGGGCGGCGTCGTGTTTGAAATCCACTCCGGTTCGGCACTTGCGACGATCGGCGACGAGCTCGCGGAACAGGGTATTTTGAGAAATCCGCAAGTCTTCCGCTGGTATGCGCAGTTGACGGGGCGTGCAGGTTCAATCAGGGCAGGCGAGTACCGGATCCATGCCGGCAGTACGCCCCGCGATCTGCTCGACAAGTTTGTGTCCGGCGATGTACAACTTCATTCCTTTACGGCCGTCGAGGGATGGACATACCGTGAACTGATACAGGCACTGGCAGCGCACCCTGCCATCGAGCATAGCGTGACGGTCGAGGACTGGCCGCGGTTGCTTGAGTCATTCGTGACATCAGCCACACATCCCGAAGGGTTGTTCCTGCCCGAGACCTACCGGTTTCCAAAACGCACCAAGGATATAGAAATTCTCAGGCAGGCATTCGAGCTGATGCAGGAAACACTTGCAGCCGAGTGGGCCGGCCGCGATGAAGGTCTGCCTCTGAAAAGTCCCTACGAAGCACTGATTCTCGCATCGATTATTGAAAAAGAAACTGCGCGTGCCGACGAGAGATCGAAGATATCGGGCGTTTTTGTCAGAAGACTGCAAAAACGCATGCGCCTGCAAACAGATCCTACGGTTATCTATGGTATCGGTGAGTCTTTCAACGGAAATCTGACTCGGCGCGACCTGAAAACCGACACACCGTACAATACATACACACGGATAGGACTGCCGCCGACGCCGATCGCTTTGCCAGGCAAAGCCGCGATCAACGCGGCTATGCATCCTGCCCCGGGCACCGAGCTCTATTTCGTCGCAACGGGGCTTGGCGATGGTGGTCACCAGTTTTCAGAGACGAAAGAGCAGCATGATGCTGCGGTCAGGGAGTATCTTGCCAGGCAGCGTGCCGCAAGAATCAAGAGGCAGGGGCAGTAATGCATCGAGGTAAGTTCATCACCGTTGAGGGCATCGAGGGTGTTGGAAAGTCGACCAACATCGAGTTTCTTGCAGAATTGATCGAGGACAAGGGATTCACTGTCGTCCGTACACGCGAGCCGGGTGGCACGCCGATGGCCGAACGGATTCGTGAGTTGTTACTAGAGCACGGCGAGGAGCCGATGACCGACATCGCGGAGCTCCTGTTGTTTTTCGCAGCCCGGTCATTGCATATCAGCAATGCCATCAGGCCGGCGCTCGATGCCGGCCGGTGGGTGGTATGCGACAGGTTTACGGACGCGAGCCGGGCCTACCAGGGCAATGGTCGTGGGCTCAATCAGGATAAGATCAATACACTCGCGGATTGGGTGCAGGGGGAATTGCAGCCCGACTTGACGATATTGCTCGATGCGCCGGCAGAGGTCGGCATGGACAGGGCAGGGCGCAGGGGTGCCGCTGATCGGCTCGAGATCGAAAAAACCGACTTTTACGCCCGGGTTCGGGAAGGATATCTTGCCCTGGCTGATTCTGAGCCGGAGCGATTTGCCGTCATCGACGCGAGCCAGCCCCTGGACCAGGTGCAGGTGGCAATCAAGGAAATCGCGGACCGGCTGTATGAAGAGAATTAACATTAATAATGCAAGATAAACAGATGAAAAATGGAACTTAACTGGCTAAGTCAGTTCGCCAATTCCTGGCGGGGAATGGCTGTACAGGAGCGGGTTCCGCATGCTGTGATGCTCTTGGGTGCGGCCGGTGTCGGAAAACGCTGCGCGGCTGCCTGGATTGCCAGGCAGCGACTGGGAATCGGTGATAGCAGTGATTTGCCGGAATACCCTTTTGCTATCCCCGAACACGCTGACCTGCGGTGGATTGGTCCCCCTGAAGACAAACACACTATCGGCATCGAGCAGATACGTCAGCTCGTGGCGGATCTCAGCCTGACCAGTTTTGCGGGGGGCGGCAAGGTCGCTGTCGTTGAGCCAGCCAATGTGATGACTGCAAACGCCGCCAACAGCCTGCTCAAGACGCTGGAAGAGCCGCCTGGCGACACATTGATTGTGCTGGTTGTGGACAAAACCGGACGCTTACCGGCGACGATTTTCAGCCGCTGCCAGCGGATCACCATTCCGGTCCCGCCTGAGTCGGAGAGCCTGGCATGGCTCGACCGCCTGCAACCGGCCGCAAGCTGGCCCCAGGCGCTGCGGGCGGCAGGAAATGCGCCACTGGCGGCTGTCGTGGCTTCTGAGCGCCTTGAGGCGGCGGAGGCGATGTCCCGCGACTTCCGGGCATTATCCGGGAAAGAGGCGGCACCGTTGGATGTGGCGGCAAAATGGGCAAAATACGAACCAGACTTTGTCCTCGACTGGCTTTGCCGTGAGATTCAACAGTGCATCGTTGGCGCATTCGGAGCCGGCATGCCGGCCGCCGACCGGGCCGTCGGTGATTCTGTGCTGAAGCGCATAGACAGACGAAATATGTTCTGTTATCTAGATATCATCAATCGGCTGCGAGGCCAGCCGGTGGGTTCATTTAACGTGCAGCTGACACTGGACAGCCTTTTGATTGACTGGGCTGAAGATTTGCTCGATTACAGCTACTCTTCAGGTCTCCCGTCTCTTCTGATGGCATCGAAAACAAGGTAAACAGCGGATGACCAAACCTGGATTACTGACATTGACGATCAAGGACAAGAGCGCCCTGTACCTGGCGTATATGCCCTTTGTGATCAATGGCGGCCTGTTTATTCCGACGAATAGCTCGTACCGTCTCGGCGATGAGGTGTTCATGCTCCTCAACCTGATGGGAGAAGACGAAAAAATTCCCGTCGCTGGCACCGTTATCTGGATGACACCGAAAGGCGCGCAAGGCAAGCGAACGACCGGAATCGGAGTGCAGTTCAGCGACCAGGACCAGGGGAATACGCAGAAGAAGATCGAGAATTACCTGGCGGGGGCGCTAGGTGGCGACAAGCAAACGCACACGATGTAGAAAAATACGGACAGGCCCCGATTGCTGCATGACTGAATTGTAATAGCTCAGGTCCGACCCCACAGGCAATGTCCGATCAGATCGAGTTCAATAGGGGACGGTCCCGCGCGCATATTAGCGGCGCCCCTTCCGCTGCTTAATCGCCGCGAGCCGCTCATCGACAAATTCGCGAAACGCCGGTCTCCAGTCAGGCTCATTATTTTCCAGCCACTCCCGCGCACCCCGGTTGACAAGAATCTCATCAACGACACGTGCAATACCTTCAAAACCACGCGGATCGTGTTCCACCGAAAGCTGGCGAACGTAGCCACCCTGCATTGCCGAGAAAATGTTCCGCAGCAGCATCCCGAATCTGATTTTCTCCAATGTATCTAGTTCTTTGTAACTGTCGTAACCTTTCAGTAACAGCGCTATAAGGTCCGGGTGCAAAAGCAATAACTCTCGAATACGATTACCGGACTCGACATTGCGTTCGAAAGCCGCCAGCTGGGTGGCCTCGACGGTGCGTGAGAACTGCCGCGTGTTCTGGCGGACTTGTAAAGCAAGGTAGATCAGAGTGACGATAACTGCAACGCCGCCCACTAATTCTCCGATTGCGCCCCAATCCTGAATAGTCATGGTGCTTCCTCGTTGTTAGCCAAAGTCCAATTGAAACGTCGGGTCAATGTAACGGCTCTCCAAGGGACAGGGCATTTCTTTCGGCATATCGCTCTTTTTACGCACTCAGCAGCACTCTTGACTGAGGTGATAAGTACGGGCCCCGAACGTTAGCAGTGGGTCGGCAGCGGTCTCTCACCATCCTATCAGCTCAAGGGCCGCTATTGAGCGTGTAGCAGACGGTCGAGCGGATTTTTCGGCAATCGAAATCTAAATGGCCGCTTTTGCGATGAATCAGTCGTTCAAATGACTACAAAATCGATGTCACGAAGGGCTCAAAACGGCCGAGGCTGTGTGAAAACGTAGAATTACAAAAACCGGTGGTAAATTGCACCAGCTTTTATGGTATTCCGTTACCGACATGGGAAATCAGAAACTAATCTGAGACGCTTTGCAATCAAAGTGGAGTGCTGTCCCATCGGCTATGAAATTCGCCGAGTTTTCACACAGCCTCGGCCAAGAGCGGCCGTTCGTGTGAATCACTTCAAGCCCAACCTAGTTGCTGCATGCTGACAGAGTCATTCCATATTTTGGTCATGTGCTTTATGCGCTCGCCGTCAAAAACCATATGGTAAACGTAATCTGCAGCAATCTTCTTTTCCGTCGGCGGCACTGGCCCGCCTGGCCCTGTTTGCGTGCCATGAAAGATAGCAAACGCTGCCACAGATCTATCTGCTTCATCGGCGGCGAAAAACTTCAACTCATAGTGTCCATCTGGAATTGGCGTAAAAAGGTTCTTCATCCACTCGCAGTAACCTTCTAGAGTGGATATCTCAGACAAGGCATTTGTTTGTGAGGAAAATGTCGCGTCGGGATTACAGAATGCTTTGCAAGCATCCCATCCTTTTCCGGTTTCGCACGCTTCAAAAAACTGTTTTGCTGGTCCGAGAATTATGCTCATAAATGACTCTCCTTTTGGCTGACAATTCGAACGTCCGCTTGGGTCGCTAGCGGCCCCTTAGGACTCTACCATCCCAATGGCCACTTCCGGGGGAATACTGTTGAAAAACTATTTTTGATGCTTCGCGAGCTAGATTTCCGTAAAAATATGCGTATGAGAGTTCGCTCAAATTCTTTTTAGGGATTCAGCTTCGAAGTAGTTCACTCTCGTACACGTTCGTTTTTGGAGCCAAGAGTTTTTCAACAGTATTGGGGGCAAAGCGGTCGTTCAACAGGCATTTTGCGACAGCCACATCCTGAATGTCCGCACCGAAAGCGGACGTTCAATAGGTAAGAAAAATCATGTTGAGACAGGCAGCTTTCGGCCAGAAGCGGACGTTTGACGAAAGCAGGAGACACACCGACCCTTTCAACGAGCGCTTTACTTTATGTGGAACAGTTCCCACTTTGGAAGCAAACCTGAGCTGCGCATTCGAACCTGTGATGCGTTTCCCACCATGCCGCGACATTACAGGCCATTTTGCAGTCGTAATTCCCCACAGATAACGAGTGAGTCAGACTATGCGGATACCTACGCCAATTTACGAACGCATGCCGCAGTTTTGGTTACTGCTGGGCATCCTTTTCATGTCTTCCGGAACATTTTTGGGCTTTGACTTCGGACTATCTTTTGTATATTTCGGTATCGGCTTTATGTGCTGCATGTGGAGCATGCGCATCTTCACGATGCGCCTGCGCGATCGGAAAGCGCCGCAACAGACACAACACCAAGCTGAACCAGCAGAGCAGCCACAACAGGCAGAGCAACACTCAAGTAATGACCCGCACCAGGGAGTCGAACCTGGCGCCTAAGGGTCATACGATTGCTGCCGTCCGCTGGCTAAACTGACGGCAGACCGTTCTCTTTGCCCACTGGTAGGCAACAAAGCCCGCAATGATGTTGCGAACGCACTAATTTGATGGGAAGCGGACGTCGAAAACGCTGGAAATACGAGATTCTGACTTCCACTATCGGCCGAGGCTGTGAGAAAACTCGGCGAATTTCGTAGCCGGTGGGACAGCGCCCCGCATTGATTGCAAAGGCGTCTCAGATTAGATTCTGATTTCCCATATCGGTAACGGAAAACCACAATAGCTGGTGCAATTTACCACCGGCTTTTGTAATTCTACGTTTTCACACAGCCTCGGCCAAATGCGGACGTTCGCCATTGATTATGACCGATCGTCAGACGAATGGCTGGCTCGGATTCGTTTTACCACGCCGCTACCTTACATAAAGCGTGGCAGTCTAACGTCATCGGTGTGATGCAGTCAGACGCAATCAGCGATGATTTCATTTAGATTCCGACGATGAATTGCGCATCAGTTTTAAGAGACGAGACATGAAGAAGGAACAACGTGGTTTTACGCTTCTCGAGCTCTTGGTCGCAATCGTCCTCGTCGGGATTTTGACTGTTACTGCTGTCTCGGCTTACACCGGCTTTATCGAGAGAGCTCGGGTCGCCGGCGCAATCGGTGATATCGGAGAGATCCACATCGCGATTCAAAAGTTCCTCTTAGTCGAAAACCGCGGTTACCCTGCGAACTTAGCCGAACTCGCCTTGAATAATTTGAACGATCCCTGGGGAAATCCATATCAGTATCTCGTCGTCGAGGGGCTCGGCAATAATGGGGCTGTCCGCAAAGATAAAAACCTGGTCCCGGTCAATCGACATTACGATGTCTACAGTATGGGCAAAGACGGGGTCACCGCGTCGCCGTTCACTTCAACGTTAGGTCGAGATGACGTCGTTCTCGCTGGCGACGGCTCATACTTCGGCTTAGCGGAAGACTTCTAAATCCGCCTGTCCGCAATACACGGAAATCGGCCTATCGTAGCCGCATCTCCCATCGTATCTCAATCAAGGCCAAGTGAAGGTTGCCAATTTTTACGTCGGCTTTGGGTCGACTGCTGCCTGTCAAGAGCCTATCACGCGAACGGCAGCTATAGGATGCAAAGCAGAAGTCCAACCACGATTTTCCACAACCGAAGTCTGACTGGCAGCTATTGCGCGCATAGCCGCCAATCAAACTGCTGGAAAAACGCTGCCGCGACGGGCTGGAGTCGGCCAGGAGCGGTCAATCGGGCGGCGTCACTTACAAGCAAATTCTAACACGAACTGTCTATTCGACATTCTCATACGGTTCGCACGCGATAACCATCTCCTCGGAGGTGATGTCGAGAAGACTTATACATTTTTCCTTGCCATGCACACCTCTTATCGAGACCTTGTAAGTGTGTCCAGTCTCGGCCTCAAAGTCGAAGCTCGATGTCATCCTTTGCCCTTGAAAGAGATGATTCAAGCTTGCAAGCGTGCAGTTCAAATCGATCGTGACCGGACCAGCATCAACGACCAGAAAGTCAACGCGCTCATCCGTAAGCCAGCAACCATAGTTGTTGCCACCCGTGAATTCCCTAATAGTGGCTGTGTTGTCTCCAGTCGACAAGTCTGCACCTCTACCAAGCGGGTTATGGGGACTTTCAGCAACGACTTCATTCGCAGTGGCGTCACGCAGTTGGATACATTCTTTGCAAGTACGTTGACTGATCTCGTATTCATGTCCAGCAAGTGCTTCAAAATGGAAGGCGGCATTTTCCAAAAGAAGATCCGATCCCATATCGATGCTTTTACACACCGCGAAGATATCGACTATTCCAGCATTTACTCTCACGCGCTTCGCATTGGCGGGATATTTGATCCAGCAATCAACGCTAGCTACACCAATATCCCAAGTCGATCCTCGAATCGTCGCCACGCCAGCGGAAGCTGAATCTGATAAATCAACATGACCCTCGCGAGGGTTAAATACTGCATCAATCGAGGCGCAGCCCGCGCAGAAAATGATGACGACCATAGTGCAGAAAATGCGACCTGTTGAAGCACTATTCCAAATCATTTCTCAGTTCCTTGGTTGGTCAAAAGCGGATCGCTTTGGATGACCCAAGAGCAGAGATCTGATAAGCCGCATTCCTGAGTTAAAAGTGATTTCCATCCGATGAATTTATGATGACCGGGAATTTCATCATGGCCGCTTTGGGTCGATTTTCGCCTGTCGTGGTCCTATCAGGTCACCGGCAACTATCGGGTGCTAAGCGGTCAGTCAACAGACCTGAAATACGTCGCTATGACAGGTAGAAAACGGCCAGGAGCTGGCATTCGCGCGCGGCATACAAATATCTCCGGAGCAGACATTCGATACGATCAGATTGACCTCGCTTCGGGTCATCTCCGTCCCGCATCGTTTCGTTTGGCGCGGTTCTATTCCAAATCTATTACTATTTTTCCTCGCGCGTGTCCTTCTTCCGAATACCGGATCGCCGCCGGAACCTCGCTCAATCGGTAACGTCGGTCAATCACCGGCGTCACTTTGCCGGCCTGCATGAGGTCACCCAGGATGGCCAGGTCATCTTTATCCAATTTCGCCAGAATCATGACGAATTCCTGCCCCACGAACGGTGACAACATAAGCGCCTTGATCGGATTCATTAAAGGCGCGAGCCAATTACCTTTTGGTCCTCCGATTATGACGAAAATGCCGTCGGGATTAAGAACTCGCCTGTTCGCTAACAGCGAGTGATTGCCAACATTATCGATGATCAGGTCGTAATGTTGCCCACTTTTGGTGTAGTCCTCCTGAGTGTAATCGATGACGTGATCGGCGCCGATTGATCGGACCATCTCCACATTCCTCGTACTGCATACGCCGGTCACTTCTGCACCGTATGACTTGGCGATCTGCACAGCGAACGTCCCCACGCCGCCCGACGCGCCGTTAATCAGGACTTTTTGCCCCGGCTTCAATTGCCCCTTGTCGCGAAGAGCCTGAAGTGCGGTGATTCCCGCTATAGGTACAGAAGCCGCCTGCTCAAATGTCATGTTGGCCGGTTTCAGCGCCAGTGCCCGGTCCTCACGAACAGTTACATACTCGGCGAAGGCCCCGCTTCTCCCGCCAAATACCTCATCTCCCGGCTTGAACCGCTTGACGTTGCTGCCGACCGCCTCGACCGTCCCCGCAAAGTCCACTCCCATGCTTGTGCGAGTGGGTGCACCCAGACCTACGCCTAAGCGCATGATGTACGGCGAGCCTCTCATGTAGTGCCAGTCAAGGGGGTTGACGGCAGCTGCGTGGACCTTTACCAGGACCTCATCGTCCGCAGGCTTCGGCTTGTCGACGTCTTCAAACTCAAGAACATCGGGTGAACCATAGCAACGATAAACAATAGCTTTCATCAGTTCCGTGTCATCGGAGACTGCAGGCGCCGGTCCGCAGGCAGAGTTGTGGCTCAGCACAAGGGCCAGTGAAGATATCGCGACCGCCAGGACAATCAGGATACCGCCCGCGACTTTATAACGTAGCTTCATTGATCTATCTCCCACCAGTTGGGGGTGAACGTATTCGACCCGACCCTATGCGCGTAGTTTACATGGGTGGTCATTTGTAGGAGAACACCCCACGAACAACGATGTTGCAGCAATGGGTACATTTGACGTTGATTTGCCGCATTGTTTCAGGCAGCCAACCCGGACCGGGGTCGTCGTTCGCGGGCACCTTTTTTGTACTGGTCGCCTGTCTGCTTCTGAATGGCCGCCATGAGGAATTGCCGATGAGCGAGATCGGACACTGTCTGAGGGATCAAGTCGTGATTCTCACGATCGAATAATGATTGGCTTTTGCGTTAAGCGGGACCGCTCACCATGTTTCTATCAGGGCTGCACGGCATTAATCCCGTCTCTCAGGACGTGTGCTTTGTAGCCCCGCTCACTCAGAATGTAGGCGCCGGCTGAACTACGCCGTCCCGTGTCGCAACACAAAACATAATCCACGTTTTCATCAAGCGTATTAATTTTCAATCGAATAAAGTAGAGCGGAATATTAATTGCCCCATCCAGATGACGGTTTTCGAATTCGCTCGGTAGCCTGACATCGAGCCACTTTCCGCCGTTCTTTATGATCTCTTCTGCTTCTGTCATGCTGACCCAGTCCAGCATCGGTTCATTGAGCAGGCGTTTGAAGTCTTCTTTTCCGAGACGCATGATGGCGCCGTCGGTCGTCATCGTGACCGTCGCGTTTCGTTTTGCGTCGGATATCAGCGCTTCTTCGCCGAATGTGTCGCCAACGACAAGTTCGGCGAGCTTGATGCCGTCCTTGTTCAAAGGCGTTTCCCGGGTGACGAGACACTTGCCGTTCGTCAGCACATAAAAGTAATCACCTTCGGTGCCTTGCTTTAGCACAACGTCACCTGCCTTGTAGTTGATCTGCTGCATGCGCATGAAGATCGCCTGGATATTGGCCGGTGGAATCTTGTGAAATGCCTTTGTCTGCAGCAGCATCGTCATCCAGTCATCGCTGCCAGTGTCTTCAGTCTCGCCCTTGAGTTCCGATACTTCGTAGGAGCCCGTCTGATCCCAGGTAAGCATGACATCGAGCAGGTCACTGTCGATCGAGATGTACTGGACCCTGTTGCGGGCCCTCCCGGTTACTCTGCGCGGAAATATGGCGGCAACCGGGTTTCGGGCGATGTCGCTGCCACCCTCGATGATTTCTTCCACCTTGCCCTGGTCGTCAATGAGTTCGAGAGAGCCGGACACGATATAGATCGTGCGCTTCTCAGTATCGCCTTCCTTGAACAGGAGTTGTTGGGGCGACAGCTCACGAATCTGGACTTTTCGCGCCAGGGCAGCAAGATTGTCGCGCTTCAGACCATCCAAAGGCGAAAATTTCTTGAGCAGGTTCATATCTAGCTGCTCACTCGTCATTGGTCATCCTGTCAATAATCGATTTATCGTTTTTGATTTTGGCCCGGCCAGTGGGCGCTAAGCTCTTATTCTACAGTCAATTTGCCGGTCATCGATACCGCAAGATTGGTGCAGCGTGAAGCGGCGCACAGTTTAACAACAACGACGGTGATTCACAGGTACGTATGGCGCTCCCCAGCCTATTTATCCCCCAGATCCGACCAACCCTCATCCGGCCGAAATCTATCGCCGTATTTCCCGGCAAGCTCGGTCAGGACCCGCTGGATCTCCCCTGTGCCACGATCTCTCGCGTATTTGAGTGGCCCGCCGCGAAATGGTGCGAAGCCTGTACCGAAAATGACACCGGCATCGAGCAAATCCGCATCGACAACGACCCCTTCACGCAGGCACGCCACGGCTTCGTTGACCATCGGAAGCATCAGCCGGTCCTGCAGGTCCGTGGGTAAATCCGTCGTTTCACTGCCGCCGGTCTTGACCGCTTTCCCGTCTTCCCACCGATAAAATCCCTGGCCCGACTTCCGCCCGAGCTGATTATTCTCGACCATTTCTGCAAGACGAGCCGGCACGGGCCGATTGAATGCGGCGCCAAGGACTTTTGAGACATGCAGCGCAACGTCAATACCGATGCTGTCGACAAGCTCGACCGGGCCCATCGGCATGCCGAATTCCTCCGCAGCTTTATCGATCTCCGCCACGGGGACGCCGGATTCGGCAAGGTGCATTGCTTCGGCCATATAGGGAGCCAGTATGCGGTTGACAACGAAGCCCGGTGAGCTGGTGCACTCCAGCGGGAACTTGCCGATCGCCTTGACAAACGCGAACCCGACATCCAGTACTTCCTGTACGGTGTCTTCGCATTTGATGACTTCGACAAGCGGCAGCATTGCAACCGGGTTGAAAAAGTGCAGGCCGATGAATCGCTGTGGCTGTTGCAGGACCGTGCGAAGCTCCTCCAGGCGGATACTGGACGTATTCGTCGCCAGTATGGCGCCCGGTTTCATGGACGACTCAATTTGCCTTAGCAATTCCTGTTTTGCTTCCAGGTCCTCGTATATTGCCTCGATAATCAAATCGGCGTCAGCGATGCCCAGGCCATCGACATCTGCATTTAGCCTGGCAATGGTTTCTTCACGATCTTTCGCATCACGGATTTTCTTTTTGAAAAGTTTATTGGCCCTTTCTAATGCGGGTTCAATATATTCTATTCCGCGGTCCTGCAATGTCACGTTCATGCCCCGGAGTGCACACCATGCTGCGATGTCGCCTCCCATGACGCCTGCACCGACAACATGAACCCGTGCAATCTTTTGCTCCGGCTTGCTGCCCTGCGACTTGAGTCTGTTCTGCAGAAAGAATACGCGAACGAGATTTCGCGACGTTTCACCAACCATTAACTTCGCGATCGACCTCGCTTCCGCCTCGTAGCCGGTCCTTGGGGATGCACCGAATCTCGCCCAGAGATCGACGATCGCAAACGGGGCAGGGTAGTGCTCCCTGCGCGCCCGCGATCTCACCTGTTTCAAGAGCATGCTGGTGATAAACGGGCGAACCGGGGAGAGATTCATGATTCTGTCAAGGAACGATGCGCGCGCCTTCGGTTTTCGCGACCCAATGAGTTCTTTCGCAGCCTGCCGCCAGTTGTCAGGTGCGGCAATCCGGTCGATCAGTCCCTGCCGAATCGCCTTGCTGGCTGTTATCGGTTTGCCCGTCAACATCAACTGCATGGCAGCACGGACACCCATAATTTGCACGGCCCTCACCGTGCCGCCGAATCCCGGATGAATACCGAGCTGAACTTCGGGCAGCCCCAGAATCGGTTTCTTATTTTGCAGCACCAGCCGGTAATCACAGGCCATCGCGAGTTCGAGGCCGCCACCCAGGGCAAATCCGTTGATCGCGGCAACGCTCGGACAGCGCAGCGCCTCCAGGCGATCGAGCACCTGCTGCCCCAGCCGGATCAGTTCATAGGCCTGCTCGGCCGATTCAATCTGCGTGAACTCGTTGATGTCGGCGCCCATTATGAATCCATTGCTTTTGCCGGAATGAATGACGAGCCCGCGGGGCGGATTGTTTTCGTACGGCGCAATAATATTTGCGAGTTCCGTCAGGACTGGCCCCGACAACACATTTGCACCGGCATCGTCTTTATCGATACACAGCCACACGATGCCGTCGGTGTCGGTCTCCATACGCCAGTTTTTCGCTTCGTTCATGTCGTTGTTTTCCGTTTAGGTCACTTCAAAATCGCAGATAAGCGGCAGGTGATCCGAGAACCGTATCTGCGGAATCTCGAAGCCCGTCACTTCGATACCATCCTGGTACAGGATGAAATCCAGCTCCTTCCTGGGGGAACGGCTGGGGTAGGATGGCAGCCCTTCGCTATTGGCACTTTTCAGGCCCGCCGCACGCATGAACAGGTAAATCTCGTTTTCGCCCCAAAACGTATTGAAATCACCGGCAACGATGACAGGCTTTTCAGTGACAACAATAAGATCGTGCAGGCGACGCAGCTGCAGATGCCGGTGCCGGTACTTCAGGGACAAATGCACGAGGAAGACGGCAAAGTTGTCCATTTCGAGTTCGATAATGAGTCGCTTTATGCCTGTATCGAAATAATGAAAAGTCTCTCCATGGACTCTGTGGGCGGCAAGAAATGCATTGCCCTGTTTTCGAATGATAGGCAACATCTGATTGAATGATTTTGCCCCGTACTTGATTTCGTAAGATGTGTTCATCCCGAGATCAGCGGCGATTTTCTCGGCCTGATTGACTCTCCGGCTGCGTATCGAACCGGTATCAACTTCGATGAGGCCGACGATGTCTGGATCCACGGACTTGATGAAATCGGTTATATCGCCCAATGTATTCTGACTACCCAGAAGATACCCGGCTCCCGGCAGCGGGACATGCATGGATGCACCGCCGCCAACGGCATACCGGATGTTGTAAAGAAGGAGTCGCATAAATGGCTGTTCGGGGGCGGGCAATGCTCCTGTTTGCGGTTCTGATGTGCGCCGGGCGAAGCCGCCACAGAGCCAAGCTACGATACAGAAAGCACAGGCTTTAGCAAACCACGGCAATGCGGAAACCAAGGCCTCAAGGTCTGTGCATCATCTTCGATGTGAACCCGTACTGCCATAAAGAGTCCCAATTGGATAAACTTCAACCACAAACCGCTAAGCGGAGACCCCAGTGTCTGAAGATAATCCTATTCGCGTGTTCGTAAGCCACAATTTCGTGGAAGATGATGATTACCTGCGTGTGTTCGAGTTTCTGGAATGCGTTGACCAGTTTTTCTACCTGAATTGCAGCAAGCCCGAGAATATTCCGGGCACGGGTGGACTCGAGGCGATCAAGGAAGAGCTGCTCAGCCAGATCGAGCCAGCGGAAGCTGTCATCATTCTGGCCTCGCACTTCAACGAGCACACTGACCTGGTACGCTATCAGATGGATGTCGCGGAAGCCGGCGGGAAGCCGCTGATCGCGATCCGGCCTTTCGGCGGCGCAGCCGAGACGCCCGAAGAACTCGTCACTCGTGTCAAGGAACACATCGGATGGAACGAGCGCGAGATAGCCGACGCGCTCAGGCGCCAGGCACGCCTGGAGGACACGGCCCGTTGGGACGTCATCGACTTCCCATAAAAGCTCAAAAACAATCAGCCATAAACAGTCCAAAGACATCTCTCAAATGAGCGAGGCGAAATCCTGCCACCGATGCCAAACGACCCGCCATTGATCAT
This sequence comes from Pseudomonadota bacterium, assembly GCA_022572185.1. GTDB lineage: Bacteria > Pseudomonadota > Gammaproteobacteria > Steroidobacterales > Woeseiaceae > JACZWL01. The sequence continues at coordinate 3,136 of JACZWL010000030.1, read as the reverse complement.
CGCGCACCGTGGAGCCTCGGGATACCTGCCCGAGCACACACTGGAAGCCAAGGCCCTTGCTTACGGCATGGGTGCAGATTATCTGGAACAGGATGTCGTCGTGACCCGGGACGACCAGCTTATTGTGCTGCACGATATCTACCTTGACCGCGTCACCGACGTCGCGGAGCGGTTCCCCGATCGCCATCGGGCGGATGGCCGCTTTTACGTCCGGGATTTCGAGCTTGAGGAAATACGCTCACTGCGCGTTTGGGAACGCCTGAACAGCAAAGGTGATGCTGTTGAATTCCCGAATCGTTACCCGGCACGGAGCGGCAACTTCAGGATCGCTTCTTTCGAAGAGGAGCTTGAGTTTATCGCCGGACTGAACAGGTCGTCCGGTCGTTCGGTCGGAATCTACCCTGAAATCAAACGGCCCGCCTGGCATCAGGACGACGGTGTCGACATGAGCCCCAAACTGCTCGAGATCCTGGATCGATTTGGCTACCGTGAATCCAGCGACCCGGTATTCCTCCAGTGCTTCGATGCCCGGGAACTCCAGCGCCTGCGGCATGAGCTGGGCTGCAAGCTGCGTTTGATTCAATTGGTTGGTGAAAACGACTGGCAGGAATCGGATACCGATTACGATCAGCTCAGGACAGGGGAGGGGCTGGCACAGGTCGCGAAGACAGCTGACGGCATCGGTCCCGGGCTGTGGCAACTCTATTCGCTGGCCGAAATAGATGGCCAGCCGGTATCAACGGGCCTTGTCAGCCAGGCGCATTCGCATGGCCTTGCGGTACACCCGTACACATTCAGGGCCGATCAGCTGCCGCCGGGTTTCGAGACATTCGAGGCAGCGGTTCAATGGTTTGTAGAGACACTCGGCATCGATGGTTTGTTTACCGATTTTCCTGATAAGGCGTTTCGTGTTTTTGCAAGCCACAGCAGCTGAGGAGCGATTTCGCGATTGCCAGCCTTAGCGAGAGGTCGCCCGTGAGTCAGGTTTTATGCGGTACTGTGCGGCTGGCACGGGGTGGATCGTAAACTCATATCACATCAACAACATAAAATAACTAGCTGTAATTAAAAGAAAACGTTGATTTCCCGAAAATATTTTATGTGAAATCCCGGGCCTGACGCCGCATAATTTCGGCCTTCGGATTGAGAACCGTGTCCTTTCCTCATATTCAGAAGTGCATAATCTATCATGTTGGCGCAATGGCTCAAGGAACCGGCAATGTTCATTGAACTCCCTCAGGACCCGATGCTCATCGCAGGTGGGGCATTTCTGTTGGGCTGGATCATGGCCAGAATCAGTGCTGCACTTAGCAGGCGATTCAAAGCGGGGGAACGTGACCCGCGTGACGATCGAATCCGGTCTATGGACGCGGAACTTCGTATCGCGCAGGGCGAGGTCAAAAAGTTGAAAAACGCGCTCGAGGAACAGGAAAAGGAAGTCGCCAAGGTTCAAAAATTCGTCGAAGACAGAGACGAAGAGGCCCTGAAACGGACGGGCGTGATCGAGAAGCTCAGTAGCGATCTCAAGGAGTCCGTCCAGAAGACCCGCGAGTTGCGCACCGAACTGACCGACCGGGCAACCGAAAACATAAAGTCGGAAGTCAAACTCCGCGAAGTCGAAACGGAGCTGTCTGTGGCACAGGCATCAAGCGACCTGATAGCCACCGGTATTCTGGATTACTCCATGGAACCCAGCGAAAAAGACAAAGACGACAAGTAAGACCCGGCCAACATCAAGTCTGGTAGCTGCTACCTGGGAACCGGCAGGGCACAGCGCCTGTTGCCTTATGTGGAGCAACCAATAATGTAATTTAACATAATATACATTATACGCATAAGAGAGCATACAGCAGGTGTAGGGCCCCTGCGATCGTACAGGTGCGAACAAGCAAGACCCAGTTGACCAGATTGGTACCTACTGGTCCGGAGCACCAGGATCTTTTTCGATTGATGCTAGGTGATCCTCTATAACTTGCCATAAAGGAGCGTCTACCCAGGTGTCATCGAGATAGAAGTTTTCGGGTTCTTCTTCTTTTGGGTCGACGATCAAATTGTAAATTGATGGATAGGCCATAGTTTGGATCGCATAGCTCTCTTCATCGATTTCCTTGATAAGCATTTTCCAATTGCGCCACTTCACACCAAAAAGTACATTACCAATGTAAATGACGATGGATTCTCGAGCGGATTTCTCTGACTTGCCCATCAGGAAATCAGATTGGTCAACACCATCGAGTATGCGATCTTGCGGGATATCGCCGCCGACAAAATTCGCCAATGTGGGAAACACATCCACCAGATGGACTATGTCGTTTGAGACTTGCTTTGCAGGGATTTTCCCAGGATAGCGGATTAGAAAAGGAACACGTAAGGAGCCTTCATAGGGTGAAAACATGGTTCCTCGCCAGGGCCCGGTGAATCCAAACGATCTCGTTATGCCTTCGCGACCATTGTCCGATGTAAAGATAAAGATGGTGTTGTCTTTGAGCCCTAGATCATCGATCGTATCGAGGAGTTCGCCCACGTAGGCATCGGTTTGTGCAAGAACGTCAGCAAAACTTCCGTTTCCGGTCGTACCTTTAAAGTCGGGATGGGCGTCGACCGGTTCATGGGTTTGCGTATAGGGGAGATAGGCGAAAAAAGGCTGCTTGGTTTTAGCCTTGCGTTTGATGAAATCGATGGCGTGATCGGTGATTTCCCGGTCGATCGTCTTGCGCTTCTCGCGGCCGTACACTTCCAGTTTCTTAGGCGTTTCACCTCGCTTTGACGACACCACGTAGGTGAACTCGAGGTCCGGGTGGGCCCCTTCCTGCCAGCTATCACTATCCGGCCAGAAGGCTCGATCCGATGAATTGGGGATTCCATACCACTCATCGAAACCCTGGTCTGTAGGGAAACGTCCCTCGGTGTCTCCCAAGTGCCATTTCCCGAATATGCCCGTCGCGTAACCGGCATCCGACAGCATCTCAGCCAGTGTAATTTCCCACTGGGTGATGCCCCACCATATACCCCTGGGAGGACCGTCAGGCCGCTGCCGGGCACGAATCCCGTAACGACCAGTCATCAGCGAGGTACGCGACGGCGTACACTCCGCTTCGACATTGAAGTTGGTTAGCTGGAATCCCTCAGCGGCAAT
>JACZWL010000073.1 GCA_022572185.1 Pseudomonadota bacterium | reverse complement strand
GCAGATGCTGACACGTGAAGACTGCCACTCGCAGAAGTTTCTCGATTACATCGAGGGTGCCCAGGGCGTTTTTATGACGGGCGGAAACCAACTGCGGCTTTCGACAACGCTGGGTGGAACACCTGTTGCCCAAATGATTCGGCGCCGAAATGCGGCTGGCATGCACGTCGCAGGGACGTCGGCGGGTGCGGCATTCATGCCCGAACACATGATCGCAGGGGGCGGCGAAGGCAGCACACCCAGCCCGGACATGGTAACGATGGCTCCCGGCCTGGGTCTTACCAACAATTTCATCATCGACCAGCATTTTCGCGAGAGAGACAGGCTCGGTCGCCTGCTGACCGCGCTGGCCTACAACCCGTTTGCGGTCGGCATCGGTCTGGATGAGGACACAGCAGCCTTCATCAGGCCCGGAGACAGTCTTGAAGTCGTCGGCAGCGGTGGCATCACGATCATCGATCCGACGAATCTCAGCTATTCTTCAATGGACCGGGCGCAACGGGGCGAGCCTGTCAGCCTGATCGACGTGAAGCTGCATATACTGATCGCCGGCGGGCGCTTCGAGATTGCTTCGCGGAAAGCATTCGCAGAGCCAAAAGAATAATGATGGAACCCGGCCCATGAAAATCGTCAGTACCAACGTCTATGTTGGACCGAATATTTATGCACACTTCCCGGTAATCCGGCACGTTCTCGATTTGGGCGATCTCGAGGACTGGCCGACGGGCCGACTGGGCAAGGACTTCGTTGAGCCGCTGCTCGACTATCTACCGGGACTGCAGGAACACGGCTGCTCCTACAACGAGCCCGGCGGGTTCGTCCGCCGGCTGAAGGAGGACGAGGGCACATGGCTCGGGCATGTCATGGAACACGTCGCGATCGAACTGCAGAATATTGCTGGTTACCCCGTGACCTTCGGCCGGACACGCTCGATCGATGGCAAATCCGGCCTCTACAACATGGTCTTCCAGTACCACGACGACGCAGTTGGTCGTGAAGCAAGCCAGTTGTCTCTGGCGTTGATCCACAGCCTCCTGCCGGCAGAAGTGAAACCAGACGATGCACCCGGCGACGATTGGGAATTCGGCGAAGAGCGGGACAGATTCATTCGCTATGCGCAGCGTCGTGCATTTGGCCCGAGTACCGCATCGCTGGTACGTGCGGCAGAAGAGCGCGGCATACCGTGGATTCGCCTGAACCGTCAAAGCCTGGTGCAGTTCGGTCACGGCAAGTACCAACACCGCATCCAGGCGACAACGACCGGCAACACCAGCAATATCGCAGTCGAACTCGCGTCGGACAAAGAAGAAACCAACAGTATTCTTCGCGACCTTGGATTACCGGTGCCGAAGCAGCGATTGGTGCGGAGCTCGAGTGACGCGAAACGCGCGGCGGCGCGAATCGGCTTTCCCGTCGTCCTCAAACCACTCTCCGGTAATCATGGGCGCGGCGTTTCCATCAATCTGAAAACGAACGATGAAGTTGAAGCCGCGTTCGATAAGGCAAGAGAGCACGGCCGCAATATCATCGTGGAGAGTTATCTCGAGGGCCACGATCACAGGCTGCTCGTCGTCAATGGTGAGCTCGTGGCCGCAGCGAAGCGCGTCCCGGGTCATGTCGTCGGCGATGGCAGGCAAACCATCGAGCAACTCGTGGAAATCGTTAACGCAGATCCGCGGCGCGGTGTCGGTCACGAAAAAGTACTCACGCGGCTGGAATTGGATCACCAGGCGGAGCGCCTGCTGGCTAAGCTGGGCTACGACCGCAACACGGTTCCAGAGGACGGGGAGACTGTCTACCTGCGATCGACCGCAAACCTTTCGACCGGTGGCACGGCAATCGACGTAACGGACACTATTCATCCCGACAATCGCGACATGGCCATTCGCAGCATCAAGGCAATCGGCCTGGATATCGGTGGCGTCGATTTCCTGACCAAAGACATCACCGAGTCATACCGTGAAACGGGCGGCGGAATCTGTGAAGTCAACGCCGGGCCCGGTTTCCGCATGCATGTTGCGCCCAGTGAAGGCACTCCGCGAGATGTGGCCGGCCCTGTGCTCGACATGCTCTTTCCACCCGACTCCCCCAGTCGTGTGCCGATTGCTGCAGTGACCGGCACGAACGGCAAGACGACAACGGCACGCATGCTTGCGCACATCCTGAAGATGCGTGGCTTCACGGTCGGCCTGACTTCGACAGACGGTGTCTACATCGACGGGCAGCTCAGCGTTCCGGGTGACATGACGGGCCCGGTATCGGCAAGGATGATTCTGCGGGATCCGTCTATCGACGCAGCCGTCATGGAAACGGCGCGTGGCGGCATGTTGCGCGGCGGGCTGGGATTCCAGGAGTGTAACGTCGCTGCCTGCCTCAATGTTGCTGCCGACCATCTGGGCTTGCAGGGCATAGACACGCTCGAGCAGCTGGCCGAAGTGAAGCGGGTCCCTGTTGAAATTGCCAGGGACGCGGCCATCCTCAATGCCGACGACGTGCATTGCCTGCAGATGGCGGACTACACAGACGCGGCGATACTCTGCTATGTGACGATGAATCCAGGGCACCCGCTGGTCAAGCAACACATTCGTGCCGGTGGGCAGGCCTTCGTGCTCGAAGAGGGCATGAACGGTCACATGATCACTATTTACGACAAAGAGAGTCAGATCCCGCTGCTTTGGACACACCTGATTCCCGCGACGATCGAAGGCCGGGCAATGCACAACGTACAAAATGCGATGTTTGCCGCCGCGCTCGCCTACAACATGGATATCGGGCTCGAGGATATCCGCCACGGGCTCCGAACCTTTGACGCGACGTTTTTCCAAACGCCGGGACGTATGAATATCTACGACGAACACCCGTTCAAGGTCATTCTCGATTACGCGCACAATCCCGCGGCCGTGCGGGCAATGTGCCATCTGGTTGACCGTTTCGAGCCTGAAGGAAGACGCATCGTGGTGCTGTCCGCCCCCGGTGACCGGCGCGACGAAGACATCAGAGGGATAGCTGAAATCGCTGCCGGGCATTTTGATCACTTCATTTGCCGCTGCGACGACAACCGCCGCGGACGTGGCGACGAGGAAGTCGCCGTCATGCTCAAGAACAAACTGCTTGAGGAAGGCGTTGCCGCGGACCGGATCGAAGTCATCCCCGACGAGCAGGAGGCGACGACCCGGGCGCTGGAGACGGCGAGGCCCGGCGACCTGGTCCTGGTGCTTACCGATGCCGTCAAGCGAACCTGGAAACAGATCATCTATTTCAATTCCGGCGCCAGGGTCGAGGATGGGCCCAAGAGATCGTCGGTGAGCATCGGACTGCCCGAAAGCGAGGATTTCAATTTTCACGACGACCTCGAACTCATCAGTGATGAACGCGGCGTTCGTATTGCCAGGGAAGCCGGCGACTAGCCCGCAAGTCCCGCCGATCGACGCCGATGGAATACATTGACGCGCGCAGACTGACCGGGCCGAGCTTGTTGTGGAACAAGCCGGGCACGGTCCTCGATGTTCGCTGCAGCGAAGAGGAGGCCGGAGCGCTCATCCCGTTCTGGGAGACCAATATCCGCCGTATGCTCGAAGCTGTCGGTTGGGCAGACGAATCAACTTGCAGCTGGCGCCTGTCCGGAGGCGTAAGTCTGGCTTTCTCGGCCCCAATCGACGCGCTGTATGCCGCCTCCGCAATCAACGAATGGGCATGGGTGTGTTGCGACAGCGAGTTCAACGCTGCGGATGCCGCCGATTTCGATGCAACCGTCGAGCGCATACGCGCAGAGATCAGCGAAGAAGCAAATCCTGAGCTGCTGAAGCTTGCAACAGCCGCCGAGAAGCGCGGCAAGACCTTGCTCTGGGATGATGACGAGGCATCGATCGGTCTTGGGATGGGCTCACTGACCTGGCCTGTACGCGGATTACCGGAACCCGACGAAATCGACTGGGGCGCTGTGCACGATATACCGGCCGGCATAATTACCGGTACCAACGGCAAAACCACGACCGTACGCCTTGCCGCGCACATCGCCCGCATGTCGGGGAAAAATGTCGGGCTGAGTTCGACTGACTGGATCGCCGTGAATGATCGGATCATCGATCGCGACGACTGGTCAGGACCGGGCGGCGCCAGAAATATCTTGCGGCAACAGGAAGTTGAACTGGCCATTCTGGAAACTGCGAGAGGCGGCCTGTTGCGCCGCGGCCTGGGTGTCACGCGAGCCGACGTCGCCCTCATTACCAATATTGCCGAAGATCATCTCGGCGATTTTGGTTCGCAAAACCTGAATGAATTGCTGAACGTCAAGTGGATCGTCAGTCGTGCCGTCGAAACTTCCGGTTTCCTCGTCCTGAACGCGGACGACGACTTGCTCGTCAGGAAGTCGGCGGAATTTTCGGGAGAAATCGTTTGGTTCACACTGGACACGGACAATCCCACGGTTGAAAAACATGTGGCTAAAGGTGGTCTGGCCTTCGTGCTGGACGGCGACAGCTTGTTGCGCGTTGATGGTGCATCGAGCGTAGTCATCTGCAAGAGCGAAGAAATACCCATCACTCTCGGCGGAGCCGCGAGTCACAATACGGCCAATGCGCTGGCCGCGGCCGCATTAACACACTGTCTCGGTATTCCTGTAGCGGATATCCGCCGGGGGCTGACTTCGATGTCTCAGGACGACAACCCCGGCCGTTCCAACGTCTATTCGATTTCGGATTTCAAGGTTCTGGTGGATTTCGCGCATAACCCGGCCGCAATGCAGGCACTGTTCAACATGGCGCGCGCGCTGCCCGCCAAGCGCAGGCTGCTCGCTTTCGCTCAGGCGGGGGATCGAACGGATGCGTCCATACGCGAACTGGCGCAGAGCGCCTGGACAATTGGTCTCGATGAAGTGATCGTGTCGGAACTCGAGGCTTACGCGCGCGGCCGGTCTCCGGGCGAGGTCTACGGTCTCATCAGGGAAGAACTGATCAAATGCGGTGCCCGCGAAGAGCAGATCCGGCACTTCTTTGAAGAGACCGAGTCACTCGATGCCGCACTGGACTGGGCCCGAGCTGGCGACCTGATCATCATGCTGGCTCTGGGCGACAGGGAGGCGATACAGGACAAGCTGAGATCGTTGTCGAATTGATATTCGCCATGGTCAGGCTGGAAATACTGTAAGTCACATTCTGATTTCTGTGAGCGAATATCAGGGACTTACAGGGGAATCCTGAGGGTTGGAGATATCCGGTACCGACTTGATGGTATTCAAAATTCATGAAACATGTCTTGAATTATTATTTTTCACAAGTAATAATCGTTTTTCACGCATAGGGTATCAATCGATGTGAAATTCGCTATTGATAACTAAAATTCATGAATCAACCAACAGAACATCATTTTTCAGGGCCCGTTACCGTTTTTCATGGCAGGCGCCTCCCAGAGACGGCCACCCCAGCAGGTTACAGTGCCCTGATTGACGCCTTCGATCTAAGGGCCCCGTTGCCTCGAATGATGTCGGCGACGGGCGGTCATCACCGAATTAAAGAAAATGGCGGATGGCGAATACTCACGCCAAGGCATGCCCCGCAACCAACGCTTGAGGGGCATCTGACATTCGCTTTGAAGAACGAAGGCTTGGATCTCGTTATTCTAAAACGATTGTTCATAGCCGCCGGACCTGGCTCGATCGAGGCGATAGTCCGGTCGAAACCTACCGGGAGCTATACCCGCCGAATCTGGTTTCTTTACGAGTGGCTGACCAGCCTCACTCTCGACCTCGAACATGCTACCCGCGGAAGTTATGTGCCAGTTGTTGATCCCCATCAGCAATACGCAATTGATGGCGTAAACGTAACGCGGCACCGAGTCAAAAATAATCTTCCAGGAACTCCCGATTTCTGCCCAATGGTTTTTCGGACGGACACTCTTAACGAGTTTGCTGCAATGGAGCTGACAACGCGGGCACGGGCCGCCATCGCGGCAGTACCAAAAGCCATATTAGCGCGTACCGCAGCATTTCTCTTAATGAAAGATTCAAAATCCAGCTATGCGATCGAGGGTGAAAATCCGCCACAGGACCGAATTCAGCGGTGGGGGCGTGCTATTGGTGAAGCAGGTCGTAATCCAACCGATTTTGATGAGCTATTGCGACTACAAGAAATTGTGATTGGAGATACACGATTTGTTCATATTGGTCTCCGCGTCGAGGGTGGATTCGTCGGTGAGCATGATCGGGTAACGAGAATGCCGCTGCCTGAGCATATAGGTGCAAGACCCGAAGATCTCTTGACACTAGTCGAGGGAATGTTCGCATTCGAGGTGGGCCCGGCAGAGCAGCTTGATGCGGTGATTGCGGCTGCGATTCTTGCGTTCGGCTTCGTCTACATTCATCCATTTGAGGACGGTAACGGGCGCATCCATCGCTACCTGATCCATCACATCCTAACCAAGCGTGGTTTCAATCCACCGGAATTAGTATTTCCAGTTTCGGCCGCAATTCTCGACCGAATTGAGGACTACCGCGGCGTTCTTGAAGACTATTCTCGGCGGATGCTTCCGTGTATCACATGGACACCAACCGAGAATGGAAATGTCCGCGTGCAGAACGATACTGGAGACTTTTACAGATTCTTTGATGCAACACCACATGCCGAGTTTCTCTACTCATGTGTCCAGCGCACAATCGAGAAGGATCTTCCCGAAGAGGCGGATTTTTTGGAGAGGTACGATAGGTTCTGCACGGGACTTGCGACCATTGTTGATATGCCTAACCAGACGATGGACTTGCTCTTCCGCTTTTTACGCCAGAATGGTGGCCGGTTCTCGAAACGGGCCCGCGAGAAGGAATTTTCGCGCCTCGACACGGCTGAAGCCGAGAAAATTGAAGTGCTGTACGAGCAGTGCTTTAATTGAATGGCGCGACAGCATGTAGATCGGCGTGCAAAAACGACCCTGTTTCGGCGCCGATTCGTCATGTAAGTTCTTGGTCTTCAGGTGGGTCAATTCTCGGCTGTAGGGTGTAGATGAGTTGTAGTGTGTAAATCGGCATGTACATTTGACCCGGTTTCGGCGCTGATTCGTCGCGTAAGTTATTGGTCCTTGATGTCAAGGTGGGTTAATTCTCGACGCTGATGCACACTTATGGCAGAAATGCCGAATTTGCCACAGGAAGTTACATCATTGCTGTGACGACGCCGAACAATCCCCTAGCAGCCCAAAAGGTCCCGATGACCGCGGATAATTCGCTGGCGTTCTCACTGTCGAGGCTTGTACCATCTGACCGTCGCTGCTTGAGCGTTAATTCGCCACAAAAAAGTTGTTTGGTCTCGATGTCAATAAGCACAAGAAGAAAATAGATCAATATGAACAAACGACGACACGGTATTCGATACACGAATGCCGGCGATGAATACTTTGCCAAGCGAGGCTTGCAGAAATACGCCGGCGTGTGGTCTTTGTGGGCACTCGGCGTAGGTGCGGTTATCTCCGGCCACTATTCCGGTTGGAATCTGGGATTGGCGTCCGGAGGCTGGGGCGGCATGTTCGTCGCAACGGTCATTATCGCTATCATGTATCTTGGCCTGACCTTTTCAATTGCGGAAATGTCGCCAGCATTACCGCACACCGGCGCGGCTTACTCCTTTGCGCGTACCGCAATGGGACCGTGGGGAGGTTTCATCACCGGTCTTTGTGAAAACGTTGAATATATTTTGACGCCCGCCGTCATCGTCTTTTTCATCGGCTCCTATCTGACCGGCATATTCGAAACGAGTGACTCTTTTCAGCCGATATGGTGGATTTGTGGCTACATCATATTCGTGGGCCTGAACATCATTGGCGTCGAATTGTCTTTCAAAGTAACCGTCGTGGTGACGCTTGCCGCACTGGCTGTATTGGCGACCTTCTGGGCAATGGCCATACCTAACATCGATTTTGGCCGTTGGGCACTGAACATTGATTCCAATGGAAGTGAGTTAGTCGCCGGACACGGGGAATTTCTGCCGATGGGAATGGGCGGCGCGCTTGCTGCGTTGCCGTTTGCCGTTTGGTTGTTTCTTGCGATTGAGCAGTTGCCGCTGGCGGCAGAGGAATCCGTCGATCCAAAGCGAGACATGCCTAAAGGCATTATCCTCGGTATGTTCACTTTGTTGGTGTCCGCCTTCCTGATTTTGTTGCTTAATCCATCCCTGCCGGGAGTGGGGTCTTACGCACTGGGGCAGTCCGCGGAGCCGTTGCTGGATGGATTCAAAGCCTTGTTTGAAGTAGGTACGGCAAAGGCACTGGCATTGGTGGCAATCGTCGGCCTGATAGCCAGTTTTCATACCATTATCTTCGCCCAAGGGCGGCAAATATTTTCACTGTCACGCGCCGGCTACTTCCCGACATTTTTGTCGGTAACCCATGGCACACGCAAAACACCACAGGTCGCGATGATCTTTGGCGCAATCATAGGATTGTCAATCATGCTGGTCATTTTTGTATCGCTTGGAGCGGAGACCGGTTCGGCAGTGATCGGCGGTACACTTCTGAACATGGCCGTTTTTGGTGCCATGTGTTCTTACATTGCCCAGGCCGTGTCGTTTATCCTTCTGCGTAAACATCATTCGCATATCGAACGGCCGTACAGGAGCCCGTTTGGCAATCCGGGGGCCTGGATTACGGTTATTATTGCGCTGGTGACAATTTTCTATCAAGTCAGTGACCCGACTTATCGTGCCGGGGTGGTTGGTGTTGCCATCTGGTTCGGTGTTGGCATTCTGTATTTTGCGCTCGTCGGACGGCACAGATTGGTGTTGTCCCCGGAAGAAGAGTTCGCAATGCGGCAGCGTGACGAGGACAGCTAGCCTGAATATTGCACGAGAGCGCCCGAGATTGCAGACATGGTCATGATTTTGATATGGATGGCGACTATTCTTAATGGTGACACTTTGTAAGATTCGCTGGCTGTCCGGTTTGTGGCCGGATCTCGTTACGTCTGACTGGCTCTTCCTTCGAGCCATAGCCCGCTATGACTCTCAGTCCAGAGCGGCGTCAGTCGCGACGATCTCTGGCCCACAATCCCGGACTCTCGTGCAATTTTCAGGCTAGTTCGTCGTCATTGTGATTCTGATACAGAACTGCATTCCTGACAGTCGCTTTAAATCAGCGCGGCGAAAATAGCGTCAGCTTCCCCGAGAATTGATTCTTCTTCCGATGAATTTCTTCCTACACCGAGAAATGACATCTGAAGTTCGACGAGTCGATTGAGATCTTCCTGGTCGAGCAACGTGAAATTCGGTGCCAATGCCTTGTTAATGTCGTTCGGTTCGAATTTGTCCAGGCCCTCACCGTATTCACGCTTTTCAAGCTCGAGAAATTCCTGTC
>JACZWL010000029.1 GCA_022572185.1 Pseudomonadota bacterium | reverse complement strand
CCATCATCAGGCCATGCATTTTTTGGTTTCCTTTTTATTTCGGCATGAGCAGGAGATGCAATTTAACAGAACACTGCGCCCTGCTCACGAGCCTCACAATATCGCTTCCAGCAAGCGAAGGCGAAGAGCTGAACCGCAGCAGCCGATCACCCCTGAAAACACCGCATCCAGCCGTTTCCATAGGGGTTTATACTGAGTCGAAGCGGGGGCTGGCGCGGAATTCCGTGTTATCCTTCAGCCCGATGAGGCAAAGCCTCTGGTACAGCGCACAGGCCCAACAAGACGCCTGGAAACCAGAGCTTGGTCAGTTAGATTCTGGAAAGGGGGAGTTATGAAAGCTTCACGAAAATTTATCGAATTGTTCCACTCAGCGTTCGCAGTCAGCCTGCTAGCTCAAACAACCGCATTTGTCATGGTCATGGGCATATTCGGGTCCAGCGCGAATGCACAAGACACTTTGCTGGAAGAAATCATCGTTGTCGGAACGAAGGTGCAAGAGGGTGTCAACGTGCAGGAAGCGCCATACTCGATTACGACGCTGACGGACAGCTATCTCCAGGAAGCTGGAATCAAAGATGTTTTCGATATGCAGCAAAATGTGCCGGCCCTTATCGTCGGTCAAAGTCAATCCTCGACAACGTCAAACTTCTCCATCCGTGGCATCGGTACCAGCTCGAATAACTTCGGCCTGGAATCGTCAGTGGGCCTATACGTAGACGGCATCTACCGCTCGCGGCAGAGTTCAATGATCAATGACCTCGTGGACATTGCTTCGGTCGAAGTCTTTCGTGGACCACAGGGAACCTTGTTTGGCAAGAATACACCCCAGGGCGCGATCCAGATGCTTACGACGAGACCTGATCCTAATGATCCCAACGCATTTGTAGAACTAACCGCCGGGGACTATGGACTCGTCAAACTCAGCGCTGCCAGTAGTTTTGCCCTGTCTGACAATACGGCAATGCGGGCCACGCTGTTTTCGAGTCAGCGCGATGGCTATGTCAGCGATGTAAATCTGGGCAACGACATCTTCAACGATCGTGACCGTTTCGGCGTTCGACTGCAGTTATATTCAACGCCCAGTGACAAACTCGACGTGCGAATTATTGCCGATTACTCAGAAATCGACGAGGTCTGTTGTGTCGCGGTTTCCCGCGTGGACGCGATTTACTCACGAGCCACTCTGACCGACCCGTTGGGCCCGACGCCTGGCCCCGACGCGGTCCTGTTGGGATTAGGCGGCACAATTTTCACAGACTTCCCCTACCCCGATGCGTTTCTTGCTCCCTTCCCCACGGTGGTAACCGGAGTTGGTTTTGACGAGTATCTCGTCGCCGTAAATCAGGTACCCAGGTCGACTAGTGAGGACGCGGGACTGTCAGTCGAGTTTAACTATGACTTCGACAATGGCATGACACTCACGTCAGTTACAGGCTATCGCTCGTTCGATACGACCGACTTCATCGACGCAGATTTTACGGATGTGGCGCTGTTGGAACGAATCAACAACGCGCAGCAGAGTTCCATTTCGCAAGAGCTGCGTCTGACGAAGAACTTCGAAAATGGCGGAAATTTCGTCGCTGGTGCTTACTACTTTAGTCAGGATCTCGATAACCAGAGACAAACCAACGGCGGGCCATTTCTCGGCCCCTACCTCGATGTAGCGGTCAGGGTCGAGGGCGCGCCCCTTATACCCACTGCGGCTTCTTTAGTCGATTTGGCATTCCTAATCGACGCAAACCTCCTTCCGGGGTTTCCGCCCATTGGCGATGGAACCATTCAGCCTGCGGGTACCGCTTTCCCCTCGACGGCACTGGGCGGCTCCATCGACTCATCTTCGGCCGATTCCTTTACGCAGGAACATGAGAGCTGGGCCGTCTTTGGCCAGTTCGACATACCGCTGGGCGACAAGTGGATCGTGACGCTCGGCGCTAGATACACGGAAGAAGAAAAGGACATGAGGGGGACCTTCGTACAGGGCGCTCAGGGGGACCCAATCAATCTTGACGGATTGGTCCTGGTGGGTTGCCAATTGGGTAATGCCCTGGGTTTCCCCAGTCCGGGTTTTGATCCATTCGTTTCTATCTGCGCGGACTTGAGAGCGCTTGAACAGGTGGCCCCTCCGGGGACCTTCCCAATCTCTCCGAGTGCCCCCTTCAATCCGAACGACCCGGTGGCTGAGTTCATACTGGCACCCTACGCGTCTGAGGGCTGGGGCAATTACTTATTTGCTCCATTGGCACCACGGCCGGACCTTGTCGAAACATTGAAGGACGACCAGCTGACCGGTACAGCAAAAATTACCTGGCTGCCGAGTGATTCCGTACTGCTTTATCTGTCCTGGGGCACCGGCTACAAATCCGGTGGCACCAATACGGACCGGATCGATGCTGCGTTCAACCCGATATTCCAGGCGGAAACCTCGGAGTCGATCGAATTCGGCATCAAGGCTGACTTTCCCGATCAGAATATCCGCTTGAACATCGCAGTCTACGACACCCAGATTGACGACCTGCAGTCGAATTCGTTCACTGGCACCGGATTCAATCTGCAAAACGCCGGTAAAGCAGATACGTTTGGCGGGGAAATCGAGTTCTGGTGGTATCCATCAGACACATTTACGATCCAGGCATTCTATGCGCGTAGCGAAGCTGACTACGACAGCTTCGAGAAAGGTACTTGCTGGGATGCCTTCACCTTCCATACGCAAACAGACGACCCGGGCGTCCAGCCGCCACCGCCGGGAACCGCCCCGAGCGTACTCCCTTCAGAGGTTTGTTCCCGCACCGGCAATCGGATAGCGTACAACCCGGAAAACCGATTCTTCCTTGGTCTCACAAAAGATTTTTCTTTGTCGGGGACGACTACGACGTTTGTTCGTGCCGAATACACTTACGCTTCCGACCTGTTCACAGACGGCGATATCGATCCATTCACGCTCCAGGATGAGGTCAACCTCTTCAACCTGCGCCTCGGCCTGAGGTGGGGGTCTGATGAAGGAAGTGAATTGGTGCTATGGGGCCGTAACCTTAGTGATGAGAGATACTTTGCCGGTTCATTCGACGCACCTATCCAGGATGGACGAATGAATTCATATCCGTCTGAGCCAAGGACTTACGGACTGACATTCCGCAAGAATTTCTAGACTTTTAGGCTAAAAGGTGGCCCGTGATTTCATACACGGGCCACCTTTTATCGTTCTCACGAAGCTGCGTAGATAAAAAACGCGCCGAAAGCGATTGCCAGAACCGACGCGACCCGAAACACATTTTCGGACTGCTTCATCCACCAGTCGATAAATCGGTCCATGCGTTCCTGTCCGACGAGCAGCAGAACGACTGCGGCGAGAATACTGATTGCGCCGATGATCTTCATGGCAAGTGGAAACTTCAGGTTCGCTGCCTCGGAAAGCAATATCGCACCAAGGACAACGCGAATGATCACGGCGAACAGGAATCGTGGCTGGCCCGTCCATCGGTTCATGAAGTTTTTGAATTTCTCCGGAAGTATCAGGATAGTCAGGCCTCCCAGACAAATCAGTACGCCGAACAGGGCAATGAGTATTTTCAGCACTTTGGCTCCTGTCCAGAGTGAGGCTATCTGCCGCCCGGCCCCAGGAAGTACCAGGCGATCGGACCGGCAACGGGGATAACCAGCACGACGGCGATCCAAATGGCTTTCTTGCCGTTATCCGCTGAACTCTGTGCGATCTGCAAGACGGCGTAGATAACAACGATCAGATAAACAAAACCGAGTATTCCTGAAAACTCCATCCCCAACTCCCTTGTCTGTGCTGTCAGCGTTTGTTTCGACGCCTGGTCATTGTACGCTCGCCGAAACTTAATCAAACATCAGTATCGCTTGTTTGCGCTTGGTACCCGACTATACTTTCCAGGCTACGCTCTCCCATAAGCGACTCCATCGCGCAGGCTTGATATACAAACTACCGCAAATGAGCAGACAAGAAGAGGATTATTGAGATGTCGGCGAAGTATGAAAATATTCTCGAAACGATAGGCAATACGCCGGTTGTGCGACTGAACAAACTGGCCCCCGACGGCATCAACCTCTTCGTGAAAATCGAGTCCTTTAATCCGATGGGATCGGTCAAAGACCGCCTGGCCCTTGGTGTCATCGAACATGCCGAGAGAACCGGCCAATTGAAACCGGGTCAGACCGTCGTCGAGGCGACCAGCGGGAATACCGGCATCGGCCTCGCGATGGTGTGTGCCCAGAAGGGTTATCCGCTGGTCGTGACCATGGCCGAGAATTTCAGCATCGAGCGTCGCAAGATGATGCGGTTCCTGGGCGCCAAAGTCGTTCTGACCCCGGCCGAGCTCAAGGGCAGTGGCATGCTTGCCAAGGCAGTCGAACTGGCCGAAGAGCATGGCTGGTACCTGACCCGGCAATTTGAAAACGAGGCAAACGCCGACGCGCACTCGAATACCACCGCCCCGGAGATCCTCGCAGACTTCGAGGGCGAGCGACTGGATTACTGGGTGACCGGATTCGGCACCGGCGGCACCTTGAAAGGCGTCTCGAGGGTGCTCAAAGAGAAACGCCCGGACACCCAAATCATCGTTTGCGAGCCCGATAATTCACAAATACTCGGCAGCGGCATTCCTCAGGAACGCACGGCCGACGGCACGCCGGCCGACAGTCATCCGCTGTTTCGCCCGCACCTGATGCAGGGATGGAGCCCGGACTTTATCCCGAAGCTGACCGAAGACGCCGTGGCCATGAAAACCATCGACAAAGTGATACCGGTCAGTGGCGACGATGCATTGAGACTGTCGAAGGCGCTCGCCAGCGAGGAAGGCATATTCGTCGGCATTTCCGCGGGCGCGACCCTGGCCGGTGCATTACAGGTCTGCGAAGGCGCCGAGGAAGGCACAACCGTACTCTGCATGTTGCCCGACACGGGTGAGCGATATCTCTCCACGCCGCTGTTCGATGACATTCCGGCCGACATGACGGATGAGGAATTCGAAATCTCCAGATCAACGCCTGGCGCCAGATTCGATGCACCGCCACCGGCCAGACCCGACAAAGCGGCGACGGAAGAACCGGAGATCGAGGCCCCGGCCGATGCCGTGAAGTTCCTGAACGATACGATCAGCGACGCCGACCAGCCGGTGGTGCTATTTGCGCTCGAATGGTGTGAGTTTTGCTGGTCACTCCGCAAGATGTTTGCAAAGTATGAAATTCCCTACCGGTCGATCGACCTCGATTCGGTCGCGTATCAGGAAGACAACAAAGGCGGCAAGATACGCGCCGCACTCAGGGAGCGCACCGGCTCCAAGACGATTCCGCAGGTTTTCGTCGGCGGCCAATTCATTGGCGGGGCTACGGAACTCTTCGACTCTCAGAAAGACGGGGAACTGGCCGAGCTGTTGGAAAAGAATTCGGTCGTCTACAACAAGGATATCGACGTCGATCCTTACACGTTCCTGCCCGGCTGGCTGCAGCAGCGATGAAAGTTTCGCTGTCCAGGGGGCGACGTTAGCCTGGGACGGCGCAGCCAGCGGAGCGTCGATTCTCGAGGCAACAGGGATTTGTGCCCGAGATGAAGCGAAAGTGGGCCGCGCCACGGCCGTGCGCCTGGGTGTCGGGAATCAGTCGTTAAAGATGTATATGCCGAGAGTCTCGGCGACACAGGCCGGCTTGCGCTCTCCATCGACTTCGATTTTGATCTCGCTGAGGAGGTGAAGTGCGCCAGCCCGTTTTCTGGCCTGCAGGACGGTAGCGCGAGCACGAACCCGGCTGTCAACAGGGACCGGGGTATAGAAGCGTACCTTGTTACAACCGAAGTTTATCGCACGGGCGAGATTATCGACCTGGACGAAGTCACCCGTCAACGCCGGTATCAGCGCGAGCGTGAAATAACCGTGGGCGATGGTCTTGCCATCGGGCAACTCCTTTTTCGCCCTTTCGGCATCGACGTGAATCCACTGGAAATCACCGGTCGCCTCGGCGAACCGGTCGATTTTCTGCTGGTCGATATCGACCCAGTCGGACAGGCCTACTTCCTTACCTTCCAGCGCTTTCGCATCTTCAATTGACTTGATCACGTGCAATGTGGCTTCCCTAACTTGACGATTTACATTTCCTTGTGCCCTGGAGCGCTGCTGAAGTACTTTCCTCATAAGACAAGAGATACACAGATGCCGGGATCAGGGCAAGTTTTGCATGCCCGTTTTTTTGCAGAATCGTGGGTCGATAGTCGCAAAAGCCTGTCATCCTGCGGCATGGGCTATTTGAAAAATGCTGCGGTTTTTGTACCTGCAGGCGGCGTGCGTATTTGGAGGAGCGCCTGCCAGCATTCATGGAACGCTGATGATGCCGCTGCTGGTGCCTGCTTGCAGAGATTCAGGCTGTGTCTATACTCCCTCCGCATGGCCGAGATTCCTGCCAATGCGTGAGCACTCCGTTTTTGCGCTTGTCCTGGCGGCCGGCGAAAGCAGTCGCTTCGGATCGACCAAACAACTCACTAAATACGACGGCGCGACGCTCGTAGGTCGTGCCGTCCACCTTGCGGAAGATGTATGCGGCGATCGCACGGTCCTCGTCGTCGGCAGCGACTGGCAAAGAGTGTTGGCGGCTTGCGGTCCGCTACGCGGATTCTTCGTGCGCAACGACAACTACAAGTCGGGGTTGGCGAGTTCAATTGCCTGCGGCGTCAATGCAGTGACGCATAGTGCAGATGCCGTGCTGCTTTTGATGGCGGATCAACCGTTGGTAACCGCGGAACATTTGAATTCGCTGATTAGTGAATGGCTTGGAGCTCCGAATGAAATCGTCATCAGTGAGTACTCGGGCGTCAAGGGTCCGCCGGTCGTTTTTCCGGCGCACTGCTTTGACAGTCTCATGAAACTCGAAGGGGATCAGGGGGCACGCTCAGTATTGAGCGATACGAAGTATTCGATAAGGGGTCTCGCGTTCGAAGCGGCAGCGGTCGATATAGATACGCCCGGGGATCTTGCTAAGCTCGTAAGGAATCGCGGCTAAAGCCGCTCCTACGCTAGATCTTACGGTGCAATCGCGGCTGAAGCCGCTCCTACGAGACGCTGCTACAAGCCTTACCTAGAGGGACACGGCGGAAGGATGCGCATGTTCGGCGCAGCGTTCGCAATTGACCCAGCCCGAATTGCCGTCGGCATAGTGCTCTTTTTTCCAGATCGGCAGCCGCACTTTCACCTGGTCGATGATGTAACGGCAGGCATTGAACGCCTCATCCCGGTGCGCGGAAGAGACGCCGACCCAGACAGCACATTCACCGATTTCGAGCATACCGGTGCGGTGCACACAATGGGCATGAAGGATGGCGAACTGTGCTTTAGCCTCTGCAATCACTTTCTCGCCCTCGCTGACGGCCAGCGGCGCGTATACTTCGTATTCGAGTCTCTCAACCGAATGGCCTTCGTTCTCGTTTCTGATCCAGCCTTCAAAACCGGCATAGGCACCGGCCGCGGGATCGAAGAGTTCGCGCCGCAGAACATTCGGGTCGATGGGCTTGTCAATAATCCTGATCACATCAGCCACCGGCAACGGGTGGAAACAACAGGACGGTATCACCATCGTTGACTGGTGAATTCCAGTCCGCCATTTCGTCGTTTATCGCGACTTTGCAATGGCCAAGCGGTTCCCTTGAGCCATGCCGGTTCTTTAGTTGCTGAAACACATCGCCCGCAGTATCTGCATCTATGGCAACCGTTTCTTCATCCACGCCCGCATGCTCACGGAAGATCGCAAAGTAACGCACTGTGATGGACTTGCTCACGACGCTATCTTGATCCCGGTTCTGGCCAGATCTTCGGGCGTATTGATGTTGTCCAGCGCCTCGGGATTCGGCTGGTCGAGCAGATGAGTATCTGAACGCATCAGTATCTTTCTCGGACAAATGATGCCGTCGTCGGCGAAGGGTTTGACGATGGCAGCAGCACCAGCAGCGTAAAAGGCGCAGAGCGGCTCCGGCAGTCCGTCAGAGCTGCTTTTGTAAGCGGTAAACGGATGCCTGGAGGACCTGTTATCGAGCAGATACCGGATTGTAAGCTTCTCGACATTAGGCAAATCGCAGGCAAGCACCAGCCAGCCCGCGTCCGGATGTTCTTCCATGGCCGACAAGATGCCGGCGAGCGGACCCAGTTCCTGGTACCGATCGACAATCTGCCGAAACTTGCTTCGTTCGGGCTCGTCCTGCTGGTCGACACGTGTCGACACGAAGACCTGATCGACGAATGGCTCGAGCAAATGTACGGCCCGACTCAGTTGCGTCTCGCCGCCGACACGCAGAAGTGCCTTGTCCTGGCCCATGCGTTTGCTTCGGCCACCTGCCAACACCAGGCCATAAACGGGCTCATTCGTCGCCAAGGTGAAAATCCTCTTTGCCGCCGGTCTTCGACACGAGCCGTGTCTGGCCGATCACAATGTCGTGCGACAGGGCCTTGCACATGTCATAGATCGTCAGTGCCGCCACCGTGGCGCCGGTCAATGCTTCCATCTCGACGCCGGTCTTGTGGTGAACCTTGCAATGACAATCGATGACGGCGCGGCGCATGTCGTCCATTTTTATCGTTATTTTGCAGTTGTCGAGACCCAGCGGGTGACAAAACGGGATCAGTTCGTGTGTTTTTTTCGATGCCATGACACCCGCAACGATTGCGGTCACGAAGACCGGGCCTTTGGCCGTTCGGATGTCGCCATCCGCAAATCGATCGGCAACGACTGCCGGAAACTCGACGATCGTTCGGGCATGGGCCTGCCTGTCGGTCGCGTCTTTATGACTGATATCAACCATCGTCGGCAGGTTGTCCTGATCAATGTGACTGAGCTTGCCCATACCGGCTAGCCGCCCATGCGATACATTTCGACTTTGTTCAGCAGCGGTTGCTCATCGGCATCGGGTTTGCGCAACTCGCTGTAGCGGTCGGCACGCTGCAACCAGATTCTGGACAGTATGTCGGCCAGCTCGGCATCGTCGGCGCCGTTTCGAAGCGGCTCCCGCAGGCTGGTGCCGGTGGTCGCGAACAGGCAGGTATAGAGGACGCCGTCTGCTGACAGGCGCGCGCGGTTGCAGGCCCCACAGAACGGCTCCGTGATGGAAGAGATAAAACCGATTTCTCCCTGGCCGTCGAGATAGCCGTAACGATTCGCAACCTCTCCGTGGTAGCTGCGGCCAATTGCCCGCAGTGGCCAGCGTTCCTGAATTTGCTGATAGAGCTCCCGGGACGGCACGACCTGGTCCAGGCGCCAGCCGTTGCGGTTGCCGACGTCCATAAATTCGATCAGTCGCACGATATGACCACTGCCTCGAAAGTGTGCGAGCAAATCAAGAATCTGGTGGTCGTTCACGCCACGCTGCACAACCACGTTGATCTTGATCGGCGTGAGACCGGCCTCCGCCGCCGCTTCAATGCCCTGTAATACCTTCGTCACGTCACCGCGATTGCCGCTCATGCGCCTGAAGGTTTCCTCGTCGAGGCTGTCGAGACTGATCGTAACTCTCTGCAACCCCGCGTCCGCCAGCGTTTGCGCGATCGGCGCCAGAAGACTGCCGTTCGTCGTCAGCGCAAAATCGTCGACCCCGGACAGCTTGCTAAGCCTGGCTATCAGGTCCGGGATCGTCTTGTCGAGCAGCGGCTCGCCGCCCGTCAATCTCAGTTTCGTGACCCCAAGTCCAACCGCAACTGCAGCGATTCTCTGAATTTCTTCGTGGCTCAGGAGTTCCTGTCTCTTGAGAAACTGGTAATCGGCATGGTATTGCGTTTCCGGCATGCAGTATGGGCACCGAAAATTGCAGCGATCGAGCACGGAAATCCTGAGGTCGCGCAGAGGCCGCCCCATCGTGTCCCTGGGGCCCGTGCCTGCCACCTGATCTTCGTCGCTTTGTGTGTGCCGAACAGTCATCCGTCCATTCTGCCCGAAACCGGCCCTCTGGTTAAGCTAAAATGCCTGCCACAACAGCCTGAGAGAGACGGCCAGGACGACCAGCCCGGTGAGGCGCCGAATCGGCGCCGCCGGCAGCCATGTCGCGCCCAGCCGGCTGCCGAACTGACCGCCGATCAGCACCGCCAGGGGAAGGGCCAGATAGGCCGTATTAAGTAAAACCTCGGCCTGGCTACCGAGTTTGGTCAGCTGCCCGCCCAGTCCGGCAAGAGAATTGACGAGTATAAACAGGGAACAGGCCGCCGCAACCGTCTTGGCATCAGCCAGGCGCATGAGGTGCAGCGTGGGCGCCAGGTAGATACCGCCGCCGATGCCCGTAATGCCGGCAAGCGCGCCGAGAGCCGCGCCGAGAACGAGGCGCGGCAACATGCCAAACGACCTGCTGGCACCGGTTACCGAACCCCAGCGGCGATCCAGGATCATCAGAATCCCTGCGACGAACAGTGCGACTCCCAGCGTTGCCAGAAAGCTTGATTCCTCGATCCGAATGTAGCCCCCCAAGAACGCGGCGGGTATTGACGTGACGAGAAGCGGAAACGTAAAACCGAGATTGAGATGTCCGGCCCTCGCGAAGTGAAACACGCCGCCGGTCACAACGACGATGTTACACAGCAATGACACCGGCGGCACGAGATCGTAGGCCATGCCTGTCTCGATCAGGATAGCCGTGTATGTCGAACCTCCCCCAAAGCCGACCGAGGCATAAAGAAATGCCACGGCAACAAATGCCAGCGCGGTATAAATCATTGTGTGGTTTTAGCCAAATACATTATTCAATTCAAAAACTTAAGCTTCTTTATGGCGCTTTCTTGTGCGGCGCAACATAGGCCGTTATACTGCTCGCGCCGACGGCGGGACCTGCTGACAGACCACGGCTTGCGCCAGGTTTGTGACGCTGATGGTAACCCGAATCCAGGCGATTCACTCAAGGTACCTGAGCCCGTGACGCGGAGCTGTTGTACGCGCCGTGCGGCGGCGGCGAACGACACGAAATGACAAGGATTTTCGCATGGACATAATTTTCTCTGCAGAAGAACTGGCTTTCCAACAGGAAGTCAGGACGTTTCTGAAAGAAAAATACCCGGACGATATCCGCAAGAAACAGGACAGCGGCATCTCCCTGAGCAGGGACGACATGATCCGCTGGCAGAAAATCCTGTACGAACAGGGCTGGGCTGCCGTCAACTGGCCGGTCGAAAATGGTGGAACCGGTTGGTCGCCGATCCAGCGGTACATTTTCGAAAACGAAATCGGCGCCGCAAACGCACCCGAGTTCCTGCCGTTCGGCGTGAAAATGATTGGCCCGATTATTTATACGTTCGGCAACGACGAGCAGAAACGGCGGTTTTTGCCCGACATACTCTCCAGTGACGTATGGTGGTGCCAGGGCTACTCTGAGCCCGGATCCGGATCCGACCTCGCCTCGCTGAAAACCAAAGCCGAAAGACAGGGAGACCATTACCTCGTCAATGGAACGAAGACCTGGACAACACTTGCCCAGTACGCCGACTGGATTTTTTGTTTGGTACGGACCAGTTCAGATGTCGCGCGCCGACAGGAAGGTATCAGTTTCTTACTGATCGACATGCAGACGCCCGGCGTTTCGGTGAAGCCGATTATTACCATCGACGGCGTGCAGGAAATCAACGAGGTACATTTTGAGAATGTCGAAGTGCCGCTTGAAAATCTGGTCGGCGAAGAGGGCAAGGGCTGGACCTACGGCAAGGTATTACTGGAGCACGAGCGCACTAATATGGCCACCGTCGCGCGCTCGGAGTACCGCTTGAACCGATTAAAGGAGCAGGCCGGACAGTCCGTGCACGGTGGCCCGCCGTGCATGGACGATCCAAATTTCGCCAGAAAAGTAGCGGCGGCGGAGATCGAACTCAAAGCGCTGGAGTACACCCAGCTGCGTACATTGGCTGCAGTCGCCGTCGGCAAGGCGCCAGGACCCGAGTCGTCAATACTCAAAATCAAAGGCACGTTGGTGCAGCAAATGCTTGACGAACTGCTCCTGGAGGCCGCCGGCTACTACGCCCTGCCTTACGTACCTGATCAATATGACCTCGAATTCCCGAATTCTGAACGCATCGGTCACGGCGCAGAGACCAGATCATCACTGAAATACTTCAATAACCGCAAAGCATCCATCTATGGCGGCTCGAACGAGATTCAAAAGAATGTCGTTGCCAAGCATGTGCTCGGACTGTAGGGAAAACTTCGACAGGACAATTTATGAATTTTTCTCTCAGTGAAGAACAATCGATGCTCGCGGACAGCATCGCCCGTTTCATCGACAACGACTACGGTTTTGAAAAACGGCAGGAAATTGCCGAATCCGAGAAGGGCTACAGCCCCGAGCTCTGGCGGACTTATGCCGAGCTAGGCTGGACGGCCGTGCCGTTTGCCGAAGACGATGGTGGTCTCGGCGGTGGCCCGATTGAACTTATGCTCATGATGGAGCAGTTCGGCCGCGGGCTCGTCGTCGAGCCTTTTCTGGCAACGATCGTCCTGGCCGGCGGAGTGTTACAGAGAGCCGCATCTGCGCCACAGAAAGAGCAATGGCTGTCCGGCATTATCGAAGGAAGTATTCAGGCGGCGCTCGCATTCTCTGAGCCGCAGGGTCGTTTTGAAATTTCAGATATCGCCACAAGTGCAAAAGCAAACGGCGACAAATACATCCTGAATGGACATAAGAACCTTGTTCTGAATGGTGCCAACGACGATCTTCTGATCATTCCGGCTCGTACCAGTGGCTCGCAGTCGGATCAGAGCGGCATCACCTTGTTTGCCGTTGCAGCTGACAGCGCGGGCATCGAACGAAAGTGTTATGCGACCGTCGACGCGCATCACGCGGCAGACATCACACTCAAAGATGTGCAGGTAGATGCCGCCGCGGTTTTGGGAGAGGTCGGACAGGGCTTCGCAACACTGCAGGCCGTTATCGATGAGGCGACTTTCGCCGTCTGTGCTGAAGCGGTAGGCATCATGCGAACCATGCACGACAAAACGGTCGAATACTCCAAGAACCGCGTACAGTTCGGTGTTCCGATCGGGACGTTTCAGGCACTCCAGCATAGAATGGTCGATACTCTGATGGCATGTGAGCAGACGTATTCGCTGCTTCTATGGACGGCAATGCTTAATACCGCCAACGACCCGGATGCCCGCAAGGCCATTAGTGCACTGAAGTATCAGATTGGCACGGCCGGGCGAAAGGTGGCCCAGGAAGCCGTGCAGATTCACGGCGCTATGGGTGTAACCTGGGAGCTGGACATCGCGCACTATTTCAAGCGCTTTACGGCGATCGAACTCCTTTTCGGCAACGCCGACTTTCACCTCAACAGGTATATTGAACTGTCCTGAGGCGTGGCCAGCCCGAATCTCTCATACGGTTGTTGCGCTCTGCACAAGTGGCCCAAGGCTGCGGTAGCTGGCGCTGCCTGACAGGCGATGCGGTATGATTTGTGTCCATGAGTAACTGGCAGCCATCCGGCGTCATCACGATAACGACCGACTTCGGTCATAAAGGTCCGTTCGCTGCGGTAATGAAGGGTGTCATTCTGACACGATTTCCGGACGCGTCGGTCATCGATCTCGCCCATGACATCCCTGCCCATTGGCCACCTGAGGCCGGTTTCTGGATCGCCCGTTCTTATCAGTATTTTCCCGACGGCAGCATACATGTTGCCATCGTCGACCCGGGCGTCGGCACCGAAAGGCAAATCATCATTGCCGAATATGACGGCCATGTGTTCATGGCGCCCGACAACGGCCTGCTGGCGCCGGTGCTGGAAAAATCGGATGTCGTTTATCAGCTTGTTTTCGACAAGCTGCAGTCACTCGGATTGTCAGCGCCCAGCCCCACTTTTCACGGTCGCGACATTTTTGCACCGGTAGCGGCAGAAATGGCTGCGGGTCGCATAAGGCCCGCCGAAATCGGCGAAATGACAACGCAATGGACGCCGGCCTGGATCGATGATCCTGAGGTGCATACGGGACGGGTCACCGGTGTCATCATCACCGTCGACGCATTCGGCAATCTGATCAGCAATATCGACGCCAGCCTTATCGAGTCATTCAGTAATCCTGTTACACATCTTGCGGGCCATGATTTTGCGCTCAAGACAACGTATGGCCAGGCAAAACCCGGGGAATACCTGGCGCTCATCAACTCGTTTGGCGTTCTTGAAATCGCTCGCGCCGAGGGTAGCGCAGCTGAGGGCCTGGGGTCCGAACGCGGCGCACCGATTACAGTCATCGAAGGCGCAATGACTTAGCCTGCTGCTGCAACGCCTGTTTTTCGATCTTCGCCCAACTGTCTCGTAATGTCGCAACGCGATTGAATACGGGCTTGTCCGGCGTCGAATCAATGTCGTCCGGCCGGAAATAACCAAGCCTCTCGAACTGAAATAGACTGTCTGTTTCAACCTCGCCCAGCGAGGGTTCCAGTTGCGCCGTAACCGTCTCGAGCGAGTCGGGATTCAGGTGCTCCATGACATCGTCCGATGCTGCCGGATCCGGCACGGTGAAGAGGCGATCGTACAACCGTACTTCCACCGCCAGCGCATGGCTCGCGCATACCCAGTGAATAGTACCTTTTACTTTTCGATCGCTGCTGCCGGTACCACTCCTCGTGTCCGGATCGTAACTGCAGTGCAGCTCGACAACCTTACCTGATTTATCCTTGATGACTTCGTCGCAACGAATTATGTACGCATAGCGAAGCCGTACCTCGCCGCCGGGTCTCAGACGGAAAAATTTTCGCGGCGCATCTTCCATGAAATCGTTCTGCTCGATGTATATCTCACGGCCGAACGGCAATTCACGGCTGCCGAGTTCGGGGCGATTCGGATGATTCAGCGCAGACAATTTCTCAGTCTGACCCTCGGTATAATTCGCAAGAATGACTTTGAGCGGTCGGATAACCGCCATTCGTCGCGGTGCCGCGTGATCGAGGATCTCCCGGACGCAGTTTTCCAGCGCCGCCATCTCAATCAGATTTTCCTTCTTCGTTACACCGATCCTGCGACAGAACTCTCGTAACGCCGCTGGCGGATACCCTCGTCGACGCATTCCGGCGAGTGTCGGCATGCGGGGATCGTCCCAACCGCTTACGATCTCATCCTCAACAAGCTTAGCCAGCTTACGTTTGCTGGTGACCGTGTAGGCAAGATTCAGTCGGGAGAACTCGTACTGATTAGGACGGTGTGGTGGATTGATCTGATCGATGAACCAGTCGTACAGCGGCCGATGATCCTCAAATTCGAGTGTGCACAGCGAATGCGTTACGCCTTCAAAGGCATCCGACAAACCGTGCGCAAAATCGTACATCGGGTATATACACCACTTGTCACCGGTTCGCTGGTGAGGAATGTGCCGTATGCGATAAAGTGTCGGGTCTCGCATGTTCATGTTCGGTGAGTGCATGTCTATCTTTGCACGCAACACGTGTTTCCCGTCTTCGAATTCGCCGGCACGCATACGGCGAAAAAGATCCATGTTATCTTCCACGCTGCGATTTCGATCGGGGCTGTCCTTGCCCGGCTTAGTCAACGTACCTCGATACTCACGAATTTCTTCGGCGCTCAGACTGTCGACATAGGCTTTACCCATGGCGATGAGCCGTTCCGCTGATTCGTACAACTGATCGAAGTAGTCGGACGCATGGGTCAACCTGTCTCCCCAGTCAAAACCGAGCCAACGGACGTCTCTCTCAATTGCTTTCGCAAATTCCTCACTTTCCTTGCCAGGATTGGTATCGTCAAACCGCAAAAAAGTCTTGCCGTTGTTCTCTCTAGCAACGCCAAAATTCAGGCAGATAGATTTCGCGTGACCGACGTGCAGGTAACCGTTCGGCTCTGGTGGGAACCGAGTGACGACGTTACCCCCGTGTTTGCCGCTGGCAATATCGTGGCTGATGATCTGGCGAATGAAGTCTTTGGGCTGGTTGTCGCTCATGAAAAATCTGTTGCCGGGTTTCAGACCGGCGCAATTGTACGCTAAAAGATAGGGGTCGAACCGCTAACCTTGCATAGCGGTTCGACCCCTAATCTTTGGCAGAAAAAATAGGATTGGGATTTAGTCGGGGTCCGTCCCCAAGCGGCAATCCTGGCACAAGCCCTGAATTTCGAGCATCTGGTGGATTGCTGAGAACCCAAGATCTGAAGCTTTTTGCTCGACCAGACGATTGATATCGGCATCATCAAGCTCGGCTACCGACCTGCATTGCCTGCAAATCAGAAACTGACCGGTGTGGGAGCTGCCCGGAACGGGGCAACCAACAAAAGCATTAATCGAGTCCAGGCGGTGGACCAGATCGGCCTCGATGAGAAAATCAAGCGCCCGATAGACCGTCGGTGGCGCCGCCTTCCTGCCATCCCCATTGAGACTGTCCAGAATATCGTATGCACCGACCGGCATGTGACTGTTCCAGACGAGTTCGAGGACGCGGCGGCGTAGTCCGGTGAATCGCAGTCCTCGTTCGCGGCATAAACTCTCGGCCGTCTCAATCGCTCTCGCAACACAACCGTCATGATCATGCTGCGAAGGCGGGAAGCGATTCGATAAATTGTCCCTGGTCATCTCTGCGCAAACCTGCTTGGAAAGCGGGATTGTACACCAGCTGAAAAGCGGCCACTCTCCATCGATCTATCGCCGGGTTTTTCCGGGAATGGCCGGGTTTCCCGGGCGATGGCCGAGAAAACCCGGCAAATCGCGTACAATAGCGCGCCGTGCGCAGAGCGCTAAATACTTAAAGCAGCGAAGAGACGATGCCAATAATCAAGCTACCCGACGGTTCCGAACGCAAGTTCAAACACGACGTGACGGGACAAGAGATAGCTGGCGCAATTGGCCAAGGCCTGGCCCGTGATGCCGTTGCCATTCGGGTTGACGGCGAGCTCTGGGATCTGACTCGCAGCATTGCTGATGATCCGTCTGTTGAAATCATAACGAGAGATACGCCGGACGGACTGGAGATTCTGCGTCATGATGCGGCCCACGTGCTGGCCGAAGCCGTAAAGGAGTTATGGCCGGAAACTCAGGTAACTATCGGTCCCGCGATCGAGAATGGCTTTTACTACGATTTCGCGCGTGAAGAACCGTTTACACCCGAAGACCTCGTTGTCATTGAAGAGCGGATGCAGGAAATCGTCGACCGCGACGAGAAAATTCAGCGGGAAGTCTGGGAGCGAAGCAAGGCTATCGAGTTCTTTCGTGGGATCGGCGAAGAATACAAAGCGCGGATTATTGAGGACATCCCGGAGGAAGAGACGCTAACGCTGTACCAGCAGGGTGACTTTATCGATCTGTGTCGCGGTCCGCACTTGCCGTCTACCGGAAAACTGGGCAAGGCCTTTCACCTGACCCGCGTATCCGGGGCCTATTGGCGCGGTGACTCTCGAAACGCCATGCTGCAAAGAATTTACGGCACCGCCTGGGCGAATGAGAAGCAGCTCCGGCAACACATGATGCAGCTCGAAGAGGCCGAGAAACGCGACCACCGCCGCTTGGGCAAGTTGATGGACCTGTTTCATTTCCAGGAGGAAGCGCCCGGCGCCGTATTCTGGCATCCCAAAGGCTGGCGCCTGTTCCAGACCCTCATCGACTATATGCGCCGGCGTCAGAACGAAGCCGCTTACCAGGAAGTCAACGCGCCCGAAATCATGGATCGCTCACTCTGGGAAGCGTCCGGTCACTGGGAAGTCTTCGGCGAGCATATGTACACGAGCGACATGGAGGACGGCCGCTGTTATGCGATCAAACCGATGAATTGCCCGGGGCATATCCAGATATTCAATCAAGGCATCAAGAGCTATCGAGACTTGCCGTATCGTCTGGCAGAATTTGGCAAGTGCCATCGCTACGAACCGTCAGGGGCATTGCATGGGATGCTGCGGGTGCGCGCATTTACCCAGGACGACGCGCACATCTTCTGCACACCGGAGCAGATTACGGAAGAGACCATCGCAGTATGCGATTTAATACTCGGCGTCTATCGCGATTTCGGTTTCGATGACGTGCTGATCAAGTTCGCGGACCGGCCAACGAATCGTGTTGGCGATGATGAAGTCTGGGACCAGGCCGAAGCAGCATTGAAACAGGCGCTCGAAACATCCGGGCTGGAGTACATCTACAATCCCGGCGAAGGCGCATTTTACGGCCCCAAGCTGGAGTTCGTTCTGCGAGATGCCATCGGCCGCGACTGGCAATGCGGAACACATCAGGTCGATCTGAACATGCCGGCCCGGCTCGGCGCCACATACATTGGGGAGGATGGCCAAAAACACACGCCGGTTATGTTGCACCGTGCGATATTCGGCTCGTTGGAAAGATTCATTGGCATTCTCCTGGAGCATCACGCCGGCAACTTGCCACTCTGGCTTGCACCGACTCAGGCGAAGGTGCTGACGATTACATCGGCTGCGGATGAATATGCTCTTGATGTCGTAGCCAGGCTTCGTGATGCTGGCATCACAGCGGACGCAGATCTCAGAAACGAGAAGATTTCGTACAAGGTCCGCGAGCACAGCGTTGCAAAAATACCTGTACTGCTGGCCGTTGGACAGCGCGAAGTAGACGAAGAGACCGTCGCTATGCGAAGGCTCGGGTCGAAGAAACAGAAGGTCGTGTCTGTCGTCGAAGCCGTTGCAGAACTCTCCGGCGAAATCC
The DNA here is from genome assembly GCA_022572185.1 of Pseudomonadota bacterium. GTDB lineage: Bacteria > Pseudomonadota > Gammaproteobacteria > Steroidobacterales > Woeseiaceae > JACZWL01. The sequence continues at coordinate 18,088 of JACZWL010000029.1, read as the reverse complement.
GCAACCGGGGCCGCAGCACCTAGAAAAATTCAAAGCAGACAACCCTGGCGGTTAACCGCTTCACGACTCGCTGAGCCCACCAATATTAGCTTGCTGAACCACTGTTTCACCACGTGCTTGCTGACGGTCTTGCCCGCGCGCTCCCTTGCCGGCCCTCCGACAATACACTCCCATCCATACGTGAAGCCGGCTGCACACCGACTGTGCGCCCTGTCACAGATTCCGAATCTCGTCGGGCTCCGGCACCATTTCCGAACCGCGTGACGGCTATACTCGTCGGCCGTAAGGTCTGTCGCCGCAATTAAACATAAGCCGCCAAGGAGCACGGAAGTGGGGCGCGAGCATTTCAAAACTCAAATACTGTTGCTACACAGTCAACAGAGCACGCTGGAAGTGCTGAGTGCCGGATTTAACGATCGATATTCCGTTCACCTCGCTACGACTGGCACGGAAGCGCTAAACACGCTTGGCGAAACTCCAATTCATGTCATCGTTACTGCTCAGGATCTTCCCGGCATGAGTGGACTGGAAGCACTTCGCGAAGCAAGAAAACGTTCGCCGGACACAATCGGCATTTTGCTTGCCGGCACCGACCGCGACGACGGCCTTGAAGCGCTGGTTGGCGATCAGGAAGTTTTTCAAATCATTCGCGGCGCGATCACCCCCCCCGAATTACGCGAACTGATTGACGAGGCGACACGTCGCGTAAGACTCGTTGCATTGTCTGAATCAGCGAACGATCAGGCAGCGAATCCGGATGAGCCGGTTGCCGAACACATAGTCATGGAAACGTTGGAGAACGGCACATCGATTATCAGCGATGGCACCGGCAGAATGCCAGCATTGAAACCGGGAAGAGTGCCGCTTGTGCCAAACATTGGCGGACGCCAGATCGACGTCCTCGTCCTTACGAGGGACGACGAGTTTCTTGCAACGGTCCGGGACTCGGCCCGCGGCCTTCACACCGTCCATCATGCGAACACACCGACGCAGGCCAATAAGATTGCCCGGGGGCATAAGGTTGGTGTTCTCGTTACCGACGCGGCAATGATCGGTGCCAACGTCGAAATACTGATTGAACGTCTGCGTAAAGCCGTTCCGCGCCTCGTTGCTGTCGTCGCCGGACGTCGTGACGACGGCGAACTACTGATGGACCTGATCAATCGTGGACACGTATATCGGTTCCTTTTGAAGCCCGTGTCACCGGGGCGTGCCCGACTGGCGATCGAAGCATCAGTCAAGCACCACCTCGAGGCGGCAGATTCCGCGTTCAAGGGCAGACCAAAGTCAGCCGTCAAAGTGGCGCCGGCGAAGCCGGTACGAGCAGCAAGGCCGAAGGCCAAGGCGAAAGCGAAGCCGATGGCCAGGGCCAAACCGAAGCCGACGGCCAAGGCACAACTGAAGCCAACGTCCAAGGCGCAATTGAAGCCGACGGCGCAACCACAGCCCAAGGCAAAGCGTCATCCCGTGCCGACACCAATCGTCGCATCATCTAAAGCCGATCGCTTGTCCGATCCCTTCGAGCAAGGCGGCGGCTTCAGTGAAACGATGAGCGGCATTGCAAGTTTCATCGGAAAATTTCTGTCGGGCGCATTCAGACTGATCGCCGGAGGCGCAATCACGGTGCTAATGTTTTCCGGCAAAACTTTCGGAAAATTACTGGCCGCTGCGACTGCCCCACTGCGGAAGCCCAGGAATCTCGCAATCGTTGCCAGCCTGGTGACCGTTATCGGGGGGGGATACTGGCTTGCCAGTAACTGGGATTCATTAATGCCCGAATCTGTGCCCGAGGAAGCAGCGCGGGTTCCGACAATTGTCGAATCGGACTTGCCGATACGGCCGTCTGGTCCACAGTCGATTAAATCACCAGCAGTGCCGGGTATTGAGAACCTGCTTGACAACGCAAGGATCGCACGAGACTTCGGACGGATCTTCAGTCCACCCGGTTCGAACGCTGTCGAACTCTACCTGGCAGCGATGTCTTCGGCGCCGAACAATGGAGTCGTCGCGGCGGAGTTCGAACAGGTCGTAAATCAGACGCTCGGCATGACCGAGACAGCGCTGCTCGAAGAGCGCATGGAAGATGCGGCCGAGGCACTTCAAGTGGTCCGCCTCGCTGACCCTGGCAACTCCCGTCTCGTATTCCTGGACGCACAGTTGCTGCAGCTGCGGTTCCGAAATACGACAGACCAGGCGCGGGCCGCGATTCGGTCCGGTCGCTTCGAAGACGCCGGCAAACTGATTGGTGACGCGGAAGCCCTGCGCACCCGCGACACGACGGAAATCAATGTCCTGAAGCAGGAACTGTCCACCGCGCGCAGCGCACAGCGAGTCGATGAAGTACTCGCACTTGCAAGCGCACGTCTCAATGACGATAAGCTGATCACGCCGTCAAATGACAATGCACGCTACTACTATGAGCTGGTCCTCAGCAATGACCCGCAAAACCCGGCCGCTGAGCAAGGCATCACGATCATAGCCAGTAAACTGGCCCTCAAGGCACGAACGGCGATCGACAAGGAACAATTCGCTCTCGCCGGCAGCCTGCTCCGGGATGCCGAAGCGATGGATCCGACCAACAGCGACCTCGCTACCTCCAAGACAGCGTTAGATGACACCAGGGCCAGGCAGGAAGCTGAGCGCCAGGCAGCCGTTCTGAGAAAAGCAGAAGCCGAACGATTGGCGGAAGCTGAACGGCAAGCCGCCGCGGCAAGGCAGGAAGCAGAACGCCAGGCGGTCGTTCTCAGAAAAGTGGAAGCCGAACGCCTGGCGGAAATCGAACGCGTGGCGGAAGCCGAACGCCTGGCGGAAGCTGAACGGCAAGCCGCCGCAGCAAGGCAGGAAGCAGAACGCCAGGCGGCCGTTCTCAGAAAAGCGGAAGCCGAACGCCTGGCGGAAGCCGAACGCCTGGCGGAAGCTGAACGACGTGCAGCAAGAGAACGGCAAGCAACCATCGAAAGGCAGGCCGAACTTGAGCGACAGCTGACAGCAGAACGTGAAGCCGAGACGCGAAGACAGGCTGCCGCAGAAAAGGCTGCTGCAGCTGCAGCGGTAGTGGCTGCAGCTGCAGTGGCAACTCAAACGCAAACAGCGCAGGACAAGCCGAGTGGTGTCAGGCCGGAAGCTGCGGATCAGTCCCGGACTGTTGCGGACGCTGACGAACAAGCAGCCGCAACGATTGAACCGCCGGTGGTACAACAAAGCGGCACGGCAGAAAAAACCTTGCTCGCCGTCGCGACTGCGACTGCCGACGCTCAATTTTCTCGGGCTTCGACCACCGCGGAAGCCGCAGGAAGCCGGCCGGAACCGCTAGCCATCAACCGGCTGAAACGAACGAATTACGTGGCACCCAAGTATCCGCGGTCTGCGGAGCGCAGAAACACCAGCGGCTGGGTCGATGTGAGTTTCACCGTTTCGCGGGAAGGCAGTGTCCATAGCATTGAAATCATCGAGTCGACGCCTGGCTCGGTGTTCGACGATTCCGCCACCAAGGCCATCAGCCAATGGCGCTTCGAGCCTGTTGTCGAGAACGGTGTAGCCGTCGAAAGACGGGTGGCTGTGCGGATGATGTTCACCTTGCAGTAGGCGTCGCAGGCCCCGAAAACCGTCATTTTCGAGGCCGGCCGGGGCGTTTCCGGCATTCCAGAATTTCCGGATTGGACCAAATGTAGCAAACCCTATAGCCTACGGGATTGCCGAAGTATCTGGGTGGACGCCGCACGGTGAGCGTGGAATCGAAAAATACAGAAGAAAAAGCACCTCGGAAGCAACAAAAACGCAGCCTCAAGACCCAGCAGAAGTTGCTGGATGCAGCGATCGAGGCGTTTTCCGAGAACGGTTTCAAGGGCACATCGACCCGCGATATCGCGGTAAGAGCCGGCGTTCATCACCCGCTTATTACCTACCATTTCAAGAACAAGGAAGAACTCTGGCGCGCCGCTGCCGACCGGATTTTTTCCGAATTCAATGTGTCCATGAGCCGGGCATTACAGGAGTCGGTCAACGAATGCCCCCGCACACGAATGGCCAGTCTCATACGCACGTACGTGCATTACGCAGCCAGCCGGCCAGCTTTGCACAAGGTGCTGGTGCAGGAAGCAAGTCACCCGAGCAGCCGCCTCGAATGGCTGATCAGAACGCATCTGCGCCCTTTGTTCGAAGTGTCCGTCAAGAACCTCAAGAAGCTTCAGGAGCAGGGAATCGCCCCGCAAGGTGATGTCGCGATTTTGTTCAACATGATTCGTGTGGCCGCAGGCGGCTTGGTTGCGCTCGGCCACGAATTGAAGGGCACCAGCGGCATCGACCTTAACGCGCCGGGCAAGATCGATGAGCTGGCGGATATGATCATCGATGTGTTCCTGCCTTTGCGTGTAAACGAGCAGTCCGGCACGGGACAAGAACCTGAACCAGGAGCCTGATCAGCAGCCGGCAAGATCGCCGTGCATCTCTGCCAGAATCGATAACGCGATTGCCGCCGGCCCGACCGCAGCAATATCGAGGCCGGCAGGCCCATGCAACCGTCCTTCCAGGTCCCTGGCATCATCGCCGAGGTCTTCAAGCAGGCGCTTGCGCCGGTCTTTCGGCCCCAGCAGCCCGATATATTGGATGTCTGACTTGGACAACTGAGCCAGATAGCTGCGATCGGTTGCGAGATGGTGACTCATGACGATCGTTGTATTGAACTTCGCCAGATCGACAATGTCGGCCATCTCATCCGCCGGACAGCAAATGACCTTGTCCGCATCGTCGAAACTGCCTTTCTCGATGTACGCAGGACGGTGGTCAATCACGGTAATGTGCCAGCCCAGTTCGGCCGCCAGGCGAGTCACCGGTTCGGCATCAAGCCCTGCTCCCAGTACGAGCAAGCGTGGGCGTGGTTTGATGAGGGCAAACAGGACAGTTGCTTTTGCATCGCCGATCTGAACCTGCCTGGTCAAAGACATGTTGTCGGCCAATGCGGCCTTCGACTCAACCAGCAGGTCCTTGGCAGCATCATCAGTCAGGCCGAAGAGTTCCACATTCTCGTCTGCCGTAACCAGCGTAGCACCAGGCTCGATGCCATCCTGGTCGGACACAAGCACTGTTGCGGCAAGCTCGGGATGATCGCCCTCATATGCCCTGGCTATCGCCACAAACGGCGCGTAGTTGTTTTCGGCGCGCAGGGCTTGCAAAAATATTCTCATCAGTCCGTCACAACCGATGCCGAGACCCCATAACTCTTCATCATTGAGGCCCAGATCATAGGTAACCATCTGAGCAGTCCCGGAGGTGAGTACCGCTCGCGCCCGCTCTGCAAGATCGCCTTCGAGGCAGCCACCTGAGAGCATTCCCTGATAATCACCATCGGAATTGATGAGCATGCGGGCGCCGGTCTTGCTGTAAGTGGATCCCGCAGTCTCATAGACACTTGCGAGTACGAGTGCTTGTTGTTGCTTGCGCCATTCGTCAAAAGATTTCAGGAGGTTTTTTAGCGTCATTGTGTTGCCTGAAATGCTGCCAGGGGCCTGCTCGCTCGTCCGCTGTCTGTATCCTGCTGCAATAAGCGGCTCAGTTGGCCGAGGCTTTCAATATTGTGGGCGGGCAAAAATAAATCAACATGCGGCAACATCGTCCTGATACCCATTGCCCTGGGTTCGAATTGCGAATACCTGAGCATCGGGTTCAACCATATCAACTGCCGACAGGAGCGATGCAGCCTTTGCATTTGAAATCCGAGGTCAGCTTTCGAGTCCCGCTCGAGGCCATCGCTCAATAATATGACGATGCCGCTTTGGGCGAGCACTCTGCGGCCCCAGTCTACATTAAAGCGCTCGAGGCACTCGGCGATCCTGGTACCACCGTCCCAGTCTTTCACGTCCGCCGATACCGCGGCGAGCGCTCTGTCGATGTCCTTGTCGGCAAGCCTGCGCGTGATGTTCGTGAGCCGTGTGCCAAAAACGAATGTGTGAACCCGATGTTGCCGCGAGGTCATGACGTGGGCGAAATACAGAAACACTCGCGAATAGCGGCTCATCGATCCCGAGATATCGCAGATCAATACCAGTGGTCGCGGATTCATAAGTCGACGCTTCCTGACAAGCTCGATGAGCTGGCCGCTATTTTTGAGCATCAACCTCATTGACCGCCGCAAATCAAAGCGATTACCGTAAGGATGAAAGCGATAACGGCGCGTTGCGACATTTGCAATTGCAAGAATCTCTGCCCGCAACAACTCATCCGCCTCGCTTTGCTCTTCCAGGCTCATCTCTTCAAAATCCTTGTGCCTCAGCACTTCGCGACGAGACCAGGACCCCGACTGATCAATTCCGATTTGTGTGCCTTGTTCTTCGTCGGCCCGGCCGCTGCCGGTACCGGACATGGCCTCGCGCAGGCGGCGAATGGGTGCTTCTGCCGGGGCGCTGAGCGAATCCATTTCAAGCGTGGGCAGCAGCAGCGACATCATCCGCTCCAACAGGCGAGGATTACGAAAATAGACGTGAAAAGCCTGATCGAACAGGCGAAATTGGGCCGGATCATTCACCAGTACCGCGCGCAGGGCCCAGTAAAAATCATCACGGCGATCGATTCCTGCACAGCGAACTGCAGCCATCGCGTCCAGCACCCGGCCGGGGCCGATTGGCAGACCAGCATTGCGCAGGGTCCTGCAAAACATCAGGATATTGTCGGCGAGGCGGCCCGAGTCAGCCGCTCTGCTTGCATTTCCTGCGCTCATGCGGCGGCTTGAATTTCCGCCAGCAGCCGGGCGGCCTCGCTACCCCGCAGCTTCGCAATGTCGTCCTGATACTTCAGCAATGATCCCAGGGTGTCATCCAGCACTTCGGGCGTTAAGGTCACGACATCGAGTTGAGTCAATGCGTTCGCCCAGTCGATCACCTCCGCAACTCCGGGCCGCTTGAACAGGTCCTGCTCGCGGAGTTTGTGTATGAATGCAACGAGCTGATCGCGCAGCTCATCGGCAATATCCGGCGCTTTCAGCGCAACGATGCGGGACTCGGTTTCCTGGCTCGGGTAATCGACCCAGTGGTACAGACAGCGGCGGCGTAACGCGTCATGAACTTCGCGTGTCCGGTTCGACGTGATCACGACTATGGGTGGCTCTTTCGCCTTGATCGTGCCGAGTTCCGGGATACTGATTTGAAAATCAGAAAGGAGCTCCAGCAGAAATGCTTCGAACGGCTCATCGGCACGATCGATTTCATCGATCAGCAGTACCGGCGGCCCGTTGGCATGTTCCTCGAGCGCGCTAAGTAGTGGTCTTTCCGTCAAGAATTCCCGGCTGTAGAGGTTCTTGCCGATGTCCCCGGTATCGCCTTCGGCCTCGGCAATACGGATCGCGACCATCTGCCGAGGATAGTTCCACTCATACACCGCGCTCGCCAGGTCCAGCCCCTCAAAACATTGCAAACGAATCAGGTCGCGACCGAGCGTGGCGGCAAGAACCTTGGCGATTTCGGTTTTGCCGACACCCGCCTCACCTTCGAGCAACATCGGCCGGCCCATGTGCAGTGCCAGGTAAACAACGGTCGCAAGATCGCGCCCGGCAATGTAGTCACCGCTGATCAGGAGCGAACGTGTTTCTGAAACGTCTCCCGGCAAGTCTCTCTTGTTCGAGGATTCAGACACTCGCCGCAGCAACCGCCCGTTTTGCCATGACAATTACAAGATGAGCACGGTACTCAGGGCTTGCGTGCAAATCATCATTCAAATCGCCAGCGTCAAACGTCAGCCCGTCCAGTGCCGTCGCGGAAAAGTCTTTCGCCAATGCCGCTTCGATCTCGGTCGCACGAAACGCACAGGGACCGGCGCCCGTTACGGCCGCGCGAATGCCATCCGTCGTTTCCGCGATCATCACGCCGACGACAGCATAGCGCGACGCCGGGTTCGGAAACTTGGCATAAGCGGCTCGCTTTGGCTTTGGAAACCGGACAGCCTGGATGATCTCGTTGGGCCCGAGTGCCGTCTCGAACAAGTCTTTGAAGAAATCGTCAGCCGCAATCTCGCGCGTGTCTGTCTTGATGACCGCGTTCAGGCCAAGAACGGCGGCCGGGTAATCGGCGGCAGGATCGCTGTTGGACAATGAACCTCCGATCGTGCCGCGATTTCGAACCTGGGCATCGCCGATCATACCGGCGAGATCCGCCAGTGCCGGTATCTCGGACTGCACTACGCTGCTACCGGCAACGTCCGCGTGCGGCGTCATTGCACCGATTTCGATGGTCTTGCCATCTTTCCTGATTCCGCGGAGCGAATCAATCGCGCTCAAATCGACCAGGTCGGAGGGTCGCGCGAGGCGCAACTTCATCGTCGGCAGCATAGTCATGCCACCTGCGAGAATTATTGCTTCGTCGTTATCCGCAAGGATCTTTTTTGCTTCATCGATCGAAGCCGGCCGGTGATACTGAAACTCGTACATAGTGAATCCCTGTTTTGATCCTTACGTTTCTAGGCGGATACGGCGCGGTTGTGTGCTGCCGTACGGATTGCGTCCCAGACACGCTCCGGCGTCGCCGGAATCGGAACATCATTCACGCCGAGCTCCGACAATGCGTCGACGACGGCATTGATAACGGCGGGCGTAGAACCAATTGTCCCGGCCTCGCCACATCCCTTGACCCCAAGTACGTTGTGGGTGCAGAGCGTCGTGTTCGTCGTCACTTCGAAATTCGGCAAGTTATCGGCTTTCGGCATGCAGTAATCCATATAGGAACCGGTTAGCAACTGGCCGGAATCATCATAGACACACTGCTCGTAGAGCGCCTGACCGATGCCCTGCGTCAGACCACCGTGGACCTGACCCTCAACAATCATCGGATTGATTATTCGTCCGAAATCGTCGGCAGCCGTGAACCGGTCAATCTCGACGACACCGGTATCCGGATCTATCTCGACCTCGCATATATGGCAGCCGGCTGGAAACGTCCAATTCTTCGGGTCATAAAAGGCCGTTTCATCCAGCCCCGGCTCGAGAACATCGAGCGGGTAGTTATGCGGCACATATGCTGCGAGGGCGACATCGCCAAAGCTTACTGTGCGATCCGTGCCGGCAACCCGCAGCTGTCCGTCAACAAATTCGACGTCGTCTTCGGACGCTTCAAGCAAGTGGGCGGCAATCTTCCTGGATTTTGTTTTTATTTTTTCCAGCGCTGCCATCAATGCCATGCCACCAACGGCAAGTGACCGCGAACCATAAGTGCCCATGCCGAAGGGAATCTTGCCTGTGTCGCCATGGACAACGTCGACGTTGTCGAAGTCTACGCCAAGCGCCTCGGTCACGAGTTGCGCAAACGTGGTCTCGTGTCCCTGCCCGTGACTGTGCGACCCGGTCAATACCGTCACAGAGCCGGTCGGATTTACGCGTATCGTTCCGGATTCGTAAAGCCCGGCGCGGGCACCGAGTGCGCCGGCAACATTTGACGGCGCAATACCGCAGGCCTCGATATAGGTCGATAAACCGACGCCTCTTAATTTGCCACGCTCAGCCGACTCGGCCCGGCGTTTCTCGAAGCCTTTGTAATCGGCAAGCTCGAGGCATTTGTCCAGGCACGCATGATAATCACCCGAGTCGTACTCGAGTAATACCGGGGTTTGATACGGAAAGCCGTCCCGTGGAATGAAGTTTCGGCGCCTGATCTCGAGCGGATCGATGCCGGTTTCTCTCGCGGCCCTGTCCACGAGTCGTTCAAGCAAATAGCAGGCCTCCGGGCGCCCGGCTCCGCGATACGAATCGACGGGAACCGAGTGAGTGAACATGCCCTTCACTTCACAGTAAATGGCGGGTGTTTTGTAAGTGCCTGCCAGCAAAGTGGCATAAAGATAAGTCGGCACCGCCGGCCCGAATGTCGACAAGTAGGCACCCAGGTTCGCTTTCGTCCGTACTCTCAGTCCCAGGAAGTCACCATCCTTGCTTAGCGCGAGTTCGGCATGTGATATGTGGTCCCTGCCATGCGCATCGCTCATGAATGACTCGCTGCGATCCGCCGTCCACTTGACCGGCCGGTTCACGCGCTTCGAAGCCCAGGTAACGATCGCTTCCTCGGCATAGTGACAAATCTTGGAACCAAAACCACCACCGACATCGGGCGCGATGATACGAAGCTTGTGTTCGGGAATACTGAGGACAAACGCTCCCATCAACATGCGAATGACGTGCGGGTTCTGGCTCGTTGTATACAAAGTGTACTCGTCCCTGCCGCTGTCGTATTCGCCGATGGCCACCCGCGGCTCAATCGCGTTGGGTATCAGTCGGCTATTGACGATATCGATGCTGCTGACATGCGCCGCGCTTGCGAATGCCTCGTCGGTCGCAGCCGCATCACCGATCTCCCAGTCGAAGCAGACGTTATCGGGCGCTTCCTCCCACACGGCCGGTGCAGCTTCGGCGCTCGCGGCCGACAAGCTTGCAGCAGCGGGTAATTCTTCGTAATCGATATCAACCAGTTCGGCGGCATCGCGCGCAATGCTGCGTTTGTCCGCGAGTACGACAGCTACCTGATCGCCAACGTAACGAACCGTATCGGCGGCAAGCGGTGGGTGACCCGGTTCCGTCATTGGCGAACCATCTTTGTTATTGACGCCCCAGCCGCAGGGCAGTCCACCAATCCCGTCATCGACCATGTCCTTGCCCGTCAGCACGGCGACGACACCAGGCATATCCAACGCTGCCTTGAGTTCGATTCCGCGAATCCTGGCATGGGGCAACGGCGAGCGAATAATGTGTGCATACAACTGGTTGGGACGATTTATGTCGTCGGTGTATTGTCCCTGGCCCGTGATAAAGCGATGGTCCTCTTTACGTCGAACCGCCGCGCCGATACCGTTTTCTGTCATGCCTGCGCCCCTTGTTCCTATGACCGCATCGCCTGGGCGCCGGCTCTCACGGCCCTGACGATATTTTGATAACCCGTGCAACGGCAAAGATTGCCCACGAGCCACTGGCGAATTTCCTGCTCGCTGGGATCGGGGTTTTGCTGCACGAGATCGAGGGCACTCATGATCATGCCCGGCGTACAGAAACCGCACTGCAAGCCATGGTATTCGCGAAACGCTTCCTGCATGGGATGCAGCTTACCGTTTAGTGCAACACCTTCGATCGTTCCGACATCGGCGCCTTCGGCCTGTACTGCGAGCATCGTGCAGCTCTTGACAGACCGCCCGTCGACGTGAATAACACAGGCGCCGCACTGACTGGTATCGCAACCGATGTGCGTACCGGTACGTCCGAGTTGATCACGGATCATTTCAACCAGTAGCGTGTGATTGTCAACCTCTGCACTCACGGGCTCGCCGTTGAGCGTGAATGACACTGTTATGGACATGAACGCATCCTTTGCAGGTTTGTTGATATTGCCTTTTGTTCCAGTACTCCGCTCAGGTGATATTGATGGACTACCAGTCGCACGACCGCTCTTTTTCGACCTACGTTCAGCTTAGCAGGAACCACCAAATCAACAATACAACCACTGCGGCAGCTACCGCAAGCCAGGTCTTCGAGATGCCGCCCTCGCCTTTTTCCTCTGCCGTTTCAATACGTTGCGCATGCGGATCAAGCCTACGCGAAAAATTTCCAAAAAACTCTTTGGCCATTTTCCTGGTAGCGCCCAGCACGAGTCGCGAGCCGACCTGGGCGAGTTTGCCGCCGACTTTGAATTCGGCACTGTAGGTCAGCTGCGTGCCACCATCAATCTCGTAAAGCCGAACGTCGGCGCTTCCGCTACCGAAACCGGCCGCTCCACCTTTGCCGCTGCCGACCAAAGTATAGCTCTCCGGCGGTTGCATATTTTCCAGCGTGAGGCTGGTATCGAATTTCGCCCGGACCGGGCCGATTGCTGCTATTACCTTCGCGGCAAACTCGGTGTCACTGATTTTTTCCAGCGACTCACAACCCGGAATACACTCTTTGAGCACTTCCGGATCGATCAATGCAGCCCAAACCTTCTCGCGGCTGCTCGCGATCTGATATTCGCCTTTGATTTTCACCTTAATTTGCGCCCCAAGTGTGGAGTCCGTCCCCTTTTTCCGGATCCTACGGGATAATTCCTGCCAGTTTTACCGCTTCGACGATTTCCTGGTGCAGCCCCGGCGCCATCAAATGGGCGCCCGCGATGCCGTTGATATCCCTGGCCTGCTGCAACAGCTCCGCGCAAATACAGATCCCTTCCTGGCGCGCGTCCCTCGCAGCCTCCATGCGTCGTATGATGCCGCCCGGCATCACAGTCCCAGCCAGATTATCCCGCATCCAGCGGGCTCCGTTCGCCGATCGCAAGGGACCGAGACCAACAAGGAAATACAGTTTCTCGGTCAGTCCGTGATCGGCCAGTCGCGACATATACTGCTCAAGCAAGCGCATATCAAAGCAATATTGCGTCTGAACAAACTGTGCGCCAGCATCGAACTTCGCCTGCAGGCCGTCGGGCGTCCAGTCGTCCGCTACCTCGAATGGTGTGTCGGCAGCCCCTCGAAAAAATTCAGGCACAGATGTCAATTCGCTGCCTGACAATGTCACGGATTTTTCCGACATGTTTTTCAGCGCCGCAATAAGCTGCCGTGAGTCCAAATCGAACACTGGTTTTGCGTCGGGATCATCCCCTGCTTCGACGGCGTCACCTTTCAGAACGAGCACATTTCGAATACCGAATGCAGCAGCGCCCAACAAGTCGCTTTGCAACGCAATCCTGTTTCGGTCTCTGCAGGTAACTTGCAAAATCGGCTCCACGCCCATTTGCTTGACATGGACTGCGGCGGCCATGCTGGACATCCGGACTCGCGCACCGGCGCCGTCAGTAAGATTGATTGCAGTAACTGCCGGTTTCAGCGCGTTTACCGCTATCGTCAGGGAATCCAGGCTTGCGCTGCGCGGCGGCGTCAGTTCCGCCGTTACTGCGAAGTGTCCCGACTCGAGACTCTCGCGGAACGGATTCTTCCCCCGACGAAACGGCTTCTCCGTTCGCTTCACTTCTGGTCACCGTTGTGTCCCGGCATGCGTAGCAGCGAGCAGGTAATTACATGGTTGGCATGGAAAAATCCGCACCGGCGCGAATTCCCGTAGGCCACCTCGAGGTCACGGTCTTCAGCCGCGTATAGAAACGCACGCCTTCCATGCCGTATATCGACATATCGCCGAATAAAGAGCGTTTCCAGCCGCCGAAACTGTGGAAAGCAAGCGGCACCGGTATCGGCACGTTAATGCCGATCATGCCGACCTGAATCCCGGATGCAAACTCCCGTGCCGCGTCGCCGTCACGCGTAAAAATAGCCGTGCCGTTGCCGTATTCGTGGTCGTTGACCAACTTGATCGCATCGTCGAATGTCTCTACACGAATCATCGTCAGCACGGGGCCGAAGATCTCTTCCTTGTACACGCGCATGTCGGGTGTCGTGTGATCGAAAAGTGTCGGCCCGAGAAAATAGCCCGACGATTTCGTGATTTCGTGCTGACGGCCGTCGACGACGAGCTTCGCGCCCTCTTCTTCGCCCAGGTCGATATACGAACGGACTTTGTCGCGATGCTCCGCGGTGATGAGCGGCCCCATGTCGTTGTTGTTGTCAGTACCCGGGCCGACTTTGAGCGCGTCGATCCTGGGTAACAGTTTTTCAAGCAGTGGTTCAGCCGAATCACCGACCGTCACGACAGCCGCGATCGCCATGCAACGCTCGCCAGCCGAACCGTAAGCGGCGCCGACCAACGCGTCAGCAACCTGCTCCATGTCGGCGTCAGGCAGCACCACCAGGTGGTTCATCGCGCCGCCCAGCGCCTGAACGCGCTTGCCATGTTCCGCCGCGGTTCGATAAACGTGTTCGGCAACTGCTGTCGAGCCGACGAAGCTGACGGCGGCAATACGCGAATCCGTTAGCAGTGAATTGACAGCCACGTGGTCACCCTGGACGACATTCAGAACACCTGGAGGCAGACCGGCCTCCTGCATCAGCTCGGCCCATTTCAATGAACAACCCGGATCTTTCTCTGACGGTTTCAGAATAAACGTGTTACCGCATGCAATTGCGATCGGAAACATCCACAATGGCACCATCGCCGGAAAGTTGAACGGTGTAATGCCCGCACACACGCCCAGCGGCTGGCGCATCGAGTAGGTATCGACGCCCGTGCCGGCCTGGTCGCTGTACTCGCCCTTGATCAGATGCGGTATGCCGCAGGCAAACTCGACCACCTCGAGTCCGCGCTGAATCGACCCATCAGCGTCATGCAATACTTTGCCGTGTTCCTGCGTGAGCAGCGCCGCGATTCCCTTGCGATCTCTCTCGATCAGTTCCTTGAAGCGGAACATGACCCTGGAGCGCTTCAAGACCGGCGTTCGGGACCAGCTTGAAAACGCCTCCTGCGCCGATTGAATTGCCGCATCGACGTCTGCTTCATCCGCCATGACGACTTCGGCGCATTGTTCGCCAGTTGCCGAATCAAAGACCTCGCCGTAACGATCCGAGCCGGATTCGTGCATCTGCCCGTTGATCCAGTGAGGAATTTTCCTGATTACATTCAGTGCTGCCGCTTTTTCGGCCATGCTGGTCTTCCTGTCTAAAAATTATCGAATGGACGTCCTGTCAGACGTCAAATCGCGCGTAAAGCGTTCCGTACGGCATCAATCATCTGATCGATCTGGTTCTTTTCGATGATCAACGGCGGCGAGAACGCGACGGTGTCCCCGGTCGTTCGTACGATCACGCCGTTCTCAAAGCAATGGCCAAATAGCGCTATTGCCCTTGCCGTCGGTTGCCCCTCGATCGGCTCGAGTTCGACGGCACCGATCAAGCCGAAATTTCGTATGTCGATCACATACGGCTCACTCCTCAGGCTGTGCAGACCCTCTTCAAAATAGCCCTCGAGCGATCTCGCCCTCTCGAACAAGCCTTCTTCCTTGTAGACATCAAGCGTAGCGCAAGCGGCGGCCGCTGCCAGCGGGTGCCCCGAATAAGTATAGCCGTGGAAGAACTCGATCGCGCCCTCCGGCCCCGTCATGAACGTGTCATATATGTCACTTTTCGCCAATACCGCGCCCATCGGAGCGGCACCACTGGTCAGGCCCTTGGCGATCGTCATGAGATCTGGCAAAACATTCATGCGTGTGGCAGCAAAGTTGTCGCCTGTGCGGCCGAATCCGCAGATCACTTCATCAAAAATCAAAAGGATCCCGTGCTCGTCGCAGATATCCCGAAGACGCTGCAAATATCCCTCAGGCGGCAGGATCACGCCCGCCGAGCCGGCAACCGGCTCGACGATCACTGCTGCGATTGTTGAAGCATCGTGCAGCGCCACGATGTTCTCCAGCTCGTCGGCGAGATGCGCGCCCCACTTGGGCAGCCCGCGTGAAAAGGCGTTCTTCTCCAGATTATGGGTATGCGGCAAATGATCAACGCCGGGCAGCATGGCGCCAAACATCTTACGGTTCGGGGATATCCCCCCGACTGAAATTCCGCCAAAACCGACCCCGTGATAGCCGCGCTCCCGGCCGATCAGGCGGGTGCGTGCCCCGTCGCCCCGAATCCGGTGATAGGCGAGCGCCATTTTGAGTGCCGTATCCACGGCTTCCGAACCTGAATTGACAAAGAACGCGTAGTCGAACCCGTCCGGCGCAATATCGGTCAGCTTATTCGCCAGTTCGAAAACTTTGGGATGGCCGAGCTGAAACGCTGTTGCATAGTCGAGTGTTTCAGCCTGCCTTTGGATTGCCTCCACGATCTTCGGATGACAATGACCCGCATTGCAACACCAGAGGCCAGCGATCGAATCAAGAAGTTGCTTGCCGTCATGGGTCCAGCAGTGCATGCCTTCTGCGCGGACGATCAGCCGCGGGTGCTTCTTGAAGAACCTGTTGCCCGTGAACGGCATCCAGTAGGCTTGAAGATCAGGTAAATCGAAGTCCAGTTTCCTGGCTGTGTTGTCTGTCATCGCTTGTCTCCGAAAAACTTGTTGTCGCTTCTTATTCCAATATTTCCTTCTTCAATCTGAAATAGAGCATGCCCAGTGCCAGGGCAGGATTCGCGAACCACTTGCCGCCCGGCAATTTCACGTGGCGCACTCGCTCGAATACATCGAACCTTTCGCTGTCACCGGCAATGACATCGGCCAGAATCCGGCCGGCTATATGCGTCGGCGCGACGCCGTGGCCAGAATATCCCTGCGCGTAGTAGGTATTGTTCTTGATCCGGCCCAACTGAGGAATCCTGTTGATACTGATCGCTATATTGCCGCCCCATTCGTAATCGATGGTTGTGCTTTCCAGTTGTGGAAACACTTTGAGCATTTTCGGGCGCAAAGTTGCAGTAATGTCTCTCGGATCCCTGCCCGAGTAATTGCACAGCCCGCCGAATAGCAATCGCCTGTCGGCAGACAATCGAAAGTAGTCGAGCCCTACCCTTTGATCGCAGGTCGCCATGTCCTGCGGCAGCAATTCGTTCGCGACTTCGGGCGTGAGTGGTTCCGTTGCAATGATGTAACTTCCGGCCGGAATTACTGAGCCGTATAATTTCGGTTCGGTTTTACCGAGATATGCATTGCCGGCGAGTACAACTTTCTTGGCGTGCACGACGCCGTTCTTCGTTTCTACGCGAGGATTGTCGCCATGATGGATCCTGGTGACAGGTGATTCTTCGAAAATCCTTGCTCCGCTCTGTTCCGCTGCTCGCGCTTCGCCGATACAGAGATTGAGCGGATGAAGGTGTCCGTTACCGTGATTGATGAGGCCGCCAATATAAATATCCGAACCGATTACCGAGTGCATGTCTTCTTTGGCAACAAGCTCCATTTTGTGCGGATAATTTTTCTCCTGTTTGCGCTCGATCTCCGAACGAAAATAGTCCATGTCTTTCTCAAATAAAGCCAGGTCCAGGAAACCGAACTTCAAATCGCAGCTGATGGAATATTTTTCTATTCGCTGCAACACGATGTCCCGGCACTCCACACCAACCTGGTAGGCGATATCAGCCGCATCCGCACCGAATCGCTTTTCGATCTTGTCGACATTGACGAATCCGTCAATCAGCTGACCGCCGTTTCTGCCCGACGCGCCCCAGCCAACGCGGTTTGCTTCGATCAAAGCAACGTCATAGCCCCGTTCGGTAAGATAGAGGGCGGTCGACACGCCTGTAAAACCCGCACCCACGATGGCAACGTCACAACGGTGCTCCCCCAGGAGCCTCGGATAGTCCGTTTGCCAGTTGGCGGTTGCCGCGAAATAGGAACTGGTGTGTTCATTGGTATCAAGCATAGCCACCCAGCTTACTCCCGGGGAAATATTTAACAATATTTAAGCGTAAAACAGTAACTTCTTGATTTTATTAAATCATGAGTCATAATCGTTAAATAAATTAAACGATTTAACAAGCGGTGAGCGAAATGGACAATGTTGGCCTTCGTTTAAAGCAATTGCGGACCCGGCAGCGCTTGTCGCAGCGGCAACTGGCGCGAAACTCGGGCATCTCGAATGCCACGATTTCGCTGATCGAACACGGCCGGACAGACCCGTCGATGGGGCTTCTGAAACGCATTCTCGATTCGATGGGTGTGTCATTCGCCGACTTTTTTGCATCGGATACCCGGCAGCCCGAAAAATATTTCTTTACTCAAAGTGAACTGAGAGAGATAGGCAGCGGACCCATCTCTTACCGCCAGGTTGGCGCCAATCTATCCGAAAGCAATCTGCAGATTCTCCATGAACGCTATCAGCCGCGTGCCGATACCGGTCAATCCATGTTGAGCCACGAGGCCGAAGAAGGCGGAATAATCCTGCAGGGCCGTCTCGAGATCACCGTGGCCGATCAGGTGCGGACACTGTCGGCCGGCGACGCCTATCACTTCAACAGCCGGCTGCCGCACCGCTTTCGCAATACCGGCAGCGAAGACTGCGTACTGGTCAGTGCCTGCACACCGCCCAGTTTTTAGCTAGTCCGGCCGACTGGCGTAGACGCAAATCATCTCCATTGCCAAATGTGCGCCTGCAAGGGCCGTAATTTCGCCGACATCGTAAGCCGGCGCCACTTCGACAAGATCCATTCCTACCAAGTTGATTCCCATGAGCCCGCGGATAATCGACATCGCCTGGTGCGTGGTCAGCCCGCCACAAACCGGTGTACCCGT
>JACZWL010000072.1 GCA_022572185.1 Pseudomonadota bacterium | reverse complement strand
GAACAGACTGTGCGCATCGGTCGCCGGTCATTTACCTTCGAGAAAGGAGAATCGATCCTGACCGAGCACTCGCACAAGTACACGCTGGACCAGTTTGGCAAGATGGCGAATCGGGCAGGCTTCGCGGTGGATACGGTGTGGACAGACCCGGAGAAGCTGTTCAGCGTCCAGTATTGTCGGCGAGTATAGAATCGCCCGTCAGGACGGGCTCCTACGATTCTATCAGCACCTGTTTCGCCCGTCCTGACGGGCGATTATGACTGGGGACAGACCCCCTTCGGGGTCAGTCCCTGATTATTCCTTATTTTTCCGGGACGTACCCTTGTGGCTTCGCCGAGCCTTCGCCGAAGAAAAATTTTTCCATTTCCGTTACGAGGAACTTGCGGGCTTCGGGCTCGATCGGTGTCAGTCGGTTCTCGTTGATCAGCGTCGTCTGGTGTGCCAGCCACTGCTGCCAGGCTTCTTTGCAGACATTGTCGTAAATGCGCTGTCCAAGTTCGCCCGGGTACGGCGCATAGTCCAGACCCTCGCCTTCTTTTTTTAAAAGGACGCAATTAACGGTTCGTGACATTTAGCTGTTTCTCAATGTCTGTATCAGTTTGCTGACCGGGGCGGCCATGCCCCCGGGCGGTGGCGAGCCTATCTTGTACCAGACTCTGTCTTCCGTATCCCGAACTGTACTCGACTGTGCTGACAGGCGCACGGCAATCGGTTGTATGTCGAGATCAAAGTGCGTGAAGCTGTGCCGCATCGTATGCCAGCGATCGAGCTCGGCCGGACGGGCATTCAGTTCCCGCTCACACCATTCATTCAGGTCATTCTCGTCCGCAAGCTCCGGCAGGCTCCACAACCCGCCCCAAATGCCTTCGGCAGGACGACGCTCTAAATAGACAGCACCGTTGATATGTGCGAGCACCATGTGAGTGTGACGAAGTGGCTTTTTCTTCGGCTCGCGGCGGCCGGGATATCGTGTTACCGCATCGCGTTCGAAAGCGCTACATCCATCTCTGAGCGGGCACAAGTTGCAGTTGGGGCCGCTGCGCGTGCAGACGGTCGCACCGAGATCCATGATTGCCTGCGTATAAGCGGCAACGTCTTGTTGCGGCGTGTGTTCGTCAGCCAGCGCCCACAGCTTTTTTGAAACAGCCGTCTTGCCCGGCCAGCCGTCGACAGCATGAAATCGCGCAAGCACGCGCTTCACGTTGCCGTCGAGTATCGGATATCGCTGCTTACAAGCCAGGGACAAGATGGCGCCGGCTGTCGATCGCCCGATGCCCGGCAGCTCAATAATGTCATCGAAAAGATTTGGAAAAACGCCGCCGTGCCGCTCGCGAATCAAGCATGCCGTCCGGTGCAGGTTTCTGGCGCGTGCGTAATAACCCAGCCCTGACCAGTGATGTAGAACATCGTCCCCGGTGGCGACTGCGAGCGATTCAATGTCCGGAAAAGACGCGATGAAACGCCGGTAATAGGGGATCACGGTCGCTACCTGCGTTTGCTGCAACATGATTTCCGAGACCCAGACCCGATAGGCCGTTGGGTTCTGCTGCCAGGGAAGGTCCTTACGACCGAACTGTCGATGCCAGCAGAGTACCTGTCGTGTGAATGCAGCCATGTTCATGGGCACGGTTCTTCGCCGCGCGCCAGCGCCTCGATTCGATTCACCGCACGCATTGCCCCTGCCTGCAATATCCGCTTCATGAAATACGGGCCGATGACCGGCGGCACCCAGAAACTGGGCTCCATCTCGAATTCATAAATCATCAGCGTGCCATCATCTTCGTTGCTCAACCGCCATCTCTCGCGGCTGTATTCGAAGTCGCTCTCGTCCGGATCCGCTACGGCGATGATATCGTGCTTCGGCGTCAGCAGCAGGTATCCCCTGCGAACAAAGGTCTTACAATAGAAGAGAATGCAGCCTTCCATGAGGGTGTAGAAACGCGGGCGGCCATCGGCGTCCGGTGCAACGTTTCTGCTCGCAATGATTGCGCTCGTGAATTTCTCGAACAACTCGTAATTGGTCAGCACCGCGTAAAGATCGTCCTGGCTGACCCCGAACAGGGTATCCGAGGTCAGATTATAGCGCCCGTCATCGAGCGTGACAGAGACCGATCGAAGCTCGGCGCCGCCCACATTGATAGACGATGTGCAGAGTGCGGCGAGAAACAAGCCCTTAAGGAGTCTTTGCTTAACCACCGTCATGCATCAATGCCCGAACAGTTTCTTCAGCGCGTCCTCGAGCTGGTCCTCGGGATCTTTTTCTTCCTCCGGCTGCGCCTGATCGGCGCCTTCGTCGGCCGTTTGGTCGCTCGCCGGCTGATCCCTCCCGCCGATAAGCTCATCAATCAGGCGCTTCTTGAATGCTTCGCCCTGCTTCTCGACGGCGCGCCGTATCTCTGCCCTGAGCATTGCCTCGATGTCGGGCCTGATACTCGGCGAGGCAAGCGGCCCCGAGATTCTTAACGGTATAAGCGCTTCGGTAAAGTCGGCAAGCTCCGTCTCATTTGCCGCATCGATGAACTCCGGCTGTTCCAGCACACGGGCCTGCATTGAGTAGTTCACCTGTCCCTCGGCCAGGTCGACCGTGCCGTTGCCGGTCAATCGCAGGTACGGCAGCTCGGCGAGCAGGTCATCGTTGCTGAAGACGCCATCTGTGACAGTGCCCGTCGCCCGGACAGCAGTGAACTCGGTGCGGGCCGGCAAACGCGGCTCCGGTGGCTGCTCCTGCTTGAACAGCGCATACGCAGACCGCAGTTGATGCCACACGTCCGTGCCTTCCCAGGCCCCATCCGCCAGTGAGAAGGCCATCGTGCCGCCCAGGTCCCTGCGTATGGCAGCAAGGTTCCTGCCGCTGCCACTCAGCTTGAAGCTGCCGTCAATCGTTCCGGAAATGTTGTCCTGTCCGAACATCGACAAAGCGAGCGGCGCGAGTTGTACGCCCGAGATCTTTTCGTTGACCGCTATCGATGGAGGTTCGCTGGAAGCGTTTATCCGAACGTCGCCATTGTATGTGCCGCCAAATAACTCCGCCGATATCGGATGCATTCGCAGCTGCCCATTTGCGCTGTTGATCCCCACGACGACATTCTCAAAAGTCATTCCGGACAGGTAGGCGCGATCGATTTTCAGGCTTCCATTCGCTTTGAGCGACCTGATCAAATCGACCGGAATCTCGATTTCGTCTCCTGCCGCAGCCGATGCATCACCGCCGGCCGTATTCGCCGGGGCCATGTAACGGTCGAGGTTGATGCTGTCTGCTGCAAGATCGAATTGATACGCGCCGCGCTCGCTCAGTGGCAGGCTGAGCTGACCCGTAAGTTTGGTATCGTCGAGTTCCAGCGTCATTGTTGTCAATGTCAGTGCGGTTTCGCCGACCTCGGCTGTAGCGCTGAATGACACATGGTTGAGCGCATCAGGGTCAGCAGTGGCTGGCGTATCGACACCGAGTGTCTGCATCAGCGTTTTCAGCGAGAAAGGCCGGACCGCGATCGTCATTCTCGGTTGCGGCTTGACATATGAGTACGGCTCGACATCGGCCGATATGTCGAGGCCGAAAATTGACAGCTCCATCTCGCCCATCGTTACGCGATCGGTAAGCATATCGACATCAACTGAAGGTGCCGCGAAGCGGAAGTCAGTTGTTTCGGCAGCGACACCGTCGAGCTGTCCGTCGATGCCAAAGCCCCTGATCGAGAGCTGCTGGTTACCTTCGGCGAGTGTCATCGTGCCGACAAACCGTAAATGGCCAGAGACCCCGACCGGCTCCGCGCCGAAATCGAATTCGGCCTTAATATCGAAAGGTTCGGCAGCTGTAATACTACTCGTGTTCAGCGTCAGCCCGCTGATCGTACTGGCGATACCTGCCTGTGCATCGCGGAAGGAAATTGACGCATTGCTCAGGCGGAAGTTGGCGATATCCAGGAGTATCGTATCGCCTGTCTCGACGGGTTCTGCCGCAGGCGCTGCCTCGGCGAGGTCAGCCCAGTTGTTTGTGCCGTCAGCGGCCACCTCAAGATTGAGGGAAAACGAGTCCAGCGAGGCGGTGCCAATGGCCACCCTTTGCTGAAACAGAAGCGGCATCAGCCTGACACTTAGTCTTGCCTCTTCGAAGCTGAGGAAAGGCTCGTTGCCGAATCCTTCCGCGTTGCCAAGACGTGTACTGCCGACCTTGACCGCTATCCAGGGAAAGAAACTGAGTGACAGGTCGCCCTCTATGACCAGTTCGCGCCCTGTTACTTCCTTCACCTGTGCGGATATCTCGTCCCGAAAATCGTTGGGATCAAAAAACAAAAACAGTGCGGCCGACGCGAGTACCGCGAGGCCCACAATACCGGCGATAATAAGTAACAGAGTTCTTACAAGGCGTCCCATAATGATATCCCTCGGCGTGAGGCCGGAAGAATATCATTGTGCCGGGAAAAAACAGGGGACGAATACCGATTTTCCCGGAAAGCGATTAAAATTCGCAGGCTATTCGCAGACTACCTGGGATAAGGGGATACACCCCCTGTTTTGTTGATATCGTCGTTAACCGAGTGGTCCCTCAATATACGCTTGTTGGATCACTAACAGGCTGTTGAAAAACTCTGTTTTTCTACAGCCTGTTAGCCGGTACAGGGATGTACCATCATTTTCGATGGCTATAAGCCATTGAAAATGTGAGGGATCCGAAAATCACACTTTTCGGATCGCGCCGTTGAAAAAGTCATGGAAGACTTTTTCAACATCCTGCTAGACGAAGTCTGGTGGTCCCACCATGCGCGGCATGAGAATGGAAAACCGGTCTCGCTGTGGCACTTTTTCACGACGGATATTTCTGCTACGCAGACTTCTCGCATGGCGGCCGCATCGTTTCACGGTCTCCCGGCCTGTGCTATCGTCAATCGGCCCTGGCGAACAGCCTGCCAGGAGGCACCGAGCCGATGCCCGGCGGTGCCGCAGGAGAAGCATATGTCATTGAAAACCAGAGGCATTCTGGTGGTGGTCATCGGTACAGCAATGGGCCTCAGCCTGTCGCTGGGCGGCGGTGTACTGGCCAAACGTGACAAACTGGAGTCCGGAGAGCTTTCCTGGGAACAGGCCCGCCTGTTCGCTGAAGTGATGCAACGCGTCAAGCAGAATTATGTCGAGCCGGTCGATGACAGCGTGCTGCTGGAGAGCGCGATTCGGGGCATGGTTTCCGATCTGGACGACCATTCGCAGTATCTCGATGCTGAGCAGTATCAGGATATACGTATCAGCACCAGCGGCAGCTATTCCGGTGTCGGGCTCGAAGTCAGCGCAGCGGACGGGGCCGTCATCGTCGTCGCACCGATAGACGACACGCCGGCTGAACGCGCCGGTATTCTTAGCGGCGACACGATTATCGCCGTAGATGGCAAGCTCGTTAACTCGGATAATCTGCACGAGACGATCGCAAAAATGCGTGGTCGTGCGGGAACGCGTGTCACGGTCACGGTGACCCGAGAGGACGAGGCGAGTCCGATCGTTTTCGAGCTGCAGCGGGAAAGCATTCGGGTCGCGAGCGTTAGCCACGAAATCCTGCAGCCCGGAGTCGGTTATGTTCGTGTCAGCCAGTTTAATGATTCGACCGCGAATGAACTGAGCCGGGCAATTGACGACATGCAGGATCGAAAAGACGGCATGCTGGTTGGCCTGATACTCGACCTGAGAAATAATCCGGGCGGCGTTCTCGATTCAGCCATTGACGTATCTGATCTTTTCCTTGACGAGGGCATTATCGTGGTGGCGGATGGCCGGACGCCGGAGTCTCGATTTACGAGAAAGGCGCACCGCGGGGATGTGCTCGATGGGGCCGGCATGGTCGTGCTGGTCAATAGTGGTTCCGCATCGGCGTCCGAGATTGTCGCCGGAGCGTTGCAAGACCATAATCGCGCGATGCTTGTCGGCACCTCGACATTTGGCAAGGGGCTCGTGCAGACAGTCATGCCGCTGTCCAAAGGCCGGGCGATAAAATTGACGACATCCCGTTTTTACACGCCGTCCGGCGATTCCATACACGAAAAAGGCATATTCCCGGATGTCGTGGTCGAAGAAACGCGGAAGCCGGCGGAAATCAGCTTTCATGCGAGCGCTGATCGCCAGAACGATGCGCAGCTACAGGAAGCACTATCGTTGCTTACACCCAAGAGGGTGATGCAAAGCAAAGCAGAATGATTGACCGCCTTTGGCTTGTTCTCGGAGCTTCATTCGCCTTTTCGGGCATGGCCGCGGCAGCGCCAGACAGCGCGGTTCCGCGCATGGCAATCATCATTGACGATCTTGGCTACCAGCTCGAAGCCGGGCAGCGATCGATCAATCTGCCAGGCCCCGTCGCCTGTGCAATCCTGCCGGACACTCCCCGGGCGACAGCCCTGGCAGAAGCTGCTTTCGCCAGCGGCAAGGAGGTGCTGCTGCATCTGCCCCTCGAGGCGATGTCAGAGGACGGCCACACAGAGCCCGGCGCCATTCTGCTGGAGATGAGCAGGGATCAGCTTGCAAATACCTTTTCCGCAAATCTCGAATCGGTCCCGCATGCGATTGGTGTCAACAGCCATCGTGGCAGCCTGCTGACCCGCCACCCGGGGCACATGGGCTGGCTGATGGAGGAAATACGTACACATGGCAATCTTGTTTTCGTAGACAGCTACACCACCCACAAAAGCGTCGCCCTGCAGCTTGCAAGAGAAGCTGGTGTACCAGCAGTGAAAAGAGATGTGTTCCTGGATCCCGATCGTTCACCGGAAACCGTTGCACGGGAATTCAGGCGCTTAAAGGAACTGGCGAAAAAAAGCGGCGTGGCCGTTGGCATAGGCCATCCCTATCCCGCGACACTCGCTTTGCTGGAACGGGAAATCCCCAAACTTCGCGATGATGGTATCGAGCTCATCAGCATAAACGAGTTAGTATTGCTAAAGCACAAACAGATGACAGGAAACGCCGTGCCCGCGACAGGTCCGGTGAGCCGGGCGAGCAAGGAAACGCGATGAGCTGGTACGAGCAACGAATACTTCCACACGTGATCGATCTTGCCTGTTCGACAAAGCCATGCCGGAAACAACGGGAGAAGATCGTCCCGCTTGCAGAGGGCGATGTCCTCGAGATCGGTATGGGCAGCGGTTTGAATCTCCCTTATTACGACCAACACAAAGTCAGGAAGTTATGGGGCCTGGAGCCATCTGAGGGGATGAGAAAACTCGCGGCAAAAAATCTCCAGGGCCTGAGCCTGGACCTCGACCTCGAGTTCATCGACCTGCCGGGCGAGGAAATCCCGCTTGAATCGAACAGCGTAGACACGGTTCTTGTGACATTCACACTATGCACGATCCCCGACGCGGCAAGCGCGCTCCAGGGCATGCGACGGGTGTTGAAGCCAGGCGGTCGTTTGCTGTTCTGTGAACACGGCGCTGCGCCAGATGAAGGTGTCAGGCGGTGGCAAGACAGGCTGAATTCCGGCTGGAGCAAAATTGCCGGCGGCTGCAACATGAACCGCGACATTCCGGCGATGATCGCCGCCGGCGGATTTGACATCGTCAACGATGAACGTATGTATATCCCGGGCCTGCGAATTCTTTCTTACAATTACTGGGGCAGCGCGGTGTCGGCTTGATCGCTCGCATCGCCGGTTTCGACAGGCAAAATGAGCCCGCGAAACGAAAATCGATCTGGTGGTCCATCAATATAACCTTGTTGGACCACCCGGGTCCGGAACTTTGTAATAATCCGCTGCGATGAAATACAGCACAGACAAAACAATTAGACAGCTTCTTTTGCCCGGCGTCGCTCTGTATTGTGCCGCAGGCAGCCTGTGCCTGGCCGAAGAAATAAGCATGAGTGAGTCGACGACGCTCGGGGCAGAGGAAATCGCATGCACAATGCAGTATGACCCTGTATGCGGTGCGGACGGTAAGACCTACAGCAACGACTGCGTTGCCCGGGCGGCAGGCGTGGCTGTCGCATCCAGGGGTATCTGCGCGGACGCTGCGGAGTGCAGCGAAGAATTCGATCCGGTCTGCGGCATGGATGGCAACAGCTACAGCAATGAGTGTTTTGCGGAGGCTGCCGGTGTCGCTGTCGTATCGCAGGGGCTATGTCCCGAGCCCGCCGAAGCGTGTACGGAGGAAGTGGATCCGGTTTGCGGCGTCGATGGCATCACCTACAACAACGAGTGCCTGGCTTTGAGTGCCGGCATCGAACTTGCCAGCCTGGGTGCCTGCACGGTGAGCGGGTGCCCGGAAATTTACGAGCCGGTTTGTGGCATGAACGCGCGTACATATTCCAGTCAATGCGAGGCCGATGTCGACCGCGTACCAGTGCAGCGAACCGGAATCTGTGACGTTGCTGACTGCGCGAAAGTTTATGTGCCGGTATGTGACGCAGACGGGACGACGTTTGCCAATGCCTGCGAGGCGGAGGCAGCCGGCGTCACTACTTTTACCGAAGGCGCGTGTAATGTCAGAGCATGTCCACGCCTGTACGTCCCGGTTTGTGGCTTTGACGAGCTGACCTATGGCAACGCCTGCCAGGCAGAGCGTAATGGTGCCAGAATTCGCCACGCAGGACTTTGCAACTCACAGGGCAGAAACTGCCCGCGCGTCTATCAACCGGTGTGTGCGCGTGACGGCAACACCTACAGCAACGTGTGCCGCATGGAAAATGCCGGCCAGGAGCTGGCTTATGCGGGGGAGTGCCTGGGGCGATAATCAAAAAAGTGTCAGGTCACTGCTGTCCCATAAACCGCGTACCACGATCAAGGACATGGGTTGCCGCCTTCAGTCTGAGACCGTGGCCCGCAGGGAGGCGGGCCCCGAGCCTACACGGACGTACTTGCGGCGTGTCTCAGGGTGAAGGCGGCAATTCATGTCCGTAGTGATGCACCCCGTCGGAACCCCTCGCAACCACTGTGATCCAGTCAATAATGCAAACGCTTATGGGACAGCAGTGGTGTCAGGTTTATTTTTCTCGAAAAAAACCTGACACCTTTTTTCTTTGTTGATTATTACTCGATACCACCCATGAGTTTCTTGATGGGCTTCGTGAACAAAAGCAGTATCAGGCCGGCGCCCCCGGTTGTCAGAACGATCTGCAAGTACTGCGCGGGCATCGAAGCCACGTTTTCGGCATCGAACTCACCGGCAAGCAGTCCGGCCACGACATTGCCCAGCGCCGCGCCGAGAAACCAGATGCCCATCATCTGGCCGACGTATCTCTTCGGCGCGAGTTTGGTCGTGGCTGACAGTCCGACCGGTGACAGGGCAAGTTCGCCGAGGGTGTGGAAAAGATAAGTAAAGAACAACCAGGTTGGAAACGTCTGGTTTCCTGCGGCTACGACGTTCGCCGCGCCGACCATGACGAGGAAGCCAAGCGCGAGAATTATCAGGCCGATACCGAATTTTGCCGG
>JACZWL010000005.1 GCA_022572185.1 Pseudomonadota bacterium | reverse complement strand
TCTATCCGGTGCAGGGCTTCTGGAAATGGGGCGGCGGATTTCTGGATGTAGCCGGATTCAACGATTTCGCGGGCTCAGGTATTGTGCATCTGTGCGGTGGAGCAGCGGCACTTGCCGGCGTAATTCTTCTCGGTGCGCGCAAAGGTAAGTACGGGTCAAAAGGCGAGATCAACGCGATCCCCGGTTGCAACCTTCCGCTCGCGGCGCTCGGGACATTGATCCTCTGGCTTGGCTGGTTCGGCTTTAACGGCGGCTCTGAATTGAAGGTCTCCGACGTCGCAGAAGCCAACTCGGTCGCACTGGTCTTCGTTAATACCAACATGGCAGCCGCGGGCGGTCTGGTTTTTGCGCTGATCTTGGCCCGGCTCTGGTTCGGCAAAGGGGACCTGACAATGGCGCTCAATGGCGCTTTGGCGGGCCTGGTCGCTATTACGGCTGAGCCGCTGGCGCCAACGCCCATCGGCGCAACACTGATCGGGGCAGCAGGCGGTCTACTCGTCGTTCTTTCCATCGTAACGCTGGACAAGCTGAGGATCGATGACCCGGTCGGCGCAATTTCCGTGCACGGGGTCGTCGGCATGTGGGGCCTGCTCGCTGTTCCGATCTACAACGACGAAGCAACGCTGGGTGCCCAGCTGCTCGGCCTGTTTTCCATACTATTCTGGGTCTTTGTCATGAGCTTCATCGTCTGGTACATAATCAAGGTCACGCTGGGCATCCGAGTGGACGAGGAACACGAGTACGAGGGCGTTGACCTCAGCGAGTGCGGCCTCGAGGCCTACCCTGAATTCACCACCGCCGAATAGTGGGGGTCAGACAAGGTAAATTGTGACCAAATCATCGGGGTTTTCACGCCCCGCGTGGTTCAGCCAGCGAGTCCTCTCCTTCCAATTACGGGAAATCGTTGGCGGCCCTCGGATCCGTTTTCTTGCGCGAACCATGGCAGCTAACGGCTTGTGACCGTGATCACAACATCGCTGGAAAGGACATGCTGTAATGCGTTATCGTTCAATGTCTTAACAGGTGCAGGCTGGCCGGCGAAACGAGTTCCAACGGCCAGCATGTGGGGACAACATGCTTCGCAAGAACGTAATTGCCTTCATCATGATGCTTGCCGTTGCGGCAGCAGGGATGGCGTTCGCAAGCGATATTTATAGATGGACCGACGCGCAGGGCAATGTCCACTATGGCGATCGCCCGACGGGTGATCCGTCTGAAGAGCGGCTTGCCATCAGCTCGAGGCCTACGGATGCCTCCACGGTTCAGGCACAAGTCCAGGCAAGTTACGACGCCAGAGCCACAGCCAAAGCGGCAGCAGCGGCAAGCGAACCGGCCGGGCCTTCCTCGGAGGAACTGCAGGCACAGGCCCTGGAGCGCCAGGAAAAATGTGCTACCTATAAGGCGCGCCTGCAAAAGTTCGTCACTTCCCGGCGCCTGTACAAGCATGACGAAAACGGCGAGCGCGTCTATCTCGACCAAGATGAGGCTCAGGCCGCACGTGAACGTGTCGAGAATCAGGTCGCGAAATATTGCAGCTCCTGACACGCAGTCGCCTGCACAGTCATAAGCCTTCTGTTCGCGTCTGGTGGTCCGACAAGGCTATATTGATGGGCTCATAATTCCCGTCGCGACTCGCGTTACAATGCCGACATCGTAAGAGAGGAGGACCAGGTTTGGCCTCTCGACCCCCAGACGTCGCCAAAGAAACCCAAGCGTATCTACCCGATTTCTGTGCCGCCGGCGCGATCTTCGTTGTTGTGCTTGTTTCAGTACTTATCGCGATCGTTCTGACGCTTGCCTCGCACACGACGCCGGGTACATTCCTGACCGAGCTGGCGAAAATGTCGCTGTTTATTCTGTGGCTCGGTTTGCTGGGTGCGGCGATCCTTTGCCAGATCCGCCCGTGGGTCGAGAAATTCGGTCAGACCCAGGCGTTCGTCATCGCTTTTGTGCTGCTCGAATTGCTCAGCCTGGCACTCGCGGAGATTGCGTTTCAACTGACCGGTATTTTTGGCGAGGCGGTCATTATCAATGACACACACGGCGGATTTATTCTGCGCACGTTTGCGATCAGTTCAATTATTATCGCGCTCGCGATGCGATACTTGTATATCTCCAGCGAGTGGCGTCGCAGCATCGTGCTGGAAGCACAGGCGAGGATAAGCGCACTTCAGGCGCTGATTC
The DNA here is from genome assembly GCA_022572185.1 of Pseudomonadota bacterium. Lineage (GTDB taxonomy): Bacteria > Pseudomonadota > Gammaproteobacteria > Steroidobacterales > Woeseiaceae > JACZWL01. Next base: position 103,259 of record JACZWL010000005.1, on the reverse strand, counting down.
GTCCGCATTTCCTTTTCAACAGCATGAATACGATAGCGTCTCTGACACGAAGCGATCCGGCTCGTGCAGAGGAGGCTATCGAGGACCTTGCCGATCTGCTCCGCGCAAATCTTGGTGCCCAGAAAGATCGCACGACCCTGAAAGAAGAGCTCGAGGTCGCAGCAATCTATCAACGGATCGAAAAACTGCGTCTGGGCGAGCGTCTTAACGTTCGCTGGAATATTGGTGAATTGCCCATGCGGGCGCTGATTCCCAGTCTGACTATCCAGCCATTACTGGAGAACGCCATCTACCATGGTATCGAGCTGTTGCCCGAAGGCGGCGAGGTTATTGTGACCGGCGTACGCAACGACAACAATCTCGAGATCGAGATGCGCAACCCGATTGCGGCGGACCGGTCGGCACACAAGGGTGGAAACCAGATGGCGCTGGCAAACATCCGGCAAAGGTTCGAGCTGGCGTATGGCGGCAAAGCGACCGTATCGGTGGAAGAAACCGACGACGAATTCAGGGTGAAGCTTTGCTTTCCCTATGATGAGCATGTGGTGTGAAAATTCTGATCGTCGACGATGAAGCACTGGCGCGAGACAGGTTGAGCCAGATACTTGTTGACTCAGATGAACATGATGTCGTCGGGGAAGCGGAAAATGGTGCACAGGCCCTCGAAATTGCGCGCGAATCAGCGCCCGATGTGGTGCTGCTGGACATCCGAATGCCCGGTATGAACGGCATCGAAACAGCCCATCATTTCAATTCTTTCGAGTCGCCACCGGCGATAATTTTTACGACGGCATACGATGAATATGCAGTCGAAGCCTTTGACGCGAGGGCCGTTGGCTATGTACTGAAGCCTGTGCGTCGCGAGCGGCTCGACCGGGCACTCGAGCGGGCCGCCCGCCTCAGCAACATCACACTCAGTGAGATCGCAAAGCGATCAGGAATTTCCGACCTCCGCAAGCATATCTGCGCGCATACGCAGGGAGAAATAAAGCTTATTCCTGTTCGGGATGTTTTTTGCTTCCGCGCGGATCAAAAATATGTACGTGTACAACACCGCAACGGTGAGGACCTCATCGATGATTCTCTCAATCATCTCGAGCAGGAGTTCGCCGACGAATTCGTTCGCGTCCACCGCAATGCGCTGGTCGCCGTCCGGCAGATTGACACGCTGAAAAAGTCGAGCGGCGGTCAGACTCTGGTGACCCTTCGAGATGGCCCGCAGGGCGAAGACAGTGCTCTGATCATCAGCAGACGGCATGTCGCGGATGTTCGGCGCCGGATCAAGGAGCGGTAGTCGCATGATGATCCGAATCGCAACCCGCAAAAGTGCGCTGGCGCTCTGGCAGGCCAAGCACGTCGCAGACGCCTTGCGACCATTACCTCAGGTAACGAGCGTCGAACTCGTGCCGCTGACGACCCGCGGCGACGAGGTGCTGGACCGCAGCCTGCAGAAGATCGGCGGCAAGGGACTCTTTATAAAAGAACTGGAAGTCGCGATGGAGGCAGGCGATGCGGATATTGCCGTGCACTCGATGAAGGATGTACCAGCCGACATGCCGGAGGGCTTCTGTATTGCGGCAGTACTGGAGCGCGCAAATCCTGCCGACGCCCTGGTCGGCAAGAATCTGGGCGAACTTGCACAAGGCGCCCGCGTCGGCAGCTCGAGCCTCCGCCGTCAGGCCCAGCTGATGGCTCTGCGGCCCGATATTCGCGTTGAACCCCTGCGAGGCAACGTCAATACAAGACTGCAGAAACTCGAGGACGGTCAATACGATGCGATCATCCTTGCCTGCGCCGGGCTCGAGCGGCTTGGCCTCGAAGCACACATCAGTGAGATATTTTCGCCCGACCAGATGTTGCCGGCAGCCGCACAAGGCGTCATCGGCATTGAATGCCTCGAAGACCGGACTGAATTGCTGCAGCTACTGAAACTGCTCGATCACGCGGCCACCAGAACTGTCATCACGGCAGAGCGTGCCGTGGCAAAGCAATTGCAGGCGGATTGTCAGTCTCCTGTCGCCGCGTTTGGCGAAATCGATGGCACGACCCTGAACCTGAGAGCGATGGTGGCATCGCCCGACGGGCGCAAAATTATCCGCGAACAGGTATCGGGGCCGGCCGACGACCCCCTGGCATTGGGCATCAGTCTCTCGGGCAAGCTGCTCGACATGGGGGCAGCTGCGCTCCTGGCACAAACCGGAACAGACGAATGAACGAGACCGGACTAGGCGGATTCGTCGTCCTTGTCACGCGGCCGGAACACCAGGCTGACGAGCTCGTCACGGCCATCGATGAGGCCGGCGGAGAAGCGATTCGATTTCCGGTAATCGACATCGAGCCGCAGGATTCCGGCGACGTCAGCCGCTGCCTCGAGGCTCTGCCGGCAGCGGATATCACGATATTCATCAGTACGAATGCCGTGATGTACGGCCTGCATTGCGTAAACGGGGACGAGACTGCCATCGCTGTGATCGGGCCGGCCACGAAGTCAGCCATCGAGTCAGCCGGGAGGCAGGCCGATATTTTTCCGGCGCAAGGGTATGACAGCGAACACCTGCTCGCTGCAGCGGAATTGCAGGACGTCTCCGGCAAGATGATCAGGATCATTCGTGGCGACGGTGGCAGAGAACTGCTGGCCGATACGCTGCGTGAGCGTGGGGCAACGGTCGATTATCTGTCGGTTTATCGCAGGCTGACTCGCACATACTCACCGAAACTTCTTGCCGGACTCGAGCACAGGTGGCGTGACGGGCAGGTGAATTGTGTGATCGCGATGAGCGTCGACTCTCTGGACAGCTTGTTTGAGATTCTGCCGGCCGGCTGCCGCGAATTGCTCGGGAAAACGCCCCTGGTGACACCCAGCGCTCGTGTATTACAAGCGGCTTCAGATAAAATCCCCAATGCGAAGGTTTCGCTGGCCGACAGCCCGACAACAGATGACATGGTCCGGGCATTGATTGCGTGCCGGCGAGCGGAGTCCGGATAGCCCCCGATGACCAGCAAAAACACTCCCAGGCGAAAGAAGAAAACCGCGGCGACCCGGAAGGAAGCCGCAAAAAAACCGTCTGCCAGTCAGAAGGCCAAAACTGACGATACGGGTGAAGCCAAAACCGAAGAAGCAGCAATCGGAGTGACGGAGGCCAGGACCGAAAAGGCGCCTGTAGAAACGCCGGCCGAAGGGGGGCAGGACAAATCTCGTCCGCAAAAGGGCGAAAGAGTGGAGCCTCGACCGGAGATACCGCCCCCCGCAGCTGAGCGTCAGCGCCGCGCCTTGACCGGATTCGTGGCCTGGCTCGCTCTTGCTCTCTCCGTCGGCGCACTAGCAGGCGCTGGATACCTGGTATTCGATAACTGGCGCACCGGCAAATCGGCTCAGGAAGGTGATGCTGCACTGGCACGCCTCAACAGAACACTCGACGCAACCCAGGATTCACTCAACAACCTGGAGCAACGGCTCGGCAGTCTGGCTGCGAGGGATATGGCGAGCATCGGTGAGCTCCAGTCTCTGGAACGAAGACTCAAGGAACGTCTGCAGGACTTCGAGTCGCTGCCCGGGCGTGTTGGCAATCTCGAGAGTTCCATCTCTTCTTTACAGGGAATATCGACGGGTGTCCGCGACGCCTGGCTGCTGGCAGAAGCGGAGTACTACATGCAGATCGCCAACGCGCAACTACAACTTGCCGGAAATCCGCATCTCGCCGGCCTTGCGCTCGGCTTTGCCGACGATCGCCTGCTGCAACTGGCAGATCCGGCTCTGACCGAGGTCCGTCGTGCGCTTTCCGATGAGCTGCGGTCAATTGAGGTCATGGAAAGACCCGATATCGAAGGCGTAACGCTGACGCTGGCAAGCCTTGCCGGTGTCGTTGACTCGCTGCCCCTGCGTCAGGAAGTCGATGTGCCCGATGAAGAAACGGACGAAATCGATCCGAATTTGAGCGGCATTGACCGTGCCCTGGCGTCGCTGAAGAAAGCTGTCGGGGAGCTTGTCACAGTCCGGCGAACCGATGAAGCGCTTGCACCACTCGCAGCACCCGACGCCGTCTACTTTCTGCGGGCCAACCTGGCTTTGCAGTTGCAAGCGGCCAGACTCGCCTTGTTACGCAATGAAAAGGAAATATTCGAACAGAGTCTTGACGACGCATCGACCTGGCTCGTCCGGTACTACGACACCGAAAGCGCGCCCGTACAGAGCACGCTTGCAACTATTGCAGAGATTCGAGACGGTTTATTTTCTGGCTCGCCACCGGATATTTCGGAGTCTCTGCGCCTCTTGCGACAGCACCTTACTCTGTCCGGATCGGCAGCATCTCCCGCTGACTAAACCGAATATCTGACTGACATCGATACGAATTGAATACGGCTAAGGATATTTCCCAATGTTGACACTTTTTACTTTTCACCGGCGGTCCGGTTTGTGGCCGGATCTCGTGCAATCTTCGGGCTGATGAAATTCGGGTTGTTTGTTGTAATCGCGCTGGTGATCAGCGCACTTGCCGCGCATTTCCTGTTGCAGGATCCCGGCTACGTGGTCATCAACTTTCAAAACTACCTGATAGAAATGTCCGTGCCGATCCTGATGGCGTTTATTTTCCTGATCGTTGTCGGAGCCTGGCTGCTCGTAAAACTGTTTCGTGCCCCCAGGAAAATCGGCGAGGCAGCAGGCCGCTACAGGGCGGGGCGGGCCGGTCAGCGATTGACCAAAGGCGTGATCGAAGTCGCGGAGGGCAATTTCGCCAAGGGCGAAAGGCTTTTGGCCCGCGCCGCGCGCGTCAGTGACACGCCTCTGCTCAACTACCTGCAGGCTGCCCGGGCAGCACACTTGCTGGGTCATGATGATCGCCGGGACGACTGGCTCAAGCAGGCCTACGAACAGACGCCCGAGGCCGCCAACGCAGTCCTGCTGACACAGGCTGAACTGCAGCTCGACCGTGAGCAATACGAGCAGGCCCTGGCCACTCTCAGGCGGCTCGAAGAGAACTCGCCGAACCACAGCCACGCCCTCGACCTGCTCGGCCGGCTCTATTTCCGGCTCGAGGACTGGAACCATCTGTCGGAGTTATTACCCAAACTACGCAAACAGGGAAGACTCGACGAGCCGACGCTGGACAAGTGGTCACAGCGTGTCTACATAGAGAAACTCCATCATGCGGTTGACGGCGATACCATTCTGGCCGTGTGGAAGGACATGCCGAAGGGTCTCAGGAATCACCTGCCGCTTCTCGAAGCCTATTACTCGAGTCTCATGCGGACCGGCATGCATGACAAAGCGGAGAAGGACCTTGTTGCCGACATTAAAAGGGAGTGGAGAGGGCCCCTCGTCCGGCTTTTTGGCATGGTCGAAGGCGGCAATGCCAGCAAACAGCTCAAGAGTGCCGAGAACTGGCTAAAAAATCACGGTGAAGACGCCGATCTTTTACTGACATCTGCCCGCCTTTGCCTCCGAAACGAGCTTTGGGGCAAAGCCCGGAGTTATCTCGAGACCGTTATCTCGATCCGGCCATCGCCTGAAGCGTATCAGGAGTACGGTCGTCTGCTGAACCGTCTCGGCGAGGGCGATGCGGCGGCGGACGCCTACCGCAGCGGTCTCGGCATGGTGGCCAGATCACCGCTGCCGGCCATTCCCCATCTGACCCCGGACCCCAGCGACAATTCGTAGCAATTGAAGGTGTCGAACGGTTTAGCTCGGTGGCAATCGAGCGCCGGCGCTCCTGTTGCAATTCTTGCAAGAGACCTGACAGGCGCCAAGTGGCCAGTGCAGCGATTCGTTATGCCGCTGACTCAACTGCGACATCCCATCCCGGAAAAAGCAGTACTGCCGGATGGCATTTCAAGGCCCTTGCCAATACTTTTCCTCTTTCCACGCCCAAACGGATGCGATCGTTTTCAATTGCCGAAATCGTCGACTGCGGGATTCCACAAAGCTCCGCCAGTTCATTCTGGCTAAGATCCTGCAACTCCCTGAGAATTCGCACCGACTCTCCTGTCGATACCTCGATATGTCGCTTGGCAGGCCTAAAGTCCTTCATTTTTACGTCCTTCGATAGTCATGTGCCGTCAAATCAATGACCATCACATATAGCGCTTCCCTCTGAATCCGATAAACGACCCGATATTGACCTCCAAGCCTGGAAGACCGATGCCCCTTCCATTCACCGCGGAGCGATTCGTCATTGAAGCCACGAATCAGTCGCAGACCGCTGGGTCCAGAGATTTCAACAATATCCTTCCATTTTTCGTATCGTTTCAGGACGTCTTCAGGCAGCTTTCCTATGCGCCGTTGAACGTTCCGATGTTCGAAGATTGTCCACATACTGTTTTTAGTATATATATCATTTTTAGTATGTCAAGGCATCAGGCCCGGGTAGCGGCATGACTAATAATTTAAGGGATCGAACCGTCAATTACCCGTAACGGTTCGACCCCTTAAATTTCATTGATACCAGCTACGGTTGACTACGGACGCTCTTGAGCCATTTGACCAGCGGCTCCCACTGCTCCCAATCCGGCCAGGCAAGATACTCTGGCAACTCGTGTATACCCAGGCCCCGTGTGTACGCCCTAACATAGTTCTGAGCCTCCCGAAGCGCCGCGAGGTAGGGCACCCTTGCGGCAGCCAGATAATCGTCGAGTTCCTCCCAGATCAGCGTGTACTCCCGATACCGGTTTGCGACCACCCCGAATTTTGTCTCCTTGCGGTCGATCTTGCCAACTGACTTCAACTCTTTAAGAAAGGTCTTCGTGGCCTGAATGTCGATTGTCGAGGGCAGTACCGGCACAACAATTGTCTCGGCATGCCGGACAAGTTCCGTCAGTTCCGGGCCATGCGATCGGGCGGGCGCATCGATGACGACAAAATCGGCGCTGCGCGGTGCGTGCTTGAGGCCGTCCTCGAATGCCGCAACCGCGGCGATCGCGGGACGCTTATCCGGCCGTCTGTCGAGCCAGTCGAGGCTCGATCGCTGCGGATCATAATCAGCCAGCGCCACCGCATATCCTTCGTGTGCAAAATAAGCAGCGATATTTGTTGCAAGGGTACTTTTGCCACAACCTCCCTTGGCATTCATGACCATTATGTGCCGCATTTTTTGTCCCCGGAGTGAATTTGAGGTGTTATAAAGCCTGCACGACCGAGAGCAACCCTGCCGCGCAGACTCCTGTATTTTTGTTTATGTAAACTACCGGTGCCGACGACAAAAGTCCATCCACATCATGCCCTGGAAAAACCCTTGTTCGCACGACCAAGCTGCCGATTCAAGGTAGCACCGGATCGGCAATCCATGTTCCGCAAACGTCCTGTTAAACTCCGCGGATGCAGCTCTCATTTCGGAAAATGCACGGCGCCGGCAATGATTTTCTGGTCGTCGATCAACGCAAGGGAGAGCAAGAAGTACTTGCGCCCGAAAATATCCGGCGCCTCGCTGACCGCCGCACGGGTGTCGGCTTCGATCAGCTGATGTGGATTGGCCCGCCCCGCGACGCCGACAGCCTTGCGTACTACCGTGTGTTCAACGCGGATGGCAGTGAAGTCGAACAGTGCGGCAACGGCGTTCGTTGCGTTGCCTGGGTGATCTCTCGCGACCCCGGGCAGAAAAGCGACTTTACGCTTGGCAGCCCGGCCGGTCCGGTCCCGGTGCGAATTCTCGGTGAGAACTCAGTGGCCGCGTGCATGGGACGGCCGGAACTCGAACCAGCCAAAGTTCCGTTCATTGCCGATAGAAGGGCAGCTGTCTACCCGTTGCAAGCCGGTGAAGACGCCTTGAGTGTGTCGGTGCTTGCCATGGGCAATCCGCATTGTGTACTACAGGTGGACCGGGTCGCCGATGCCGACATTCAGACTCTCGGCCCACTCATCGAGACCCACGAAAGATTTCCGAGCGGCACAAATGTCGGCTTCATGGCTATCAGGAATCGCAGCCAGATTGACCTCCGCGTGCATGAGCGTGGCGTAGGCGAAACGATGGCTTGCGGCACCGGTGCCTGTGCTGCGGTCGTGGCGGGCCGCGTTCTCGGCAAGCTGGACGAAGACGTTGAGGTAAACCTGCCCGGCGGCCAACTCATGGTAAGCTGGCCGGGCGAGTCGGCGGCGGTCTGGCTATCCGGCAATGCAGAACTGAGCTACGAAGGAATCCTGGATTTATGAGTACACAGCGAAAACCGGAGTTCGTTGAAGAAGATCTGTCGGAACACGCCGTACACGATTATCTGGAAGCAAATCCGGATTTTTTCGAGCGCAACGGCGAATTGCTGGGTTCCTTGCGCCTCCCGCATGTTTCCGGCAGCGCGATCTCGCTCGTCGAGCGCCAGGTTTCGGTTCTGCGGCAAAAAGACCTGAAGCTGGAGCGTAAACTCAAGGAACTCATTGACGTCGCACGGGCAAATGATGCGCTTGGCGCGAAGATGCATCAGCTGACGCTGCGACTGATGGCAGCCAAAGACTTTGGCGAAACACTGGTGGTAATCGAGACCGCGCTTCGCGCCGGTTTTGACGCCGACCTGTCGATTCTCGTGCTGTTTGGCGACCCGGCAGTATTCGGCGACGTAGCAGTCGGCCGCTTCTTCAAGCCGATCGAGCGGGACGCCGAATCACTCAAATCATTTGCAACCTTCTTGAAAGGCAGCAGCCCGCGCTGCGGTCAGGTCCGGGACTCCCAGAGGGACTTTCTCTTTGGCCACGAAACGGATGAGGTCGGCTCTGCGGCGCTCGTGCCCCTTGGCAAGAAATCAGAAATAGGCTTCCTTGCGATCGGCAGCGCAGACGCAAACCGTTTTCACCCCGGTATGAGCATGGATTTCCTGTCACGGCTTGGCGATCTTGTCGCGGAGGCGCTGAAGCGCTTCTAGTAAAGACGACACCGGCAGGCCCGGCCCCATGAACCAAAACGAATACGACTGGATAGATAAATTTATCCGGCATCTCGAGTTCGAGCGCCGCTTGTCCGGTCTGACCTGCAAACACTATCGACGAGATCTCAAAGCCCTTGCAGAGTATTGCGATCAATACGACCTGTCAGGCTGGAGTAATCTCGATAGTGAGCATGTCCGTTCCTTTGCGGCCGCTTGCTACCGCAAAGGACTGAGCGCGCGCAGCATTCAACGCCGCTTGTCGGCCGCACGTACTTTTTACCGGTATCTGGTCCGTGAAAAGCACGTAAAAAAGAACCCCGTGGTTGCGGTCAGCGCACCGAAGTCAGGCAAACGCCTGCCCGGGAACCTGGACGTGGACCGCATGGCAAAGCTTGTCGAGATTACGGGAGACGGACCGATCGTCGCCCGTGACCGCGCAATCCTGGAGCTCTTGTATTCGTCCGGTCTCAGGCTTGCCGAACTGACCGGCCTCGATCTCGGCGATGTCGATCTGGCGGACCAGACAGTTCGCGTCACCGGCAAAGGCAGCAAAGACAGGATCGTCCCGGTAGGACGTCATGCGCGCCGCGCCGTATCCGATTGGCTCAAACTACGCGGGCAGTTTGCCCCGGGCGAAGAAAGGGCCTTGTTTGTCAGCAAGCAGGGGAATCGCCTGAGCGGCCGCTCGGTGCAGTCCCGGGTCAGCTACTGGGCACGGCGGCAGGGCATCGATGTGCGGGTTTATCCGCACCTGTTCCGGCACTCCTTCGCAACGCATCTGCTTGAATCGAGCCATGATCTGCGCGGTGTCCAGGAACTGCTGGGCCACGCAAATATAAGCACGACCCAGGTATATACGCACCTTGACTTCCAGCACCTCGCCCAGATATACGACAAGACTCATCCGCGGGCGCGAAGAAAGGCAGACGACAAAGCCTGATGTTTATAAAGTCGCCCGTCAGGACGGGCGATTAACAGGTAGGAAAAATCAGCTAATGGAACAATTTCGCGGGACAACTATCGTCTCAGTGCGCCGTGATGGTGCCGTAGCCGTTGGCGGCGACGGCCAGGTCAGCATGGGCAACACGATCATGAAGGGCAATGCCCGTAAGGTACGCCAGTTGGCGGACAGCCGGGTCATCGCGGGATTCGCCGGCGGCACGGCTGACGCTTTTACGCTGTTTGAACTCTTCGAGAGCAAACTGGAGCAGTATGGAAACCTCACGCGGGCAGCCATCGAGCTCGCCAAGGACTGGCGCAGCGACCGCAGGCTGCGGCGCCTCGAGGCACTTCTCTGCGTTGCGGATAATGAGAAGTCGTTCGTCATCTCCGGCAACGGTGACGTCATCGAGCCCGAACACGATCTCATGGCGATCGGCTCCGGTGGGCCATACGCACAGGCAGCAGCGCTTGCCCTCCTGAAACACACCAAGCTCGATGCCCGCAGCATTGTCGAGCAATCGCTGAAAATTGCGGCCGATATCTGCGTCTTCACGAACCAGAACATCCAAATCGAGGAACTGCCCGCAAAGTCATGAACCGATAGCCTCCGGCCCCAAGCGGAAAGAAGCAAATGTCACAAATGACACCCAGAGAAATCGTCCAGGAACTGGACAAACACATCGTTGGCCAGGACGAAGCCAAGCGCGCAGTCGCAATCGCCCTCAGAAACCGCTGGCGCCGCGTGCTGGTGGACGAACCGCTGCGCAGTGAAATTACGCCCAAGAATATTCTGATGATTGGCCCGACCGGCGTCGGCAAAACAGAGATATCCCGCCGGCTCGCGAAACTCGCGAAAGCCCCTTTTATCAAAGTAGAAGCGACCAAATTTACTGAGGTCGGCTATGTCGGCCGCGAGGTCGACAGCATCATCCGCGATCTCATGGATGTTTCGGTCAAGCTGACGCGCGAAGCAGCGATGGTCAAAGTAAGCCGCCGTGCTGAGGACGCTGCCGAGGATCGAGTTCTCGATGCCCTGTTACCGGGACCTGCTCGCAGCGTTGGATTTACTGCCGACGGTGACGACGCACATGACAACAGCGACACTCGACAGAAGTTCCGCAAGATGCTTCGTGAGGGCAAGCTCGACGACAAGGAAATAGAGATCGATATTCAGGCAATGGCGATGGGTGTCGAAATAATGGCGCCGCCGGGAATGGAAGAGATGACGAGCCAGCTTCAGGGCATGTTTCAGAATTTGGCGGGCGGGCGGCAGAAGACAAAGAAACTCAAGGTCACGGCAGCATTGAAGCTTCTGACGGACGAAGAAGCCGCAAAAATGCTCGATGAGGAAGATATCAAGTCGCGAGCGCTTGAAGCGGTCGAGCAACACGGCATCGTATTTCTCGATGAGCTCGACAAAGTGGCCCGGCGCACAGAAACGATGGGCGCGGATGTTTCCCGCGAGGGCGTGCAACGGGATCTGCTGCCACTGGTAGAAGGCTCAACGGTCAACACCAAGTACGGCATGGTCAAGACCGATCACATTCTTTTCATCGCCTCGGGTGCTTTTAATGTCTGCAAGCCATCTGACCTGATTCCCGAATTACAGGGCCGGTTTCCCATTCGCGTGGAGCTGAAGTCGCTCACGACCGAAGACTTCGTTCGCATCCTGACGGAACCGGACGCGTCTCTGACATCGCAATACAAAGCGCTGCTTTCCACCGAGGATGTCAGCCTGGAGTTTGTCGAGAGCGGTGTTCGACGAATCGCCGAAGTCGCCTATCATGTCAACGAAATTACGGAGAATATCGGCGCCCGACGACTGCATACCGTCATGGAGCGACTGCTCGAGACTGTATCGTTCGAGGCCTCGGACAAGAGCGGGTCGCATGTGCAGATAAACGCCGGTTATGTTGATGACCATCTTGCCGAACTTTCGCAAGATGAGGATCTCAGCCGTTATATTCTTTAGAGAGTGCGGTGGCCTGAGGACTTATTCGAACACCGGTAAAATAACACGATGAGTGCCACTCCTGTCGAGATAAAACTTCGTAAAGTATCGGGTCTGATTGCCGTGCAGTTTGATGACGGGAAATCCTTTGATCTTCCGTTCGAGTACCTACGTGTCTTTTCACCATCTGCCGAAGTGCAAGGTCATGGCCCCGGGCCGGGGGTACTGCAAACCGGAAAAGAAAATGTCCGGGTAACGTCAATCGAAGCAATCGGGCTTTACGCGGTGCGGCTCATTTTTGATGACGGCCACGACACCGGTCTTTATACGTGGAAATACCTGTACGAACTGGGCGCGCAACAAGCGGAATATTGGCAGGACTACCTCGACCGGCTTAAATCAGCGGGTTATGCTCGCCATGATCCAGCAACCAATTAGAATAATGACAGAAGAAGCACGCAGCACGCATTTCGGCTACGAGGCCGTTCCACTCGAAGATAAGGCACGCAGGGTCAAAGGCGTGTTTGATTCCGTTGCCGGCCGTTACAACATCATGAACGACCTGATGTCCGGCGGTCTTCACAGGTTGTGGAAGCGCTTTACGATAGAGCAGGCCGGCGTGCGCCGCGGTCAATCCGTGCTGGATCTCGCGGGCGGCACCGGCGACCTGGCAAAGGTCTTTGCCGGCAAAGTGGGCGATCGGGGACATGTCGTGCTCGCCGACATTAATGCGAACATGCTTCGCGAGGGCAGGAGCCGCCTCATAGATGCGGGTGTTGCCGGTAATCTTTCGGTGGCCCAGGTTGACGCCGAAAAGCTGCCTTTCGCTTCCGGCAGTTTTGACTGCATCACAATCTCCTTCGGATTGAGAAACGTGACCAATAAGGACGCTGCACTGGCATCGATGCTGCGTGTGCTGAGGCCAGGCGGCAAGATTTTGATTCTCGAATTTTCCAAACCGGCAGATGTGATCAAGCCTATGTATGACTTTTATTCATTCGAAGTGATCCCCCGATTGGGCAAACTGGTAGCAGATGACGAGTCCAGCTACCGGTACCTGGCCGAGTCCATACGCATGCACCCGGACCAGGATGAATTATTGAGGATGATGGAGGAGGCCGGCTTCGAGCGCTGCCGTTACCACAATCTTGCCGGCGGAATCGTGGCATTACATATTGGATACCGGATTTGATGGATGCGCTCGAAACATTATTCAAACCCCTGACGACATTTGTAAACAGGCAAATCAGGGCGACGACGCCGGCCCGGGAACTCTGCGAGGAACTCGACGGCAAAGTGATAGCAGTAAGGGTAAAGGATACGGCCCTCGCGATGTATTTTTGCGTTTGCCCCGACGAGATCGTGCTCTTCGGTGACTTCGACGGCGAGCCCGATGTCATTATCGCCGGCTCCATCCTGACGCTGGCGCGATTTGCAGGTACGACGGGAGAAGAAGCCATTCGCGACGGTTCCCTCGAGTTGACCGGGGACGCGGAAGTCGCACAGGGATTTCAGAAACTGCTCGGCTATGGAAAGCCGGATATCGAAGAGGAGCTGTCGGGCATCATCGGAGACGTTGCTGCTCACCAACTCGGTGAGGTCGCAAGAAGCGTTGGCAAGTGGAGCAGAGAAGCGGGCTCGACGCTGCGGCAAAACATCAGCGAGTATCTTCAGGAAGAGCGGCGTGACCTGCCGAGCCGGTATGAAGTCGAATCATTTGCCCGGAATGTCGATGCGCTGCGCGACGATGTCGCGAGATTTGAAGCGCGTTTGAGCCGCGCCGAAAGCCCGGCCGCGAAGCGGCCAAAAGAGCACTAGCCAGCTTTATGCGACGGATACGCACACTACTCAGACTCCTGAGTATCCAGCGTGTTCTGGTTCGTCACGGCCTGGACGAGATCATCACGGCGACCCATATCCTGCGGCCGTTGCGATTCTTCTTTTATCTCTTTCCACGAACAAGTGACCGGTCCGCCCCGCTGGGCGAGAGAATACGGCTCGCACTTGTAGAACTCGGCCCCATCTTCGTCAAGTTCGGCCAGGCAGTTTCGACCCGGAGGGACTTGCTGCCCCGTGATGTTGCCGATGAGCTGGCCAAGCTGCAGGACCGGGTACCGCCGTTTCCGGCGGAAGAGGCTGTCGCTATTCTTAGCGCGACATACGGCAAACCCGTCGATGAAGTATTCGCCCGCTTCGACTTTGAACCGCTCGCCGCAGCATCGATCGCGCAAGTACATACCGCGGCACTGGAGGACGGCACCGAGGTCATCGTCAAGCTGTTGCGCCCGGGTGTCCGCGATCAGATAGAACAAGACCTCGATGTTCTGTACGCCATTGCGGGCCTCGCGAACAAGTACTGGGAGAACAGCAAGCGCCTTCGTCCCCTCGAGTTGGTTGCCGAGTACGAAAAAACCGTCATCGATGAACTCGACCTGATGCGCGAAGGTGCGAACGCAGCGCAGCTAAGGCGAAATTTTAAGGATTCTGACATGCTTTATGTCCCGGAGATTTACTGGGATTTCTGCCGGCCCGAAATTCTCGTTCAGGAAAGGGTTTATGGCATCCCTATCAGCGACATGAAGGCGCTCAGGGCTGCGGGGACCAATATCCAGACACTGGCGGAAAACGGTGTGGAGATTTTTTTCACACAGGTTTTTCGGCACAACTTCTTTCATGCGGACATGCACCCCGGAAATATCTTCGTGATCGTCGATGATCCGGAACGACCGAAGTACGCTGCCGTGGACTTCGGCATCGTTGGAACGTTGAGCCCAAGTGATCAGCAATATCTGGCAGGTAATTTCCTGGCGTTTTTCGAGCGCGACTATTACAAAATCGCCAAGCTCCATCTGGACTCCGGCTGGGTACCGCCTGATACACGCATTGACGAACTCGAAACCGCGGTTCGAACCGTCTGCGAGCCGATATTCAACAAGCCTTTGGCGGAGATTTCCTTCGCACAGGTCTTGATCCGTCTTTTTCGGATAGCACAGCGTTTCGACATGGAGATCCAGCCGCAGCTGCTGCTCTTGCATAAGACCCTGCTCAACATCGAAGGCCTCGGCCGGGACTTGTATCCCGAGCTTGATTTGTGGAAAACGGCGCATCCGGTACTGCGCCAGTGGATGGATGAGCAAGTCGGTCCGCGAGCGGTCCTTGACGACCTTCGTGAAAACCTGCCGCAGCTTCGGGACGCGTTGCGGGAATTACCGGCAGCAATCAAACATCTCGCGGATCAGGCTGCCGTGGGAAAATTGCAGGTAAGAGCGCACACGCCGGAACTCAAACTACTGCGTGAGCAGTTAGCGCAGCAACAAAGACAGCGTTTCCTGCTCGCCATAGGGTTAACAGCGACTATCTCGGGCACCCTGATTCTTGCTCTCGACACCATGCCCGGGCTCGGTTGGGTGCTTTTGATCGCGGGCATGATTTCCTTAATTGCCGGCAGACCCCCTTCTGAGCGCCATTAGCCCGAATATTTCACCGCTGGGCGCAGCGGCGTGAGGAATTATGTAACCCGGGATTGAGTGGCAACTGTCAGGCATCCCTGTGGTCTGAGTGTTATATTTCGAGTGTCCGGGTGAGGACAGCACCCGTCACGACCGCATGCAGGCGAGGGGGATTGCGATAAAAATCAAGAATATACTGCTCCTGCTAATCCTTGTTTTGCCGGTTTTCGCTCAGGCCGATCCATTGTTCGGCAAAGCAATGGCCGGCGATAGAAAACTGCCACGAGCATTCGGGATCGGCATCGATTACTTCAGCATGGATCAGCCTTACCAGATTGACAGTCTGAGCTTCTCCCCGCCACCGACCTTCCCGCTACCACCTATCACGAATGTGCTTGCCATCGTTGTCGACAGCGAGATCGAAAACGTCGATCTCAAGGTCGATGTCTGGTTGTTGCCGTTTCTCAATGTATTTGGCATCTATGGCCGAATAGACGGCCGGACGACAGTCGATCTGAGCAATACTGGCGTCCTGTTACCGCCAGATTTCCAGAGGCTGAATATCGCCTATGACGGAGATGTGTACGGCGGCGGAGTGGTCCTGGCCGTCGGCGGCGATCGCTGGTTTGCATCGCTAACGGGAACGTTTTCGGACACCAGCCTCAGCGGAGCTTTCCAATCCAGCGTTGAGGCGACTACGATCCAACCACGGCTCGGCTTTCCAGTCGCTGAAAACACCGAAATCTGGATCGGTGGATATTTTATCGAGGCCGAGGAATCACACAGCGGAACCATCAACCTGGATCTCGGGCCCTTCGGACCCGGCACGCCGATTCCAATTGATTTCGCGGTGGACCTGTCTCAGCAGGAGGATTTTAATTTCAGTTATGGTCTGCACACGATGTTTTCCGCCAGCTGGGAAGCAACCGTGGAAGTCGGTCGCGGTGACAGGAACACCGCACTCGCAAATCTGACCTACAGATTCGAATGAGGCAGTGACCGGTTTCCACCACATAATAGCGGCTATTGCCGTAACAGGCGCAGCAGTAACTTTCTCTGCCGCGGCAGCAGCCTACGAAACGGATCAGTTTTATAACCGATCACAGCCGATTACGGACTCGACCGAAGTACTCAATCGGAAAGTCAACGAGACGCTCGCAGAAATCATCGCCGACTGGCGTAAAGACCATGATCAGAAGGCCTTTGTCGATGATATTTATCACACGCTCGGAGGACATCACTGGGTAGACAAGATCGAGCGCTGGGCGATGAAATCGCCGGAAGTCGACAAGCTCGAAACGACAAGGTATGACAGCATCTACGCCGGCCTGCCGATCTGGTCTGTTCGCACTACCTTTCTTTTTGGCATCGGGAGCACCATACGCGTTAACGATCAGCTGATCGGGACGGACAAGTTCGGTCACTTTTTTTCACAGGGCCGCAAGTTCTATCGCCGTTATCTCAAATACGGTTCGGAGGAACAAGCCACCAGGCAATCTGTTTTTACGGAACGCGCTATCTTCGGAAGTGGCTCTTCCGGCGCTTTTTCGAATGCCGACCTGGTTGCTAATTATGAGGGCCACCGGTTCTATCGCAGCCTGTTTGAAGACGACGTGGTTCCGGGTAAGCCGGCCATCGTGCGTTGGGAGAACGGTGGCTGGATCATTCAGAGAGAATTCGACTGGGCAGACCACGTCAACGAATTCTGGGACGAGGCCCTGAACATCAATGATTTCGACGTCCTCCTATACGGGCATATGCGCAAGAGACTGGTGGACCTTTGCCCGCAGTATTGGGACAACCCCGCGCTCTACACCTTGGAGA
The DNA here is from genome assembly GCA_022572185.1 of Pseudomonadota bacterium. Taxonomy (GTDB): domain Bacteria; phylum Pseudomonadota; class Gammaproteobacteria; order Steroidobacterales; family Woeseiaceae; genus JACZWL01. The sequence continues at coordinate 86,249 of JACZWL010000005.1, read as the reverse complement.
ACGAGGAAGAATTGAAATCACGTTACGCACATCTGGGAATGCGCGATTCGTGGTATCTCAGGCTCGATACTCTCTGCCTCGCAGAAGCACCACAGAAAAGTGAATCGTTAGTTGCTGCAGGGAACGACTTGGAATCCGGGCGCATCGTCCCATCCGGGCAAAGCGCCTCCCCTGAAGACCAGACTGAAGATGAAAGTCTGAAGAACACTCGCCAGTCGTCAGGCGTCTTCCTGGGCCCAATGCCTTAGAGTAGTGGAGCGGGCGATGGGAATCGAACCCACGTCATCAGCTTGGGAAGCTGAGGTAATAGCCATTATACGACGCCCGCAGTTCAACGCATGTGCTGTCCCCATCTTCTAGACGCTAACTTTACTCTATATTCGATTCCTTAGAATACGAAATGACCCGGAGGAAGTTTTGGCTGCCCACCAACAAGAAACAAGACGCACTATCCGCAGCTTTGTGCGGCGTGCCGGGCGCCTGACGACGGGTCAGGCACAAGCTTTACAGGAACTCTGGCCCGTCTTCGGCATTGATTTCTCCGATGAACTCATCGATCTCGACTCGGTCTTCGGCCGTGCCGCTCCCAGAGTCCTCGAGATAGGCTTCGGCAACGGCGAGACTCTCGTCGAACAGGCTGCTGCAAATCCCTCGACGGATTTCATCGGCATCGAGGTTCACGAACCCGGCGTCGGTCATTGTCTACTGCGAGCACATGCGGCCGGGATTTCAAATCTTAGGCTGAGTCGCCATGACGCCATCGATGTGTTGCGACACCAGATTCCTGACGCTTCGTTAAGACGTATTAACCTGTACTTTCCAGACCCGTGGCCGAAAAAACGTCATCATAAGCGACGGATTCTGCAGCATGACTTTCTGCAAATGCTGTCCCGAAAAATCGAACCCGGCGGCACTTTTCACATCGCGACAGACTGGCAGGACTACGCCGAGCAAATCGACGAGCTGATCGGGTCCGATGACAGCTTCAGGCTGTCCGAAAGACGGACGCACGGGGGAGGCGACCCGCTCGATCGGTCGACGACCAGGTTCGAGCGACGCGGTCTTCAGCAAGGGCACAAAATCTGGGACTGGCGACTTACCCGAATTTAGTGAGCAGGATCAAACAGCTGCCGACAGACACTCAAATCGTATGTAACTTCGCCCCGCAAGTTGCCTTGCGTGAGCTCGGTGATAAGCTATAAATTAGCGTTCAGGGAAAATACGGGCAGGATCGAAATACACGCAACACCAGAGGCAAGACAATGGCTGTCGCATATCCGGTAATCGGGCATTGGTACCGACGCAGTAATGGTAGTCTTTTTGAGGTTGTGGCTGTGGATGAAAAAGATGCCACGGTCGAGTTGCAGTTTTTCGACGGTACTATTGACGAAGTCGATCTCGACACCTGGACCAACTTGCTGATCGAAACCGTGGGCGCGCCGGAAGACTGGTCCGGGTCAGTCGATATGGATCCCGAGGACTATCTCGGCGAAGACAACGGTGATTTGCCACTGGGCTGGCATGATCCTTTGGAAATGCTCGACAAGGCCGATTAGAAAATCGCCCGTCAGGCAGCTGAATGCTCCTGCAACACCTGCACCTCTCGCCATCCATGGCGGTCGGACAGCTCGTACATCGAAGTTCTTTAGAGGTTTTTACGTGCCTGCCGGTCCGCAAACAAACACCACGCCATCTCGCATCTCTACCGGCAAGGACCGCAGCTTTGTACCAGAACTAAGGACCGGCAATAAAGTCAGCTCTTTTCAATCTCGCTTCCCGCATTGAGTACTCTTGACGACCACCACATCATAGCCAGAGAAAGAACTACCGCCGGCAAACCCATTGCTGCCGCATAGTAGAAGAACAGCTGGAATCCATAATTTTCTGCCAGCACACCACTATAGCCGCTAATGATCTTTCCAGGCAGCGTCATGAGAGATGAGAAAAGTGCGTACTGTGTCGCGGTGTACTTCGTACTGGTAAGACTCGACAAAAATACGATAAACACTGAACCGGCAAAGCCCGCGCTGAAATTATCGGCTGAAATTGTCACAATAAGAAAATAACGCTCCGGGCCTATAACAGCTAGTTGCGCAAACAGCAGGTTGCTGCCTACAACGAGAACTGCGCCGACGATCAACATTCGTACCGCGCTATATCGAGCTGCCATCAGTCCACCGGCGATGGCGCCCGTAACCGTCATCACGAATCCGAACAACTTTGAGATCGTAGCGATTTCGGATTTTGTAAACCCAAGATCAAGATAAAATGGATTGGCCATGATGCCCATTACTATGTCGCCGATTCGATACGCGGCGACGAAGGCCAATATGGCTATCGACCACCATCCAATACGGCGGAAAAAATCCAGAAACGGACAGACGATGGCACCAAGAAGCCATTTTTGAAATTCGCCAAGACGGTATTTGTCGGGCACGAACTCGGAGATCGCCGCCAGGAGATCCTTTTCGCGATCCCGTGCTGCCACCGGGTCCGTCTCCGGTTCTGTAATAATCAGGACGGTAGCAATGCCAATCCCCATCATGGCGGCCATCGTAAAGTAGGCCAGTTGGAAGTTAGCTGCGTCGGCGATGTATAAGGATCCGGCACCAGCCATGAGAATGCCAATTCGATAGCCGGTCTGGTAATTGGATGCCATTGGGCCCTGGTAGCGGATATCAACTGCCTCAATTCGATATGCATCCAGCGCCACATCCTGCGTCGCCGATGAAAAGGCCACGAAAAACGCAAAGAAGGCGAATGCTGCCAGGTGCTCGGCGGGGTTGATTGATGCCATGGCGATCAATCCCGTTGCGATACCGACCTGCCCGATCAACATCCAGCTCCGCCGCTTTCCCAATTTTGGTGTTAACCAGGGAATGCTTAATCGATCAACCAGGGGTGACCAAAAAACCTTTATCGAATAAGTTATGCCGATCCAACTGAAAAAACCGATCGTCGTCAGACTTACGCCAATATCCCGTAACCAGGCAGACATCGTCGAGAACACCAGCAGGAACGGCAGCCCTGCGGAGAAACCCAGGAACAGCATGCCGATAACGCGTGGATGTAAATACTCTTTTGCTGACGCCAGCCAGGAACCTGTGGACGCTCTCGCCTTTTGCGCCGAAGTCTTTTCATTACCGCGCCCATTAGCCATGGTTGATTTTATAGTCGATGGTCAGTGGTGCATGATCTGAGAACCGGTCTTCTTTGTAGATGCTGGTGGCCATTATCCTGTCCCTTAAGCCTGGCGTCACAACCTGGTAGTCCAGTCGCCACCCCACATTCTTGTCCCAGGCCCGGCCCCGGTTTGACCACCATGTGTACTGCTCCGGCTCGGGATTGACCACGCGAAACGCGTCAACATAGTTTGCCGGGCCAAAAAGTTTATCCATCCACCGCCGTTCTTCGGGGAGGAAACCGGAGTTCTTCTGATTGGCCTTCCAGTTCTTCAAATCGATTTCCTTGTGAGCAATATTCCAGTCGCCACATAATATGTACTCTGATTCCCGGCTTTGCAGCGTTTCAAGGTGTGGCGTGAATGCATCGAGGAAGCGATACTTCGCCGCCTGCCGCTCTTCGCTGGAGGATCCCGACGGCAGGTACACCGATACCACGCTCAATTTTCCCAGCCGGATCTCCAGATATCGCCCCTCATCGTCGAATTCCTGCTCGCCGAAGCCGCGAATAACTTCATCGGGCGCCTGGCGCGAATAGATCGCGACCCCACTGTAGCCTTTCTTGATCGCATCCTCGTAAAAGCAATGATAACCAGCGGGAGTAAAACAGGCGTCCGTCAACTGATGAATCTGCGCCTTGGTCTCCTGAATGCAGACTACTTCAGCCGACTGTTTGTCCATCCATTCAAAAAAACCTTTTCTCGCTGCAGCACGGATGCCGTTCGCATTTAAACTGATGACACGAAACACTTTTCCCCCAACCCTGCATGGGCAATTTCATTACGCAACTTTGCTTACATTTATCGAACCAAACCGGGCATCGGTATGTCATACTGCCGGGCCCTGCTGTGGCCTGGAAACCAGATTGACACGGCGAACAATCATACAGAACCTGAGTCCTGGTCCAACAATATGCGTGCGTATAAAAGAGAATTTCTGGAGCTGTCGCTTGAGCTCGGTGTTCTGCGTCTTGGTGAGTTCACGCTGAAGTCCGGACGAAATAGTCCCTACTTTTTTGATGCCGGTCTTTTCAGCACCGGTTATGCGGCTGCAAAACTTGGCCGCTACTACGCGTCGGCAATCGCAGATTCAGACCTTGAATTCGACATGCTTTTCGGCCCGGCTTATAAAGGTATCCCACTTGTCGCTTTGGCGGCCTCCGCACTCGCTGAACATCATGACCTTGACGTACCGTATGCTTTCAATCGTAAGGAAGCGAAAGGCCATGGCGAGGGGGGTAGCATTGTCGGTGCACCGCTGGCCGGTAAGGTGCTCATTGTTGATGACGTGATTACCGCGGGTACTGCAGTTCGAGAAGCGCAGCAGATCATTACTTCCGCGGGGGCCGATATTGCGGGGCTTGTCATTTCGCTCGACCGGCAGGAGATCGGCAGGGATTCCCGCTCAGCGGTTCAGGAAGTGGAGCAGACGCTCAGGATTCCGGTCATCAGCATCGTTCAGCTCGAAGATCTGGTTGATTTGCTGGAAGAATCCACTGAGTACAGCGAGTTCCTTAAACCGATCCTCGATTACAGAAGTAAATATGGGATAGGCTCATAAGCTATTGATTTCATTTGTAGGCTCTGGACTGTTTACAGATGTAAAATTGGCTATTAAGCTGCAAATACGCGAACCAGTCGCTCTGTGAATCTTGTGTTTTGTGTGATTCTTCGTTTATGCGATCATTAATAGTTGCAACCGTAACCATTATGCTGCTGCCACTGTGCTCGGCGGCCGCAGAGCATCAGAAACTGTACCGCTGGGTGGACAGTAACGGTGTCATCCACTATGGCGATTACGTTCCCGCCGAATACGCCGACATGGAGAAACAGGTTCTCAATGAGCACGGCGTCACCGTAGACGTCTTGCGCGGCAAGAGAACAGCAGAAGAGATTGCCGAAGATAATCGAGTGGCAGAACTCAAGCGACAGGCGAAGTTGCAGCGGCGTGCCGATGAGGCGCTGCTTGCCACTTATCTGTCAGTAGACGAGATCCTCATGCACCGAGACCGGCGTATCGAGTTGTTCCAGGCGCAGTCCCGGGTTACGGAACTCTATCTGCGAAACATGATGCACCGCATGACCGAATTGCGCGAAGAGGCTTTCAAGTACCAGCCTTACAGCGCGAATCCGGACGCCGAGATGATCGACCCGGACCTGGCTGAAGACCTTCTCGTCACCAAAGCGACAATCAGGCGCCATGAGGCAAACCTGGCGCGATTCCGGGAAGGCGAACAGAACATCGTCGCGCGCTTCGATGGCGATATCACCCGATTCAAGTCTCTGAAGGGCTTGAATTAGCCCGAACCCCAATTGACGTGGGACGCGGAACGCGGGTTATCCGGTCCCGGAATGGCCGAACCCGCCATCCCCGCGGTCGCTATCCTGAAATTCCTCGACGAGTTCGAACCGGACCTGTTCAACAGGTACAAATACCATTTGTGCGATGCGCTCGCCCGGCTTGATTTCATAGGCCTTAGTGCTTCTGTTCCAGCACGAGATAAATACCTGGCCCTGATAGTCTGAATCGATCAAGCCGGTCAGGTTGCCGAGCACCAGGCCGTGTTTATGTCCAAGCCCGGAGCGCGGCAGCAGCACCGCCGCCAGGCGCTTGTCGCCAATGTGAATTGCAAGACCCGTGGGAACCAGCTCGGTGTCACCCGGCCCGACAGTCAGCGGCGCATCGATGCATGCACGCATGTCGAGTCCCGCAGATCCGTCGGTCGCATAGTGCGGCAGGGGTATGGATTTCCCGATGCGGGAATCCAGTATCTTCAGTTCAATCGCTCGCAATGCTCTCGCCCGTCAGTCCCTTACGGCACGCGGCCAGTCTTTTTTTGTTTGTGTGCCGGCACTCCCGGCGTAGCGGTCCGTAATCAACTGGATCAATTGCGCTGCGAGCTCCGCTTTGGCTGTCATCGGAAAAGACCGCTCTCCTCCACGCCAGAACACTTCGACCGCATTATCATCACAGTCGAAGCCGCGATCGGCGCCGACTTTGTTCGCGACGATCATGTCGAGCTTCTTGTTTTCAAGTTTGCCGAGCGCATAGTCACGTACGCGCTCGGTCTCCGCTGCAAAACCGACTGTAAAGGGTCCATTGGCCAGCTTCGCTACTGACGCGAGCGTATCGGGCGACTTGACCAGATCGATCTGCATTACCGCTTTGGTCTTTTTAATCTTGTTTTGTTCCTGTTTCTCGGGCCGGTAATCGGATACAGCTGCAGCGGCAATAAAAATGTCGACACCCTGAATATGCTCGTGCGTCGCGGCAAACATCTGCTCCGCTGTCTCGACTCGCAGACACTCGATCCCGTCCGGTTCATCCAGGCCGACCGGGCCGCTGATCAGGATGACGTTCGCTCCGGCGTCCCTCGCGGCACTGGCCATAGCGTAGCCCATTTTCCCCGAGCTGCGGTTCGAGATGTAGCGAACGGGGTCGATGGCCTCGCGAGTCGGGCCGGCTGTAACCATTACCATTCTGCCCTGGAGCGGAAGCTGCTCATTACCGGTAGTCGAGACCGGTGCTATCGACTGCATGGCGGACACGATGTCATTCGGTTCCATCATTCGCCCTATTCCGGTTTCACCACAGGCCTGATCGCCATGCTCCGGACCGAGCACCCTGATGCCGCGCCCCTCCAGTACCTCGCGATTGGCCTGCACCGCCGGGTTCGCCCACATGACATGATTCATGGCGGGGGCGATAACGATGGGTGCTCTCGTTGCCAGACATAAGGTCGTGAGCAGGTCGGGTGCGGCGCCTGCCGCAATGCGCGCCATGAATTCCGCGGTGGCCGGGGCGATCAAAACGAGATCCGCCCAACGTGCCAGCTCTATATGACCCATGGCTGCTTCAGCTTCCCTGTCCCAGAGACTCTGACGGACGGGAAGGCCCGAGACGGCCTGAAGAGTGGTTTCCGTGACGAACTGCTTCGCCGAGTCGGTCATCACGACCTGCACGCAGGCACCGTGTTCACGGAGCCGCCGTACGAGTTCCGGCGCTTTGTAGGCGGCGATGCCGCCTGTCACACCGAGAATGATGTTCTGCTTTGCCATGGTGCCTCGAGTCTTCGGCCTGATCCTCAGCTTAGCCCTTCTCCTGGTGATATTTCCAGCAAATAGCCCACATGGGGGCCAATTGCCCGCACCCGGGCCATTTCGTCGCTTGCCGCCCGGCGTCTCGCGAGCCAGTCTGTTGGTTTCCGGGGGACAGGGAGTGTCCATGACGATCATTCAAGGACGGCAGGGCGGGCCGCCAGGCAAGCGAATACCGGCGCAGAGTGCGGCGGCCCTGACTCGGCCATCAATATCTCAAGCCGCTTAAGGTGAACCTGAGAAGTCCATCAAAAACCCAGGTTGGCCCGGATAATATTTTCTAATGGCGACCTTGGTGATTTGCCGGAGTTAATACCTGTGCGCCCGGTAGATGCTCGAATCGCGACGACGTTGCGGCATCCAGTTGCCGCATGCGCCACTGATCGAGCCAGTTGAATATCAGTTTCAACTGCGGCATATCTTTGCCTACTTTGTAGGCTGGCATCTCGCAAATGCCGATTCCCTGGCCGGCAGCATGCACATAGTTTTGGCTGTCCCGCAGCACCGCGATGACCGGAATCCGCAGGCTGGTGAGGAAACGCATAAGCATCCCATAGCTTCTCGTGTTTTGTCGTGTGCGATTAGCAATTACAGCCAGTTGCCGGTTACGCCGGTCAATTTGCGCGACTAGCAAAAGTTCAGCAACAAAACGCGACGCACAGTGGATATCAATCTCCGATGGCAGAACCGGAACCAAGATACTACCGGCATCGTACGTGATGTCCTGTAACTCGTCAGGACTGACCGCTGCCGGCAAATCGATTATTAGGGTTTCGGTTTCAGGCCTCGTTTGTAAATGGACGGTATCCCTACCTTGCATCGTTTGCTGGTATGCCCCGCTGCCATGAATTTGAGGTCGGTTCCCGGGCCGCTTGTCGAGCCAGCGCATGCTGAACCCCTGTGGATCGAAGTCCACCAATGTCGGCGCAGGGCCGCGCACCGCGTAATAAGCAGCGATATTTGTTGCGAGTGTGGTCTTGCCGCAACCACCTTTAGGATTCAGCACTACAATCTTGTGCAGATTGCCTCGATCAGGTGCAATCAACATCGTTCTGCCGGGGTTTCCCCCTCTCCGTTGGCGAACAATCAACACGACTTGCCAGCAATTCGTTTGAGGGCACATTTTGCTAAATATTCGCAAAGAATTCTACTGTCGCCCAATGCCGACAATCAACACATGAATGCGCAGTCAGTTGTTCCATACCACATCTTGACAAAGCCCTTGTGTACAACGATCGCAGTCTGTCTTCTGTCGAGCGCAGTTAACACAGAAACAGAATCAGGCTTCGATGTAGATTTTGGCGAGCATAGCCTGATAGTGACTTGGTAAGTAAGGTGAGTGCGCCGGCACGAGCGCGAGCCGGCACTGCAGCGTATAATTTGAAATTCGTGCACAGCGACAAAATATCATGCCCGTGATTACAGACAGCGAAATGGAGGATTTCGACGCGGCGATACTCGGGGCTGGTTTTGAAGTGGACGACTTTAACGTCGTAGACCTGAAAGATGAGCCAACAGCAAAGGAGCAGCACCCAATAACTGGCACGGTGACGGTGCACAGGATATCGACTGATGACGCCATAAAATATAGCGCCGGACATCTTTCAACGTGGGTGACAGAGTTTGAGATCCATTTGCACGAAGGCAAATTCGGCCAACCGTAGATTTGAGCGCCTCAGGCTGTCTATGGGCCGTCCCTGGCCGGAACGTCTGCAAATGATCGGGGCTCAGAATGCAAACAAAACTCAATAAACGCCGGACTTATCTCCTCACGGCGGGTTTTTTCGTTTGCGTCGCAGCGTTGGTGTACGAATTTTCAGTGGTACAGAGGCTGGAGAATCAAGTAAATAGCTTACGGCTTCGACTCGATGCAGCACAGATGCGTCTCGCAAACCTTAGCCATGCATCGGAAAAACACGAACGCCAGATCGGCGTAATTGAAGAAGCTACCGGTCTCAAACGCATTGCAGTGGAGGCTCCGAGTCGTCAGCAGCTGGATATGTTGCAGCCTGGTATCTACGTACTGACCACGGATACGCAGTACGACCCCAGCGCTGAGGATGCGACAACATATCAAATCACACATGTTACGCTCGAAATGAGCTTCGAGGCCCTCGGCACAAAGCTGAACATTGGGGTGGCTAGATCGGGCGTGATTCCGAAGGGTGTTTATTTCGACTATGACAACGATGGACAGGTTGATGTGGATATGGCACGAGATTTCGCCCGCGAAATTCCTATCGTAGGAAGGAGGATTGCGAAGGCGTATGACCCGGCCATTGCCCAGAACCTCTATTCGATATTTGTTGCTGAAGCTGACAATGCCGAATACACATCGATGGATGATCTCACTCAACAAGCTGAGGCCACATCGAATTACCTATGGTCGTTCGTAATCAGCCAGTACCAGAATATGGAACATTGGATCCGCGACAAGCTGGAAGATCCGCAGCCTGACAATTAGTTTTTCGTCTGCTCTAACATCTTCCTCCCATTGCCTTCGCTGTCTGCACCGTTGCGGGTTTTTGGCAGCAAGCAATCACCACCCCAGAACGCCGTAGCCTCATCAATCTCACCCGCCATTAGCGTTTCCTGGACCTGATCGGCCAGCTCTGTTGCTCAGCGCGCTCCGGATCGATAGGGCAAATACTCAATACGCCGAAGTTTGCCATCATGAAAATTCAGGACGGCAGGAAACCTGCCCCAGCCTCGGTCATAAACCCATTGCTCGGTCGTCGTAAAACCGATGAAACGAGAGAAGCCGCTGGCAACCCGGGCTCTTACCGGTACTTCTTCGATGATTCGAGTTTTTGGTGAGCCACACATTGCCAGGATCTGCGCCATGGTAGCTCCAGGATCGATGATCTTGCCCTGGCAGCGCAAGGACCCGTACGCGTCTGCCGCCCCACAGTAGCAGAGCATTAATGCCAGGATGGTCAACCTGTAAATCACAGCTCAACATTAGACCATTTGATTACAGCGTGGTTCTCACGCTGAGAGACCACTGTCACGATTAGCAGTAGCTTACTTGCGCAAAAACGATGTTGTCAGACTCTCTGAGGACTGGCAGACCGCTGGCAAGCGCTACGTCGTCTTCGACGATGAGAATGCGATCAGGGATAACCGAAATCACAGAAACAGTGTTGCTTAATCGGCTTCTCGGAGGAAGCGAGGACCCGCGGCTTTTCGTCCCCGTCTTTCGGCGGGTTTGGCTTTGTCGTTATTGATTGTGCTTCCTTTATATGCCTAGTTGCTGGGCAACTCCTGATTGTTAACATAATTGGGCTTCTTCAAGCGACCGGGTATGTCTGCTTCGGATACAGAGTCGCGAGACTATCGAGTTTATGAACTTTTTTCCCGAGACAGTATTCGCACTTGGGCCGCTTTTTGAATTGATAAATTGTGCGCTGAAAAGATGAGTGGTAGTCCTTTTTATCATGGTGCCTCAAGTCTTCGGCCTGGTCCTCAGCTTAGCCCTTCTCCTGGTGATATTTCCAGCAAATAGGCCCCACCCGGGCCATTTCGTCGCTTGCCGCCCGGCGTCTCGCGAGCCAGTCTGTTGGTTTCCGGGGGACAGGGAGCGTCCATGACGATCACTCAAAGACGGCAGGCCCAGGGACGGCAGGGCGGGCCGCCAGGCAAGCAAATACCGGCGCAGAGTGCGGCGTCGCTTTCAGAGGCCGAGCTTCTGGCCGTGTTTTTCCACCGTGGCGGCGGCCCTGAATCAGCCATCGACATCTCAAGCCGCTTGCTGTGCCGGTTTGGCGGCCTGCGGGGACTGCTGCATGCCGGAGACGAGCAGCTCGCGGCACAAAAGGGTATCGGTGCAGCACGGCTCGCGATTCTCAGGGCGCTTCCCGAACTGGCCAAGCGGTATTTCGAAGCGACCCTGCCAACGGGACAGGCAATCCGCAGCCCCGCCGATACAGAGGCTTTTCTGACCGCCAGGCTGCGTGACCTGCCGCACGAGTTGTTCTGCTGCCTGTATCTCGACAACAGGCACCGAATTATTCTTTTTGAGGAGCTGTTTCGCGGCACCATAGACGGCACCAGCGTCTATCCACGTGAGATCGTCAAACAGTCCCTGGCGGTGAACGCCGCCGCAATCATCCTGGCGCATAATCACCCGTCCGGTGTCGCCGAACCGAGCCAGGCCGACGAGAGGATTACGCGGCGGATCAAGGCTGCCCTTGAGCTCGTGGATATCCGCCTCCTGGACCACCTCATCATTGGCGACGGCACCAGCACCTCCCTGGCCAGCCGGGGCATGTTATAGGGGCCCTTGATTAGCCTGGTCCGTACTGGTATAAAGTCCCGCTCTGTGTCCGCCGGAACGCGGGCATCGTTCTTAAAATCAGAGACTTGAGTAATGTCCAAGGTTTGTCAGGTCACCGGGAAGCGCCCCCAGAGCGGTAACAACGTTTCTCATGCCAACAATAAGACTCGTCGCCGTTTCTTGCCGAATCTGCAATACAAGCGATTCTGGCTCGCGTCAGAGAAACGCTACATTCGGCTGCGCGTGTCGCACAAGGGCCTGCGGATAATCGACAAACACGGCATCGAGAAGGTCCTTGCGGATCTTCGTGCTCAGGGTCAGCGCATCTGAGCGCTGCGGAGGATTAGGTCATGCGTGAAATAATCAGACTGGTTTCCAGCGCCGGAACCGGCCACTTTTATACAACGACCAAGAACAAACGGCTTCATCCCGAGAAGATGTCGACCAAAAAATACGATCCCACGATACGCAAGCACGTGCTTTACAAGGAAGCCAAGATTAAATAGTCAGAAGTCCGGTGCCCGCAGCCTTCAACCGTTTTTACGCTGTCGCATACGATCTGAGCCGCCCGGCAAATTCCTCCAGCACTTTTATGCCACTGGCTTCCGCCTCGGCACACCACTCCTTGAGTTGTGCGAGCAGCTTTTCGTTGCTGACGTTGGCACCGCTCCAAAGCTCTCGAAGCTTTTCACGAAACTCATGAACGGTTTCCAGAGCCACATTATTGGACAAGAGCTCGCAGAGCCGCTGTTTTGCCTTGTCGTCCAGCAGTCTGGGCTGACGGATAAGTAGATTTTTCGCTTTACGAAACGCCGCATTACCGGCAGCAATCGCTCGCTCTTTCTTCAGGACTGGCAGCGTTACTTGCCTGGTGTAATCACGCAGCACATGCATGCGATTGACGATGATGGCCCGGAGGTTCTCGAGGTCAACTTGCTTGCCGGGATTCGCTTGCAGCGCTGGTCGTGGTGCGACTTTATTGACCCTGGCCAGGCCGATTGCCTGAAGCACGCGTATGTAGAGCCACCCGATGTCGAACTCCCAACGCCTTACCGAGAATTTCGCCGACGTAGGAAACGCGTGATGGTTATTGTGCAACTCCTCACCGCCGATCAGAATGCCCCACGGTACGATGTTGGTTGATGCATCATCGCACTCAAAATTTCTGTAGCCGCTGTAATGGCCAAGCCCGTTGATGACGCCCGCCGCAAATACCGGCATCGACACCATTTGTACGGCGATGATGATAATGCCGGGAATGCCAAACAGCAGCAGGTCCACAAGAACCAACAACAGGATGCCGCCGTACGGGACTCGCAGGTAGACATTCTTTTCGAGCCAGTCATCGGGAGTGCCCCGGCCGAATTTCTCCAGGGTCGCCGGGTTATCCTTTTCGGCGCGGTAGAGTTCCGCACCTTCGAGCAGTACCTTCTTGATTCCGTAAATCACGGGACTATGCGGATCGTCGGGCGTCTCACAGAAAGCGTGATGCTTGCGGTGAATTGCGACCCACTCTCTCGTCAGCATTCCGGATGTGCACCATATCCAGAATCGAAAAAAGTGCCGCAGCGCGGGATGCAAATCCAGGGCCCTGTGGGCCTGATCGCGGTGAAGGTAGACAGTTACCGACAGCATCGTTATCTGGACCAGGATGAAAGTCGTTAAAACATAGCCCCAGAAGGAAAGGTCAAGCAGGCCGTACAGGTGTTCCATTCGCGTATTCACCATTCAAGACAATGCTGGCCACTATAGCCAATGCCCCAATCATCTCCAAGGACGAATTCACGAATTTCCAATACGAATTTTTCATATGCCGCAAGCAGGCAGAAGACCGTTGAGTAATAAGCCTTTTTCGGACGGTTTTAAGTTGACTGCGATAACACTTATAGTGTGCGACCCGTCACACTTATGCATCGAGATGCCCGAGTTACCGGAAGTCGAAACGAGCAGGCGCGGCATCGCACCCTGGATTGAGAACCAGGAGGTAAGCAGGGTCGTCGTCCGCCAGCACAATCTCCGTTGGCCCGTAGCCTGCGAGATTGAGCAAAAACTACCGGGCCAGAAGATTCGCTCGCTCAGCCGGCGCGCCAAGTATCTGCTTATTCGCACAGATGCCGGCACAGCCATATTACATCTCGGCATGTCAGGCAGTCTGCGAATTATCGACACGGGCACACCCGCGGGCGTGCATGACCATGTGGATATTGAACTAAGCAATGGTAAGGCGCTTCGTTTCAGAGACCCGCGCCGGTTCGGATCACTGCTCTGGGCCGATGATCCGTTCGAACATCCTTTGTTGCGCAATCTCGGGCCGGAACCCCTCGATGAAGCATTTGACGGAGATTATCTCCGGCAGACTGCACAGGGGCGGCGAGTGAGTATCAAACAGTTTCTGATGAATGCGTCCGTGGTCGTCGGGATCGGCAATATTTACGCAAGCGAGTCACTTTTTGTAGCGCGCATTCATCCAAAACGGCAGGCCGGCCGCATCGCGCTGCGCCGCATGGAATCCCTGGTTGACGCAATCAAGACCGTGCTTGGTAAAGCAATAGACGCAGGTGGCACTACCCTGCGTGACTTCCATGGCGGTGACGGTGAACCAGGATATTTCCAGCTGCAGCTCGAAGTATATGGCCGTGGCGATCAACCCTGCCTGCGTTGCAGGCGACCGATCTCGGTAATCGTTCTCGGACAACGATCGACTTATTACTGCAAGAACTGCCAACGTTAGGCAGTGGATCACTCGTCAGGTCTGGCCACAGCGCTCCATCAGCGCAACCCTTACCTTGGGCGAGACGAACTCGGATATATCCCCGCCCAAGCTGCAGATTTCCCGGACGAGACTCGCGGAAATGTATGTGTAGGTTTCAGTCGGGGTCAGGAAGACGGTTTCGACATCTGCAATCAAATGACGGTTCATGTTGGCCAGCTGAAACTCGTGTTCGAAGTCGGAAATGGCGCGGAGCCCCCGAATAATGACCTGCAGTTCGTGGTCTTGCGCGAAACCAACCGTGAGCCCGGTGTAACCCATGACTTCAACGTTATCGAAATCCGCGAGCACTGCCTGGGCAAGTTCAACCCGTTCCTCCAGCGAGAACATGGGTTCTTTACCAGGGTTGGCCGCAATTGCGACGATTACCTTGTCGAACAAACGGGTTGCCCGTCGTACCAGGTCTTCATGCCCGAGCGTAATCGGATCAAAGGTGCCTGGATACATCGCAGAGACAGCCATAAACTCGCTCCTTCAGATTCGCGTTCCCGTGTTCACCAGAGAATAGCTCACTTTCCCGGCAACTTTCTCATGTGTAATGGCCCAGCCGTCCGGGAGTGCCGGTTTGGCCTGGTCTTTACGCTGCTCCAGATACACGATCGCGTTCCTTGTCAGCCAACCATTTTCGCAAAGCGCTTTACACAAACCGGCGAGCAGGTCCGCCTCGAATGGTGGGTCGAGAAAAACAATATCGAACGGCTGCGGGTCAGCCTTGCTCAGATAGTCGAGAGCATCCTTCTGATAAACCTCAGCGTTCGTTGCCTTCAGTTCGGTCAGATTTTTCCGTATCGCTCCAGCCAGGGTAGCGGACTTTTCTATGAAGACCACGTGAGCGGCACCGCGTGACAGCGCCTCGATCCCGAGTACGCCCGTACCGGCAAAAAGGTCGAGGCATCGTGCTCCCGCTGTTGCCGGACTGAGCCAGTTGAACAGGGTCTCCCGGATCCTTTCGGGCGTCGGCCGTAATTCAGGCTCGTCGATTATCTGCAACAGACGACTGCGCCATTTTCCCGCTACAATACGCAGCCGTCCCGGTAGCGATCGATTGTGGCCTGGACGCTTAACTCTCGCCATGTCTCCCTCGCAGCAAGAACGGAAGTGTCATTTCAAACGTATGACTGCGTTAGTGTAAGTTATTCAACATTTGAAGAAACGCAATGTGACCATGCATCAGGCAGAAGACACATCGATCTCCGGTAAGCGTGGTGGTTTCATCAAGCGGCTTCGCGCCCGGATCAACAGCGGAGATTCGTGGCTTAGCTACGACCTAGCTGATCTCGCTCCCGGCGGCAAAATTGATCAAGACGTACTCGACGAACTGGAGGCCCAGCTCGTTATGGCGGACGTTGGCGTGGAAACAGCGGCAGGAATCATTGCCGGCCTGCAAAATCGTCTCGCCCGCAAGGAACTGAAGGACCTCAATGCATTGACAGACGGCTTGCACCGGTCGATGACGGAAATCCTCGAAGCAGTGCAGCAGCCGCTCGTCATCCCCGAAAGCGACCGGCCGTTCGTCATTCTGATGGTCGGTGTCAACGGTGCCGGCAAGACGACAACAATTGGCAAGCTGGCGAATCGGCTCAAGCAAGAGGGACATACCCTCATGCTCGCGGCTGGCGATACCTTTCGCGCCGCCGCCGTCGAACAATTGCAGGCCTGGGGTGAGCGCAATGATGTCCCTGTTATTGCTCAACAAGCGGGTGCCGACCCGGCAGCCGTTATCTTTGATGCGTATGAGGCCGCGCGCTCCAGAAACATCGATGTCCTGCTCGCCGATACGGCCGGACGCCTGCAGAATCAGAAAGGCCTGATGGACGAGCTTGTGAAGGTCAAGCGAGTCGTGTCAAAACTTGATGCTGCAGCACCGCAGGAGATCATGCTCGTGCTGGATGCGAGCCAGGGTCAGAATGCCTTGGTGCAGGCGCAAAAGTTTCACGAAGTACTGGGACTGACAGGAATCACCGTGACCAAGCTGGACGGCAGCGCCAAGGGCGGTATTCTGTTGGCGATCGCCGGCAAGCTCGGTGTAGCCGTTCGCTTTATCGGCATTGGCGAAGCAGCCGAAGACATGCAGCCCTTTCGGGCCGGCGAGTACGTTGATGCCTTGTTACAAACTGACGCTACTGCATAGGCCCGCATTGTCGTGATTCGAATCGAAGACGTTACGAAAAGATTCCCCGGCGGCCAGGAAGCCTTGCGAGGTCTGACCCTGTCAGTAGACAGGGGGGAGATGGTTTTCATAACCGGTCATTCCGGCGCCGGTAAAAGCACACTGCTTCGTTTGATTGCCCTGATCGACAGACCGACGAGCGGGCAGGTCATCGTCGACGGCCAAAACACAGCTCGTGTATCAAGGCGAAAAATTCCTGCCTACAGGCGACAACTTGGCATGGTGTTCCAGGATCACAAGTTGCTGTATGACCGCCCTGTATTCGATAACGTCGCTTTGCCGCTTATTATTTCCGGCATCGGATACCGTGATGCAGGGAGGCGTGTCCGTGCCGCTCTCGATCAGGTCGGCCTCCTGAACAAGGAGAAGCGGCATCCTGAAACGCTTTCAGCAGGTGAGCAACAGCGTGTAGGAATTGCGCGCGCCATTGTCAGCCGGCCAAAACTCCTGATTGCGGACGAGCCGACCGGAAACCTCGACCCGGACCTGTCTCTCGAGGTCATGCGCATCTTTCGCCGCTTCAACGAGGTCGGTGTTACTTTGTTGATTGCAAGCCACGACCTTGCGCTTATTGACCAGCTCGGCTGTCGCCGAATCCCGCTGGAAAACGGCGCTCTTCAGGTCGAAAAGGACCGTGATGAGGTTTCGGATTACTTTGAGGGCGCCGGGGCGCATTCACCGGAAGATCGATGGCGGTAAGCAAGACAAGCGAGCCGATTCCGGCAGGAAGACCCGCTGGTCCTGTATCTGCCTGGTTTCTGTGTCATGTAAACACGTCTGTTGACGCCCTCGGTCGCCTGGCCCGTCAGCCTTTCGCAAGCCTGATGATCCTGCTCGTCATTGCCGTGACGCTGGCGCTTCCCGCGGCAATGTATCTTGTCATAAAAAACGCCCAGTCTATTGGCAGCAATTGGGAGAATGCGCTCGACTTCTCTATTTATCTGAAAAGCGATGTGACTTTGGAGGATGCGACCCGCCTGGCGGGTCTGATCAGGCAGCGCGCCGACGTAGCACAGGTGACACTCATTTCGGCACAAGATGCGCTCGACGAATTCAAATCAGCCTCGGGCTTTGGCGCCGCACTCGACCACTTGAAGACCAATCCGTTGCCGCACACGCTGGTCGTCAGGCCGAGTGGCGCGAATACTGAACAGTCGATGATCCTGCTCCACGAAGAAGTCGGAAATCTCCCGGAGGCCGATCTGGTCCAGGTAGACACGGAATGGGTGCAGCGCTTTCACGCAATACTCGACATCCTGCGTCGCGCTATCGCCATCGGTGCCGTGCTCCTGGGCGTTGCGATTGTTGTCATCATCGGCAACACGATTCGCCTGGACATTCAAAACCGCCGCGACGAAATCGAAGTCACAAAACTTATCGGGGCCAGCAACGCGTTTGTCAGACGGCCATTCCTGTATTCCGGCCTGTGGTATGGCCTCGGTGGCGGATTGCTTGCATTAGCGCTTGTCAGGTACGGGCTCTATGCGCTGGAGCAACCGGTGCGGCGGCTGGCCGGACTTTACAACAGTGCATTTAGCGTCCTGGAACTCAATCTGTCCGAAAGTCTGCTCATCACGGGTACCGGTGTCCTCCTGGGCCTTGCGGGTTCATGGCTCGCCGCTGCCCGTCATATGCGAAGAATAGAGCCGAGATAGTGAATCCGCCACCGCGCTGCTTAAATTTGACATAATCCGGCACATCAATTATTTCTTATCATATTGAAAACAAAGGGTTTTGACCTGCCCCCGGCAGGGAACTCTGCAGCAGTGTTAGCACTCTAAGCACTAGAGTGCTAAAATTTCTATCCACCAGGAGGATCATGAATCTGATGACAACAGCCCTTGCAACCACCAAGTATGACCTTGCCCTCGCCGGGCCGGTCGGCAGTCTCGACGCCTACATCCATGCAGTCGGCTCGATCGCGGTGCTGTCCAAGGAAGACGAACAGGCACTGTCCCGCAAGTTCCGTGACGAGGAAGACCTGGAAGCTGCGCGCGAACTCGTTATGGCACATCTTCGTTTTGTCGTCTATATCGCGAAAGGATACACGGGCTATGGCTTACCGCTTAATGACCTGATTCAGGAAGGTAATGTCGGGCTCATGAAGGCCGTCAAACGATTTGATCCCGATTATGGCGTTCGGCTTGTCTCATTCGCCGTGCACTGGATTAGAGCGGAAATTCATGAATTCGTGCTGCGCAACTGGCGCATCGTTAAAGTAGCCACCACCAAAGCGCAGCGAAAACTGTTTTTCAACTTACGCAAAGCTAAGAAAAGCCTTGCCTGGTTATCTCATGACGAGACCCACGCCGTGGCCAAGGACCTCGGTGTCTGCCCGGCCGAAGTCACCGAAATGGAACGCAGACTTACGGCCCGGGATGCGGTGTTCGATCCCGTTCCCGATGCCAACGATGATGACCGTTTCTTTACGCCGGCAGCCTATCTCCGCAGTCCGAACGCCGACCCTGCGGTGCTTTGTGAGAAAGTCGACTGGCACGATGACGCAACCACTCGAATGAAGGAGGCGCTGACGACGCTTGACGAACGCAGCCGGCATATTCTTGAAACCCGCTGGCTCGCAGAGAAAAAACAAACGCTACACCAGCTCGCTGATCACTATGGCGTTTCGGCCGAGCGAATTCGCCAGATCGAAGGCAGTGCAATCAAGAAGCTTCAGAAAGTAATGGAAGTCTGATTGATACGAAGAAACCTGGAGAAACCCGGTCATGTCTGGCCGGGTTTTTTTTGCCTGTCCGCAATGTCACTGATAAGTCCTGGCGCGGTATTTGACGAATCCGCCATCCTCGACGCCGTGAGGATCATGATGTGTCCAGTGAACCAGTCCGCCGAGATCATTCCACTCGTACATTCCCCTGAACCTGACGCGGTCTCTGAGTCCCACCGGCACCCGCTTTGCAATGTCTATGTTGTGAGTAATGAGGAGCGTTTGCCGATCGCCGACATCGAGAACAAAGCGTTGGTGCCGCGAGCCATCCTTGTCATCCGACAGCAAGCGTTGCACGAGGCCCGATGCCTCGATCCAGCTGCCTGACGCATCCTTTCCGAAAGTCTGTTTCACTTTGCCGCTATTGTTATTTTTTGCCTGCGGCCCCCGGGAGCCGCAACATTATCTTATCGGCCTTGCACAGCCTCATCCCCTACGCGCTCGTGCCAAGTGCATGCGCGACTGCGAACGATGGCCCCTCCTGAGTACTGTAGCTCGACGCCAAGCTCGGTGCCGGGTGACGCTCGACTGAACTCGGCGTAATTCCCGCTACTGATTGAATAGGTCAACCCATTACGCGATGATACGCCCCCATGCCGGGCCCCGGCCAATAAGAACGATATTCGGAGCAAGATCTGTTGGACGCAGCGATAAACATATTCATTAACGGGATCAGTGGTGTATTCATCGGTATGGCAGTGCTGTACCTGACCATGAAGATTATCGCGCTCGTTGCCACCAGGCGATCCGAATCTGAAGACAAGGGCTAGCATGGCCATTTTTGAGCATATGGGTGTTTTCGCCGTCACCCCGGGCACGGCGGTGATGTGGCTGATCAGTCTGACTCTTATTTATCTTGCCATCAGCAAGAAGTATGAGCCTTTGCTGCTTCTGCCCATCGGCTTCGGCATATTGATTGCCAATTTGCCGCTGACCGAGCTCATGGTACCCGGCGAGGGCCTCATCTGGCGTTTCTATCACTACGGCATAGAGTGGGAAGTGATCCCGCCGCTGATTTTCCTTGGTCTGGGTGCGCTGACGGATTTTGGCCCGTTGCTCTCGCAGCCCCGCCTGATATTCCTCGGAGCAGCAGCGCAGGCCGGCGTCTACGTCACGTTTTTCGCTGCGACGTCCTTTGGTTTTACGCTCGAGGAAGCGGCGACCATCGGCATTATTGGCGGCGCGGACGGCCCGACGACTATCTTTCTTGCAGCCAAACTCGCACCGCATCTGCTGGGCGCCTGTGCCGTTGCAGCTTATTCCTATATGGCGCTGGTGCCGATCATTCAGCCACCGATCATGCGTTTACTGACAACAGAAAACGAACGCAGAATCCGCATGAAAAAGGGGCGCAAGATCGGAGCCCGCGAGAAGCTGTTTTTCCCGATTGCGGCAACCGTAGTCATTATTTTGCTCGTGCCTGCATCCGCACCGTTGATTGCGATGTTCATGCTGGGTAATCTGTTTCGTGAGTCGAAGGTTGTCGATCGCCTGACGGATGCCGCGCAAAATTCATTGATGAATATTGTCACGATTTTTTTAGGCATCAGTGTCGGCGCAACAATGACCGCCGAGAACTTTCTCCGCAACGACGTGCTTTTCATATTCTTCCTCGGGCTGGTTGCATTCATAATTGGAACGGCGACCGGCGTGATCCTCGCAAAGCTCATGAATCTGTTTACGTCTAACAAGATAAATCCGCTGATCGGTGGCGCGGGCGTATCGGCCGTGCCAATGGCGGCACGCGTCGTGCAAAGAATGGGGGTCGAGGCTGATAAGAAGAATAACCTTCTGATGTTCGCAATGGGCCCGAATATCGCCGGTGTTATCGGCACGGTTATCGCCGCGGGAATTTTTCTGACATTACTGAAGTAATCGACTCAAGGAAGGAATAGATATGGCACAAGAAGTTCTGGCCGCGCTGTCTGGCAACATCTGGAAGGTGTCCGTGGAAGTTGGTGATAAAGTTGAGGAGGACGATGAAGTTTTCGTCGTCGAGGCCTTGAAAATGGAGATTCCCGTCTACGCACCCTGCGATGGCACGATTTCCGAAATCAAGGTAAAGAAAGGCGATGCGGTCGAAGAGGATGATGTGCTCGCCGTAATCGACTGAGTGCGTCAATTGAATACGTCGGGACTGGAAAGATGTTTGAATTAACTGAAGAACAGCGCCTGGTGCAGGAAACTGCCCGGCGTTTTGCTGAAGAAGATATTGCACCCACGCTTCGGGAAGAGGAAAGCAAACATGAGTTTCGCGCCGATCGTGTCACGCGCATGGGCGAATTGGGATTTTTTGCCTGTGTGCTGCCGGAGGAGCTGGGCGGCAATGGCATGGGTTTCCTCGAATCCGTCCTGATGGCGGAACAGATCGCCCGGGTGTCCGCTTCCTGGCGGGTACAATTCAATATGCAGAACCTCGGACCCGCGCTCGCCGTCGCCAGGTACGGCAGCGATGCGCAGAAAGAGAAATACATTCCCGGATGGATCTCAGGTGAAAAGCTCGGTTTCTTCGCCATGACCGAGCCCAGTGCGGGATCAGACGTATCGAGCATGAAGACTTATGCCACTGATGGCGGCGATCATTGGGCACTGCATGGCAGCAAGACATGGATTTCGAATGCGCACGTCGGCGACGCCGGCTTGCTTTATGCCTACACCGATAAGGAAAAGAAACACAAGGGAATCTCGGCATTCATCATTGAGCCCAAGAACCTCGAGGGCTGCACGGCAACGGCAATTGACACCAAGCTCGGCCTGCACTGTTCACCGACCGGCGAATTTGTCTTTGATGGCGCGAAGATTCCCAAGGATGCCCTGCTCGGCGAGGAAGGTGATGGCTTCAAGATCTGCATGTGGCAGCTCAACAATACGCGCATCAACTGCGCCGCGGGCGCACTGGGCGTAGCCGGTGGCGCTCTCGAACTGTCTATCAACTATGCGAATGAGCGCATTCAGTTCGGCAAGCCCATTTCCAGGCATCAGATGATCCAGGCCCAGATTGCCGACATGGTCGTCGAACACGAGGCAGCCAGGCTACTGGTCTATCGGGCTGCGTGGCTCAAGGATCAGAACCGACCGAATCAGTATGAAACCTCCGTCGCAAAACTTGCGGCCTCCGAGGCCGCCGTCCACGCCGCCAACGAGTGCATGAAGATTTTCGGATCTTACGGCTATTCGACCGAATACCCTGCGGAGCGCTTCTATCGTGACGCAAAATCACTGCAGATTGTCGAAGGAACGTCCAACGTGCAGAAAATGATCATCTCCAGTGTGGCCTGCGGTTTTGCCCCCAATCGCTAACCGGGGTACAGACGAATGAGACCTTATTTCGAGCACATGGATGAATTCGGCAAAGAGCTGAAGGCCGGGCGCATCAAGCGCGCCGCCGAAAGCCTGGCAAAGTTGCGGGAGACCGAGGCCGCAATCGATAGTGAAAAGAAAAAGGTCGAGGAAGTTGGTTTTCCGACCGAGAAGATCAACGCACGCGGATGGATGACGGTCTGGCAGCGACTCGAGTATCTCGTCGATGAGGGCAGCTGGAGACCGTTGCACACCCTGTACAACCCGCTCGATAACGCTGAGGGCACGACCAACGTCATCGATGGCCTCGCAAAGATTGAGGGACGCTGGGCCGTGGTCATCGGTTTCGACAATAAGTTCATGGCCGGCGCATGGTTGCCCGGGCAGTCTGAAAACATCCTGCGCGTGACAGATCTGGCAATGCGGCTGAATATTCCGCTGGTCTGGCTGGTCAATTGCAGCGGCGCGAAACTTCCCGAGCAGGAGAAGTTCTACGCCAATCGTCGTGGCGCGGGCACACCATTTTTTCGACATGCCGAACTCGAGCAGGCCGGCGTCCCGGTGCTGGCGGGAATTTACGGCACCAATCCGGCAGGCGGCGGCTATCAGAGCATCAGTCCCACGATTTTGTTGGCACATAAGGATGCCAACATAGCGGTCGGCGGCGTCGGTATTGTCTCCGGTATGGCGCCGCGCGGTGGCTTCGATGCAGAAATGCTGGAAGAGATTATTGCCAAAACCAAAGAATTTACCGGCCGCCCACCCGGTAATGTAGAGACGCATTACGACCATACCGGGTTCTTCTCGCACGTCTATGAAGAAGAGACCGGGGTTTTGGACGGCATCAAGGAATACATGAAGGGCATACCCGCCTACGCACCGGAATTCTTCCGCGTCGCCGAACCGGCTGCACCTAAGTTTCCGGCAGAAGATGTCTACAGTCTGTTGCCCTTCAACCAGAAGGAGGTGTACGACTTCGATCAGATCCTTGCCCGGCTCGTCGACGGCAGCGAACACATGGAGTTTCGTCCGGATTACGGACCGGAGATGTACACCGGTCTCTGCAAAATCGACGGCATGCTTGTCGGCTGCATTGGCAACCGGCAGGGTTTTCTCGGCAAAGGCTACCCCGAGTACGGTGACTATCCCGGCATAGGCGGCAAGCTGTATCGTCAGGGACTCATCAAGATGAACGAGTTCGTGACTCTCTGCGGCCGCGACCGGGTGCCGATGATCTGGTTTCAGGACACCACAGGCATCGACGTCGGCGACACAGCCGAGCGGGCCGAGCTGCTCGGACTCGGGCAGTCACTGATTTATTCTATCCAGCAGACAGAAGTGGCGCTGATGCTCGTCGTACTGAGGAAAGGCAGTGCTGCCGCCCACTATGTGCTCGGTGGTCCGACCGCCAATCGCCACAATGCGTTTACGCTCGGTACGGCGGCAACCGAAATCGCCGTGATGCACGGTGAAACTGCCGCTGTTGCAACTTATGCGCGGCGCGCAGTCAAGGAGAAAGACGCCGGACGGCCGCTGGAACCCATCATCGAAAAGATGAATGAGCTGGCGCAACGCTATCGCGACACGTCAGACCCACTGTATTGTGCACAACACGGATTCGTTGACGAAATTGTCAACCTGAGTGATTTGCGATCCTATCTGCAGGCATTTGCAGGTGCTGTCTATCAAAACCCGAAGTCCGTTTGCCCGCGCCACCAGCTGATTCTGCCGCGTATCATCAAGGGCTAGGTGTGATAAATCAGACTCGATCGTATCAGGAGGGTGCCAGCATAACTAATCGGCCAACAATTCCTAGCTCGAGATCGACTCGCCAATGACTGCTTCCACGTTTGACAAACTGAGCGCAGCGTCGGCAAAGTTGTAGGCCCCCAGTAATTCTTTGGCGGCACCAAGATCCTTGGCCAGTTCTGGTGCCGTATCCACCTCGGCTAGCAGTTGTTCGATGAGGTCAAGCGCCCGGGGATCACTGCTGGCAATCAACTGTTGCAGCTCCCGCAGGAGTTTCAGCGTTTCCTCAAGATTCCGGATACCGGTGCTTGCACCGGTTTCCATGCCATCCGAGATCCGGGATACTGAATCCGTCAATGTGGCAAACGCAGCGTGCAGGGCGCGCACGTCCTCCACTGTCACGGCTCGCTGCGCCTTGAGGTGCTCTTCAATTACTTCCGCCGCTTCACCAACCTGGTACGCACTGAGATTGTTGGCAATACCCCGCAACTTGTGCGCCAGTTTTCTGGCATCCTCCAGGTTGCCGGTGTCTAGCTGCTGTTGTATATGGCTGGCGCAGTCGGCATATTCGGAAATCAGATCCTGCAGCAGTTTCAAATAAAGCGTTGCGTTGCCATTCAGCCGCACAAGCCCTTCATTGATCCGAATGCCCGAAAGTTCGCTGGGCAGACCGGGAGCCTCTTTTCCTGATTCCAGAAATGTTGATGCGTCCGCTCCAGAGCCAGATCCTCCAGGTGAATAAGGGGTCGCCTGCTGTTCCTCACCTGTTATCCAGTGGAGCAAGGCACGATACAGTTCCTGCGGATTGATTGGCTTCGGAATGTGATCGTTCATCCCGCTTTCCAACGCCCGGGCCTTGTCTTCCGGCATCGCATTCGCCGTCATGGCCAGCACCGGCAGGTCCTTGAAACGCGCGTCCTCGCGGATCTTTCGCGTCGCGGTATAACCATCCATGACTGGCATTTGCACATCCATCAGCACGCAGTCAAAGGTACCCTGTGCCAACTTGGCCAGCGCTTCTTGACCATTGCTGGCGACATCCACGACTAACGAAGCTTCCTGCAGCAACTCTACGGCAATTTGCAGGTTGATTTCCGAGTCATCGACCACGAGAACTCTCGCGCCCTGCATAGGTGCCAGGTTCAGTTCACCAAGCCGACGCCGGAAGCGGGCGTGATGAGCCACCCTCTTGCCAAAGGTTCGCATAATGACGTCAAACAGCGCCGACGGATAGACCGGTTTGGCCAGGAAATTGTCTACCAGGTCGGCGTGATCGACGTTGTGCATGTCTCGGGAAGAAACCAGGATGACCTTCGGTGGGTTGTCGCGCTGTTGAATCGCGGCAGCCACATCCAGCCCGCTGATACCCGGCATCACCCAGTCCACCAAAACCAGGTCGAAAGGCTGCGATTGCTCGAGGCGTTCCAGAGCCTGTTCACCACTGTCTGTCAATGTCACCTGGTAGCCGAATGAATCCAGGTACTCGTTGAGAATTTGCCGTGCCAGGGCATTGTCATCCACGACCAGCACACTCAAGTCCTTGAGCTCCTGGTCGGATTCAACGACCAACGCCTTTTCCTCGACAACAGCCATTTCAAGGTCAAAACTGAACGTACTGCCCTGACCTGCAGTACTGGTGACCTCGATATCACCGCCCATCATTCGGGTCAAATGCTGCGAAATTACCAGGCCCAGCCCGGTGCCGCCGTATTGGCGCGTAATTGTGCTGTCGGCCTGAGAGAAGGATTGGAACAAATGCGACAGCTGCTCTTCATTCATCCCGATACCCGTGTCGCTGACCGAAAATTGCACGGTCACGTTACTGGTGGATCGTTTCTTCTGCTGCAGTTCAACGACAACTTCACCGGCTTCGGTGAACTTGATCGCATTGCTGACGAGATTGCTTAGCACCTGACCCAGGCGCATCGGGTCGCCCAGCAGCACATCGGGAAGATGCGGATCGCGCCGGAACAGCAATTCCAGGCCCTTGGTCTGCGATCGGCCCGTTGACACGATCGCCAGGCTGTCCAGTACTTCGTTGAGCAGAAACGGTATCTGCTCAATCTCCACCTTACCGGCCTCGATCTTTGAGAAATCGAGGATATCGTTGATGATGCCTAGCAGAGCATTGGCGGAGGCGTGTATTTTGCTAAGGTAGTCCTGTTGTTTGGGATTTAGCCCTGTACGAAGACACAGGTCACTCAGACCCATAATGGCATTCATCGGCGTACGAATTTCATGGCTCATGTTTGCCAGGAAGTCACCTTTTGCCTGATTGGCCTCATCTGCAGCCTCCTTTGCCTCAGTCAGAGAAAATTCGGCCCGTTTTCGCTCTGTAACGTCGAACATCGTGCCGTCGGCATACTCGGGATTACCGTCGCTATCGTAGACAGCCATACCGCGGCTGCTCAACCACCGAATATTTCCGGCATTGTCAATGATTCGGAATTCTTGTTCGAACGGCTTCCTGGCAGCAATGCTTTGCATACGTCCTTCGGCGACCCACTGCTGATCATCGGGATGAATCAAATCGCTAAAAAAATTTAATTTCCCGGACATGAAATCTTTAGCAGGGTAGCCGGTGAGCACACTGTAATACTCGCTACAGAAGATAGTCGTGAAATCAGCATCAAAGCGGAAGCTATATACAGCCCCAGGAATGTTTTCAACCAGAGTCGAAAACTTTTCTTTAGCGGCGTTCAGGTCTCGGGTGCGTTCTTCGACACGGCCTTCCAGCTCATCTCTAGCACGTATCAGCGCGTTGTTGGTTCGTTCGCCGGTCGCGAGAACGAAGAGTATTCCCCCAAGCGAGAGGAACAGCGTGACGCCGAGAACACCAAATGAGGTCAGGCGCACGATTGTGAAGGTAGACATTGCTTCCGCGACATCGATTTCGCTCGTCAACCCCAGTCCCAGTTGACCATCCCACAACCATGCGCCATAAACGGAAACGCCGCGATAATCCCGATACCCCTCAATATTTCGTTGCACGGGAGAACGCTGGTTACGGGCGTCAGCGCTGGCAGCAATGGCACTTTCTGCCATGAGTGTCAGTGGATGCTCGGCACGAGGGAGATCGGAGCGAAAACCTTCCGTCATATTCCCGCCTGGATCACGGATTTGAATGTTCAGGATGCTCGACTCGCCTTCACCGAGCAGATCAATCGCTCGCAGATCGCTTTCGAATCGACTTGCAGACATCAAAGTCCCGGTCTGATCGAAGGCGTAGCTTTCCCCACTCTCGCCAATCCTCGAGAACTGCAACATTCGGGAGAAACCAAGGGCAGGATCGAGCCCCATCGCCAGTGCTGCAATTACCTCCCCGGTACTGCGCCGAACAGGCACGGCAATGAAAAGACTTGTTGTGCGCTCGATGCTTCCATCAGCTGCAGCGACTTCGGAGATAACTGGCGGCACGAATAGGGACTCACCACCAAAGACCCGGCCCAGTAGCTCAGGCCTCTGTGTCGCAATCAGATTACGCGTGCCGACACTGTTGTCCCTGTCCGACCCGACGCTAATACCTTGCCGGTTTACTATGAAGAAGCCGAGGCCAAACTCTTCCTGGAACTGCGCCAACGCGTTGCGAATCGCCGCCAGTTCGTTGGATCGTAATAGTGTCTCTGCCTCAGCATCGACACTCAGCAAGCCCTCGACGTCCGTGACTATTATCGGATTCCTGGCTATTTGCGTGAGAACGGTGTTCTGCTGTTCTACCCATATCTCGAGCCGTTCGGCGGTAGTGAGCAGTACATTCTCGAGGTTATTATTGATATCCTGCAGAATTTTCCCGTTGATTCTTTCCAGCGCAAACCAGCCGACGATGGCGATCAGTACAACAAAGATGCTGAGAAAACCGAAAATTAGAATCCGGAAGCGCAGTGTGCCCGTTTGTAATACTGCGCCTTCACCGGTAGAGAAGCGGCGACTGATGATATTCAGCAGCATCAATAGCAGGAAAAGGCCGAGCACGCCGCCGACCAGCCACCACACAGTATTGAGCGCGCCGGCCGTCGGTACGACTTCCCTATCAACGCCCAGCCATTTTTTGCGGAGCTCGGTTACATCGGCTTCATCGAGTGAATCCATTGTCTTTTGCAATATGTCTCGCAGGATCGGCCAGTCCTTTCGCACACCGATGGCAGGTTTCTCCGCCATCTCGCGATCATTGCTCAGAAAAGCCAGATGCAGCCCCGGTAAGCCATGCTGCTGCATCAGGTAGTTGAGGGCTGAAAAATCGTCCATCGTCGCGTCCGCGCGACCTTCAAGCACGGCATAAAGGGTGGCAAGGATGTTGTCCTCCAGGACCAGTTCGACGTCGGGATACTCTTGTGTCAGGTACTCCTCGGTGGAGAATCCCCTCGTCGCGGCGACCTTCAGTCCCCGCAAGTCATCAAATGAGCGAATCCCGATGTTCGGATCTTTCACAATTACAGCAACCGCCATCTGCGAGTACGGTCTGGTGAAATTGATGAATTCCTGTCGTTCGGGTGTGATGGAAATGTTGAGCATGACGTCCAGTTCGTCTGACTGAATCATCTCCTTGAACTCATCCCAACTCGGCCCACTGATGTACTCGACGTCGAGCCCGGCTTCTTTCCCGACAAGATTCATGTAGTCGATTGAGAACCCGGTCGGCTGTCCGTCAACATTGAAGTTGTAGGGGGGCCATGCCATCTCGTTGTGTACCCGTATGACGGGGTGTTCCGATATCCAGATTCTTTCTTCAGCCGTCAGCACCAACTTTCTTTCAGTGGAAGTGTCGGTGAATTCTGCTCCGAACCACTTCTGGCGCAGCGCCGTCATCTCTTCCTGGTCCAGCGCATCCATGCCCTTTTGCAATATGTCCCTTAGAACAGGCCAGTCCTTGCGTACAGCTAGGGCGGTGCTGGACATCAATTCCGGATCTCTTGAAATGCCGGCAACACGCAGCCCGATCAATGCGTGCTGATCCATCAAGTATTTGGTAACCGGAAACGAAGCAACCATCGCGTCAGCGCGCCCTTCGATCACCGCGTAAAGACAGCCGAGTATGTCGGTCTCAAGTATCAGCTCAGCGTCCAGATATTTACGTTCCATGTATTCGTGGTGGAAGAAACCTTCAACCACTGCCACGCGCCGGCCGTGTAAATCCTCAAGGGAGTTGATTCCGGTTGTTGATTCATCGATAACGATTACCACCGGCTGATCGATAAACGTTGAAGTGAAATGCATGTACTCCCGTCTTTCGGGTGTGGGTGTGGCGTTGGCTATCACATCGAGTTCCCCGCCGCGTATCATGTCGAGGAACTGCTGCCAGGAGGGGCCGCTGATATATTCCACTTGTAGCCCCACCCTGGAGGCTACAAGGTTCATGAAATCGATGGAAAGGCCGCGTGGTTCCCCATTTTCGTTAAAGTTAAAGGGAGGCCAGTCCATTTCGTTGTGAACCCGGATGACGGGGTGGTCTGAGATCCAGGTTCGTTCAGCCTCCGTCAGTTCCAGGTCTTGCGCGTTTGCCGGGATGAGCGGCGTTACCGACAGCAGGCCGGCTAATACCAAACATAACTGCGATTTGATCCAGGTTTTCAAGTTGGTGACCTGCTATTTAAATGTAATAACCCACGTTTATATTAAAGCGGGCATGCCAGCCATCGCCTCCAACCCCGGCAGCAAGGCCCTCGGCGGTTATTCGGCGGCGGAATCAGTGTGGTCGGTTTGTCGAATGCCAGGGTCAGGTAGAGGAAAGCCATACCGACCACAGCAAAAGGTATCGTGGTCAACAGGCTGAGCTTGCTGAACAGTTGGGCTTCGACGCTGAGTTGTCTGCTGCTCGCGTTCATGCTCGGTTGCTCCTAATCTTTCTGCCTGTTGCATCAAGGCGGCTAGCAGACACTCAGGCGTGTAGCTTGTTTGTCCATCGGCACACGGTAACACCCTGACTTCGTTGTTATATCTTTGGTGTCGCCAAGGTCAGTATAATGGACAGGACCATCACAGGGAATTCGGACACAGGGAAATGCCCATAGCAACCGGTAGCAAGAGCCGCCTGTTAATCGTTGACGACGAGCCGGGCAATATCCGCATACTGTCGAACATCCTGGCCGACGATTATATGCTAAGCGCGGCGACCAACGCCAAGCAAGCGCTGGCTCTCGCCGAGAGCCAGTCGCCAGATCTCATTCTGCTGGACATGGTGATGCCGGACATGGATGGCCTGGCTGTGTGCGAGGCGCTGAAAGCAAGCGAGGAAACCCGCGATATCCCGGTTATTTTTGTGACCAGCATGGACGATTCGGAAAATGAAGAGCGGGGGCTGTTGGCTGGCGCGGTGGATTACATCAGCAAGCCGGTCAGTCCCCCGATCGTCAGGGCCCGGGTAAAGATCCACATTCAGAATTTCTTAACCGTACGTTTCTTGGAGAGCCTGCTGTCCTCGCAGACCACGAGCCTGGAGGAGGCCAAGACTCAGGCGAAATCCCTGCTAGTTTTCGCCTAGTGGCCATTCATTATCCCGTCAATATATTCGACAAAACTGCGGCGGTAGCCCATTTTCGTTTTTGACCAGAATTGTTGAATACGGGGAACGGACATTACCGCCTTGGTGCGCAACTCCCAGGCATCGAAATACTCCGGGTCCAGTTTTCCTTTCCGATGCTGCACGAACACCAGCTCGGTGAGTTCGAACAACGCGGACAGGTAGCCTTCAAGCTTAACCGACTCCAGCGGCGTCAGGGCTTCGTCGCTGTTGGCTTTCATCCGGATCTCGGCCAGTTCACCCTTGTACGACTCAGCCCGGAAATGGATCGCCAGTTCCATGATGGATTGAATCGTTGCGTCGCGGGTTTCTGCCGCGTTGAATTTCAACTGGACGGCCAGATAGAACAAAGAAGCGAACACACCAATCGCGCCAAACAGTTCGGCGAGTGCCCCGATCATATTCCAATTCACATCACCCATTGATCGATAGTCTCCGGCTCGGCAAAATTCCTGACTGACCGTAAGCATAATTCGCCGGCAGGCTCGTTACCATTCAGCCTCTGTCTTTTTTCCCAGTGAAGCAACAGCAACGCGAGCGGCTGTGCTGCTATTTCGTCCGGCCGACCGTCCAACACCTGTCCGTGAGTGCACAAGACAGGGTGGCCTACGCCCACACGACCCTAACCAAGACTGTTCTCGCTCAGGCTCCTTCTCGCAACGGATATTTCTACCGCGCAGACTCCTGGCTTACGCCGTGACAGGCACCATGGTGATCTCGACGCGGCGGTTGGTCTGTTTGCCTGAGGCCGTGGAGTTGTCCGCTACCGGTCTCGATTCGCCCTGACCTACCGTGATCAGGCGCTGATCCATTATGTTTTGCGTGCGGAAGAATTGTGCCACCGCCTGCGCACGGCGCTCCGATAATCCCTGGTTGTACTGGACACTACCGTCGCTGTCGGTATGGCCTGCCACTTCCACGATGGTCTGATCGAATTCAGTCAGGACTTTTGATACCGAATTCAAGACAGCAAAGAACGCCGGGCTAAGGTCCGAGCTGTTTGTCGCAAACGTCACATGCCCGGGCATGTTCAACGTGATGTTGTCGCCGATTCTCGTGACGCTCACGCCAGTGCCCTCGAGCTCTGCACGGAGCCTGGCCTCCTGCTGATCCATGTAGTAACCAATGGCACCACCGGCCAGGGCGCCGACGCCGGCGCCTATCAACGCGCGCTTGCGGCGTTCGACTGAATCGTCTCCCGAGATCAGGCCAACGACCGCACCCGATACGGCGCCAATAATGGCTCCTTTGGTCGCGTTGCTCGTCTTGGATTCCTGCGTGTAGGCGTCAAGCGTGGTACAACCCGCCAGCATTGCCGTGAAGCCTGCTATTGCAACGATGAATCTTAGCGATTTGGTATTCATGTGAGTTCCTCGATCCTGCTGTTCAAAGGTGTGAAATGCGGTACAGCGCGACAACTGTACCCGGTAGCGAGTGCAGGGCCCTGCATGCAGGTCACAGTTTCTGCCACAAAAAGCAAAGCCTGTCTCACGCGGTCGCATTGTAAACACGCGAAACCTGAACCAGGACTTAATCGCCTTCAAAGGCCCCGCCACGCAGGGACCGATTGATCATAATCGGGCGACGAGGCCTCTTGGCACACCGGCGGCCGTTAATTCAAAGAGGGTAGAATAGCCGCCCGCGATCGACTGGAGCACGAATGACGGATACTGAACGCTGGCTTGCAGAATACGGCGACAACCATAGCCGGACGGGAAACCGTGTTCTGCACTGGATCGCCGTGCCGCTGTTTATATTCGGTACGGTCGGACTGCTATGGTCATTGCCGATACCCGACGCGTTCCTGAAAATTTCTCCACTGCTCAACTGGGGCATTACTTTTCTGATGGCTGCGGAGGTCTATTACTTCATTATCTCGATTTCGCTGGCGCTCGGCATGCTGCCCTTGGTCGTCGCGACCGCCACACTGATCGTGTTGTTGAGCACTGCTGTCACGTCCCTTCTCTGGCTTTCCATCGCAATGCTCACACTCGGCATCGCCGGGCTGTATCTCGCCAAGGGGTCGGGTCGTGATATTCATGGCCTGGCCCGGGATATGCAGCTGATCATGATCGCTCCGATCTGGCTCCTTGCGCGCCTGTATCGCCGCACGGGCATTCCTTACTAATGTCTGCAACGCTTTGACGCGATTGCCCGAAACATTGGCCGAACTCGATTCACCCAGCACCCTGCCAGACAACCGAAGCATCTGGCGCATCGCTGGACCAATGATCCTGTCGAATGTCTCGGTGCCATTAGTCGGCATGGTCGATACCGGCGTAACCGGTCATCTCGAGGATGCCTCTTACCTGGGTGCGGTCGCGGTTGGCGCGACCATATTCGGCTTCCTGTACATGGGCGTCAATTTCCTGAGAATGGGAACGACCGGCATAAGCGCACAGCGCTTCGGCGCCGACGACTTTGACGGGCTCCGGGTCGCACTGGGACAGGCGTTAATCGCCGCCCTGGCGATCGCCGGCGTTTTGCTTCTGCTCCAGGCGCCCATCGGCAAGATTGCCCTGGGCCTTATCGGTGCCGATGCCAAAGTTTCGGGTTTCGCCGATCAGTATTTCTCCATACGCATCTGGAGCGCGCCGGCAACACTGGCGAATTTCGCGTTGATCGGTTGGTTTATCGGGCTGCAGAACGCGCGTGTCCCATTGATCATTGTTCTCGCCATCAATACTACAAATATCGTTCTCGACCTGATCCTCGTAAATCTTGTCGGCATGAAAGTCGACGGCGTAGCTCTCGCCTCAGTTGTCGCAGAATTTACAGGCCTCGCGGTCGGGCTTGCGTTTGTCGTCAGGGAACTGAGAGCGCATGAAGGGCACTGGATCATTTCGAAGCTGACTACGGTTCGGGAATACTCGGCCTTCTTTGCGGTGAACGGGAATTTGTTCGTACGCACGATGGCACTGATGTTTACGTTCGCGTTCATCACCGCCCAGGGCGCTCGTCAAGGCGAGCTGATCCTGGCTGCAAATGCAATTCTCATGAACCTGCAGTTCCTGCTTGCATTTGCGCTCGATGGCTTTGCGCACGCCGCGGAAGCCCTCGTTGGCAAAGCCATCGGCGAAGGGAACAGGGAGGCCTTGAAGCGCTCCGTGGCACTGGCCCTGCGGTGGTCGCTGATTGTCGCCGTCGGCTTCAGTGTTTTCTTTGCACTGTCCGGTACATCGATAATCGCAATACTGACCGACCTCACTAATATACGTGAGACAACCACGCGTTATTTGCCGTGGCTCATCCTGTCTCCGCTCGTGGCCGTTTGGTCCTATCTCTACGATGGTGTTTTCGTCGGGGCCACTCTGGCGAAGGAAATGCGGAACATCATGCTGATTTCAACATTTGTCATATTCGTGCCCGCCTGGTATGCACTGCAGTTCCTGGGTAACCATGGACTGTGGCTGTCGTTTATGCTTTTTATGGCCAGCCGCGGTATCGGCATGCACTACTTTTATCGGCAACGGCTTGTTGCATGATTTACTGGTGTTCTATACAGATTCAGTAATGATTACCGGAGTCGCGTGTTTATCGCATTGCCCTCTTACGACACTTCTTGCCCAGGCATAAGCGAAGAATCCGCTAACGATATTGGCAGCCGCATAGGCACCAAAAATTCCCGCAACCCCGAACAAATAGTCGCCCGCGAATGCGAGCGGAAGATAAAGAACGGTCATTCGAGCAATGCTTACCATGACGGCGGGCATGGGTTTACCCATGCCGTTAAAGGAGGCATTCATTACCATTACCATGCCATAGGTGCCGTAGCTGATTGGCACGATCCAGAGATACAGGCCCGCAACCCTGGTCACTTCCGGGCTATCGCTAAAAATAGAAGGTAGCCAGTTGCCCCCCAACGCAAGCAGCGCTGCAATAAGTAGTCCGAAACCAAGACAGAATACCGTGCTGAGTCTTAGCGCAAGATAGATTCTATCGGCTTTTCCGGCCGACATATTCTGCCCGACAAACGGTCCGATGATTGCTGACATCGCATAAAACACGACGAGCATCAGCGACTCTATGCGGCTGGCGACGCCGAATCCTGCTACAGCATCCGGCCCGTACCTGGCAATCATTGCAATGACTACGCCTGTCGCGATCGGAATAATCACATTCGTTCCCGCGGCCGGCAGACCGACATGAAGGATATCCGCCCAGGATTTCCTGAGTTCGGTTGGGTTCGGTCGATTGAAGCTCAACATATCCAGGCGGTAGTACATGAGCAACACCGCTCCAATGAACAACGCGCCGCGAGCCGTGAGCGCGGCCGCTGCCGCGCCATTGAGCCCCATCGCCGGAAAGGGGCCAATCCCGAAGATCAAAATCGGATCGAGAATAACGTTAGCAATCGCCGCGATGACCATCAGCATGCCGGGCAGTCGTGTATCACCTGTCGCACGCATGCTGCTCATGCCAACCATGCCGACGACCACGAACGGAACGCCCGAGTAAAGAATTGTCATGTACCCCGCAATCAATGGGATCATGTCTTCCGGTGCCCCCATCAATCTGAACAACGGGCCTATCGTAGCCAAACCAACAGCACATATGACCGCGGTGATGGCAAAGGAAAGTATCAGGCTGTCGGTAGCAAGACGCCGGGCACGACGATGATCATGAGCGCCAACCGCCCTGGCTACGACCGAGGACGTTCCGGCACCGAGCCCGATCGCAACGCTGGTTACTATCATCAAGATAGGAAACGCGAAACTCAATGCGGCGAGTTCCCGGTCGCCGACACGCCCGATAAAGTAGGTGTCGACGAACGCCTGCATCATCATCGTGAAGATGCCAAAGAGCGTAGGCACGGTCATATGGACCAAGTGTCTGCCTACCGGCCCTTTAACTAGTCTGGCTGGTGTTGATTCCATAAGAAGTTCTGGACTGGCGATGCCGGCAAGGGCATCGCGGCGACAGCCCCATCAGGACTATTGACTATGACCCAGCAGGCAACAACGCGCAATCACAAATAGCGATACCCCATGGAAGCACGGACAGCCCGGCGTGCCCCTGAGAGTCGGTGAGGCATCACGCTAATTGCCAGTCACCTGGAGGCGGTCGATGACAATACGACTCGATTCCTTTCCTGTTCAAAGGTGAGCTTTAAGGGCATCATGGAATTCATGTCGCGATTCTTTGCCAAAGCGATTCGTCAGCGCAGCGAAGCCGGCCTCAGTTGTTTCGCGCTTCTGCTAGAGACAGAAGCGGCCGGCTCTCCGTGATGACCTGGAAGAAACTCCGCTCAAGAATCGTATACGACAACCCGTGGATTACGGTATATGAAGATCACGTCGTAAATCCTAGCGGCGGCGAAAATCAGTACGGCCATGTTCATTTCAAAAATAAAGCTGTCGCCATCGTTCCGCTGGATGACGAAGGTAATACCTGGCTTGTCGGGCAAGATCGCTACACGCTCGGCGCATACTCCTGGGAGGTCCCGATGGGGGGCGCCGCAAGCGACGAAGAACCGCTTGATGCCGCGAAGCGTGAACTGAAGGAGGAAACCGGGCTCAGCGCGGCAAAATGGACCCATATCATGCATCTTCATACGAGTAACTCGATAACAGACGAAGAGGGTTTCGTTTTCCTGGCCGAAAACTTAAGCGAAGGTGAGCCCGAGTTCGAGGAAACCGAGAAACTGGAAATTCGAAAGCTGCCGCTTGACGATGCCCTGGAAATGGTAGACAGCGGTCAGATTACCGATGCGATCAGCGTTGCCGCGATCCTGAAAATCGCTGGAAAACAGGGGTCGAACCGCTAAGGAAAAAATAGGGATCGAAGCGCCAGGAATTTGTGGCACGCCAGGGGAAAGCAGGGGTCGAACCGCTCAAAATTTGTGGCACTCCAAATTATCAGCGGTTCGACCCCTGCTTTTCTTTCTTCAATCCCTGTTTTCTGTTTTTCTATAGCATCAATCAGAAAAGCATCTTCGCGGTAACGACGTAGCGCATTGGCCCGCCCACTTGGGGCGCAGCGAACGGATAGCAGGTGACAAGGCTCAACATCGGGGACTCTGTATCCAGAACCAGGCTACCGCGACGGGCGTCGACCACGTCGATACCGGTAACCTGATAAAGGTGCTTACGGCCTTTCGTCGTTTCGAGCATTATCGATTCGCCTTTCTTCAGGTATTGCAAAAACTGAAAGTGGGTGTCGCGATGTCCGGCGATAATGCTGTTGCCAGTCTCACCGGGCAGAACGCTTGCGCTCAGGTGGCCGGGGGCGAACGCCAGCGTTCTGCCGGAACCCCCTTCAAGTATGATCAGGTCAATATCGCCGCCCCTTGCAGTCAGCCGCGCGACGGGCCAGGTATCGGCCCAGGGCCAAGGCGGCGCATGTTCCTCGCCGGATCCCGCGCGCCGCCACGCACGTTGCATGAGTTCCTGCGCGAGCCAGGCTTTGGCGGGAATATAGGCCCCCTGCCCGAACTGCCAGAATCCAAAGCAGAGCAAGCAGGCCACGACAATATGGCTCGCTCGAAACCTAAGAAGCGGCCGGCAGTTCACGAACTGATCCCTGAATACGCGCAAGCGCAAGTAGAAGCAGCGCGGCAAGCAAACTGGCAACACCGATCAGGCGCTGCATCGGGGCATTGGTCGCGGTTGCCGGGAAGCCGAATATCGCCTGCTGACTTTGCCCGTAGGGCAAGAGGTCGGGAACCTGCTCTTTGTCGAGGCTTGCCGAGAGTGGCCGCTGCGGCGTTTTGTCCACTGCCACCAGGCTCGTGAACTTGCTGACAAGGTGATGTTCGAGCGCGGTTTTCACAACAGCTGTCCTGGTTTCGGCCGGATCCCTGCCACGCCGCTCGTCGTCCAGGAGTGATTCGATTCGGGCCCGCGCCCAGAGCGCCGCAACACCCGGGCTGTCGCTTACCCCGGCAAGCGGCAATTCACTACCCCAGGTTCCGTCCGCGGAATCGCCGCTAATTCTGATGAGATCCCCCGGCCGCGGCCGGTTTTCGAGCCGCGCTTTGATAACGATCGGTTCGCCGGCGTACAGATCCGGAATGGCTTCCGGATAACTGACTGGATTGAGTCCGTCCGGCCACTGGATCCGTATATCTGTGACCTGCGGCTTTTCCAGCTTACGGATCAGCCGTTCCATTTTTTCGTCTATCTCGTGCAGTGCACTGATATAGGTGTATGTTCCCCGCCCGGCCTCGGCCGCTTTGCGCATAAACCAGCCGTTAGGGGCCGATCCGATGCCCACGGTAAACAAACGCGCCTGACCGAGATCCCGCTCGATAAGCGTGTAAAGCTCCTGCTCATTGCCGACGCTGCCGTCCGTCATGAAAACGATCTGTCGCAAGTGAGTCTCGCTGGCGGCGCTCCGCAGTGCTTTCTCAAGTGCCGGGCGCATATTGGTGCCACCATTCGCTTTGAGACCGCGCACATAAGCCTCGGCCGTTCGTACGGTTCCGGGATCTGCCATGACGCTGTGCGGAAAAATGGACCGGGTAACCGAATTGAACTGAATGACATTGAAACGATCTGCCGGCTTCAAGCCATCAAGCGCAAGGAGTAACGCCCTTTTCGCTTGCTCAATTGAGGTCCCGTGCATGGAACCCGATGTGTCGATGACGAAGATCAGCTCACGAGGCATGACGACAGAGTCAGCGATGGTTTCGTTCGGCGGCAGCAACATCAGCAGGACGTACGGCTCACCCTTCCGCATTTCAGAGAAGACCATGGCTCGCGGCGCCTTATCCGGAACGGGCCGCCAGAGAAGCTCGAGATCGTGATCGAGTGCCGCCGTACCATTCATCAGCGTCACCTGGAAGCTGTCACCGACCTGTTGCACGTCGATCGGGTGGTATCGGCTGGCGACAATCTCCAGGGGCACGCCTGCATTGATTCTTGCATTCAGCGTGACTCTATGGTCCTTCGATTTCGTGACGACAGGCGGCGTGATCAGTGATGCGTCCGGAACACGCGCCGTATCCCGCGACCAGCCCGAACCTTTGCGGCCCGGTAACGGGGCGCCCGGTATGAAACGCGGTGTCATCGTCAGCGGAAACCGAAGGCTGAATGTGCCCTCGTCATATTTCAGGGTCTGCAGATACTCTATTTCAACCGTTACTTCTTCGCCCGGACCGATATTGGCGATTGAAGTTGTAAACAGGTTTGCTCGCTGCTGTTCGACAAGACTCGCTTTCTTGCCCTGAATCTTTGCCTGTTCGTATTCCTTCCTCGCTTTCTCCTTTTCGCGAATCTCCCCTTCGATAATTCGCTCGCCGATGTGTATACGCAGCCGGTTGACAGCCGCGTCATCGGGCAATGGAAACACATAGATGCCTTCCACCCATTCCGCGCCATCGTTCAGGAATCTCTGTTGCACGGATACGTGCGCGACGAGCCCGCTGACCTGCAGATCGATAGCCGTGTTCATTCGCGTGGCTACGCGATAGCCGGACAGCATGCGCAAGAGGAGACTGCCACTTTGCATCTGGCTGGGCCTCAGGTCGTCGAACATGATTTCCGCTACCGTATTGGCCAGGCCTGGCCGCAACAGGCAAAGCAGTACGCCGAGCGTCATCCAGCGCCACGACGCATGCCGTTTCATGAGCTCACTCATGCGGTTTGCGCAGACCCCGGCGGGCAAACCAGGGTGCCAGCTTTCCTGCGCGGTCGATAACTGCCCTCTTTTCCTGATCGCCCTGCGGTCCGTTGCGCCGGCTGCCCGATGATCCATGTCCCCACTCCTTGTTGCCATGGATCACAGTTCAGCAGCACGATCAGGCATGGCCCGGCCATTGGCATGGCAATGCACCGGCATAATGTGGCAAATTATGGCTTCAGGGCGCCTGTAGCAGCCGAACATGAGGCGCAGGCTTTGGGTTCCAGAGTTGCCTAATATCATTGGAGCAAACCGTGTCGAAACGAATTGCGATTGTTGAAGACGAGGCCGCTATCCGCGAGAACTACGCGGCGGCTTTTCGACGCGAGGGCTATTCGGTTGAGCTCTACGACGCCCGCAGACCTGCAATGGAGGCATTCGAAGCCCGGCTGCCGGACCTCGTCGTCATCGACATAAACCTCAAGGACGATATCGAGGGCGGCTTCGATCTGTGCCGTGACCTCCGCAGCCGTGCCGGCGATTTGCCGATCATTTTTCTCACGGCAAGGGACAGTGAGTTCGATGCTGTTTCAGGGCTGCGTCTGGGGGCCGACGACTACCTGACAAAGGACATCAGCCTGCCCCATCTGATGGCGAGAGTCGCCGCGTTGTTTCGGCGCCTCGAGGCGATGCAGAAACCGCAAGGCGCGGAAAGTCGCATTACGCGCGGTGATCTGGAGCTGGATGTCGACCGTATGACGGTACGATGGCAAGACCAGCCGGTCGGGCTGACGTTGACAGAGTTCTGGATGATTCATGCGCTCGCCCGTTACCCGGGCCACGTCAAAAGCCGGCAGCAATTGATGGACGCGGCACAGGCGGTACTCGACGACAACACCATTACCTCGCATATAAAAAGAGTGAGGCGCAAGTTTGTCGCAATCGATCCGGATTTTGCGGCCATCGAAACAGTTTATGGCATGGGGTATCGCTGGATAAGCGGCTGACAGGCGGCTACAGGTAATTTTGGATAAATGAACCTTCGACGCCAGTTGCTGTTGGTTAGCCTGCTGACTCTGGTGCTACCATGGGCTGGCTGTCAGTTCATTCGCGAAACCGAATCCGCTCTTCGAGAGGGCCAGCAAAATATGCTGTCCGGCACGGCACTGGCGATCGCCGATTCCCTGTCGCAGTTTCCCGATGAATTTTCCATTGCCGCAGCCACCAGTCAATTCGGCGAGAACCAGTTATACGGCCATCCGCTTTCGTCAACTCCCCTGATCGACGGGTACATCGACGATTGGACCATTTCGCCCGAGTCGGCGAGAACGATGCGGGGCGTCGATGGGCCGATTTTGTTCGCATTCGGCATTCGCGGACAGCATGCTTTTCTGTTTGTTGATGTCCGCGACGACAACATCGTTTACGCGTCTGTGGATGCCGGCGCCAACGACGACGCGGTGGAGGCCTTCTCCGATCGAATCGTGCTGGTAGCCAGTGACGGCACCGATCTCACCTCGTTATTCGAATTTGCCGCCGAGGCGCCAGGATCCCTGGTAGCCACAGTCCAAACGGACGGTCGGCGCTTCTCTGAACCAAGAATTCTCGCGGTCTGGCAGGACACCGCATCCGGTTATCGACTCGAAGCACGTCTGCCGCGACGCCTGCTCGATTCACACCTTGGTATCGTTGTTACAAACACGAAAAGCGCGCATGACCCCGGTATTCGCAGCTCGAGCTTTGGCAGCCGGCTGCCGGGGCGATTTGTCACTGCGTCTCCGCTGCTCCAGAGCGTGGTTGCAGGTTACGTCCAGCCCGGCCTGCGACTCATCGTGACTGACCGGACCGGATGGCGGCTGGCCCAGGCAGGCGACATCTCGCTTTTCCGGTCGGACCAGGAGGCAGGACAAGGTTCGTCACGCTGGATGCGCATAGCCTACAACATGCTTTTGGAACCGGGCGAAGAGGCGCTTCTCGCAGAACCCGATCCTTCGGGCCGCGAGCAGCAGAACTACGTCGCGCAGGCATTGAATGCTACGCAAGCGACGAGCTGGTTCCGTAGCCGCAGTGACGGCCGTGCTATCGTCGCCGTGGCGCAACCGGTCTGGTCCGGTAATGTACAAACAGGCGTCGTCATTCTCCAGCAGGGCACCGACGCAATCCTCAGCCTGACCAGCCAGGCATTAACGAGGCTGATGAACTTCACGCTGTTCGCGACACTTGCTGTGGCAGCCGCGCTTCTTGGCTACTCGAACTGGCTGTCTCTGAGGATTCGGCGCCTTAGCAGCGCGGCCGAAACTGCGCTTGACGAGGATAAGGTGCACGTGGACCTCCCGAGTGCGTATGCAAACGACGAAATCGGCGATCTCTCACGCAGTTTTGCGAGCGTCCTGCAACGGCTCGGCAACTACAACGAGTATTTGCGTTCCCTGGCAGCCAGGCTGTCGCATGAACTGCGAACGCCTTTGACCATAGTTACTTCATCACTCGAAAACCTGGAGCACGAACCGCTGACAGACGAAGCTGCCAGCTACACCGCGCGCGCAAAAGACGGCGCGAAACGGTTACAAAAAATCCTGAACGCGATGAGTGAAGCAAGCAAGGTAGAAGAACTCATGGAAGACCCGGAACTCGAGCGATTCAATCTGCACGATGCGCTCACATCAACCATCGCCGCATACGGCGACGCCTATCCGGAGAGGCACTTCTCGCTAAGTTCGGAGTCAGCTGACGCCACTATCGAAGGCGCGCCAGAGTTGATCATTCAAATGCTCGACAAGCTTGTGGAAAACGCCGTGGAATTCAGCGCTCACGGCGACCAGATAGACATTACGCTGACATCCGACGCAAGTGAGGTGATCGTGACGGTATCGAATCCCGGTCCACCACTGCCTGATAAGATGCTGAGTCAGTTGTTCGATTCGATGGTATCCGTAAGAGACAACAACAGAGACAAACACCTGGGGCTGGGATTGTTTATCGCCCGACTTATTGCCGAAGGCCACGGCGGCTCGATCAGTGCCGATAACATTGACGGTGGCGTCATGTTTCAAATAAGACTGCCCTCCGCAGACTCGTAGCCCGCAATTGCGGCAGTTCGCTTTTCGATGATTATCCGCGCAGATCGTTGATTACCGATTGCACCGCCTGCTCCTGATTCACCGGCGGCAGATAAAATTTCCCGGTATTGCGTAACGCCGACAAAAATCTGACAGAATGAGGAAAGCCTCATTTGGGAGAACACATCATGGCAAACGAGGGTTATCACGAACCCATCGACGAGCTATCTGACGACACCAGAGATATGCACCGCGCAATTACCTCCCTTATGGAGGAACTGGAAGCCACCGATTGGTACAACCAGCGGGTTGACGCGTGCAGAGATGCTGACCTCGCGGCGATTCTTGCGCACAACCGGGACGAGGAAAAGGAGCACGCGGCAATGGTCCTTGAGTGGATTCGCCGTAGGGATTCGACGTTTGATGCCGAGCTAAAGGACATCCTGTTTACCGACAAACCGATAGCTCACGAGTAATCTGGTCACGTGGCAAGTTGCTGGTCGTCCGTTTCAAAGGGGGGTTGGCGTGAGTCAACTTGAGGGCAGGGTGGCACTTATAACCGGCGCTTCGGGCGCCATCGGGCGTGCGATTGCGGTGAAGCTTGCGTCGCAGGGCGCCGCCATCGCAGGCCACTATGGCAGCAACCTCAAAGGCATCACCGAAACGGCTCGCCTCGTGGCCGCTGCCGGCAGCGAGGCACGTACATTCAAAGCTGACATTTCCGACACCGCGCAGATCAGGGCGATGTTCGCCGGCATCGATGACACATATGGCCGGCTCGATATACTTATTAATAACGCCGGCGTGGGCATACAAAAAAGCATCAGCGAGATTTCCGAGGAAGACTACGAAAGCGCTTTCGCGGTTAACACCAAAGGCTATCTTTTCTGTATGCAGGAAGCGGCGAAGAGAATTGGCGAGGGCGGTCGAATCATCAACATCTCATCAATCCTCGCACAACTCAGCCGTCCCGGCACCGCTTTGTATGCCGCGACCCGCGCGTCAGCGAGAGTGTTCGCCAGAATTGGCGCCCAGGAATTCGGGCCGCAGGGAATTACGGTGAACTCAATCAGCCCCGGACCAGTGGAACCCGGCATG
Organism: Pseudomonadota bacterium; assembly: GCA_022572185.1. Classification (GTDB taxonomy): domain Bacteria; phylum Pseudomonadota; class Gammaproteobacteria; order Steroidobacterales; family Woeseiaceae; genus JACZWL01. The sequence continues at coordinate 42,744 of JACZWL010000005.1, read as the reverse complement.
TTTCAGGACGCGTCGGAAGCCGCTAAGCAACACGCCCGGGCAATGTCGCCTTTCAACCGCGTCGGCGCGCCGGAGGATATTGCCGATATCGTGGCGTTTCTTGTCTCGGACCAGGCGCGTTGGATTACCGGACAGGACATTGTCGCCGCCGGCGGTGCAGTCAGCTAAGGGTCTGCGCGGTGGAAATATCCGTTGCGAACCAGAATTCGTTTCTACAATCCGGCTGCCTACAATTCAATGCGCCCGCTACTGGAAAACGCCAATGGTTTGGCAAAAGGAATATCGACGGCAAAACTTCCGCTCAACTCGTAATCCATATTCCTGCGCATGCCGGTTCCAATGAGTGACGAGAGTTGTGAAGTCGTTCTCAGCAGATCCAGTTCCACGCTGATCATGAATTGGCCGTTACCATCCGACGGCACGGTGAAATTTCCCCGCGTCTCTCCGCTGGCGAATCGCTGATCTCCGAGCCGGACGCGATATCGTACCGACTTGATCGGTAGCGGAAACGGATTCGGGTTGCTGACATCGAAGCCAAGCAGGAAAGTTTGCCGGTGAAAGTCGACGTCCGTAATCTCGACGCTCGTGAGCCTGACGGAAGGCGAGCTGATCACTGCATCCATTCCGGCACAGCCAGACATCGCAACAATGGCAACAAACGATGCGGTTCTTAATCCAAAGTTTTGACTATTCATATTTACCCCGGCCTTGCGATGCTCAATGAAGCTTCTGCCCCAGTTCTCCCCAGCGAGCACCGATGAGCATCCATTCGTCATCGTCCATCTCCAGCTCCAGAGAAAACTGGTAGGCGTCGGCATTGACGCCGAGCGCACGGCTCGTCGTTCCGACGCCGGCGACTGTAAGCAAGATTTCGGCGGCTGTATCATCCGTAATTGTCATCTCGTCTATTTTCAATACCAGCACAATTGCCTTCTGGCGCAAAAAATAGAGACGCAGAATCTTATCGATTGCATCTCGGTCATTGCCCCTGGCATCCGCATAGTTCTCCGAGATCGTAGCCATCAGGCTTCGGCGGTCCAGGCCCTCGGCGGCGCTTTCTGCGTTGGCAACCCAATGGCGGAGCGCCTCTTCGGGCCCGGCAGAAGGGCCTCCGCAGGCAGTGAGCAACGCGCACACCATGCATGCCGTAATCAATCGCATAGAGCCTGCCCCGTCGGGATCGAACAATTAAATAGAGCTTCCCGAAATATAATGCTAAAACACACTATGAGCGGATGGACCCGCCCTATTCTGTGACTTGGTTCGCAGATCGAATCGAAGCTCCCGGTCATGGATGCAACTCTTCATTATTGGCGGTGTGATATGGCAGTAAAATTATTGAGCGAAAGCATGGACGCGACGATTACCGACGATGACCAGGTTCGCATGGACGGAATTTTGTCTTTCTGGTTCAGGGACCATGAACTCAGCGCCCCACAGATAGACGGGCGCATGGATACCTGGTTTGGCGAGGACCCCGTATTCGATCACGAGATTGAAAAGGAGTTTGCGGAGGACGTTGACAGAGCATCAGCCGGTGAACTCGACCACTGGGCCCACGACCCCAGGGGCCGGCTGGCCCTGATCCTGCTGCTCGACCAGTTCCGGCGGAATATCTATCGCGGTACTGCCAAAGCGTTCGAGAAGGATAGAGCTGCCTTGAAACTCTGTGTCGAAGGAGCAATGGCGAAAACGGACAGGGACCTGGCACCCATACATCGGGTATTCTTTTACATGCCCCTGCAACATGCCGAGTCGCGCAAGGTGCAGGCCAAATCCCGCAAAATTTTCGAACGCCTTGCCGGGGCGGTATCACCCACCTACAAAGAGACGTTCGAGACCATTGCCCAGTTCGCCGATCTCCATGCCGACATCATCGACCGCTTCGGTCGATTCCCGCACCGCAACAAATTATTGAACCGCGAAAACAATCCCGAAGAAGACAAGTACCTGGCAGACGACAGCCCCGATTTCGATCAGGGTTAATTGGGAAGCAGGCCACGTTTTGGTTTTCGCTGACGTTGCGAGCGGCATGCATCGAGTGTGTCCCACGAGTGAGTTTAAATCCCGAGCGAGGGGGATATACCCGATGCATGCCGTGAGCCCGGCGGATGACAAAAACGTGGTCTGTTTCTCAATTATGCCAAATGTTGCCGCGACACTCGCAGATAGCGGACCGTTAGCAATATTGCGGCGACCGACAAGCCAAGAACGAAGCCTGCCCAGACGTATTGAGGCGGAAGGCGATATGTGATGGCGGCCAAATAGGCGAGTGGAAAGGCCAGGAACCAGTACGAGAATATATTGATGGCCATCGGCACCCGTGTGTCCTTGTAACCGCGCAACACACCCGTCGCCCCGATTTGCACACCGTCTCCTATCTGAAATACCGCAGCCATCAGCAAGAGGCTGATGGCGATCGCCTGCACCGCCGGGTCGTTCGTATAAAGACTCACGACGGCGTTCCTGAAAACCAGCAGAAATAATGCAGTGCAGGCCATGAAAAAGCCGCACATCAGAATACCTATTACACCGCTAAATCGGGCAGCCAGCGGATTGGTAGCACCCAGCGCATGACCGATGCGGATAGTCGCCGCGGAGCTAAGGGCCAGTGGAATCATGAACATCGTTCCCGCGAAATTAATCGCAATTTGATGCGCCGCAGTGATTTCCGCGCTACGCGTGCCCATCAATATCGACACTGCCGAAAACAGACCTGCTTCAGCCGTGATCATCAGTGCTATTGGTGTGCCCAGGGAGAAAATCTCCTTGAGAATTGAAATGCGACTGACAGCTGCGCGAGCGAATATCTGCAGCGGCCGATACTTTGGATGAAGACATACATACGTTCCGAGCACAATCATGATCAGCCACATCGTGATCGCGCTTGCCAAGCCGCACCCGACGACACCGAGCACAGGCGCACCAAAATGGCCGAACATCAATACATAGTTCAGGAACACATTGCACGCCAGCGCGAGCAGAGACGTGTACATGATCGGTCGGGTATGGCCAATGCCCTCCGACGTAAACCGGAACACCAGGAACGCGCAGATCGCGGGCGCACCAAACATGATCGCGCGAACGTACGCTACGGTCAGGTCCCGAAACTCGCTCGCGATGCCCACGAAACGAAGTGCCGGTTCGACAAGCAACTGGGCGAGAACCAGAATTGAAACGCCGAGCACCACGCTCAACCAAAGCCCCTGACGGGTATACGCTCCTATGAGCGATGGATTGCCCGCACCAAAATGCCGGGCCGCGATCGGGGAAATCGCCATCATCAAGCCGAGCATTACCGTAAAACCAAGAAACCACACGCTGCCGCCAACTGCGACGGCGGCGAGCGCTTCAGCGCCAAGGCGCCCGGCCATCACCGCATCCGCAAACTGCATGCCTGCGATGGCAAGGTTGTTGATGACCAGCGGACCGGCCAGGCGCAAGAGCGCCCTGGCTTCCTGACGCCAGTTTTTGCTCGGTGCAAAAGTTGTCATTCGTATTATGGTGTTGGGGAATGCGACTGTAGCACGTAGCGCTTATGTTCAATGCTTGCAATAGTGTAAAGTTGCGGCGCGATCTCGGCGCGCTCATTGGAATATCGGAGACAGATATGTTGCACGATGGACGATCCATGCGGGTGGCGGTAGTCGGGGGCTTGAGGATTCCCTTCTGTCGCGCCCATTCTGTATACAGAGGCTGTTCCAACCAGGACATGATGACAGCCACATTGAGTGCCCTGGTCGACAAGTACGACTTAAAGGACCAGACGCTCGGCGATGTTGCGCTCGGTGCGGTGATAAAGCATTCAAAGGACTGGAATCTTGCCCGGGAATCGGTCATCGGTTCGGGACTTTCACTGAAGACGCCGGCTGTCGATTTGCAGCGTGCGTGCGGCACGAGCATTGAGGCCTGTATACAGGTCGCGAACAAAATCGCGTTGGGGCAGATCACAGCGGGCATTGCCGGTGGAACGGACTCTATAAGCGATTCGCCCATCGTTTATCGGGACGGGCTTCGCAGAATCATGCTGGACAGCCACGGCAGCAGATCTGTGATGGGGAAGATTCTTCCCTGGTTTCGGCTTCGACCTCCGCATCTTTTGCCCGAGCTCCCCGGCATCACAGAACCGCGCACGGGCCTGTCGATGGGCGAGAGTATGGAGATTACGGCGAAGGAGTGGGAAGTGCCCCGTGAGCACCAGGACCAGCTTGCATTCACCAGCCACGTGAAAGCGGCGAATGCATACGAGGACGGTTTTTATGACGGCCTTGTCGTTCCCTACCAAGGTGCCGAAGAAGACAATAACATTCGCCGGGATACGAGCTATGAAAAACTCGCCGCCCTGAAGCCGGTTTTTGACAAGGGTGAAGGGGGAACGATGACGGCGGGTAACAGCACGCCGTTGACCGATGGCGCCGCCGCCGTGTTGCTCGCCTCCGAAGACTGGGCAAGGCAGAAAAACCTGCCGATCGTTGCCTACATAACATTTGTCAATGTTGCGGCCGTTAACTTTGTCGGTGCCGACGGACTCCTGATGGCGCCGGTATTTGCGGTCTCGGACATGCTAAGGAAAGCCAACCTTCGGTTGCAGGACTTCGACTTTTACGAAATTCATGAGGCTTTCGCCGCACAGACTATCGCCACCCTGAAGGCCTGGCAGTCGGAAGAGTTTTGCCGCGCGAGGCTGGGTCGTAATGAACCCCTGGGTCCGATTGAGCTCGCCAGGCTCAACGTCAAGGGTGGCAGCATTGCGATCGGGCATCCGTTTGCTGCGACTGGTGCCCGGGTAATTGCTACGATGGCCAAGCTGCTGCACGACAAAGGATCAGGTCGCGGCCTGGTGTCGGTCTGCACGGCCGGGGGCATGGGCGTGACCGCAATCATGGAAGCGGCAACGCGCTAAGGAACGCCGCCTGGCCGACACGGCCCGACGAGATATTATTGAGCACCATCTACGGAGCGCTAACTACTGAGCGCCAACTGACCAGAACACTGGCCGCGAAATGCGGGGAGCGCTATGGGGGAATTCAGCGAAATACTGGCGGCGATTAACGCCGTCCTGTGGAACGAAACCTGGCTCTATATCATTGTTGGTACAGGCATTCTTTTCACGGTCTGGAGCGGCGTTTCACAGTACCGGGCTTTGACGCATGGACCAGCCGTTGTTCGCGGCGTGTACGACGACCCTGACGACCCGGGTGCTATCAATCATTTCCAAGCGCTCTCGGCGGCCCTTTCGGGTACGGTCGGGCTCGGAAATATTGGCGGCGTGGCGCTCGCCATTACGCTCGGTGGTCCGGGCGCGATCTTCTGGATGTGGGTTGTTGGCTTCCTCGGCATGGCGATCAAGCTGACCGAAGTTACGATGTCGATGCTCTACAGAAACACCGACGATCCGCTGAACCCGCATGGTGGTCCGATGTGGGTAGCCGACAAGGCGCTCGCCCGATTGAAACCGGAATTAAAATGGCTGGGCAAAGCAATCGCGATTATTTTTTGCATCTGTCTGCTCATGTCATCGGCAACCGGTGGAAATATGTTCCAGGCCTGGAATATCGCCGAAGTCACCAACGAATATTTTGGGATTCCGGGCTGGATTTGCGGGTTCGTCCTGGCTGCGCTTGTCGCGATGGTCATCATCGGCGGCATTACGAGAATCGGCAAGGTCGCCGGCACGTTGGTGCCGTTCATGGTCGTCCTTTATTTGCTGGTCGGCTTCTACGTTCTTTTCCTGAACATCGAAAAAGTTCCGGGGATTTTTGCGCTGATCATCACAAACGCCTTTACACCGACGGAAGCCAGCGGCGCATTTATCGGTGGCACGGTCGCGTCCGCTTTTCTCTTCGGCATGAAACGCGCTGTTTTCTCCAATGAAGCCGGCCAAGGTTCATCGCCGATCGCACACTCGGCGGCGAAAACCGACGAGCCTGCGCGGGAAGGAGTGGTCGCCGGGCTCGAACCATTCATCGACACAATCGTCGTCTGTACCTTTACGGCGTTCATTATTCTCGCTACCGGTATCTGGAACCGCGGCCCGGACGTCATGTTCGCGGGCGCCCCGGACGCAGTACAGACCGAGTCCGGTTGGCAATACGAGGATACCGCTGCGCCGGATGGTGAATGGACGGACGGCGAGATCGTTACACTTGTTGTCAAAGCAGGCGAGAATACGGCAACTGGTCAGCCCTACCATCGCATCGACGGCATCGTGACCGCGCAGGCTACGGGCTTCGTGATCAACTGGGATGCTCTCGATGTCGCGGTCAAACCGGAAATCGTCGCCGGTGGACTGTACAAGACTTATGTCGGAGCAACGTTAACGGCCAAAGCGCTCGATTCGGTTACTCCCGGGCTTGGTAAATGGCTCATCACCGTTGCGTCCTGGTTGTTCGGGATATCAACCATCATTGCCTGGGCTTATTACGGCGAGCAGGGGATCATCTATCTCGTCGGCGACAGGGGCGTGTTGCCTTTCAAACTTGTCTATTGTGGCCTGACGTTTCTCGCAACGCTGGGACACATACAGACCGATACCGATCTCGACAACATGACGGGCATCGGGCTCGGCGTAATGGTCTGGGCAAATCTGCCGATTTGCTGGATATTCGGCTACCAGGCAATGCGGGCATACAAAGACTATATCAGCAGACTCAAAGATGGCCGCATGGGGCCGGGCCATCCGCCACCGAGTATCGAGGATCTTCTTTCCGGGAAAGACGTCGAATCGCGTTAGCCGAATGTTTCACCTCTACGGAGTGCGGCCCTGCGCTCTCGGAAATACACAAGGTTGTTCCACTCACTCAGAAAATCCCTCAACCGATCAAATCCTTAAGCGATCTTACACAGCAACTGCTGAAACATTCGGGCCAGAATAACCCTTGTCTGGTCAGCTGCGCGTCAAAAGTCAACGATGATTGTTGCACCATCCTCGATGGAAAAGGCTTGTGATACCGGAAATTCTATGTCGTTGTCTGTCTCGGGATCGTCGTCATCTGCCTGGCAGGTGAATGCCGCGGTGTACTCGCCTACGGACAGAAAGTTCACCTCGTAAACATACGTCCCTGACTCGCTCTGTGACACTGTGGCAGTCGTCAAAGGATCATTAGTCCGATCACCGATGTCGCCGGGCGGGTCGACGACGCCGGCATATACGTAAACTGCATTGCCTGTATCCATCGCGAGATTATTCGTACAGCTCCCGTCATTTACGAGCGCTTCCGCGACCGTCCCGTTCAGAGTGCCATACGCGGCCAGGTTCGTAACCCGGAGAGCAGGCCTGAGCTGCAGCCCAGGCTGACCAACGGGATCGCTTAGTGCTTTTCTCAAATCCCAGTCAATAACGATGTTTGTCGACTGATTCTGCGTCACCGTAAATCCGCTCACCAGCTTCAGGCCGGATTGACTTCCGCTCGGTACCCTCAGCTCGAACCGGCCTTGCGGCACCATCGCGTAGGAATCGAATATGTTGTCGAACTCTGCATTCACTGCAAGCCGTATCCAGTTGTACGACCCCACGGGCACGCGTGTGTCGGGTAACAACTCGGCCGTCATGCCGCCCGATAATGTCAACAGATCAAAATCTTTCGGTGGGTCGAAAAGCACTTCGATCTCGTCACCCGATTGTGGCTTCAGCGTGACACCCGCAAACTGCACATTGACTTCTGTGACCTCGTCGATAGTTGCGTCCGTAATGGCAATATTAATTATTCCTGTTTGCTCGACGGGCACTTCTTCACCACCACCACACGCCGTGAGAACAAGGAACGGAGCGACGCCGATCCAGACCCGCAATCGATTCATTTGAGTAATCATGTGAATTCCAACCCTGTGTCGAAATTTGTTCTTGTCCCGGGACCGTAGCAAGCAACCGCGCCGCGTCGGTGGGTAGATTCACATAATACCGAAGATATTTTTTCCGGACGACTGTCTGTGATTACCGACAGCTGCCTTCAAGGCCGGACAGGATATTATGTGTCTGCGCTGTCCCGGCGCCGAGTTTTTTTGTGAAGTAAATCCAATGCGCTGTCCAGGCGATCCTTTGCCTGTGCGGTGACCCCCCCTTTCCGATACTCGTCTACGACGAAAGCCTCGACACGTGAGACCATTTTGTCGACATCCTCAATCGGGAATTTGTCATCGTCTTCCGGTAGGCCGTGAACGCGCGAGGCCGCACCGAAAAGATTTATCCAGCGTTCGCTGCGATGGCCAACGCGCAACAGGTCATAAAATTCCGGGCCGGGTCTTGCTCCTCCGCGAACCAGGCTGAGAATGCCGGCAACCAATGAAACCGGCAGCAACAGCAGGTCACGAAAGCCGTCGAATAGAAGTTTGACCTGGAACACGACGACGTCCCGGATAAGTGTCCAGCGGTCGGGACCCTCGTTTTCTTCAACTTTTTCCGGTTCGCCAGCCATCGATCGCCTGCCTCAAAGTGCTGTGAATATAGCATGTGTCAGACAGCCGACCTGCGCTGTGCGGGCTAGCGTCAGTTCCGGTGATTTAGTATTGTTACTCAAGCACTTGCGTAAACTGACCACGGGCAATCCCTTATATGCCACCTTTTGAATCTTCGCCCGAGTATGAGCATGGACTTCCGGAGTCCCTTGGCATCCTGCTCGTCAACACAGGCACGCCCGATGCACCAACGCCGGATGCCGTGAGACGTTACCTGAAGCAGTTCCTGGCCGATCCCCGCGTTGTGGAGTTGCCCCGCTGGATCTGGTGGCTTGTGCTCCACGCCTACATACTCCGTGTGCGACCCGAAAAGTCGGCGGTCGCCTACAGAAAAGTATGGACAGACCAGGGCTCACCGCTTCTTTTGCATTCAATGGACATCGCAGGCTCGGTTCAGGAAAAAGTTTCCACTCGTCTGTCCGGGGCCACGCATGTCAAGATGGCAATGAGCTATGGCAATCCATCGATAGACAGCGCATTGGAGAGTATGTACCGGCAGTATGTCCGGCGATTGCTCGTGCTGCCCCTTTATCCGCAGTACTCCGGCACGACTACGGCATCCGTTTTTGACCTGGTGACCACCGCACTAAGCCGCCGCCGCTGGGTCCCGGAATTGCATTTCATCAACCATTATCACGACTCGGCCGGGTATATCTCTGCGATAGCCGCCAGCACTCGTGATTTCTGGGACCTGCATGGCCGTGGTGAGCGTCTTTTGTTCTCGTTTCACGGCCTCCCTCGTCGATTACTCGATAAAGGAGACCCCTATCACTGTCAGTGCCAGAAAACCGCAAGGCTTGTTGCAGAATCACTGGAGCTCGATGAAGGCACCTGGCAGTTAAGTTTTCAATCGCGTATTGGCCGGGAAGAGTGGTTGCGGCCATACACGGATGACACAGTAAGAACCTGGGGCGCAGAGAAACTCGATAAGATCGACGTCGTGTGCCCGGGGTTCGCCGTGGATTGTCTTGAGACTCTTGAAGAGATCGCAATACGATACGCCGGCGACTTTACCGCAGCCGGCGGCGGAGAGCTTCGCTACATCCCGGCGCTCAATGCCCGCGACGACCACGTCAGTTTCTTATGCCGCCTGATCGAAAGAAATGTCGCTGGCTGGCCGGAAGCATCCCCGGACTGGAGCCTGTCTGAAGCGGCGCGTGAAATGGACAAGAGCCTGCAGCGTGCACGTAAAATGGGTGCGGAGCGCTGACGTTGCTCGGGGAGTTTCTCGAAATCAGCGTACAGGCGCCCGACATCCTCGAGTCGCTGAGATTTTATAGGGCGCTCGGTTTTTCAGAACTGGAAGTTGGAGATGTCTGGCCGTACAAATACGCTGTCGTTAGCGACGGCGAATTGTGTATTGGCCTGCACGATCGGGCTGTTGACGGGCCCACGCTGACTTTTGTCCATCGAGATCTCGCCCAACACGCACGTGCAATGTCCGATCACGGATTCGACTTCGATCTGCTGAAGATCGACAATGACGTGTTCAACGAACTCAGCTTTTGTGATCGCGACGGCCACATGATTAGCATGATCGAAGCCAGGACGTTTTCACCGGCCGCAGAGGATATCGAAAAGTCGATTTGCGGTGATTGGTTTGAAATGAGCCTGCCTGCACGCGATGCGATGAGCGCCGGTCGTTTCTGGGCGCCGCTGGCGCCAGTGATGCTTGAACTTCGCGAGGAGCCGACACCGCACCTTCGCTTCGCTGCCGCCGGCATGTCACTGGGACTCAGTGAGCACAAGGCGCTCAGTAAGCCCTCCCCCTGTTTTATCTGCCATGATCTGACGTCGGTTTTGGCTGATGCCGAAAGGCATGGCCTGAACATCGATACGAATCCAGAATACGAATCCGCATTCTTATCGATCGAGGCGCCGGAAGGAACGACGCTTTACTTGTTTGAGGCAGATTTTCTGGCGCCCGACGACGGCGACTAACAGGCTGTTTTGTTGCACCACTAACCTGCAGTGCTCGCATTGATATCCCGGATCAGCCGCATCGCCCTGCCGAGATAAGCGCTTCCGAAAAGATTCAAGTGGTTGAGGATGTGGTAGAGCTGATACAGCTTGAGCCTGTTTTCGTAACCCGGTTCCATCGGCCAGCTCTCCTGATACGCCGCATAAAACTCAGGCCCAAAACCACCGAATAACTTGGTCATCGCAATATCGGATTCCCGATCGCCGTAATAGACGGCCGGGTCAAAGATCACAGCTTGGCCGTTCGTCGCCGCCCAATTACCGCCCCAGAGATCGCCATGCAGAATCGATGCTGCCGGTTGATAATCGTGAAAAAGCAGCGCGAAATTTTCACTCAATTCCGTACCGGCCGATTGCAGCTCACCGCCGAAGCCGTTGCTGGATGCAAGCTGCAACTGAAAGCCCAGGCGTTGATGCCTGAAGAATTCCACCCAGTCGCTTGACCATTGATTGTGCTGAGGCGTTTTGCCGATGGTGTTATCGCGGTGCCAGCCGAATTTCTTTTTGCAATTACGATGCATGACCGCCAACTGCTGTCCGAAGAGGCGCTCCGTACCGCTGGTCGGCCGGTCGAACTCGATCCATTCGATCGCGAGGTATGCGGCATCTGCTGTCACACCGCAAGCCAGGACATCCGGCACGCGAACTGCCTTTACTGCGCGGAGCTCACGAAGCCCCTCTGCCTCCGCTTCGAACATGTCGAGTGAATTCCCGGGCCCGGTTTTGACAAAGACCGCTGCGTCGTCAGTATCGATTTGCCAGGCGGCGCTGATGTCGCCACCACCGACGGGGCGGGGGCTGGCGTTATCCGCTACGGAAACAGCGTCTTCCCGAAGTGCTGCGAAGATGTCTTGCCAGTCAGGCATCCTTAAGCTCTAAGATCGCCCGTCCTGACGGGCGAAATCTGTTTAGGCCAGATCCGAGACGCGTGCCGCCTGCCGTCGCAGTGCCTGACCGATGCCTGCTTCGTCGAAAAGCGCGTTGATCTCGCCGAGGTCGGGCGCGACCGGACGCAGGTCAGATGCCGGCCTTTCAAACACGGCATCGCAGACCAGGCCGGTCAGCTTGCGCGCGAGCATTGCCGCATCCTTGTGCGTGTTCAGCTTGTCCCCGAGCGTTTTTGCACCACGAACGTTCACTTCGTGAACGCGCTCAAGGTTGTCATACACCTTTTCGAGACTGCCGAAATGCTGCAACAGGGCGGCGGCGGTCTTCTTACCTACGCCCGGCACGCCTGGAATGTTATCGGCGCTGTCCCCGGCGAGCGCGAGGAAATCGGCGATCTGCTCCGGCCATACACCGAAGAATTCCGGAATCTGGTCGTATTTAATGCGGCCTTTCCCCGCGAAATCCCAGAACACATCGACCTTGGAAACAAGCTGAGTCAGATCCTTGTCCCGGCTGACGATCGTGGAGGGTCGACCTTGCTTTCGTCCCTCCGCAACCAGCGTTCCGATCAGGTCATCCGCCTCGTAATCGGGGCTCGCGCATTCCATCAGGCCAAGGGCTCTTGTGAACCGGCGGCACTGCGCGAACTGCCGCTTCAATTCCGGCGGCGCAGGCTCGCGGTTTGCTTTGTACTCGGGATAGATTTTTGTGCGAAAGGACTTCGACAAACTTTCATCAAAAAGAACAGCCACGTATTCCGGCTTTACCTGTTCCATGAAGTTGCCGAGAAAGCGGCAGTAACCATAGAGTGCGTTTATCGGGTTGCCATCGTCATCGACCATGTCGTCGGGCATCGAATAATGCGCCCGAAAAACATAAACGCTGGCATCAATCAGATATTGCATTACCCGCTGATTCGCCGACCGATAGATGATCGCTGAGCCGCGCATGGAGCGGGCTGGAACGGGGAATATGTGCAAGCAGGTACTGCATCTGGTCGGCGAGAACTTTGCGGCCCTTGAGATAAATGTACTCGGCGTAAGTCGGTGTGAACGGTACTGCAATCAATTGCAATGCAGCCTGCTCAGGCGTCCGCCCACCCTTATGATTATTGCAACGCCGACAAGCCGTCGCAACATTGTTCCAGACGTCCCGGCCACCATGCGAAAGTGGCGTGATGTGATCTCTGGTCAGGTCCCTGGTCGGAAAGCGCATTGCACAATAGAGACACAGGTTCGCATCACGCTTGAATAGCGTCCGGTTATTCAGTGGCGGCACATACTCATTGCGCACAAACGTCAGTCCCTTGCTCGTGCCACGAGTAGAAATGATCGAATTGACGTCAATGGCGCTTCGGCAACCACTGATCGCACTGTATCCGCCATACACCGTATACAGGCGGCTGCCGCAGGCATAGGCAACCTGCTCCGTGTGGTACAGGCGTACCGCCTCACGGTAATCGATCCATTCGAGCGGCATGCCGGCCACATCGGTTCGCAGTACTTGCTGCGAAATATCTGAAGCTGACCCGTAAAACATATGCTCCCACACTCCCCAGTACTGTAGTTTGCAGGACGCCGAACAAAAATCAAATCTGGCGCATATTTGCGAAACACCCGTGCTATGTCATTATTCGCGTTTCGCGTGACAGAAGGGTGGATACCCGTCCCAAAAACAGCATTCAGCTACGTGGATACTCGGAAATCACCTATTCGTCAGTCATTATTCTGTCGCTATAGTGCGCGATGCTAGATCAAATTTTCTTGGCTTTTGGAGACATACGATGCCGCTGACTGTTGGCGTGCTGAAGGAGACTCTGCAATCTGAAACACGGGTCGCCCTTACCCCGGAGATCACTGGCAAGCTTCAGGGCCTGGGTGTTGCGATCGTCATGGAGCATGGTGCTGGACTGGGCTCGCAACTACTCGACTCCGATTACGAGGGCGTCGAGTTCACCAATGCAAAAGGCGTGCTTGCGAAATCTGATCTGTTGTTTACGGTGCAGCCAGCCAGCGAGAATGCCGTTAACAAGCTCAGCTCCGGATCCGTCGTCGTCGGACTGATGTACGGGCACTCGAATCCAAGCCTCGTCAAGGCCCTCAAAAATAAAAAGCACACGGGCTTCGCAATGGAACTCATACCGCGAATTTCGCGGGCACAAAGCATGGACGTTCTCTCATCCCAGGCCGCTGCCGCCGGCTACCAGGCGGCTTTGCTCGCGGCGACCACCCTGGATAAGTTTTTCCCGATGCTGACAACTGCCGCCGGCACGATTCGGCCCGCGCTGGTACTCGTCATCGGCGCAGGCGTGGCCGGCTTGCAGGCGATTGCGACCGCCAAGCGCCTTGGGGCAATCGTCACGGGCTACGACGTGCGTAGTGCAACGAAGGAACAGATCGAATCACTCGGTGCAAAATTCGTCGAAACAGGAGTCAGTGCCGAGGGCGAAGGCGGCTACGCACGCGAACTGACGGATGAAGAAAAAGAACAGCAACAGGCCGCGCTCGAAAAAGAAATCGCACGCTCGGACGTTGTTATAACCACAGCAGCGATTCCAGGGCGGCCTGCCCCGCGAATCATTTCCGCGGCAGCGGTTGCGATGATGAAACCCGGCGCCGTCATTATCGATCTCGCGGCGGAAACGGGCGGCAATTGCGAGTTGACCAAGCCTGGCGAAACGGTCATTGAAAACAATGTGAAGATCGTCGGGCCAGTCAACCTTCCCGCCTCGCTGGGCAGGCATGCAAGCGAGATGTATGCCAGGAATCTATTCAATTTCATCAAGCCGGCGATCGAAGACGGCGAGTTGAACATTGACTGGGAGGATGAGGTTTTCGCGCAAACCGCTCTGACGCGTGACGGTGAGATAAAGCATGAAGCAACACGGGAAGCCATCGAAGGAGGACCTGCCCGATGATTGACGGATTCATCGCACTTTACATTTTCATGCTGGCAGCGTTTGTCGGCCACGAAATCATCGGGCGCGTGCCGTCCATTCTTCACACACCATTGATGTCGGGATCGAACTTCGTGCACGGCATCGTTCTGGTCGGTGCAATGGTTGCCCTTGGCAGGGCCGACACGACAATGGAGCTCACAATCGGCTTCATCGGCGTATTTCTCGGCGCCGGAAACGCAGTCGGCGGTTACGTCGTCACCGAGCGAATGCTCGAGATGTTCAAGAGCAGCAAGGAGAAAGGCTCATGAGCGAATTTGTCTCGATGCGTTCGGTGATCGAAGCCAGTTATTTCATCGCGGCAATCCTGTTCATTTTCGGCCTCAAGCGGATGAGCTCTCCGGTGACGGCGCGCGGCGGCATCATCTGGGCCGGCGCCGGCATGGTCGTTGCAACGCTGGTGACATTCCTGTACCCGGGCATGGGCAATTACGCCCTGATGATGGTGGCCATCTTTATCGGTGGCGTGCTTGCCTGGGTCAGCGGCAAGAAAGTCGCGATGACCAACATGCCGCAGATGATCGCACTTTATAACGGCATGGGCGGCGGTGCCGCAGCGGCGATTGCCGCGGTTGAGCTGTTAGGTGGAGAGGAGCATGGCCTGGTATTCGGCACGCTCGCTGTCCTCGGCGGCATGATCGGTGCCGTGTCATTCAGCGGCAGCCTCATTGCGTTTGCGAAGTTACAGGGACTGATGAAGAGCACTGTTCGCTTCGGCGGCCAACAACTTCTCAACCTTTTGTTGCTGACAGCGACGGTCGGCCTTGCGGGCATTATCGTCTTCCAGCATGGCGACATAAACCTCGTCTCCGTGTTCTTCCTGCTCGCCCTGATACTCGGCGTGACGATGACGTTACCGATCGGCGGCGCCGACATGCCGGTCGTCATTTCTCTTTACAACGCCTTGACCGGCCTTGCTGTCGCCTTTGAAGGCTTCGTATTGCAGAACGCCGCGATGATCATTGCGGGTACAGTCGTCGGCGCGGCCGGTACGCTCTTGACACAGTTGATGGCCAAAGCAATGAATCGCTCTCTTGCCAACGTCCTCTTCTCCGGATTCGGTGACGAGGTGGTGGGCGAAGCCAGCGATATCTCCGGCAGTATGAAGCCTATCGAAGCGGCCGACGTCGGCGTCATGATGGCGTTTGCCGACAAAGTGCTGATCGTGCCTGGCTACGGCATGGCGGTTGCCCAAGCGCAGCACAAAGTGTGGGAACTCGCCCAGTTACTGATAAGCCGCGGCGTCGACGTCAAGTTCGCGATTCACCCGGTCGCGGGAAGAATGCCGGGCCATATGAATGTGTTGTTGGCGGAGGCCGGCGTGCCTTACGACATTATTTATGACCAGGACGAGATCAACGCCGAGTTTGCAAGCGCGGACGTCGCTCTTGTTATCGGCGCAAACGATGTCGTCAACCCGGCTGCGCGAACGGATCCCGCAAGCCCGATCTACGGCATGCCGATCCTGAATGCCGATCATGCGAAGAATGTCATCGTTATCAAGCGCGGACAGGGCGTCGGATTCTCAGGCATCGAGAACGCATTGTTCTTCCTGGACCAGACAAGAATGTTGTATGGCGATGGCCAGGAGATGGCGAGTCAGCTCATTCAGGAAGTAAAATCTATTTGATGTAGCAACATATCGCCCGTCAGGATAATAGGGACGGACCCCGGGACAGACCCGAGTAGAGAAAAAAGGGCCGACCCGCCAAAAAAATCTGTGGCACTCCAGATTTTTGGCGGGTCGGCCTTTTTTTCGACTTGTTCCCGTTTCTTATTACCGGTCCGTCGGCCGCGGACGATCGGTGGCACGATCCCTTAACCTCTGCCGTACCCGCTGACGCTGATCCGGTGTCATTTTTCTATAACGGTCCCGCAATTCCCGGCGCCGGTCGGGCGGCATGCGGCGAAAGCTATCATAGGCCCTGCGGATACCCGCCCGATCCCCTGGCGACATTCCCTGGAACTCGAGATACCGCGACCGAATCACATCGCGTTGTTCATCGGAAAGATTGCGCCACGCCTGAAACCGTTTCTTTGCGGCTTTTCTGTCGCCACGGGACATGCCCGTCCATCGCTTCGCACCGGCCGACAATCGCGCCTGCCGTTCAGGCGTGAACGTGCTCCAGGAATCGGCATAGGGGCCCAGAACCCGTTGCTGTTCCTCGCTGAGACTTTCCCAGGAATTGTGTTCGTCCTGTGCCAGCGATACGCCGCTTATTGCCAGTAACAGCAATGCACCGATTGACACTCTCCATTTAGCTTTCATCTTCTGACTCCGTCGATTCCTTGCCTTCCAGCTCGGGACCGCTCCGCTTATTCACATCGGCTGCCACCGTGTCGTTTCCCAGTCCATCAAACAGCAGCCAGTCCTCATCCGATTCTTCCCAGCTTCCAAGGTATTCCAGGAACTCCATGTCGGGTTGTTCATCATCTGCTGCAACGACGCCGCTACATCCAAATAAGCCCCAGAGGACTGCAACGCTGAGCAAGTAATCCGGCTGCCTCTTATCAGCCGACGTTGCCATTCGTGTCCAGCTCGTCGACAAGTTCCGCCTCAAAGTCTATCCAGCTATAGAATTCGAGCTCCTGCAGCATCTCGAAACTATCCTCCGCCAGCAAAATTTCGAAGTCACTTGCCGTGGCTGGTGGTGTCAGGTCGTCAACCGGCGGCCTACCGGTCCAGATCAATACGGCAACCACCGCGGCTGCGGCGACGCCGGCAGCTGGTAATGTCCGCTGATTCCATTGCAGCCACTGCCCGTAACGGACACCCGGCCGAAGCTGCGCGAGCGCTTCATGCCGGCCACGATTCAAGCGTGACCGCGTTTCCGCATCAAGCCCGTCCACACTTTGATCGAAGAGTTCCTTCGCCTTCGTGACGAGAAGCCGATCGTCGATTTTGGCGGATTTCGCATCCCGCTCGTTCATTGCCAGTGCTCTCCCAATGTGTCCCGCAACGAATGTACCGCGCGAGAATAATGTGTCTTTACGCTGCCCTCGCTGCAACCCATGGCGACGGCTGTTCCAGCCACGTTCAGTCCCTCGAATGTGCGCAACATGAATGCCTCCTTCTGCCGCCGTGGTAGCGCTGCAACTGCAAGCTGGAGGCTCTCCATCGCCTGCTCCGTTTGCAGGGTTTCATCCGGCGTCCTGCCAGCCGGGTCCGGTGCGGCGGCAACCGGATCGTAGTCTCGGCCATCGCTGGTGGAACGGCCGAACCAGACCATGACGCGATTGCGGACCGCCTGCCGTCGATGCCAGTCCCGGACTCCGTTTTGCAGAATCCGGTAAAACAACGGCGTCCATTCATTGTTAGACCGGTCTGCATAATTGCGCACCAGCTTGATCATCGCCTCCTGCACGAGATCCAGCGCTTCATCACGATCGCGAATAGATATCTCCGCGATTCGCAGGGCACGCCTTTCAACGTCTGCCAAAAACCGGTTGAGTTCCTGTTCTCGCTGCAGCTCTTTCGTCCCCGTAAAATGTTCGCGGATGGACGATACCGCAAATTCACATGCGCAAGCGCTCATCCTCTGCCTATTCCGGCAATCGGGCACTCGAGATCCGTCTCATTTCTGTCAAACATCTTGACTCCATCACGGGGTCTAATAACGTGTCACGCCTATATAACGCCCGGGCGGGCGGGCGGTTGACCGAAAAAGGGCACAAAGTGCGCCCCGATTGGCTTGACATAATGACTGGTCCGGCAAATCCCGGCCGTAATGAATAAGCATATGTCTTTGACTTTAAACAATAAATGAGCAAGGAACCGATTTTACGGGTCGCTATCAATGCGCCGCTTTCGCGGCTCTTTGACTATCTGCCAGCGTCCTCTGCGCCTACCCCGGCTCCTCCGCCCGGCTGCCGGGTTCTCGTGCCCTTCGGCCGGCAGCGGCAGATCGGAATGGTCCTTGCCCACGCGACGCAGAGCGAGCTGCCGCTGTCCAAACTGCGTCGCGTCTTATCGACACTCGACGACGCGGCGATCCTCCGCGAGCCGGACCGGTGGCTGATCCACTTTACGAGCGACTATTATCATCACCCCATTGGCGAAGTCGTTGCCGCGGCGTTGCCGGCGCTGCTGCGCCAGGGTAAACCCCTCAATCCAGTCGTTCAGCGAGTTGCCATCACCGGCGAAGGCGCCGCTCAATCCTTGTCCGCCCTCGCAAGAAAGGCGCCGCGCCAGGCAGAGCTTCTCGAGTTCCTTGGCGGCCATGCTAACGATGGCGTGAGATTCGATCTGCTCGACGACGCTATGCCTGGATGGCGCCGTGTTCGAAAAACCATGCTGGATAAATCATGGCTCCGCTTATTCGAATCGCCATCGGAACCGGACTTCGAACCGCAGATCGGAGACGCGACCGACGGTCCGACCCTGAATGTGGATCAAAGTAAAGCGCTGGATGTAGTGCGTGGGCAGCCGGGTTTTCATGTCTCATTGCTTGACGGCGTCACCGGCAGCGGCAAGACGGAAGTCTATTTGCACCTCATGAAAGACGTTCTGGATGCAGGCCGTCAGGTGCTGGTGCTCGTTCCGGAGATCGGACTGACGCCGCAATTCGTTTCGCGCCTGAAAGAGCGCCTTGGCATTGAACCGGCCTTGCTGCATTCCTCGTTGCCCGACAGTATCAGATTGTCCGCATGGCGCAGCGCAAGAAACGGATCCGCATCGCTCGTGCTCGGTACGCGTTCGGCGGTTTTCGCGCCTTTAAAGAACCCGGGACTGATTGTCGTCGACGAAGAGCATGACAGCTCGTTCAAGCAGCAGGAAGGCTTGCGTTATTCCGCGAGGGACCTCGCAGTAGCCAAAGCAAAACACCTGGGTGTTCCGATCGTTCTCGGTTCGGCTACGCCTTCTATCGAATCACTGCAACACTGTACCGAGGGGATGTATCAGCATGTCTCATTGCCATCTCGCGCTGGCAGTGCGGTACCTCCGTTAATGAGGCTTGTCGACCTCAATCAACAACCCGCATACGACGGCATTAGCCTGCCTTTGCTCAAGGCCATCGAAGAAAACCTGCGGGCCGGTGGGCAGGTTCTCATTTTTCTGAACAGGCGGGGTTTTGCACCGACCTTGATATGTTCGAGCTGCGGCCATATCGCGGAGTGCCGGCGATGTGATGCGCGCATGACCGTGCATGCCGGTGACCCGAAGCTTCTTTGTCATCACTGCGGCGCGAGCCGACCGATAGAGCAGCAGTGCCCGGAATGCAGCGGGCCCTTCCGGCCCCTGGGCCAGGGTACGGAAAGGCTCGAAGAGTCGCTTGCCCATCAATTCCCTGACCGCAGGATTACGCGCGTCGACAGCGACAGCACCCGGCTGAAAGACACGATGAACAAAGCGCTGGCGCTGGCGACGCAGGGTGACGCAGATATTCTCGTCGGCACTCAAATGCTGTCGAAAGGCCATCATTTTCCGAAGCTGACACTGGTGGGCGTTATCAATGCCGACCAGGGCCTCTTCGGGACGGATTTTCGATCGAGTGAACGCCTGGCGCAGAGCCTGATTCAGGTCGCCGGGCGCTCCGGGCGCGAACAGCGCCAGGGCGAAGTCATCATTCAGACGGCATTCCCGAAGCATCCGTTCTGGGGCGAGTTGTTCAGGGGAGGTTATGAGCGGGTTGCCCGATCGGCGTTGCAGGAAAGACTGGCAGCCTCGTGGCCGCCTTTTTCACGGTTGGCTTTGATACGCGCAGCGGCACACAAACGTAGCGATACGCACCGGTTTCTCGAGGCCGCCCGGGGGAAAGCTCAGGCGGTGGGCTTGAGCAATGTCAGCATCCTGGGCCCCGTCAGCGCGCCGATGGAGCGCAGGGCCGGCCGTTACCATGCACAATTACTCCTGCAAAGCACCGACCGGCAGGCCCTGCATCGCTTGTTACAGGCGTTGCGGCCCGAACTTGAAACCGATAAGACTGCCCGCCGCGTGCGCTGGTCTGTCGACGTGGACCCGATCGAGCTCTTCTAATTGAGCTTTTCTGCTGCCGCGTTAGAATGGCCGGCTCCTCCGGGCCATTGCCGGCTCCCGTCCCCAGCGCGCATACTTCACTCAAGCGGTTCCCAGGCACGTCATTGAAGAGCAACATTGCACATCTTGTCGAGCAGGCCCTTGCGCTTATACCGGAGCTCGCAGACGCACCAGAGCTGTCGTCGATCAGCAAGTCCGTAGAACGTACGCGCGACTCTCGTCACGGTGACTTCACAACGAATATCGCGATGCGCCTTGCTAAGTCCGTCGACAAAAATCCCCGAGAGCTTGCCGCACAAATCATCGAATATTTGCCTGCCAGCAAGTTCGTTGACAAAGTCGAGCTTGCTGGCCCTGGTTTCATCAATTTTCACGTTGCCAGTGCGGCATTTCATCAGGAAATAGCCAGCATTCTCGACAACGGCGACAACTACGGCAGGCAGAAAGCGAAGGAAAAACCCCGCTATTTGATCGAATTCGTATCTGCGAACCCGACGGGCCCCCTGCATGTCGGTCACGGCCGTCACGCGGCGTACGGCGCAACTCTCGGCAACCTGATCGAAGCTGCCGGCTACCCGGTCGATCGAGAGTACTACCTGAACGATGCGGGCCGACAAATGGATATTCTCGGCGTCAGCGTCTGGGTAAGAATGCTCGAACAGAGGGGCGAGCGCGTGCCTTTTCCGGAGGCAGGCTACAAAGGTGATTACATTGGTGAAATCGCTGCGTCTGTTGACAACTCGCAATTACCCGACGTAAGCGTTGACAAACTCTGTTCGGACCTGCCCCCGGATGCACCCGCTGGCGACAAGGAACAATTCATCGACGCACTTATCCGGAAAGCCGGTGAACTCCTCGGCGAGGATCTGTTTCGGTATGTGCGACACGAAGCGCATACCAGGATCAGTGCAGACATCGAAGACGATCTGAAGGGCTTTGGCATCGAATTCGACCGTTGGTTTTCCGAGCAAAGCCTGACCGACGAGGGCCTGATCAGCGATGCGCTTCAACTCCTCAAAGACCGTGGCATGCTATATGAAAAAGACGGTGCGACATGGTTCCGGGCCACCGACTACGGCGACGAAAAAGATCGCGTCGTCGTCCGAGAAAACGGCAAGACAACTTACTTTGCATCGGATATCGCTTATCACTACGGCAAACGCAAACGGGGCTACGATCACTTGCTAGACGTTCTCGGATCGGATCACCATGGCTATGTCGCGAGGGTTCGTGCCGGCCTCGAAGCAATGGGCTATGCCGGTGACTGCCTGGAAGTCGAACTCGTTCAGTTTGTCAGCCTCTACCGCGCCGATAAAAAGTTGTCGATGTCGACACGCTCGGGCAGCTTTGTGACATTGCGTCAGCTTCGCGAGGAAGTCGGCAATGATGCCGCGCGGTTCTTTTATGTGATGCGATCGAACGATCAGCATCTCGATTTCGATCTGGAACTCGCGAAAAAACATTCGAATGACAACCCCGTCTATTACATACAGTACGCTCATGCGCGTGTCGCAAGCGTTTTCCGGCAGCTCAATGAAAAATCCATGAAATGGGATAAAGGGCCCGGCCTCGAAAACCTTGCCGCTCTCGCCGAGACTCATGAGAAAGCGCTGATGCGCACACTGAGTCGATACCCCGAGATCATTGAGCTCGCTGCAAACAACCGGGCGCCACAACACCTCGTGCATTATCTCCGCGACCTTGCCAGCGAATTTCATACTTACTACAACGCGCACACATTCATAGTTGACGAAGACGAGCTGCGAAATGCGCGACTCGCATTGATCGCCGCCACGCGTCAGGTTATCGCCAATGGCTTGAACATCCTCGGTGTATCGGCACCGGACTCGATGTAAGACAATGGCCAGAAGACAGCGCAGACGAAAAACACGCAAGGAAGAGTATCCGGGCTGGGTCTGGATGATGTTCGGGCTCACAATCGGACTGTCGGTTGCATTCGCGATTTACATCAACGACCGCAGCCCGGGCGTTGCCGTAGAACCGCTCGCGCAGCCACCGGCGAACATCGATAACAACAGCGAGCAAGCCAGAAGCCAACCGGAGAAGCCCCCCAGGTCGCGCTTTGATTTCTACAGCATGCTCCCGAATTTCGAAGTCATCATCCCGGAACAGGAACCTGATGTGCGGGCGGACTCCGGGCCTCAGGCTGTTGTTAAACCCGGCGTGTATGTTCTCCAGGCCGGCTCGTTTACTGAATACAAGGACGCCGATCGACGCAGGGCAAATCTTGCAATGCAGGGAATCGAATCCAAGATTCAGCGCGTGACGATTGACGACAAGACCTACCACCGCGTCCGAATCGGCCCGATTGACGATCTCGATGAGCTGAACGTGCTCAGAAGCCGCCTCCGGCAGGCGCAGATTGATGTACTGAGAATCAGACTTGGCGACTAGTGGTCCAACAGTACAACCTTGTTGGGCCACCGGGACCGTAATCCGTCTTTTCCCCGTAGTCTTATTAATCTCGGCCTGCGCGACGGCGCCGGAAGGCGAACCGCCGCAATTCGAAGAAGAAAGTATCGAAATAATTTCCGACACGGCGCCGGCCCCGGCCGCAGCAAGTGAACACAAGACAGAAATCAGGCTGACTATTGCCGCCGTTGGCGACATGATGCTCGGCACCGACTACCCCGACAACCATCTGCCGGACGACGATGCCGTCGGTTTTCTTGAAGCCGTAACGCCAGTACTGTCCTTAGCCGACATCACTTTCGGCAATCTCGAAGGAGTGTTGCTTGATGGCGGTGAGCCCGGCAAGAAATGCAGCAATCCGGCAGCCTGCTATCGGTTTCGCTCGCCACCGCGGTACGTCGATCGATTTGTCGATGCCGGATTCGACGTGCTGAGTCTCGCCAATAATCACGCCCGGGACTTCGGCGAAGAGGGCCGCCTGGCGACGATGCAGACGCTTGCCGCCGCGGGCATACACCATTCCGGCCTTGAAGGCGATTTCGCGACTTTCACATCCAACGGACTTAGCGTTGCGTTGATTGCGTTCGCGGTTACGAAGAATTCCAACATGATGCTCGACTACGAGCAGTCAGCCGCGACGGTTGCCGAGTGTGCACACTCGCACGACATCGTCATTGTTTCCTTTCACGGCGGCGCCGAGGGGCGAGATGTCATCCATTTGCCGTTTGACGAAGAGGAATATTACGGTGAACCACGCGGCGATGTCGTGAAATTCTCACGACTAATGGTTGATGCCGGCGCGGACCTCGTGATCGGCCATGGCCCGCATGTCGCGCGTGCAATGGAGCGTTACAAGGGCCGCCTGATCGCTTACAGCCTCGGAAACTTCGCCACCTATTACGGCATCAGCGTTGAAGGCATCAAAGGCATCGCACCAATCCTGATCGTAACCATTGATGGAACGGGTAATTTTGTCGAGGGCTGGATTCACTCGACCATACAGATCAGACCGGGCGGCCCGCAGATTGACGAGAATCAGAAAGCACTAAACCTGATTCGCGGATTGAGCATTGAAGATTTTGCAAAGCCCGGCATCAGGTTTCTGCGTGACGGCAAAATAGTACCGGCGCACAGAGCCAGCAGATTGCTCTTCTAAAAAGGTATCAGGTCACTGCTGTCCCATAAACGAATGTTGCAGCGGCTGGAACGAAGTGATTGTATGGGGTTCTGGTGGAGTGTCTCGCTACGGACATGGATTGCAAGGCTTGTCTCAGAGACACGCCGCAAGTACGTCCATGTAGGCTCGGGGCCCGCATCCCTGCGGGCCACGGTCTCTGAGACAAGCCTTGCAACCCATGTCCCTGATCGTGGTACCGGCTTTAGGGGACAGCAGTGGTATCAAGTTTATTTTTCTGCAGAAAAATAAAACTGACACCTCTTTAGAAGCTACTCTTCCGTGGCTACAGATCTGAAGTCGACACCCAGCGAACGTAGCTTGCGATAGAGATGCGTTCTTTCCATGCCCACGCGCTTAGCGAGCTTCCCGACCTTGCCGTCACACAGTACGAGTTGCTGCTGCAAGTAAGCCCGCTCGAATTGCTCGCGTGCTTCCCTTAAAGGCAGTGACAAGAGATCTTGTTTGACTAACGGCTGATCGGCGTGTGCGACCACCGCGATCTCTTTCTCAACTTCATCCAGGCTGATCTCTTCACCGGAACCGGTTAGCAAAAGTCTGCGAACAAGGTTCTTCAGTTCCCGTACGTTATCCGGCCACGGATAATTTCTGAGCCGGTTTTGTGCGGCCACGCCAAATCTTTTGAACGATAGGCCCTCGCCGTCGACCAGTTTGTCGACGTAGTAACTCAAGAGCTCCGGTACGTCTTCCGCGTATTCCCTGAGCGGCGGGACCCGCACGCTCAAGGTGTTGAGATTGGATATGAGCTCTCTCCTCAAAGTCCCGGCTGCGATCCTGCTATCGTAATCAGCGTTCACAGTCGCAAGAACGCGAACCTGCAACTTGATAGGCTCGTGCCCACCGCGGCGGACGAACTCGCCCTGTTCCAGGGCGCTCAGAATGAGTTTCTGTGCCAGGTCGTTGAGATCGGTAAGCTCATCGATAATGAGCGTGCCATTCTTCGCCCGCTCGAAGTAACCGTTGTGAATTTCGCCATTTGCCTCAGTGCCGAAGAGCTGTTCCTCGGCATTGTTGTCCGTCAGGGACGCCGCGAGCAGGTTCACCAGCGGAGCTTCGGCGCGATCACTCAAAGCATGAATGTAGCGGGCGAACGCACCGCGACCTGTTCCGGCCTCACCGATCAGGAGTACCGGCGAGTCGTGGTTGGCGTACTCCTGAACCTGGTCGCGAAGACTTTGCATGAGCTTGCTCCGGCCCACCGGCGTCATCAGAGCAGGTAGGAGCCGACGCGTTGTGCTCGGTCGCTTTTTCGATGACTCGATGGCGCGTTCGACAGTACGGAGGAGCTTCGCGATCGACAGTGGTTTTTCCACGAAATCAAAAGCGCCGAGGCGCGTCGCCTCGACTGCCGTATCGACCGTGCCGTGGCCCGACATGATGACGACCGGACAGTCGAGTTCGGCATGCTCGGACCACTCCCGAAGGAGGCTGATTCCGTCGGTGTCCGGCATCCAGATGTCGAGCAGTATCAGGTCAAATTTGCCTTCCTGCCGCGCCGCGCGCGCTTCCGCAGCGTCAGCTGCATTGGTTACCTCATAACCTTCGTCCGATAAGATTTCTTTTATCAGCACCCGGATGTCGTCTTCGTCGTCGACTACCAGCACATGGGGTGTGCTCATGCTCTGTCCCTCCGTATTTCTCCCCGGCCCGGCAATATTGCCATCATTGCTTCTCGCGCCGCTTCGTTCACAGGCAGCTGGATGCGAATCACCGCCCCGCCGCCATCCGCGTTCTCAGCTTCAATCGTCCCGCCGTGTTCTTCGACCAGTTTCTTGACGATTGCCAGGCCCAGGCCGGTGCCTTTGGGCTTTGTTGTTACGTACGGATCGAAGACCTGGCTGACGGATCCGGTCTTGAACCCGGGCCCGTTATCCTCGACAACGATCTCGGCCACCTCGGTTTCCTGGACTTCCGTCTTGCTTATGCGGACTTCGATGCGTCCTTTGTAGTCGCAGTTCTCCAGCGCCTCTATTGAGTTTCGTATCAGGTTATGCAGCATCTGGCGCACGCGGCCCATGTCTGCCTCGATATCCGGCAGCGTCGGATCTGTGTTCAAGACGATCTCGATGCCGCTTGCCTGTGCGCGATACAGATCGACAACCTCATGCGCGAGCTTGTCGAGATTGAATACGTTGATGTCGATGTCCGGTGCGCGTGCATAATCGCTGAACGCGTTCACCATCTCCTTCATCGCCTCCACCTGCTGCACGATCGTGTGCGTCGCACGGTCGAGTACCTGCACTTCGTCCTCCGACATCGTATTCATGTACTTGCGCCGCAGCCGTTCTGCAGAGAGTTGTATCGGGGTCAACGGGTTCTTGATTTCGTGTGCGAGTCGCCTGGCAACTTCGCCCCAGGCGGCGTCCCGCTGCGCCTGGAGCAACGCCGTGATGTCGTCAAAGACGACCACGAATCCCGCAGCGTGATCCTCGTCGCCTGGCAATGCCGTGCAAGCGCAGGTCAGCACACGCCGCCCGACTTCGCCGCGTAACACGATCTGCTCTCTCCACTCGGTTTCCCCGGCATCGAGATGAACCCGCGCGACATCAACAAATTGCTCGAGAAGCGGCTCGCCCCTGGCGACGTCCGGTAAGTATTCGCCGATTCGGTTTTCGAGATCGACGTTGAGAATGGCCCCCGACGCCTGGTTTGCCGTGCGAATCCTGAGGTCCGATTCCAGGGACACAACGCCGGTTGAGAGCCTTGCAAGGATGACTTCGAGATTTGCGCGTTCGGCTTCGACTTGTGCCTGACTCAGGCTGGCCTGCCGCTGCGCCTCGGATAATTTCTCGATCATGTCGTTAAACGAGCTGACCAGAAAGCCGATCTCGTCCCGTGACGGCGCTGGCAGGCGCGTATCGAAATCCCCTTTGGCAACTGCCCTGGTTCCCGCAACCAGGTTCTGAATTGGCGCGACGAGTCTTCTGGACAGTACAAATGCTCCATAGACTGACGCCAGCATCGAAAGCAGTAACACGACGGTCAGCGTGAGCGTAAAAGTTCTCTTGAGGGGTTCACGGAGATAGAGAAGCCGCTTGTATTCGCTGTAAGACTTATCGACGCTGTTGGCCATGCGGCCGATTCTCTCCGACACCGGAAAATACGCCTGAATGAGACCTATGGTTTCCGGCCGGCTTGCGTCGCCGAACGCAACGGCCGTGCGAATCTGGAAGCTACCGCGCTCCAGTGGATCGAGACTGACGAACGGCCTGTTTTGACGGATCTGCAAAATCACTTCGTCTTTCGGCGCCTGTGGAAGGCGGTTCGCGGCGAAATCGGAACTGGTCGCCAGGATCCGTCTGTTGCGCCCGAACACGCTGATCTCGCTCGCACCACTTTCCCGTCGCAGCATGCTTAACTCGAAAATCAGCTGACGTCTGCTGACGTTCCTCAAGCGCTCCGCAATCTCTACGGTCGTCGCCAGGTGATCGCGCATTTGCATTTCGAGCGCGGCGCGGCTAAGGGCAAGTGCATCATCAAGGCCCTTCTCGAGTTCGACGTTGAACCAGGTATCGATGCCGCGGTTTATGAACTGCATCGAGAAGTAAAAGACTACCAGTAGCGGCACGACTGCAAGCGTCACCGACATGCCGACCATGCGGGCTTTGAGTCTCGCCCCGGGCACGTGAGTGCGGTAATCACGCAGCAGCCGGATGAGGTTGCCGACGAGCAATGCAAACAGCACGACAACACCGGCTACGTTAACCAGCAGAATCAGAATATGCAGCCGGTCAAAGTCCTCGGAGTTCTGGGCGGTACGGCTGAGAAGAAAAAGCGCAGTCAGGGCAAGCCCGACGCCTGTCGCGCCGAGCGCCGTATAGACCAGCTGTTTTATCTTTCGAGTAGCCATTCGAACCAATCACTTTCCAGGTGCCATTGGTCGCGCCAGAAAAACAGAATCCGCAAAGGAACGGGATATTGTTCCGTGCTCAACCTGGCGCGCAGACGTATGCGGTAAGTCTTGTCGGCCTCAAGAATCGAGTCATCGATGACCGGCAGGCCCTGAATCCGGCCAAGGTTATTCAGTGCCGAGTAAAGTGTCGCGAATGAATCCTGATCACCGCTGTTCAGGTTGCTGACGATATACCGCTGGCTCAGCGGCCGGTACTCGAGCTCGTAGTTAACGACGAGCTCGGCATCTACCGAATCCGGGAAGAAGCGGCGGACCCGGATAACTTTGAGATTGAGGGTAATCCGGAGTGCGACGCCACTGTTGAGCGCATCGAGTGCTTCGTCACTCAGGACGAGCTGAAGGCGGGATTCAAGTACGTGCACGCCGTCGACCAGGGTCGTCGACGCCGATCGCACATCAAAGTAGCCCACACGATCAGGCCTTTCCTGTGCCTCGGCGGGCATCAGGAACAGTGTTGTCATCAAGCCGCATACGAGAATCGCAGCAAGGGCTGTTATCGCTCTTCCAGTCATGTTGTTGTCAGTCAATCTTCTCCAGACATGCGTAATAAAAGCCATCCACGTCCTGGCTGCCGGGCAGGATCTGATATCCGCATGTCTTACGCTGCATTAGATCGCGGATGTTGTTATTTGGCAACACATCGTTTTCCCTGGCGTCTGCGTGTGTGTGCAGAAATTCGCTCACCACCGCGTCATTTTCCTCTGTCAGGACCGAGCAGGTCACGTAGAGCAGCCGCCCGCTGGCCTCGAGGAGCGGCCAGAGCGCATGCAGCAGGGCCAGCTGCGATCTGGCCAGGGCTTCGATGTCCTCAGCGCGTCGCAGCAGCTTGATGTCCGGATGGCGGCGAATAACACCAACACCCGAACACGGTGCATCCAGCAGGATCCTGTCGAACTGCACACCGTCCCACCACTCATCTGGTTTTGATGCGTCGGCCGCAAGAACGGTCGCGGACAGGCCCAGCCGCGCCAGGTTCTCGCGAACTTTGTCGAGCCGCTCCTCGTCGAGATCAATAGCCGTTAGATCGGCATCCGGCCCCGCAAGTTCCAGCAGCTGCCCGGTTTTCCCGCCGGGCGCCGCACAGGCATCGAGGATGCGTTTACCGCCGCCCCGGAGCAGCCAGGGTCCGGCCAGCTGCGCGGCGGCGTCCTGAACCGATACCCGCCCATCAGTGAAACCGGGCAGGTCACTGACAAGCCGAGGGCTCGCCAGCTTGACGGCCTGGTCGAACCCGGCGATTACCTGATGCGGCGCAGCGTCGTCTGCGGCTTGCCCGGACTCATTGAGTTCGTTGATGTACCCGGCCTGAGACTGTCGGGTAGTGTTTACCCGGAGCCACATCGGTGCCTGCCTGTTCCCCGCTTCCACTATCTCAAGCCAGTGATCCGGCCAATCGCACCGCAATCGCTCGAGCAGCCAGACAGGATGCGAGTAGCGGGCCTCATCATCCGCAGGCTCCACTGCCTGCCTGTTCTTGCGCAGATAGGTTCTGAGAACCGCGTTGATCAGGGATGCGTACTTCGGCCGTCGTAGCACCCTTGAGGCTTCGACTGTCATCGAAACCGCAGCATGGTCGGGTATTCGGGTATCGGTTAACTGATAGATGCCAACAGCGATCAGAGACTCGATGACGCTGTCCTTTGCCTTGAGCGGCCGGTCCAGCAAAGCACTGACCTGCGACCGCAGGCGCCAGTGAAAGCGCAAGGTACCGTAACAGAGAGCCCTTGCCAGGCCTCGCTCCGACAGGCTTATGCCTGCTTCCACCCGGGCTAAGGCAGTATCGAGTGACCGGCCGTGATTGACGACCGCATCGACAGCTTCCGCCGCCCGGGCCCGGGTCCGGGCGCCTGTCTTCTTTTCATCCATAGGGGTTCAGTCCAGTCGCCTGCCCATTATGGACGTTTGATCCGTGAACTCGCCTGCACTGATTCTTCCCCGTCCTGGCCGCTGCAATTCAAGCATTCGCAGCACGCCATCCCCGCAGGCAACATCTATACCGTTGCGCCCTGCAGATATTACGGTACCAACCGTTCCGCCTTGCCCGTTGGCAATCTCGGCCGACCAGCACTTGACCTGCTCGCCGTCGACATCGAAGAATGCTCCGGGTACCGGCGTATACGCCCGCACCTGCCGCAGCAACTCTGTGGCAGATTTGCGCCAGTTCATCGCCGCATCATTTTTCCTGATCTTGCTGGCATATGTTACCGAATTCTCGTCTTGCGGCTGTGCCTCAAGTTTGCCATCGAGGATATCCGGCAATTGTTCGCAAAGCATTTCACCGCCCAATAATGCCAGCCGGTCAAGCAACTCGCCTGCGCTTTCCGTATCGCCAATTCGAACAGATTGCTGTGCGAACACGGGCCCGCTGTCGAGTCCCGCGGTCATTTGCATCAAACTGATGCCCGTTTCCTCATCTCCGGCAAGAATTGCCGCCTGTATCGGTGCGGCGCCACGCCAGCGAGGCAACAACGATGCGTGAACATTGAGGCAGCCGTGCCTTGGCAGGTCGAGAATCGCCTGCGGCAGTATGAGCCCGTAGGCCGCAACGATCATCAGGTCCGCCTGTAATTCGGAAATATCCTTTACGACATCGGTATCTTTAAGTGATTCGGGCTGATGCAGCGCAATTTTTTTGCTTAGCGCAAATTCTTTGACAGGACTTGCTTTGAGTTTCCTTCCCCTGCCTGCCGGCCTGTCAGGTTGCGTAAAGACCGCGAGCGGCGTGACGCCCGAATCGCAGAGCGCACGTAGTGAAGCAAGCGCGAAATCCGGCGTGCCGGCGAACAAGATTCTTCTGCCGCTCATAAACTGGTTCTAAACTTCAAGGAATGTGCTGAGTCAGCCCGCTTGTTTTATCAGATGCCGCCCATAGTGGTGAAATATCCGGGGCTGGTGATCCAACAAGACCATATTGATGGACCACTAGAGTATCGCGGCTTGTGCGGGCTGTTGTCTCCGATCTTTCATCAGCTTCTTGCGAATGCGCTGCCGCTTGGCCTCGGACAGATAATCGACAAACAACTTGCCGTTCAGGTGATCTATTTCATGCTGAATACAAACAGCCAGCAGGCCGTCCGCTTCCTTTTCGGCAATATTTCCGTCGCGATCGAGATAGCGGACCCGAATATGCCCGGCACGTTCGACTTCATCATAGTAACCAGGCACAGACAGGCAACCTTCCTCCGTTACCGTGACGCCGTCCTGCGCCAGAATTTCCGGGTTGATCAACACATGCGGATCGTTTTTCTCTGTTGAGATGTCCGCGACCAGCAGCCGTTTGTGCACATCCACCTGGGTTGCTGCCAGTCCGATGCCCGGTGCTGCATACATTGTCTCGAACATGTCGTCGATCAAGCGGTGCAGATCATCGTCCACAGCGGGGACCGGAACCGCCGTCTTGCGCAGTCTCGGATCCGGAAACTCCAAAATGCCAAGTATTGCCATGAATCCTCGAGTTAACTCGTGTCAATATCTATAAAATGCACCTAAATTTTTGACTTTATTGAATAAGATGACGGACAATATCACCAGAAAATCAGGCTGCGCGGCCCTAATTGGGCCGGAATTGTGACGCGTTTGGCAGTCTGAAAGGCGTCGACACGACATATTATAGCAACGCCTGCCTGCTGGCAGGTTCAGACTACTTTGATGGAGCACCCGTCGATCATGTCACTCAGCAATAATTGTATGAATCTCAGCCTACGACTGACCGTTATCGTGCTGGCCGCATCAGTGGCTGGCTGCGGTCTGAATCCGTTTGCAGATGACGACGAGGCCCCGGCTCCTGTCCAGCGAACGACGACGGCGCCCAGTAGCTCGTCATCCATGGATCGCGGGGCGGCCACAAGCCAGACGACCTACCAGCCGCAACTGGTTGAGCAAACGGAGTCCCGGACCCCGCTTGCCGAAGGCCATCCCGACGAATATATCGTCCAGGTCGGTGACACGCTTTGGGATATCGCCGCAACCTTTCTTAAAGACCCGTGGTATTGGCCCGAAGTCTGGTATGTCAATCCGCAGATTGAAAACCCGCACCTTATTTATCCGGGCGATGTACTCGCCCTGGTTCATGTCGACGGCCGGCAGCGCGTAACCACGGTTAGCCGGGGGGCAGCATACCGCTTATCGCCACAGGCCAGGTCGACACCCTTGAGCGAAGCAATCACCAGCATTCCGTATGAGAAAATAGCTGCGTTCCTGTCCAAGGGGCTCGTTCTCGAGAAAGGGCAGGTGGATAAACTACCGTATATCGTTGCGACCCGTGGCGATCACATGATGGCGGCTGCCGGCAACGAAATTTACGTGCGCGGCCTCCCGGCGACCGAGCCAGGGACGCAATACAGTGTTGTTCACGTCGGTGAGCAATTACGGGATCCGGACGACGACAAGCTTATCGGCTACCAGGGAATCTATGTCGGCGAAGGTTTGCTGGCTCGCGGTGGCGACCCGGCTACTGTTGCACTGACGGATACTAATCGTGAGGCGCTCAGTGGCGATCGTCTCATCCCGGAATCCGTGGAGATTCCGCTGAATTTCTTCCCGAAGGCCCCCGATACGGAGATTGATGGTCGAATCATCGCGGTAGTAGATGGCGTGTCTATGATCGGTCAGTATCAGGTCGTGGTCATAAATCGTGGCGCACGAGACGGTCTGGCACCGGGAGACGTCCTGGCGATTTTGCAGACGGGCGAAGTTGTGCGGGACCATTATGCAAGCGGCTCGATGTTTAGAGGTGCAATGGTAAAGTTGCCGGATGAGGAAGCCGGCACTCTCATGGTATTTAAGGTATATGACCGTATCGGATACGGGCTCGTGATGGAGGCAACCACCCCGATTCACGTACTCGACGTCGTACGCAACCCCGAGTGATCAAAGCCTGAAAAGGGCCGGTACTCTTTGCGGGGTACCGGCCTTTTTTTGGGCGGTTAATTTGCTGTCAGGGGGTTTTATGAGCGATAAGGATCGAGCCTGGCTGATTCTGGCCAATGCACGAATCAGCGTCGACAAGCTCACCGCGCTTCTCGATGAATATGGCGCTGTGGAAAAAGTCGCACACCTGAGCACTGCAGCTTTGGCGAGATCCGGCGTCACTGATGAATTACGCGCGGCGATGCTGAATCCCGACGAAAGATCGATTGCCAAATCCCTTGCCTGGTTGGAAAAACCGGGCAACCGGATAATTCCCTGTGATTCTGATGACTATCCGGAGCTGCTGCAGCAAATTCCGGGCCCACCCACTCTTTTATATATGGTCGGTAACGCCGCCGCCCTCCACATGCCGGCCTTGTCGATTGTAGGCAGCCGAAATCCGACCCGCGGAGGCAGGGAAAATGCTTACGAGTTTGCGAAGCACCTCGGGCAATGCGGCTTCTGCATTGTCAGCGGGCTGGCGCAGGGCATCGACACGTCGGCGCACGAGGGCGCACTCGATGCCGATGCGATGACCGTGGCATTCCTGGGCCATGGAATCGACCGCGTGTACCCCGCAGGCAATCGTGATCTCGCGCATCGAATTTCACAAAATGGCGCATTGGTGTCCGAATATCCACTCGGGAGTCCGCCTCGCCGTGAGCATTTTCCGCAGCGCAACAGGCTTATCAGCGGCCTGAGTCTGGGTACGCTTGTCGTCGAGGCCGCAAGGCGCAGCGGTTCTCTCATCACAGCCCGGCTGGCCGGAGAACAGGGCCGCGAAGTGTTTGCGATTCCCGGTTCTATCCACAGCCCCCTGTCCCGCGGCTGCCATCAACTGATCAAGCAGGGCGCCAAACTTGTCGAAAGTGCGGAAGACATCGTCAGCGAGTTAGGCGCCCTCGCCGGGTATCTTATGGAAAATGATACCGACGCAGTGCATCGCGAATCCCCGACTATCGATCGTGACGCCGACTATGAGATTCTGCTGAATACCCTGTCCTACGATCCCGCCAGCGCCGATGAACTTGCGGAAGATTCCGGATTGACGATCGATCAGGTTTCCTCCATGCTTCTGATCCTGGAGCTCGAGGAAAAAATCGAGGCACTATCTGGTGGCAAATATTTAATACGGAACAAATAGGGAGCGGCTCCAGGCATGAAAGAGAACGTACTCGATGTGCTGATGTATCTTTTTGAGACCTATGTCGACGCGGAAGAAGAACCGGAACCGGATCAGAACGAACTTCGCGACGAGCTCTCCAGGGCTGGTTTCGGTGATATTGAAATCGATCATGCGCTGGACTGGCTCGACGGGCTCGCAGAAAATCAGGGCGGCCTGACGTACAACCCACAGACAGCACACGGCACCCGGATATACAACGATGCCGAGCAGGCCCGTCTCGATGCGGGCTCTCGTGGCTTCATAACATATCTGGAACAGATTGGAATTCTGTCGCCACCTCAGCGCGAAATACTGATTGACCGCCTTCTGGCGCTCGAAACGCCGGATATCGACGTTGAGCAAATCAAGTGGGTCGTTCTGATGGTTTTATTCAGTCAACCCGGCCAGGAACTTGCCTATGCCCGCATGGAAGACCTGGTTTTCGATGAAAGCGCAGGAGCGGTACATTAATAATACTTCTTGACACTGAGAAGCCAAGCATGTAATTCAACCGCGGCAATGTCTGCGGTTTTTTTTGAGTTGAGAAAGTTCTAAGGAATGTCCAAGAATCTTGTCATAGTTGAGTCTCCTGCCAAGGCAAAGACGATTAGCAAGTACCTGGGTAAGGACTTTGACGTCATGGCCTCATACGGCCATGTCCGCGACCTTGTGCCCAAAGAAGGCGCGGTGAATACTGCCGATGGTTTTACGATGAAGTATCAGATCATCGAGCGAAACGAAAAACATGTCAACGCCATCATACGCGCGCTCAAGAAAGCAGAAGCGCTGTACCTCGCGACTGACCCGGACAGAGAGGGAGAGGCGATATCCTGGCATCTGACAGAGATTCTCAAAGAAAAAAAAGCGCTGAATGACAAACCCGTCCACCGGGTCGTGTTTCACGAGATAACGAGAAACGCGATCAAGGAAGCAATTGCGCACCCTCGTGCCATTTCGGAGGATCTCGTCAGCGCACAGCAGGCACGTCGGGCACTCGACTATCTCGTCGGTTTCAATCTTTCCCCCCTGCTGTGGAAAAAAGTCCAGCGGGGGTTATCTGCCGGGCGCGTACAGAGCCCGGCGTTAAGGATGATCGTCGAAAGAGAGCTGGAAATCGAAGCATTCAATGCTCGCGAGTACTGGACCATCGAGGCGGACGTGAGCAAGAAAGGGCAGCCGTTTGTATCGCGGCTCGTTCGATATCGTGGTGAAAAAGTCGAACAATTCACTTTCGAAACCGAGGATTCGGCCAGGGAAGTCGAGAAAACAATTCTCGATGCTGCCGACGGGAAACTGACAGCCGTCAGTGTAGAGAAGAAGAAGCGCAGACGAAATCCTGCAGCGCCGTTTACTACTTCTACACTACAACAGGAAGCCTCACGCAAACTCGGTTTCAATACCCAGTGGACGATGCGTGTCGCCCAACGCCTGTACGAGGGCATCGAGCTTGCCGACGAAGGCAACGTCGGCCTGATCAGCTATATGCGCACGGATTCCGTCACACTTGCGAGTGTCGCCTTGAACGAAATTCGTGATGTCATCGCCGACCGCTACGGTCCCGAGAACGTTCCCGAGTCTCCTCGCCAATTCAAGACGACAGCAAAGAACGCCCAGGAGGCACACGAAGCAATCCGGCCGACATCGGCCGCCCGCACTCCCGACTCGCTCAAAGGCAAGTTGGACAAGGACCAGCTGAAGCTGTACACCCTGATCTGGCAACGTACGATGGCATGTCAGATGGTTCCTGCAGTGTTCGACACGGTCACGCTCGAAATGGCGGCCGGTCCGGACAGCGACGACGGGCATCGTTTCCGGGCGAACGGTTCCGTTCTCATCGAGCCTGGATTCATGGCCGTCTATCAGGAAGGCAAGGATGACATCAGCAATGACGAAAGCGATCGATTGTTGCCGGAAGTCGCCGAAGGCGACGTCATCAGCCTCGATGAATTGCGTCCCGAACAGCATTTCACCGAGCCGCCCCCGCGATTTACTGAAGCGAGTCTTGTCAAGACGCTTGAGGAATACGGAATCGGCAGGCCCTCAACGTACGCAAGCATTATCGCGACACTCAAGAATCGCGAGTATGTTGAAATGGATGGCAAGCGGTTCATCCCGACCGACATTGCCCGAATCGTTATCGGTTTCCTGACCGAACATTTCACGCAATATGTCGATTACGACTTTACGGCAAAGCTCGAAGACGACCTCGATGCAATATCGCTTGGCAAGAAAAAGATGATCCCGTTACTCGAGAGCTTCTGGAAACCGTTTTCCGAACTCGTCGAACACAAAGAACAGAGCGTAAGCCGCGAGCAGGTAGCGCAGGCGCGCGACCTCGGCGTCGACCCAAAGACCGGCAAACCGGTCACTGTACGCATGGGGCGCTATGGCCCATTCGTTCAGATCGGCACAAAGGATGACGAGGAGAAACCAAAGTTTGCGGGCCTGCGTCCCGGTCAAAAGATGAACGATATTACGCTGGAAGAGGCCTTTGAACTCTTCAAGCTTCCGCGCGACCTGGGGCAGACGGCGGATGGTCTTCCGGTATCCGCGAGCGTTGGCCGGTTTGGTCCGTACGTTCGTTACGGCGACAAGTACGTCTCACTCCGCGGTGACGACGATCCTTATACGATTCTGCTGCCGCGGGCTCTCGAGTTGGTTGAAGCCAAGAAAATAGAGGATGCCAATCGCATCATTCAGGATTTCGAAGATGAGGGCATTCAGGTGTTGAATGGTCGTTATGGGCCATACGTTACGGACAAAACCAAGAATGCGCGCGTGCCCAAGGATCGCGAACCGAAATCAATGACGCTGGAGGAATGCAAGGAATTGCTTGCCGCGGCGCCCGTCAGGGGGCGGCGTGGCAAGAAGAAGAAAACGAATACCAAAACCAGTGCGGCAAAGAAAACCACGAAAAAGAAATCGGCGAAGAAAAAGACCAGAAAAAAGCAAACCACGAAGAAGAAGAAAACTACGGCCGGCAAGGAACCCGGCGGCACTGACGCCTAGAGGCACATCGGACAAGCTAACACGATACGCATTGCTTGCGCCGGATTTACTTCACTGCCGGCTGTGCGCGTAGGAGCGGCTCGTAGGAGCGGCTTGTAGGAGCGGCTTGTAGGAGCGGCTTGTAGGAGCGGCTTGTAGGAGCGGCTTCAGCCGCGATCGGACCTGATAGTTCTGACGCAATCGCGGCTGAAGCCGCTCCTACAAACCGCACCGCCGAGTCACTCCTGCGAAGTGCCCTGCAAGCGACAAAGCTTAGTAAGCTACGGCTATGGCCCTGTCATTTCCAATTCATCGTGCCGGCAGAATATTGAGATCGGGCGGCATTGTTGCTTATCCGACCGAGGGCGTCTTCGGACTCGGTTGTATTCCTGATTACGCTGATGCTGTTATTCGAATTTTGTCGATCAAAAAACGCGACCCCGCCTTAGGGCTGGTCCTCATCGCATCGGATATCGAGCAACTTGAAGATTGGGTGGACTTGCCGGCGACGACCGCTCTGAAATCGAGTCCCGAGCGACCCGTCACCTGGATAGTGCCGGCCCGGCGAAATGTCCCTTACTGGATCAGGGGCGAGCATCGTGGTCTCGCTGTTCGGATAACGACGCACCCGGTCGCCGCAGCCCTTTGCGAAGCTGCCGATTCAGCGCTCGTCTCCACAAGCGCCAATGTTGCCGGGACACCACCTGCCCGAAGCGCTTATGTTCTCCGCCGCCGCTTCGGTAGTTTAGTAGACTGCATTGTTCCGGGTCATTGCGGCCCGGCTGCCGGTCCCTCGGAAATTCGCGACCTGATGAGCGGTAAGGTGTTGAGAGCAGGAAAGACATGAACGATTTTGATGCTTCAATTCGGCAGGTCGATGAATACCTGAAATCGTTACAACAGCAAATTGTTCATGCACTCGAAGGCATCGACGGCAAAGAAAAGTTTCGCCACGATGAGTGGCAGCGTGCAGCCGGGGGTGGAGGACAAAGCCGGGTCCTCGTGGATGGCAGCGTATTCGAGCAGGCGGGCGTCAGTTATTCGCATGTGCATGGCGAAGAGCTGCCGCCGTCGGCAACCACGACACGACCCGAACTGGCCGGTCGCGGCTTCCAGGCGATGGGCGTATCACTCGTACTACACCCGAAAAATCCGTACGTACCAACGACCCACGCCAATTTCCGGTTTTTTTGTACTGAAGCTGACAAGGCCGAGCCGGTCTGGTGGTTCGGTGGTGGCTTTGACCTGACCCCGTACTACCCCTTTCGTGACGATGTACTTCATTGGCACCGCACAGCACGGCAAGCCTGTACCAAATTCGGTGATGATATTTATGACAAGTACAAAAAGTGCTGTGACGAGTATTTCTTCCTGAAGCACCGCAATGAAACACGCGGTGTCGGCGGCCTGTTCTTTGACGATCTGAACGAATGGGGGTTTGAGCGATGCTTCGAATTCACACGGGCCGTTGGTGACCAGTTCTTGCCGGCATATTTGCCGATCGTCGATGCGCATAAGAATCACCCGTACGGTAAGCGGCAACGCGAGTTTCAACTCTACCGTCGCGGCCGTTACGTCGAGTTCAACCTGATTTACGATCGTGGCACGCTTTTCGGGCTTCAGTCCGGCGGAAGAACAGAGTCCATATTGATGTCACTGCCGCCGAGGGTGCGCTGGGAATACGCCTGGCAACCGGAACCGGGTTCTCCGGAAGAAAAACTCACTGCGGAATACCTCAGGCCCCAGAATTGGCTGGAGCAGGAATAGCTGAAAGAACGCATCCATGTCGTGGATTGAAGAAATCGAAGTGACCGAGGCCGAAGGAAAACTCGCACAAGTGTATGCCGAGCTTTTGGAGAAGCGCGGCGCAATTTCAAACATTCTGCGGGTACACAGTCTGAACCCGGATGCGATGGCCAGCCATCTCGATCTTTACATGAGGATCATGTTCGGCAAGTCAGGCCTGAGTCGTGCGGAACGGGAGGCGATTGCCGTCGTCGTGTCTGCGACAAACGACTGCGAATACTGTGTGAGTCATCACGTGCAAGCACTTGGGCGGTACATCAAGGACGAAGACATCCTGCAGACACTCGCGAGCGCGGATGGCCTCGAGGTACTGGAACCGCGCCTCGGCAATATTGTCATACACGCCGAGAAACTAAGCTCGGCGCCCTCGGCAATGACTGAAAGCGATCTCGATCCCCTGCGCGCCGAGGGTCTGTCGGATCAGGATATTCTCGATATCACACTGATCGTCGCCTACTTCAATTTTGTCAACCGGATAGCCTTGGGCCTCGGCGTCAGCTACTCCGCCGAGGAGCTTGCCGGCTACCGGGACGACTAGCGCCCGGCGCTTACGCTGGACGCTACTGGCAGACTGCCGTGGGAATATGTTAAGTTCCTTTTAAAACCGGGCCTTACACTGGTTTCTTTATAATCGACAGAAAGAACCTGGGGACCCAATTCTCCGTGACTATTGCCAGGCTGTTCATTCTCGGCTGTTTGTTCGTGGCCGGCAGCGCCTTGTCGGACAACGAGACCCGGCTCCGTGAGGGCGGTAGCGCTGCGAGCATCCGCCTCGCGGGCAGCGAGGACCCGGGCGCGCAGCGCAAAGTTTATATCGTTCAGCTTAGATCGCCGTCTGCGGCCGAGCACTTTGCGAGTCTCGCCGGCAAAGGTTTGTCGGCGCCAGCCCGTTCCTTCGACAAGAACAGTGCAGCCGTGCAGTCTTACACGGCGAAACTGGGTATTCTGCAAGATGAAACTCTCGCGCGGATCAGCCCTGACGCCAAGAAAATTTACAGCTACCGATACACGCTCAACGGCTTTGCTGCGCGGATGACGGCGGCCGAGGCGCACAAGCTCAAACATTTCGAAGAAGTGCTGAACGTCTGGGAAGACGAAATTCGCCCGCTGGCAACAAACTTCAGTCCACAGTTCCTGGGGCTATTTGAACCGACGGTAGGATTGCGCGGCACGCCCGGCCTGGATGGAGACGGTGTGATTATTGCCGTGATCGACAGCGGTATAACGCCGGAGCACCCTGCCCTCAAGGACAGCCGTGAGGCGGATCGCCCAAGGCTGTGTCGAACTTCATGGGCCGAAAATTCCTTGCTGGGTCAGTGGCTATGCCGCATTTACAAGACACAGGAAGACAAGCTCCTGTTTGATCCCCCCGAGAACTGGAACGGAATATGTCAGGCCGGCGAACGGTTCGAAGAAACGACATGCAACAACAAACTAATCGGCGCTCGTTACTTTATCGATGGTGCACAGAACAGCGGGCCGATCGATGATGGAGAAATCATTTCCGCGCGAGACACCGACGGTCATGGCACACATACGGCAACCACGGCTGCAGGCAACCGCGTTAATGCCTCTATTTTCGGCACCCTGCTTGGCGCGGTCCAAGGTATTGCACCGCGTGCAAGAATTGCGGCCTATAAAGCATGCTGGCTGCGGCCCGGCGACCTGCGTGCCAGCTGCAACACCTCGGATCTCACGAATGCAATCGATATGGCGGTGGCCGACGGCGTCCATATCATTAACTATTCCGTCGGCAGCACCCTGCGCACGGCGACGGCTCCTGACGACATCGCATTAATGGCAGCAGCGAAAGCAGGCGTCCTCGCTGCCGTCGCCGCCGGCAACGAAGGACCGGACCCTGCAACGATTGGTTCTCCCGCCGGTGCGCCCTGGGTTATTACGACGGCGGCATCGAGCCGCGATGGCCAGCGTTTTGACGAAGCGCTCGAGGTTTCGTCCCCGCCATCCATCGCCGGCAAATACGCCGTCAAGGAGGCGAGTTTCACTTCGCCTTTGATCGACCTCGATCCCATCGAAGCCAGTCTTATCCTCGTCGATGATAATGATGAGGTGCTCGACGACGGCAGCGCCGGTACGACATTCGACGCCTGCGAACCACTTGTAAACGGCAGTGAAGTCTCGGGTAACATCGCGTTTATTCAGCGCGGCGGTTGCAGTTTTGAGATCAAGGTTGCCAACGCGGAGGACGCAGGCGCAATTGCCGTACTGGTTTTCAATATCGCGGGCAAACCAATCGTCATGACGCCCGCGACGGGATTGCTCGGATCACCAGTAATCCCGGCTTTGATGATCGGCCAGGCGGATGGAAACCTGATTCTCGACGAGATCGACGCAGGCCAGACCGTCGAGCTTGTGCTGGACAAGGGATTTTTCCTCACGGAAGAAGAGACCGGCAACGTCATGGGCGCGTTTTCTGCCCGCGGGCCCGCGCCCGTTCAGGACATTCTCAAGCCGGATGTGACTGCCCCGGGAATAAACATTCTGGCCGGATTTACGCCCGACGCTGCTAACTCGGTCTCGGGCGAGAATTTCGCTTATATCACCGGCACGTCGATGGCCACACCACATGTTGCAGGTGTCGCCGCACTGCTGCTTGAAGCGCATCCGGGCTGGAGTCCGGCCGCAATCAAGTCGGCGCTGATGACGACCGCGTATCAGACCGTGAACCAGCAAGGCGGTTCGACACCGGCGATCCCCTTCGATTTCGGCAGCGGGCATATCGACCCGAACAAGGCCAATGATCCCGGCCTCATCTATGACGTCACAGATGATGAATACGACGCTTTCGCCTGTGGTACCGCCTCACCGGCTATCGACCAGACGCGCTGTGACGCGTTGTCTGCGGGCGGCTTTTCATTCAAAGGCGAGGACCTGAACCAGCCATCTATCGCCGTCTCGCAGCTTGCGAACAGCCAGACCATCAGCCGTCGCGTCACAAACGTCGGAGACGAGACGGAAACGTACGTCGCCGGCATAATCGCGCCGCCCGCAATGATGGTTGACGTCGTACCGGCGAATCTGACAATCGGCCCGGGGCAGTCCGCGACATTCACCGTCACGCTTACCTATGTCAGCGGACCGCTCGATCTGTGGCGTTTCGGCAGTCTCACCTGGTCCAGCAGTAATCACGACGTAAGAAGCGTACTTGCCGTCAGACCGGTGTCAGTGACCGCGCCGGCCGAAGTAACGTCTTTTGGCGGGACCGGAAGTGTGAGCTTCCCGGTCGAGTTCGGTTACACGGGATCTTACTCACCCGGCGTTCATGGCCTGCGCAAACCGCTGCTCATCAACGGCTTCGTTGATGAGGACCCGACCAAGACCTTCACATTCCGTTCGACCAACGGCGTAACAGCGCACCTGATCGACGTTCCCGCCGATCAGCTCTATCTGCGCTTTGCCATGTTCGACGAACTGACAGACGGAGATGACGACCTCGATATGCACGTCTATTACTGCCCCGATAACGTGAACTGCACGAAGATCGGGCAAAGCGGTGAGCCCACCTCGCGCGAGCAGTTCAATGTGCTTTTGCCTGGCGCAGGCCGATACGCCGTCCTGATTCACGGATTCGAAACCGACAATGTCGCGGGCGGCCCCGGTGCAAACTACACGCTTCTCGGCTGGGCGTTTGGCCTGATCGACGACCAGGGCAATATGACGGCGTCCGGACCCGGCTTCGTCACCGCGGGAACTACCGCGAATGTTGACGTAAGCTGGACGGGCCTCGAATCGGATACGCTTTATCTCGGCGGCATTTCTCACAACACGCCGCAGGGCCTTGTTGCCATCACCATTATCAGCATTCGCAATTAATGGCTGCACCTGAACGTTTATCGGGTGTGCTATCCCCTGTTGTCACGCCCTTCAGGGATGACCTCAGTCCCGATCCTGAGAGGCTCGTGCAGCACTGCCGCTGGTTGCTTTCACAAAACATCGGCCTTGCCGTTTTCGGCACCACGAGCGAGGGAAATTCGCTCTCGGTCGAGGAAAAGATTTTATTGCTGGAGCAACTGGTGGACGCCGGCATCGAGTCGTCTCGCCTGCTGTCGGGAACTGGTCA
>JACZWL010000071.1 GCA_022572185.1 Pseudomonadota bacterium | reverse complement strand
GATCAAGTCAGAAGATTTGATGTCAATTACGTCGATGTTCGCCAGGCTAGTTTTTTCCAGGAATTTTATGTGTGCTGATTTGCTTCGGCCCATTGGGCGAATTTCAGAGACTTCTTTGCGATACTTCAATAGAATTTTGTGCAGCGGGCCCCTCAAAGCGAGTTGTTTTCGTTTCGGCACGGCGTCCGGCTCGCCGAGTCGGTTTTCCAGTCGCGTCGCCCATTCAGTTGCGAGGCGGCGTCGATCAAACGTCCTGGATTCGCGGTGAATCAGGCGACCATTACGTTTGATTCGTACTTCGGCTTGATAGGCTAGTTTGCCGTCACGGCGTCGGCGGGGTCGAATCGTGGCCATTTATTAGTCCAATAAGGTAAAAGAAAGTGCGTCATAAGCAGTGCGGCATGGTGCGTCATTAGCTATATTTGGTACAAAATGGATAACATTGAATACAGAATCAGTCGAAAATAGTACAAAATAAGTATTTGAATAATAAAATAAAATGGATAGGAATGGTAGGCTACTCAACAACCTGTAAAGTGTCAATTGCGCCGATGATGGACTGGACCGACCGACATTGTCGTTTCTTCCTGCGACTGCTTGCGCCGAGTGCGCGACTTTATACAGAGATGGTCACTGCCGCGGCGTTGACTCACGGTGATGCGGAGAGATTGTTGCAGTTTGATGTGGTGGAGCATCCCGTCGCCTTGCAGCTTGGCGGCAGCGATCCAAAGATGATGGCGGACGCGGCAAAGTTGGGTGCGCAAGCAGGTTACGACGAAATAAATATCAACGTCGGCTGCCCGAGCGACAGAGTTCAGAGCGGCCAGTTCGGCGCCTGTCTGATGTCCAGTCCGGATGTCGTTGCAAGTTGTTTCAAGGAAATGAGCTCGGTAAGCGATGTGCCGGTGACCGTCAAGACGCGTATCGGCATCGATGACCAGATCAGTTACGAATTCCTGAGGGAATTTATCGCGATACTGCACACGGCCGGCTGCGATACGTTCATCGTGCATGCGCGAGTTGCGATCCTGCAGGGACTCAGTCCAAGGGAAAACCGCAGCGTCCCGCCGTTGCACTACGATCGTGTGTATGAACTCAAGCGCGAATTCCCGGACCTGACCATCGTATTGAACGGCGGCATAGTAAGCACCGAGCAGGTGCTGTCGCATCTCGAAACCGTCGACGGCGTGATGATCGGTCGCCAGGCATATCATCAGCCTTACTTCCTGACCGAACTGG
Organism: Pseudomonadota bacterium; assembly: GCA_022572185.1. Taxonomy (GTDB): domain Bacteria; phylum Pseudomonadota; class Gammaproteobacteria; order Steroidobacterales; family Woeseiaceae; genus JACZWL01. Next base: position 9,213 of record JACZWL010000071.1, on the reverse strand, counting down.
AGGCTGTTTTGTTCGACCATAAGGACTGGCAGGCGCCGAGCCGGCACGAGGTCATCGAGCTGATGATTCCGTATATTGAGCGGCAAATGTCTGCGGGTACTGAGTTGAAGAACATTACGCGACACTTGCTCGGGCTTTATGCTGGTCAACCGGGCGCCCGTGCGTGGCGGCGTCATCTCAGTGAACACACACATTTGCCCGGCGCCGGCATTGAAGTTTTGCAGGAGGCATTGGCAAAACTGCCAAAGGCGGCATAATGGGTGATTATTGAAATCGCGGTGTCGGAAAAAAAACGAGGTCCGCCTCCAATCGACGTTACAATTCACATCCACCATTAACACCGGAGTTTTTTGAAAACTATGAGCGCCAAACCCGCAGTTGTTCGCAAGAAGCATATGACGATGGCCGAACAGGCCGACATACACGAGTTGTATGAGGAGGCAGTTCAGAACGTCGAATATGAAGTCGAGTTTCTGCAAACTACGTTTAAGGAAATTCGTGACCGTACCGCATATGTCTTTCGCGAGGATTTTTGCGGCAGTGCCAGCGCGTCCTGCCAGTGGGTGCGCCAGGGCGAGGAATTCCAGGCTATCGGCATCGATATCGACCCGACTGTTCTTGAGTGGGGTCGTCAGAATCGCCTGAGCCGTCTGCCGGCTGCCGATCAGGTTCGCGTCAGCCTGATCGAGGGTGACGTCATGACCGTCGACACGCCCCCCATTGATTTACTGGTGGCGTTCAATTTTTCCTACTTTATCTTCGATACGCGCGACAAGCTTCGGGCATATTTTGAGCGTGCATATGCCGCGCTCAAAGACGACGGCGTATTTTTCGTCGATCTTTTCGGCGGGCCGGAGGCTCAGGAAGAGACCAAGGAAAAAACCAAGTGCAAAGGCTTCACCTACATCTGGCACCAGGCGGAATTCCATCCGGTAACCAACTACATTCGCTGCCATATCCACTTCAGGTTCAAAGACGGCTCGAAAATCAAGAAGGCGTTTACCTACGAGTGGCGCCTTTGGTCGGCTCCGGAAATACGCGAGGTACTGGCCGAGGCGGGATTCAAGAAAACGACGCTTTACTGGGAGGGTGAAGACGAAGACGGCGAGGGCAACGGCGAGTTCACACCTGAGGATAAGGGTGAGGCGGACCTGGCCTGGATAGCGTATATTGTTGCCGAAAAATAACCAAAAATTAGTGACTTGCTGAAACTCCGCATAAATCGGCTTAATTAGACATAATGTTCGTTAAATCAAGGGCAAGCGCTTATAATCGCTCGTCCTGCGAGTCGATTGTGTATTTGCGCGTGTTGCATCTGCAAGAGGTTGGGTAAGGACCAGATGGCAAAAGACCTGGAAGTCGCAATTCTGTTCGCCGATGTTGTCGGCAGCACCCAGCTGTATGACAAGTTCGGTGACACCAAGGCCAGTGAAACCGTTGCTCGCTGCCTGGAGGTCATGAAAGACGCTACCCACAAGTTCAATGGCACCGTCATCAAGACCATCGGCGACGAAGTGATGTGCACCTTCGCGAGTGTCGATAATGCAATGAGCGCTGCTGCGCAGATGCAGGCCCGGATCAGCGCCGACCAGGACACTGGCGAAGACCGCATTCCCGTGTCGATTCGTATCGGTTGTCATTTCGGTCCCGTGGTGGAAGAGCAAAACGATATTTTCGGTGCGGCCGTGCATACGGCGAACCGCATGACCTCGCAGGCCAAAGCAAGTCAGATCGTCATGTCCGGTACGACGGTCGAGCAGATGGGTTCGGAGTGGGCGGCCCAGACGCGTCAGATCGATATTGCGACCGTCCGCGGCCGGATCGGTGAAGTCGCGCTCTTCGAGTTGCTGTGGCAGCCTGACGAGGCGACCGCCATGGTGCCGACGCTCGGGTGGGAGACCAGGACACAAACCGCGACCCGCCTCATTGTGAGTTTTCGGGACAAGACGGTTGAAGTCACCGACCTGAAAAAATACATCAACATGGGTCGCGCTGACGACAACGATCTGGTGGTCAAGGGCAATCTTATTTCGCGCATTCACGCGCGTATCGAAAAACGCCGCGGTAAGTTCATGCTCATCGACCAGAGTACCAACGGAACTTTCCTGCAAACTGCGACTGGTGAAGAGACCTTCGTCCGACGTGACAGTACAGAATTGGTGGGCGAGGGGATTATCGGGCTGGGCCGCGTTGCCAAACCCGGTACGCCGTTAGCGATTCATTACATCTGCGAAGATTAGCGCCGACGGGAATCGTCCGGCACCAGGAAACAGCTGATGTTTATCAGGCAGCAATGATCTGACACCTTTTTGGGTCGATTAGCCCGCTTGTTTCAGGGCATCCACGACCTGCTGATGCTCCTGCCAGAGTTCATCAGGAAGACGGTCTCCGTATCCTTCCAGATACTCACCGATGGAATCCATCTCTTGCTGCCACTGCTCGATATCGATCGAGAGCAGTGCGCCCATCGTTTCCTCCGAGACATCCAGGTCCTTCAGGTCTATATCACCGGCGTTCGGCATGAGGCCGATCGGTGTCTCCTTCGCGCCGACCTTGTTGTCACAGCGCTCGATGATCCAGCGCAACACGCGCAGATTTTCGCCAAAACCGGGCCAGAGGAATTTGCCGGCCTTGTCCTGGCGGAACCAGTTGACGTGGAAGATTTTCGGCAGGTGTTTCGATCGTTGCTCAAATGAAAGCCAGTGCGCCCAGTAATCCCCGAAGTTGTATCCACAGAACGGCGACATTGCCATTGGATCCCGCCGCACGACGCCAACGGCACCAGCCGCAGCCGCTGTAGTCTCCGATGCAACACCCGCGCCGACCAGCACGCCGTGGCGCCAGTTCCTGGCTTCATAAACCAGAGGCGCAAGCTCTTTGCGCCTGCCGCCGAAGACCACTGCTGAGATCGGCACGCCGGCTGGCGCGTCCGCGAGACTCGAATAACTGGGGTTGTTGGTTGCAGAGACGGTAAAGCGGGAATTCGGGTGCGCAGCGGGCCCGTTTTCCGGGTCGTATTTCCGACCCTGCCAGTCGAACGCCGGCGTTCCCGTTTTCTTGTCCTCCCACCAGGGTAAATTGTCCGCAGTGGTTGCGACATTGGTGAAAATCGTGTCGTGCTTGATCATGTCGTAGGCGTTTTTGTTGGACTTCGTGTTGGTTCCCGGGACAACCCCGAAGTAGCCGGCCTCCGGATTGATCGCCCGCAGCTTGCCGCCTTCGTCCATATGCAGCCAGGCAATATCGTCGCCAAGTGTCCAGACCTTCCAGCCCTGCTGCGATTCCGGTGGCACCAGCATGGCGAGATTGGTCTTGCCACAGGCTGACGGAAACGCGCAGGCAATGTAGTGAATCACGCCGTCCGGGTTTTCAACGCCGACGATGAGCATGTGTTCGGCCAGCCAGCCTTCCGTTCGGGCCTGCCAGCTTGCAATCCTCAGCGCGTGGCATTTCTTGCCGAGCAGGGCGTTGCCGCCATAACCGGATCCGATGCTCTTGATACTGAGCTCCTCGGGAAAGTGCATGATGAAGCGCCGCTGAGGATCCAGGTCGCCGGTTGAATGCAGCCCCTTGACGAAGGTGCCTTCTTTCTCAATACGCCGCAGCGCCTTCGCACCCATGCGGGTCATGAGTTTCATGTTCACGACGACGTAGGGGCTGTCGGTTATTTCGATGCCCAGGCGTGCGTACGGAGAATCGATGGGCCCCATGCAGTAGGGAATGATGTACATCGTGCGGCCTTGCATCGCAGCCTCGAACAGAGCGTCGATTTTCCGGTGCGCATCGGCCGGACTCATCCAGTGATTGTTGGGGCCGGCGTCCGCTTCGTTCCGGGTACAGATATAGGTCAGGTGTTCGACCCTGGCGACATCGGAGGGGTCGGAACGATGCAGGTAGCAGTTCGGATAGTCATCCTCGTTGAGGGGAATGAGATCGCCGCTGCGACACATTTGATTGATCAGGCGCTTGTATTCAGCCTCTGAACCGTTACACCAATGGATGTCTTCGGGTTGCGTCAGTTTGGCAACCTGATCCACCCAGTCCTGCAGGGCCGATAAAGTGGTTGTCATAAGGGCCTCTGAACTGTCGTTTTAGTTATTGGCAGGGACGCAAAATCGCAAGTGTCCTGGCCCACGTCCCTTGAAAGGGCGGCCATTATACATTGACCAATATTGTTTGCATTGCTGGCCTGGAAGGTGGTCAAAGCAAGGACCGAAGGATTGTCTTGCCGTTGATTTAGCTCCTCCATTGAGTATTTCCTGTCGGCTGTAGCCGCCAGCATTGATCGACAAAAAAATACCGCCGCTTCCTGAGGGAAGCGGCGGCCAGGCAATGAAGGCGGATAAGCCTTCATAAGGGGGATTTGATGGATCCGTAGCAGGCTTATTCGATGTTGCCTTGTAATGAGGCTGCTTTGTCGTTACCTGCCGTCTCAGGGCTTACCGGTACGGGCTTCGTTGCCGTTGCGCGGGTCGTTTTGCGTGCAGTCGCTTTCCTGGCAACCGGCTTCTCACCTCTGAGTTCGGCGACCGTGCCCTTCACGAGCTCCCGAATCTCGCCGCCGGCGCCTTTGAAAATCTTGAGCGCCTCACGAGCTTCGTCGGCAAAGCGGCCGGTGTTTTCCGGAATCAGTTCAATCTGTGTCTTGAGGAGATCCCTCAAGTCTTCGGCGTCAGCGGCAGCCTTGAGGCGCCCGGCAACGGCGTCGATCTGGCCCTCGACCAGTCTGGTCTGTTGTTTCCAGAGCTTATTGGCGGTGCGGTGGGATACGCCGGAAAGCTTCAGGCCAAGCCTGGAAATGGTCTTGACCGGCTTTTTGCCCTTGCTTACCCGGCCGGCCGCTTTTTCGGTGCTCTGACGGGCGCCTTTCACGGCGTCCTCGTAGCGCCCGCGGGCCTTCTGGGCGATCTCGCTCATTGAGTTTTCGATTTGCAGGTTCATTGGATTTTCCTTTGTGCAGTGCAGCATTGTTGCGGCGCACAATAACGGCATCTGCGAACTTTGTCAAGCCGTCTGCCGAAAGATTTTATGCGATGGTGTTTTGCGAGCGAGCCCGATAAAAGTGATTTAATACAATAACATAGGGACGAGCAGGCAGGGAAATCAGCTTGGGATCAATAGAGTTCCCGGCGGTAGACCTGGCTTTCGTCGCCGCCAAAGATACCAAAGGTCACGCGGCCCGACGGATTTTCGTCGCCGGCCACGCCGGTATCCCAGTCGAACTTGAGCCAGGCCGGCACAACGGCCTCCACCGTTACGCTGCCGTCGTTGCCGGCGCCCGGTGCCTGGAGGAAGAGGTTGAAATCGCCGGAGATCGGCGGACCATTGAAAAGTTGTGCCGCAGCCCCCGCCACAGCACAACCTGCGCCACTGTCACCCGGACTGCCAGTGTCCACCACACAAGTCTCACCGACGGTGAGATTGTCGGCGAAATCACTGAAACTGAGCGTCACGCCGCTGGTGCAGGAATCAGTCGTATTGGTTATAAATTCGTTGCTGGAATTCAGGTAATACTCGGCCCGCATCGGGACGCCCAGATTCAGGAGTTCGGAGCCGGCCGCAGTGTTGAGTGCAATGCGCCCGTAACGCACAGAGGTGGAGCCGATGCTAACCGGAGCCCCGGCCAGTGTCGTCACCTCATCGGTAATCCCCGTGAGCTGGGCCGTGCTGACTGTGGGAGCCTGTTGTGCCATATCCCAACGGAACTGGAGTGCGAGCACCGCCTCGCCCGTGGTGACCGTATCAAAGTCCTGGGTGAAGGCGGCCGTCTGGAGCTGGTAGGCCGCGGCGGTCTGATCGTTGACAAAGACCAGCTCGGTCGCCGGGTCCAGCGTGACAAACCCGGCCCGGTAGTTCGCGGTTCTCACGTTGCCGCCCGCCGTTCCGTTCTGCGCCTCCATAGTCATAGTCCCGTCGAATGGTTGCCGGGAATAGGTAAAAGTACTGCCACAGGCGGGAACGATGTTCGTTAGCGTTGCCGCGTAGCGGGCCGGGTTGAACCGACCGACGTAACCGGAACGTCCGACGATGGCGGCGGTGGCGGGAACGCCTATGCCTAAGTAGTCACCGTCGGTAACAGCAGCAGACAGTTCGATGATGCCCACCTCATCGTAGCGCACACCGCTGCTTGCTCCACTGCCTGCGGAGAATACGGTGATATTGGTGGCGCCCGACAGGCCCGGGTCGACGCCCCCGGCAGGCTGGTCCAGTGCGGCGGTCAGCAACACTTGCTCCACGAAAGACTCCTGGCCGTAATTGAGCGCAATGAGATTGTCCGACAGATCGGCGTTGTTGGCCGGATTGCTGTCGTCGTGACTGTCGGCAATGCCGTTGCTGTCTATGTCATCGGCCGCGTCCCAGAGCACCGCGGTGACGTTGGCCGTGAAATTCGTGCCGGCACTGGTAAACACCGAGCCCGCGGCACTGGTCGCAGCCGGGTTGCCGGTTGCGGTCACATGCAACGCGAACGGGCGTACGACGAACTGGTTGCTGGCGCCCAGCATCCATTCTCCCGACGGCGAGAACCTGAGGCGTGCGTGGAGCTGTAGCTGGCCCACGTCCGGGTAGGAGAGGGTGAACGCCGCCTTGCTGTCCGTGGGACCTTCGAAGTCCAGGCTGACGCCGGTGTAGCTCAGGGCGGAGCCGCCTGCATTGTCCGTGATGTTCGTACCGCTGATGTCGACCTGGCTGGCCACGCAGGTGCTCGGATTCTCGCACTCGAAGGCGAACTCGATCGTGTTGGGTCCAATGAGCGCGGCCTCACAGGCGCCCGTGTCGTCGCTCGTCCGCACCGCCTGGAGTTTGAGCGCCTGCACCCCGGGGGCCACGTTCGAAGGCTTCCCGCCGATCTGTGTACCGATCCCGTTATTGACCTCGTCCGCGAGGAAGTTAAAGCCCGCGCGCGCGAACAAGAGGTCCGCATCCTCGCCCGGATCCTCGCTCCAGATGCCGTGCGTGACGTTGATATTCGTGGTCTCCGCGAACGTATCTCTCAAGCCCAGCACCACCACGCCCAGATCCGCGGCGCTGAATGCATAGACGCCGTTCCCCCTTCGGGAGGAGTTGGCCATCGAACCCGATCCGCTGACCAGAGACCAGACCCCATGCGCGGTCGTGGTCGAGAGGCTTATCGTGCCCATGAAGCCTGTATCCACCGTATGGCTCGAGTCATGCGCCGAGATCGTGATGTCCTCAGCCTGACAATTGATGCCGTTGCCATCATGGATGATGGCGAAGTGATCGACCGGTGAACCGCCACCGCCGCCGCAAGTTGTTGCGGGCTTGATCGAGACGGCGCCCACGGCCCAGTCGTCGCTAGCGCCCAGCGACCAGCTCATCGTGACACTGGTAGCACCGTCATCGGTGGCACCGGCACCATACTCTGTGTCCAGGGACGTGTTCCAACGCTCCACAACCGGGGGGGCATTATCCGTGCTTATCGAGCTCACCTCCTCACCGGACATGACGGCGAATACCAGTTCGTCCACTGCCGAGCTGACAACGACGCTGGCTGTGCTGCCGGTGGCCTCATTACTCGCGAATGATGTGCCAAGGGGGTCAGATTGATTGACGCCCGTGAACGTCATGACACCGGCGACGGCCTGTCGATTCAGATCGACATTAAGAGTTGTGCCGATTTTAAAAGTGATGACAACGTCGAGATCAATGCCCGTGGGTAATCCGTTGTCTTCGGTCAGTTGCCAGCTCTCCACGCGGGCATCATTGGAAGTCCTCACAAAGTCGACGATGTCCAGGTCGATGCCGTTGTAGGTGACAGTTGAGACCTCCTCTAGACTACGGTTGTTGATTGAAATGCCGACGAGCATCAGGCGATCCGTGCCCGCTGTCGTATGCGAGATTATTATATCGGTTTCGGCTGTGGTTCCGGGGGGAGAAACACTGTCGACGGCTATCGTACAGGGGTCACTCCCACCCCCACCCGGATCCGTCGTCGTCACGGTCCAATCGTTGCTATCGCCGGCATCGCCATCACCATTACCCTCGGTCGTGGCCTGGGCGGCATCGACATTTCCGGAGTCATCCACCGTGGAGAGGAAATCCACGCCCGTGAGGTCCTGGGTGGTGGGCGCGTCGGCGCTAAAGAGCACGGTGATCTGACTGCTCGCAGTCACCTTCGCGGTCAGATCCACACTGATGGTGTTGGCGGCGGTGTTATCGGTGAATGCCACCGAGACGCCGCCAACCTGCACATCGGTGACCGTCGGCGGCCCGAAGCTTCCCGGTACCGTGATCGCCACCCGATCCACGCCGGTATCGCCACCGCCGATGGTTGCCTGGATGTCGTAGCTGAAGGCATTGGCCGTGGAGCTCGTGGTCACATTATTCGGGCTGATCTCGGCCACGGTGGAGGTGGCGGCGGTACCGCCGCCGCAACCCACCGAGGGCTTGATCGAGACGCCACCCGCTGCCCAGTGATCATCGTCGCCGAGGGGCCAGGTGATGGTCACGCTGGCGGCGCCATTGTCCGTTGCCCCGGCAGCGAATTCGGTTTCTCCAGTGCCTCCCAGGGAGAGATTCCAGCGTTCGACAGCCGGCGGGTCGGTCGCTACCGAGTCAACGGTCTCTCCCGAGAAGGCGCCCAATACCAGTTCGCCGACGGCAGAGCTGACAGTCACGCTGCCAGTCGCGCTGAGAATGGCCATATTGCCAAAAAACGCACCAAGGGGCGTCGTTTGATCGACACCCGAAAATGTCATGACACCGGCAATGGCCGGGTGCTGCAGATCGGCGCTGAAGGTAATGTCGACGTTATGCGGACCCGTGGTTAAGCCGTTGGCCTGGGTCAGTTGCCAGATCTCCACGCGGGCATCATTGTCACTCGCGTCCGCGCCGACGAAGGTCAGCGGGATGCTGTTGTAGCTGATAGCCGTGACCGTCTCGTATTGATTGTTGTCCATTGAAACGCTGACGATCATCAAGCGGTCATTGCCCGCTGTCGTGTGCGAGATCGTTAGGCTGCTGGTAGTGGTCGAGCCGGTGGACGCGCTACCATCGATGGCCAGACAGGCCCCGGCCACCACCGCACCCGTCGTCGTCACGGTCCAGCTATTTGCATCTACCGAATCGCCATCGCCATTACCCTCGGTGCTGGACTGGGCAGCATCGCCAGTTCCCGAGTCATCCACGGTGGAGGTGAAGTTCACGCCTGTGAGGTCCTGGCTGGTGGGGGCGTCGGCATCAAAGAGTACGGTG
>JACZWL010000099.1 GCA_022572185.1 Pseudomonadota bacterium | reverse complement strand
GTTTCAAAGGCGGCTACATCACGAGGCAGTATGGCGAGCCCTCCGACGACGTGCATGCGATACAGCTCGAGCTTGCCCAGCGGTGCTATCTGATCGAGGAGTCATGCAGGTTCGACGACGAACGTGCAGCGCTGTTACAGGGCGTTCTGAGCAATATGTTGCAGGCTTTCATCTCGAGCGCTGCGTCACGATACGAGGGGAAAAAATGAAAAAAGAAAAGGGCATTCACAGCCTGTACGCCGCGGATCCTGTGAGAGCCGACGAATTACTCTGGGGCAGGCATACAAGTGGCGTGTCGCGCCGCGGTTTCATAAAGGGCAGCGGGCTCGCAGCAATGGTGACAGCGCTGGGTGCCTCGATTCCGTTCGCGAGATTCATGCCCGGTGGCCTGCTGCCGGCTGCGCTGGCCAACACTGATACGCCGTTCGAGATACAGGGCAAGTCCGGGTTGATCATCCTCAACGACCGGCCGATCAACGCGGAAACGCCGGCCCACCTGCTGGATGATGCAGTTACGCCGGCAGAGCGGCTGTTCGTGCGTAATAACGGTATTGTGCCGGCGACAGAAGGCACCGACCCCGATCACTGGACCCTTCGGATCGCGGGCGAATCGTGCCTGGAGCCGCAGAGCCTCACGGTGGCGGAGCTCAAATCGAAGTTCAGGCACCACACATTGCAACTGCAGATCGAGTGCGGCGGCAATGGCCGGTCGGAGTTTTTCCCGCCAGCCAGGGGAAACCAGTGGACCACGGGAGCGATCGGTTGCCCGGAGTGGACGGGCGTACGCCTGAGCGACGTGCTGGAGTACTGCGGCATCGCCGATGACGCGGTTTATGTCGCATACGAGGGCACGGACCGTCACCTGTCCGGCGACCCCCAAAAGCGGCCGATTTCGCGTGGCGTACCGGTCGCGAAAGCGCTCGAAAGAGAATCGCTGATTGTATGGGCGATGAACGGCGAGCCATTGCCCTTGTTGCACGGTTTTCCGCTGCGGATGGTCTGCTCTGGCTGGCCGGCCTCGGTCAGCGGAAAATGGATCAATAAAATTCTGATTCGGGACCGGGTGCATGACGGTGCAAAGATGACAGGGCAGTCCTATCGTGTGCCCTGTACACCGGTTGCGCCGGGAACGGCAGTCGCCGACGAGGACATGTGCATCATTGAGTCCATGCTGGTGAAATCACTCATTACTTTTCCGAAATCCGGGATAACGCATGCGCTGGCCCAGCCGATGGCGTTACGCGGCCATGCCTGGGCCGGGGATTTGCGCGTCAGGAAAATGCTTGTCTCCATCAATTTCGGCGTGACCTGGCAAAAAGCTTCACTCAAGCGGCCCGTTAATCGCCTGGCCTGGCAGCACTGGTCGGCGGAGCTGCAATTTCTCGAGCCCGGTTACTATGAAATCTGGGCGTCTGCCGAGGACGAGAGCGGCAATTCACAGCCGGTCGTGCTGCCGGGATGGAACCCGCGCGGCTATCTGAACAACGCCTGTCACCGAATTGCGGTCATGGTGACGGCGTGATCCGTCGCCTGACGCCATTATTCTTGCTGGCTGTTATTGTCGCCCCGGCGTCCGCGGCGGAATTGCTCGATGAGCAGACAGGGCTGATCATAGACTCAGGATGGGAGATCGTGCGCGTCCACTGTGGCGGATGCCATTCACACAAAATCATTACGAGCCAGAGGGCCGATCGGCAAACCTGGCTCGACATCATTCGATGGATGCAGGCGACACAAAACCTGTGGCAGCTCGATCCGGCCACCGAAGCCGGAATCCTCGACTATCTGGCCAAAAACTATCCGCCGCAGGCAAAGAGACGACGGGCGCCAATTCCGCCGAGCTTGATGCCGCTGCCGCTTGAAGACCGTAGGTCGCAATAATCAGGTCGCAAAAAGGAGACATATTCTCTTGTACACATCAGCGTATTATGTACGCATCAGTGCGTCGTTCAGGTGTGCTTCAGCAAGCCTCGTGCAAACTGTTGGGTGTGGGCTATGATTAACCAAAGTTTCTTAAGAGCTTTGGTCATTTTTTTATACGGGATATTTGCGTCATGAAAAAGATTCTCCAGATTTTATGTTCGACAATTGCGATGACTGTTCTTTTCATGCCGACAGTAACTTCGGCAAAATCGGGCGCAGGTATTGATGTGGAAGTCGACAAGACCATCATAGTCTTCAAAGAGGAAGTAAACGGCGCGGAAGTGTTTCTGAACCAGGCCGCGGGTATTCTGGTCTTCCCCAGAGTCATCAAAGTTGGTATCGGAATTGGTGCCGAAACCGGCGAAGGTGCGCTTCGGGTCCGGGGTCAGACGGTTGATTATTATCGAACGACCAGCGGATCGTTCGGCTTGCAATTAGGCGCCCAGGCCAAGTCGATTGTCATCGCATTCATGACCAAGGAAGCGCTCGAGAAATTCCAGAACAGCGAAGGCTGGAAGGTCGGCGTTGACGGATCGGTAGCGCTGATCGACATGGGTGCCGGCAAGACGATCGATACGCATAATATCAAGGATCCTGTCGTCGGTTTCATATTCGGTTCGAAAGGCTTGATGTATAATCTGACGCTAGAGGGTTCCAAGTTCTCGAAACTCGATAAGAACTAAGAAATGAACGCCGGGGAAACATGTCACGGCGAAACAAGCAAAAAAAATCAGATAATTCGGCTGACGAGAAACGTCAGCCGAATAAGCTTTCCTTTGTCGAGAAAATCGGCAAACGTGCCAAGGTTGTCGGTTCTCTGAGCGAGACCCTGGTCAAAGAGCCGAAAGCATTCCCGCGAAAGACCGCACATGCGGTGCGGCCGTGGTTTCGAAAAGTGTGGAAGGCACGTGGTGGTGGACTGTATG
>JACZWL010000004.1 GCA_022572185.1 Pseudomonadota bacterium | reverse complement strand
CACTGAATCACGATGGACTTTGTCTCGGCGTCTGAATCCGCGTTCTCCATGCAGGCTACGAGCCCTGCACGCACGCTTTGCGACAGCGCGTTCACGGGAGGACTGTCGATCGTAATGACTGAAACTGCACCATGCCGTTCGACGGTTACCGGAGTCATCGTTTTCCTTGATTGATTGCGGGTGTATTCAAGCATGCACGCTCATATGTGCGTGGTTGGATGACGAGTACGGTCGCCACCCGATCAATGCCAGAACTGCTCGACCGGATCGCGAGTTTCCATGCCCAGGCTTTCGCGATCAGCGTTGATGTTGTCAACCATGACAGCCTGGACCGCAACAAAGTGCGGATCATCGCGCAGCGGCTCAAACATGGGCGTATGCGTGGCAGATACAAGGTAGCTTTGGAATCCGCCATCTATTGCTTTCTGCAACTGAGTTACAGACTCGTCGAAGTCTCCGGCAAGTGCCAGGTATTTCGCATTTTCGAACATGAACACAACATTATTGATGCCCTGGCCTGACAGCTTCGACATGGCATTTTCCACCAGCAATAGCGCATCATCGAAGCGCACTGTATTGCCTGTACGGGAATAAGCCAGCGCAACTTGCGCCATCAAATCGTAGCCATTCTCGTCGTACGGAAAATCGGCGGCGAATGCGTCCAGACCGGGCCAGCGCTCCTCGAGGTAGTCGATCAGCTCCTGGCTGCGATCGGCCCGGTTGTAGAGCGTAAACAAGTTCCCTGGGTAACCTTCCCTGGACAATTCGAATGCAAGCTCAAATGCTTCGTCGCGACGGCCCAGCAGATCCAAAGCGTCAACTTTGAAGAAATCCAGGCCTTCCACCGCTATTCGTTCGACCTGGCCGGTCTGCAGCAAACCGACAGTGAACACAAAATGTGCCACCGCATCTGTCGGTGCGAGCTGATACGCTTGTTCAGCTAAACGAAAACCTTCGGCAGTCCTCCCGATGTAGAAGTGATGCATGGCATCAACTCGCAGCAGTTGTGCATCGTTCGGGTCGTAGCTGCGGTACTGGTCAATCAGTGCCTGCGCTTTGTCCGCCTGCCCGAAATCGTTGAAGGTCGATACGGCATTGCCGAATCCCGGTCGATATAGCGGATCCCTCTGTATCATGTCTTCAACGAGCTGCAGTGCGGCGCGCATTTGGCCGGAATCTTTCAGGGCAATGAATAACCAATTGCTGGCGTCGATCAGATTGGGGTTGATGGACAATGCCTTGGTCAGCGCGTCAATGGCCTGCTCGTGTTCCGACGGCCGATTAGCGTGGTACAGGCCGATACCGGCCCAGGCTTCCGCCAGTTGCGGATCCATCTCGAGCGCAGCATCGATGTAGCGCTTGCCTTGTACCTGTGCCTCCGCCTCCGGAATGGTGCCGTAGCTACGATCAGATAAAAAAATCGTCGCAATACCGCGCTGTGCGAAGGCGGGTGCGTAGTCCGGATCCTTTGCAATGGCCTGATCCAGAAGCTCCACGGCCAACTCGATGGTCTGACGGGTTCGGCCATAAAGACGTTGCTTCGCCAGTAAATAAAGGTCATAGACTTCCGGATCGGTGCGTCGGCTCACCAGCACCGGCCGCTCTTCATCGAGCAGCTGCGCTTTAAGCTGGATCAGGATTTCGCTAGCGATTTCGTCCTGAATGGCAAACACGTCCGTCAGTTCGCGGTCGTAGGTGTCCGACCACAGGTGAAAACCATCCTCAACCTGAATAAGCTGGGCGGTAATACGCACAGTGGTGCCGGACTTGCGCACGGAACCCTCGAGGATATGGTCCACGCCCAGCAATTCGCCGATCCGGCGCAGGTCCTGGTTTTGTCCTTTGAAGGCGAATGACGAGGTTCGCCCGGCAACTTTCAGTTCTTTGACCGAGGCCAGCGCGTTGAGAATTTCCTCCGTTATGCCATCGGAGAAATATTCCTGCTCTTTGTCGGAGCTTATGTTGACGAACGGCAATACGGCAATCGATTTTTTGACCATCTGCTGCGAGTCAGATACAGGTTGCCCGGTATACCTGTCTGCCAACAACAGGCCGACCGCCAACACAAGCACAGCGATAATGGCGAAATCCAGCTTGCGGCCCGTGTGGTGGGTAATGGACTCCGAGCGATCGACGTCCTTTTCCTTTTTCAGGCCCTCCGGCGTCAGCTCGAAGGCCCAGGCGAAGATCAATGCCGGAACGAAGCCGACTGCAAGAATCACGAAGATGAGTTTTGGGGCCCAATCCGGCAGGCCAAGTATGGGTGTAATGACCTCCGTGATCTGCAGCAATACCCATGTGGCGATGGCGTAGGCAATGCCTACACGAAATACATTGCGACGCTTGAGTTCGTCGAAAAAAGACATAACGGCCTGTTTGTTGCTGTTGGCGGAGTCCATTCGGCCTTTGGCCTGAAGCATGGCCTGATTAGGGTCATATTTCTAGTTTCCGGTCAGTTATTGGGTTCTATTGACCTCTCACAAAGTCGATGACCACCTTCGCAAGCTCCGGTCCCTTGTCTTCCTGCAAAAAATGTCCGGCGTTTCTGAGCGTCGTATGCGGCTGATCTTTCGCGCCCGGTACCAGTTCAAGAAACGCCTTGTCAGCCCCGCGCGTAACAGGGTCGCGGTTGCTGAACGCGGTGAGAAAAGGCTTCTGCCATTTCCGGAAAACTTCCCATGCTGCACGATTTGCGGACGCCGCCGGATCGTCCGGCGTACTTGGCACCAGCTTCGGAAACGCGCGCGCCCCTGCTTTGTACGTCGAATTCGGAAACGGGGCGTCATAAGCTGCACTTACGTCAGGTGGTAATGTCGAAACGGTGCCCGACTGAACAATCCGGCCGATGGGAAACCACGGGCTGAAACGCGCGAATGCCCGCCAGATTCTGAAAACTCTGGGCATCACCTGATCTCCGGTCGGTAAGCCACCGTTGGCCAGAACGATTCGGTCGAACCGCTCCTCGTTTTCTGCAGCAAGCCTGAGTCCTATTAATGAGCCCCAGTCCTGACAGACGAGCGTGATGTTTTTTAGGTTCAATTTCTCCAGGAATTGCAACATCCAGGCCACGTGCGTCTGGTAGCTGTAATCGCTCTGAGCGGCCGGCTTGTCGGATTTTCCGAAGCCAATCAGGTCGGGCGCGATGGCCCGAAGGCCGGCGGACGCGATCGGTGGAATCATGTGTCGGTAAAGGTATGACCAGCTCGGTTCTCCGTGCATCAGTAATACAGGCGGCGCATCGGCAGGGCCTTCATCGACGTAGTGCATGCGCATTTCGTCGATGTCTACGTAATGCGGTTTGAATTCGTAGTCAGACAGATTCTGAAAGCGTTCGTCGGGTGTACGCAGGAATTTCATTTGCACAGTTTATCGCTTTTGAACTACATTCTACCGATTGATCGTGGGGCAAAACTATGACAGATCTCAATCAGGCGCTGGTCTTGATTACAGGCGCTGACGGCGGCTTCGGCCGGCAGATGACGCGTCAGTTCCTCGCCGCTGGCAGCCGGCTTATTCTTTCCGATATCGATGAGCGCCGTTTAAGCGCGTTGAAAGCCGATTTGGATGCTGCGCCAGGGAAGATACAGGCGTCGATTGCCGCGGATTTGTCCGGCGGGGACGGCTGCCAGTTGCTTTTTGATGAAGTCGTAAAAAACGTTGCGATACCCGATGTGATCGTCAACAACGCGGGCGTAGGAGTCGGCGGCCGTTTCGACCATGTGCCGCGGGACAGATGGGAACAACTGATGCAGATCAACCTGCTTGCGCCGATGCGATTGTGCCACCTGTTTCTCCCCCACCTGATCGAGCGCCGCAGCGGGCACATCGTAAATATTTCATCGATTGCCGGGTGGGTTGGATCAAAAGGCCTGAGCTCGTATTGCTCCGCAAAGTACGGTTTGCGTGGATTCAGCGAAGCACTGTCCGGCGACCTGGAGGAATTCGATGTTCATGTGACGACGGTCTTCCCTTTCTTCAGTCGCACACCGATTCTTGATTCCGATCAGTTCGGCTATGAGGAACGTCGGGAAATTCCGGATGATATGGCCACCGATCCGGCGGATGTGGTTGCGGCCATTATTAAAGGAGTCCGCAGGAACAGGAAACACGTCTTTCCAGACAGGACGGCTAAGCAGATACATTATATAACTCGCTTCTTGCCGTGGCTTGTGCCACTCCTGAACCGACGGCTGGAAGAAAAGCTGATATGAGATCAGGTACAGCCGCGTCAATATCCGGTTTGTCGCTGGCTGTCGTCATACATGCGGGTGAGGAAAGTACGGATAGCCGGCTCCGCTTCTCTTCGCGTCATGAGTTTCTGTTCTTCCATGATCTTCGCCATATCCCGGATCGATCGCTTGCCGTCGATCAGGGACATTACGTATCCGTATATATGCGCTGTCGTTGCCTGTGTTTTGAATGCCTGACCCAACGGCACTGATTCCTTGCCGGTAACGATCCAGTCCGGGAGCGCCTTATGCCGTGCCGGTGCCGAAACATTCTCAATCTTGCTCGCGGAGAAAGTAAATACTGTCTCCCGGCGGCCGTGCCTGCTGGCAGGAGAACACATATATGGGATGGTCGCCTCGTGCACAACAGGTGATTCAAAACCTGTCTCTGCAACAATCGCGACCGTTTCCTCAGGGCTGTATTTTCTTGAAAACCCCGGATGAGCAAACGTCAGCGAGCCGAAATTGATCCAGCGGCCGCCCGGCTTGAGCAGGCCGTTGATTCGCGCTGCCAGTACAGGCAGGTTTTCGGTAACGATGTCGATGACCCACGGCGTAACAACCGTGTCGTAATGACCCATGGCGAATGGCGGTCGCAAGATGTCGCCAAACACCAGATGAAAACCATCCCGTACCGGCACCTCTGCTGAGAGTGTGCGCAGGACTGCGTTGTCGTCCATGGTTTTCGGCGCAATCGGAAACTCATACAGCTCCAGCGACTCTCCCCGGGTAATCTTGTCCGCAACGAGGAGCAGCAGGGGATTGAAGTCCATTGCGATCGTGTCGCCTGCCTGGCATTTCATGTGCAGGTCGTACGCCAGGCGACAGGCGCCGGCGCCGAGCACGAGTGTATCGCCGATGTCATCATTGCCATTCAGAACATGACGGATTTGCTCGAACGCGGCTTCGTTTTCCTCGTCTCCCCACGACCAGTCCCGATGCACGTTCGGATAGTAGGTATTCAGTCCCTGATCGGAGGGCAGCCTGGTTCTCAAGGCGAGATACGATTCGTATCTTGTCTGCGAGGCGTGCACATCCATGGGTTCAAGTATCTTCTGCAGCGAGTCTCTGTGTTCCTGCGCGGCCCGTCTTTGATATTCCAGGCGTTTGCGCGTCAGCACATGAAGGCTATCGTGCTTGAGTTCGAAATCGATACGATGAACATCCTGACCCAGATGCCTGAGTAAAAAGTGCAGGCGATTTCGCCACTCGCCCAGGCTGTACCGTGGCTCGGCAAACATCCAGGGGATGCCGCCTACCGAGGGAAAATCGACCTTGCAGGCGACGCAGCGGAATTCGCCGGTTCGATCATCTTGCGACAAAGGGGTCTTGTCGCATCGGGGGCAGGCCAGCAGATCTGGCAGACGGCTATCAGCCGACATATGTCGTTCTCTTTTGTTGATGTTTGTATGTGCTGCGGTTGGCGGCATTATAGAGAAAGGTGAGGAAAAGGGGTCGAACCGCTAACAAGCCTTGGCGGTTCGACCCCTTACGTCCCTTCTCGGTTCGACCCCTTAGGTCGGGTTCAGGGGACCGATAATACCGTTCACGATTGGCTGGAACGCCATCAGGCTGTCCTGCAAGGTCGTGTTGCCCAGGCCGTGGTTCAGGAACAGCGTGTCGAACAGGCCTTCCTCGCCGTGTAGTGCCATGTAATTCAGGATCACGGTGTTGACGAGGAGGTTGACGTTGTTTGCCGCCGGCGTTGCAGCCCGCTGCACGGCGGCGCCGGCATCGAAATAGCCGAGCTGCTGATGTTGCGCAGCGGTCTTGCCGGGGCTGGTCCTGAGTGTGGCTCGCCCGTTCGGATCAAAGACCATGAAAAAGGCTGCTGCAGTCGACGAGTTGTCACTGACCCACTCGCCTTTGCCCCGGCCCTCGACCGAATTGTCGATAACACCGTTGCTTGAAAGTGAACCATCACTGAAGACATACATCATCAGCGGCACACCGACACGGGCGGCATACTCGATGCAGGCGCCCATGCAGCGTCCGGCGCGGAAGTCTTTGACTTCACCTTCGGCGCGAGCGCCGCCATGATAATCATATCCGCCCATTTCGATACAGGCTGCACCGGCAAAACCGTTCATGACCAGTTTCATGATCGATGCTGTCTTGCGGAATTCCCGGCCGTCGCGGCTACCGTCGTCGTTGAATTCGGCGTCGGAGAAGATGCCGTTCGGGCCGACGATCATCGGGTCCTGGCCAGGATCGAGCGGTACGCCGCCGAAGCGTTCGGCAATATCCGCTGCCTTCATGTAGCCGCAACGTACCAGGTCTTGCAGGACGGCGTCCGCGGTTACGACCCCCATTTTCTGCTCGCTGATGCGGTAAATGGACTCCATGACCGCCGTTGCGTCCCTGGCACTAAGGATGCCGACCAGTTGTCCGGTATCGACCAGGCCTGTCACGTCGCTTGGGCGATCGACCTTGGTCGGGCGAAGCTCCGGGTCCATCAGGGTCGCGGGGAGGGTCGAGTTGCCACCGGAGTCGGAGTTCTCGGAGCCGGCAAGGGTCAGGATGGAGCCGTCTGCACCGGCCCTGGCGATGCCATAGAGCGGATTGTGGGGATTGTTGCCGGTGTCATTGTCCGAGCGCGCGGGAATAATCGCACCGTTCAACTGCGTGCCGCGACCGGGACTCATACTGGCTTCCATACCGCGCTTGAAGGCGCTGTCCGAGTGGAACGCGAGGCCGAAATCGGTGTTTGCGAAAGGCTGGCCGTTGGCGTCGGTAAGGCCCGGAACCATGTCGCCAGGCAGGCCCAGCTTGCTGTATCCGGCCGTGCTCAGGAAGTCCATCTGACCACCCTCCTTGCCGACGAGCACGTTGGAGCCCGCGACGTTGGCGCCGCCTGCAAGGTCGAAGCAGATGAACGGTATCTTTGCGGCACCGCCAAGGGAGATGCCACAGCCTGCCGTGTCCAGATCGCCCGACAATGCCGCAAACGCCTTGCGAGGATTGGAAAACAGACTCATTACGCCGCCACCCAGTGCATAGGCGGAACCTGTCAGGAATCCCTGGGCAACGAAGTCGCGACGCGTTACCGGACGCGGGTGGTCAGGGTGGCGCAGCGGCTCGTCCCAGTGCCGAACTTTACGTGTCTTAGCCATAAAAATGCCTCGTGTCCTTCTGTCCTGTCTATTGAACCAGCGCTACCGCGCTGCCAAGAACGGCCCCGCAAACGCCCTTGGCGATGCCTCGGGTGTCGGCCTGTGGCTCGAGCGGATCCGGATTCGGAGCGATCATTCGATCGATCAGGTTGTCCGGACGTAGCGTGATCGGATCAAAGGTATTGAATCCGAGTTCGTCCCGTACATCGACGAAGTCCGGCTGCGACTGGATCGCGATACCCATGATGCGGTCGATCAGTGGCCCGATCAGTGCATCGCGATTCGCATAAGCAATTATCGGTGCGGCGCCGAAATTGAAGCCCGGGAACATCGCCGCGGTCGAAATCGTGCCCCGATCTTCCATCAAAGCGTTGCAGTACTCGAACGCGAGCTGTGCCAACGCTACCTGGTGGGACGAGAGGAACGCTTTGGGGGCCTCGATCGCCGGCAGTGACTGACGGAGGTTCTGGTAGGTTGTGTTCACGCCGGGCTCTTCCGGGCTCACGGCAGTGACTGCCGCAAACGTGGCATTGATCTCGTCGAACGTCCTGACGCCGATACGGTCCGCCGGCGGCAGGTCCGTCGGGACGATGACCAGCGGCGGATCGCCGGTCCTTGCATAGCTCTGGCTGCCGAGCAGGTCGAATGTCAGGAAGAACTCGTCGTCTGCCGGACCTTTCTCCAGCGGTATCACCGCACCGATACTTGCCAACGGCTGTCCCAGTTCGCCGAACAGGGATGCGCTCAGCGTGTTGTCCAGGTTTGCATAGGCTTGTCCGACCGGAGCCTCGGCGCCGTTCAGGCCGATGCGCATGCCCTGAATAGGAATACCTTCGGGCTGTTGTGCAGAATCAAGCGTAATGAAGTGCGGCTTCGTGAACAGATAGCTGTAACTGTCGTACTGCGCTACTTCGAACAGAATGTACGCAGTCGGCACGTTGATAATATCCTCAATGCCAAACAGCAGATAGAATTTCTCACCAACGCCAACGTCGAAGTTTTGCACGATCTGTGCCGGCGTCAATACGCGGTTGTGTACTGCCACGAGCCGGAACGTGCCCTGGAAGAGTCCCTGACCGGAGACCTCGCTGCCAAGCACGAGAGCAAAGGTGTCCTGCCAGTCCACCAGTGAGCCGGCCGGTATCGGATCTGCCTGAGTAACGAGTTCGCCGTTGACATAGATGCTGCGTCCGCTGACCGCATCATAATTCACGACAACGTGTTGTAAGGAAGCCTGGAGAACTTCGTCCGCGGACGGTGTCGACAATGCCGGGTCGCCGTTCAGGCTGGTTTCGGTCGTGCGCAGGAGGAAGTTGTAGTCGTACAGCGTTTGCTGCAAGGTGAAGTTACGGGTAGTGTCGCCGCCGGAGTAGCTGACGATGCGTGCCATCTCCTGCGTCACATTTGCCGGCACCACCCACGCCTCGATCGCGTATTCACCGGTCGCCTTGATCAGGTCATGGAGTTTCTTGCTCGCGGCAGTCGTGCCCTGCGCCTTGCCGTCATTGATCGTGATGCCCCATCCGCCGAACCATTCCACATCGCCTGACAGGGACAGGTCAATCGCCGGATCAACGCCACTGGTATCGTATGCCGTCGATCCCTGGCCTGTCTTGAACTCCCACAGAGCAATCTGGGCATTTTCGAAACGGTTGCCGCCAGAGGCGATCGTTCCCTCGACGATGCGCAGTGCTTTACTGTTTACCAGCAACGGATCAATCTCGGTCGCTCTAATCGTGTCGGCAAATGCCTGGATGGCTGCTTGCATGTCATCGCCAGCCTGCGCACAGCCGACGGCCCAGCAGTTGTGGAATTCGTTTCTGAGCCGAATGACAAGCCGTGAGCTGGCCGGGTCGTCGAGGTCCATCTTCGGCTTGACCGCGTCAAACGCGACATTGACATCCGCCTCGGCGAAGTAGGGCTGTTGCGCAGTGGCAGACTGCGAGCTGTGGCAGTCCTGGCAATAGGCCGTCAGTATCGGTCCGTGCACGAGTGCCGCGAAATCCGCTATCTGACTCGGGTCATAGTTCTTGCTGGAGCCGGGTTCCCGGGGAGCAGGTGCCTGGAGGACGATTTGTCGTCCGCCGCCGGCGCTGTCGCCGGCCCAGCCTTCGATCCAGGTCGTCATGATGTCGGCACAGGCCTGATCATCCGTCAGCCAGCAGTTGTGACCGTTGCTCATGCGTAAGACGAGCTCGGAGTCCGACGGCTGGCCCAGGTTCACAACGGTATTTGCCGCCTCGTAGGCCAGGTTGATGTCATCGTTGCGCACGAAATAGGTCGTGCCCTGACCGCCCTGCACGTGACAGGATCCGCAGCGACTATCCGATTGCAGCTTATCCCAGACATTCAGTTTGAACGCCTGCACGTCCGCGGTTGCCGGGGGCGGTCCGTTATAGGTCGACGGTGGCGTTACGTTCGTAATCGGGTTTTCCGTCGTCGGAGCGCCGCCGCCGCATGCCGCGATCGCGAAAGCTGAAAGCCCGGCAAGAACCAGGCGCAGCTGTCGCGTCCAGCGCATGTCGGGATGACGGGCCGGGCTCATCGCAATTCCGCTTGCTTTAGTCATTGTTAATGTCTCCCTACTGGCCCATGCAATAGACTGCAGCATCGGCGAATACCCGCTTCATGCTGTAGACTGTCTTGAACGTGCTGACCATGGTGTCAACCTGAGCACGATCGTTCGCATCTTCCGGCTCTCTCAGGCACACAGCCTTGAATACTTTCTTGACCTGACAGCTGGCGAAAGCATCGCTGTTGCCCAGTTCCTCACCAAGAGACTGGGCGCCGTTACCGCTCCCTGGAAGGCTGCTGCTCCATCCGAGGAACTGGTTCTGTCCGGATCGCCAGTAGTTGTCCCAGCTGTCATCCGGTGTCACGAATCCGAACGGGAAGTTGTCCTCGTTGTTGAAGTACTTCGGTTGCACCTGTCCGGCCGTGTACTCGATGTTTCCGCTTGCCTCATTGAAGTTGTAATACGCAAAAGCCTGGGTCATCGGGTCCATGCCGTTGTGGCAGCCAATACAATTGTTCAGGAACAGGCGACTATCGCCACCCGGGCTTCGGCTGACGTCCTGACGAATGCGGTCGGGCGGCAGCTTGACGTCATGTACCTGCTGCATGTCATTACACATGTGATTGAGCATCGTGAAGCGGAACATTGCCCGGTTGGTGCCGGCGATGAAGAAAGCTTCAGCCGCAGCCCTGGATGTCATGATGCCCGCGGCCGCATTTGCCGGTACGCCACCCGGCAAAACTGACTGCGAAGTCTGCGTGAGAACTGCTGGATTGCTCATGTCCAGGCCGAGCCGTTCAATATCCGCGTAATGCTGGTTGCTCGAGCTCGAGTATGCGGCGATCGGCAGACCGCCGGCGCCGACATAGAGGAGGTCCGCCGACAACAGGGTATTGAATGGCACCTCGTCACGGATCATGCCGATCACGGTCGCTATGTAGTCATTCAGCGGAACGAAGGCCGACTGTGCTTCATTGGTCCACGGTGCAGCAAAATTCTTGAGCGTCACGTTGTAGAAATTTGCATTGTCCATTGCCGTGTACGCTGCAGCGATGGGATTGTTGTTCTGAACGTCCGCTTCCATTGCGCTCAGCACAGACTCGGTCGGTGGCACACCGGACAGGCGATCATGGATGCGCCTGGCCTGTTCGCGCGGACCGGCCTGAGCGACGGAAACGAGCCCTGCGCTTACGAGGCCGACGACAAGCATGCGAAGAAACTTCCCGGCCTTAGCCTGTTGGTCGGCGTACTTGGTTTTTGTCCACGTCCTGTATTTCATAATGACCCTGCTCATGACTAATACGGTCTATCAACGTGCAATGCAGCAAGAAACAATCGCAAGGTCTCTCGACCTGGCGTTGCTTCAAAGAGCTGGAGGGTGTGACGAAGGCGTGCGAATTGTCGCTACGTCAGCCCGTCTGCTCCTGGCAGCCCCGCTATCTGTTCGCTCCATGTCAAAAACGTGAAGCTAAAAGACCGGTGGCTTTGCGTGGTCGCAACAGCAATTGGCTTGCGACCGTGCCCTTTTCAGAAGTCCATGTTGTTCGAAAATCTTCCTTGAACAGCTTGTTCGTAAACAGACGGACTTTCTCAAGAAAATTATGCCTGAAGGGCCTGAAAATCACTGTGAATACATTCACAGTCCGTCAATTGTGCAGATCCTGCATGTCTCAAACGCACTCGGTCTGATAGGTATGAAGCAAGTGCTGTGCCAGTACTGGCAAATTCTCGAAATAGCCCTAAAAGGATTAGAAAGATCAGTCACTTAATATAGGACGAGCATATCGCTTCGGATACAAGATATGTCAAGTGATTGTCTGCTGTTTTGTACCTTCATTATGACCAAAGTGCTTAAGCCACTGATTCAAAACGGCTGGCAGGCTGTCGCCGAAAGCAGACGGCTCTGTCATTTGTCGACACACATTTACAACAAACATTTTCGCCTGGCTGATACGCAATCGTGAATCTGTTGTGCCGAAAATACGTTTTGGTTACAGAGTCTTTACAAAACTTCCACATGGAACCATTACAGAAAGTTTTTCGTGTTCTGTTTTTGAAGATCATCGAAAACATGTAGATGCGAAAGACCGGTACGGCAACAAATGATATTCAAGAAACCACGTTTTACTTTGCGTACTGTCGTTCTTTCGAGACATTACATTGCCGCAAATCTCTCTCCTATACTGACAGTAGAGAGTTGCAAGTGGGGTCGGTTAGAAACTAACGCGGCTTGTAAGTTGCGGCCCGGAGAAACGCAAAAAAGAAGTGCGAATGTGCTTCGGCTTGTTGCTTATTCGAAACCGGTCTTTTTGTGATCGCGTTAACGGTATAACAAGTGATTCGCGTTCACTATTACACGTTACTTAAATAGTGGGGTAGTGCGCATCTTGTTTATGGAATCGCCGCAGCTAAGGGACAGGCTGTGATCTATGTAAGCTTGTTTGCAAACGCCTGCAGAAGCCCGTCTTCGGAACCCCCGTTTAAGGATTGAGGTGAAGGCTATGAGCATGCTATCGCAGCACATACGGAATGGATCCGGCAGAGCGCTAACACGGCTTGCTGTGTCTCTCGCGGTATCGTTGCTGATTGCCAGTTGTGGCGGAAGTGGTGACGGCATAAGTATCGGGACCGGACAGGACCCGGATCCGGTAGTCGTCGATTTTCCGATAGCGTTCGTAAAGGCCCCGTTGCTGCTCGACGACCAGGGCATGCTGGTGCAATCGGATGTTCGCGAGTTGATCACGTTTAGTATCGGCGCCGATCTTTATTTTCGAGATCGCGCTTCGCCAAGTGCGGCAGACGTCAACATCACGGAACGTGAGACCGCAGGTCTCGGCGACGTTCGGGATGTTGAGATCGCGTACGATGGTTCAACGCTCCTGTTCGCAATGCGCGGGCCGGCCGACCTCAACCTCGACCTCGACGATGAAAACCAGCCGACATGGAATATCTGGGAGTACGAGTTCGCGACAGACACACTGCGCAAGGTAATTTCGTCACCACTGACTGCCGAAATCGGCCACGATCTCGCGCCGCATTACCTGCCGGATGGCCGAATCATTTTTTCATCGACTCGCCAGACTCGCTCGAACGGCATCTTGGTTGATGAGGGCAAACCACAGTTCGCTGCCCTGGACGAGGACCGCAACGAGATGGCGTTCGTTCTTCATGTAATGAATCCAGACGGCTCGAATATCGAGCAGGTTTCGTATAACCAGAGTCACGACTTCGATCCGTCAGTACTTTCCAACGGCCAGATCGTATTCAGCCGCTGGGATAACATGGGGGTCAATAATGCAGTGAATCTTTACCGGATGAATCCGGATGGATCGAATCTCGAGCTGCTTTACGGCCAGAACAGCCACGCTACCGGTACGAACGGCGAAATCCTTCAGTTCATGCAGGCAAGAGAACTGGAAGACGGGCACATCATGGCGCTCGTGCGCCCGTTCACCGACACGGCCGGCGGCGGTGATATTTTTGTGATCGATACTCCGGTCTACCTGGAGAACACTCAGCCGAATAAAGACAATCCCGGCATGACCGGACCAGCGCAGGCACCGGCGACAATCAACGATGTGTCGACGCTGGCAGGCGTACCGTCGCGAGGTGGTCGTTACGCGTCGGTGTTCCCGATCCAGGACGGCACCGGCCGCTTGATCGTAAGCTGGAGTCAGTGCCGCGTTGTCGAAAATCTCCTCGAGGTTCCTTGCACCGACGAACGTTTGGCTGACCCGTTGGTAGTGGAAGCGCCACCGGTATACGGCATCTGGATCTATGATCCGCGCGACGATACACAGTTGCCGGTCGTGCCGCCGGTAGCCGGATTCATTTTCCCCGAAGTGGTTGCTGCAGATCCGAGAACAGCGCCGCCGGTGATCCTCGATGGGTCAAGTGACTTTACGATGGACCCGGACCTCGTCATTGAGGGCGCCGGCGTGCTGCATATCCGCAGCGTCTACGACTTCGACGGTGCTGTCCTCCCTGGCATAGATATCGATGGTCTGGCGGACCCGGCACAGACGACGGCAGATCAAAGGCCGGCCCGGTTCCTGAGGATTATTAAAGCGGTTTCGATTCCCGACCAGGATATCGTCGATTTCCCCAACACCGCGTTCGGACGCAGCGCTCAGCAGGGCATGAAGGAAATCCTGGGTTATGCGCCAATCGAGCCGGACGGGTCCGTCATGGTCAAGGTTCCCGCCAATGTCGCGTTCGCAGTCAGTGTGCTCGATGCCGACGGCCGCCGGATTACCCCGAGACACCAGAACTGGATGCAGCTGCGTCCGGGTCAGCTGCTCGAATGTAACGGCTGCCACCGCGCCCAAAGCGGCATCTCGCATGGCCGGGGTGACGCGTTCGATACCGCCTGGGCGGGCGCACAGACCGCCGGCAGCGAATTCCCGAATACGGACCCGGCCATGTTCGTCGACAATGTCGGCGACACGATGGCGGAGACCCGCGCATTCTTCAGCTGCAACAACGACAACTGCTCCTCGCTCGAGCCATCGATCAATGTGGTTTTCGATGATGTGTGGACCGACGAGGCAGCGGCCGGCAGGCTGAAAGATCCAAGTTTCACTTACTCGTATCTGGATCTGACGACCGCGGCGCCGTTATCCGTGGCCTCTGCTTTCTGCCTGACCCAGCCGTGGACCTCGAGGTGCCGCATTGTAGTCAACTACCCGATGCACATACACCCGTTGTGGGAGGCCACCAGGCAAATTCCGGATCCGGCCACCGGTCTTCCAATATTGGATGCAAATGGACTGCCAATGACCAATTGTCTCGGCTGCCACACGCCGCTTGATGCGGCGGGCGCGCCGCGCGTTCCGGCGGGTCAGCTGGAGCTAACTGGCCTGCCTTCTCCGGATGAAGCGGACCACCTGATTTCCTATCGCGAATTGCTATTTCCGGATAACGAACAGGTCCTTGATATTGCCACGAACACGATACAGGATCTGCTGATTGATAGCGGCCAGGTCGATGCGAATGGCAATCCGATTCTGGTCACGGTAACGGTGAATCCTACAATGAACGTGGCTGGGGCAAATTTTTCAAATGGATTCTTTAGCCACTTCGATGGCGGCGACAGCCACTTCGATGGTGGCAGCCACGATGGGTACCTGTCTGACGCGGAGAAACGCTTGATTGCGGAATGGTTGGATGTCGGAGCGCAATACTACAATAACCCCTTCGACGTCCCGATCAACTAAGCCACCCTGGTTGACAGTTCTGGTTCTCATGCTGAGCCAGGCTTTCACCACGGGGCTTGCAGAGGCCGCCGAGGAATATCGAACCGTGTCGGTGGCCGACCCCTATCTGGAAATGCGCACCGGGCCGGGCCGCGGCTATCCCAAGTTCTATGTTGTGAACCGTGGCGAGACGGTCGAGATCATCATGAGAAAGACGGACTGGTTCAAGGTCCGCGCCCCCAATGGAAAAGAAGGCTGGGTCGACCGTGACCAGATGGAGCTGACGCTGCAGCCAGGCGGCCGGGAGATCAAATTCGCCCAGGCCGACCGGGAAGACTTCACGGATGCCCGCTGGGAGGCTGGGGTGATGGCCGGGGATTTCGGCGGCGCCAACGTCATTTCGCTCTACGGGGGGTATTCGCTCAACCCAAATGTGTCCATAGAGGTATGGGGTTCACAGATTTTGGGAAATTTTTCGAACGGCTGGATGGGCAGTGTTAACTTGACGCATGAAACCTGGCCCGATTGGCGGATTTCACCGTTTTTCACGATGGGTACCGGGCTTATACACACGGAACCGAAATCTACAATCATTCAGGGCGAGGATCGTACCGATCAGATCGCCCATGTGGGGGTAGGGTTTCGCTTTTACGCATCGCGACGTTTTATCTTGAGGGCAGAGTACAAGAGCTATGTGGTGTTCACGAGCCGTGACGAAAACGAGGAAGTAGAGGAATGGAAAGCCGGTTTCGCATTCTTTTTCTAGCCCTTGCAATGATTGTCTTGTCGGGCTGCGCAGCGACAAAGGGCCTGTTTGGCCTGGGTGCCAAGGAATCGGCGTCACTTCCGGCTGAGGCGCCCGAGCCCGAGCAGATCATCGATCCGCAAGTCGAGCGACGCGAGATCAAGGAGCCCGCAATCGATGCCGAGGATTTCGAAGTTGGCGCATTTGTCGGCATCATGAGCATCGAGGATTTCGGCTCCGACGTCGTCTACGGGGCTCGTATTGCTTACCACATCACAGAGGGCTTTTTCGTCGAAGGAAGCGTGGGTCAGACGGAGGCGGGCCTGACGAGTTTTGAGGTACTGAGCGGTGGTGCGCCGCTACTGTCGGATAGCGACCGGGAGTTCACCTACTACAATCTGAACCTCGGTTACAACATTTTGCCGGGCGAAGTATTTATTGGCGAGTCGCGCGCCTACAACACCAGTCTCTACGTAATTGCCGGGCTCGGTTCGACGCGGTTTGCAGGCGATGACCGCTTCACAGTCAATTTTGGCGCCGGCTATCGCTTCCTGCTGACCGATTCCGTGGCCCTGCACATTGATTTTCGCGACCATCTCTTCGACATCGACCTGCTGGGCGAGGAAAAAACGGTTCATAACCTCGAGGGGCACCTCGGAGTAACAGTGTTCTTCTGAGGCAGGGTTCACGGTTCGGCCGCAGGGCTCGCGCTATTCTTGGAGCATGAGGATGAAAGCGACCCTGATTTTCCGTCTTTTGCTGCCGATTCTGCTGTTGGCGGGGCTTTCTGCCTGTGGCCCTATCGAGCCCTGGGTAAAACCCTATGAGCGGGATCGCCTGGCTGATCCTATTATGTCGCTCGATCCCGATCCCGTGTCCACGGCGTATATCCAACACGTTTTTGAAGCGCGCGAGGGCGCACGGGGCGGCGAGGGCAGCGCTGGCGGCGGCTGCGGCTGTAACTAGAGCGCCTGGGTCCGTTTGGTCATGAAATACCGACGCGCCGGCATTGTTGCCAGTATTCTGCTTCTGGCTACATACGGACCGGTAATAGCCGACGTGTTGCCTGATGATCGCGCAGACATTCTCTATCATCTCTACGACGGTGGCGGCGTGACGATTGACGGGCCATCGATACTCGTCAGAAAAAAAGTGGGCAAAAGCATTTCGTTTGTCGCGAATTACTACGTCGACATGATCAGCTCGGCGTCGATCGATGTCGTAACAACGGCGAGCCCGTATACCGAAGAGCGCCTGCAGAAGTCGATTGGCATGGACTATCTTCGTGGCAATACGACGATGAGCATCTCTGTCACGAATAGTGAGGAAAGCGACTTCACGTCCGACTCTTATAGCTTCAGTGTCAGTCAGGGAATGTTTGGCGATCTGACTACACTGACACTGGCGTACTCACTTGGCAAGGATGAAGTCCGCCGGTCTGACGATGATACATTTGTGCGCGAAGCCGACCGCCAGTTTTACTCCGTCGGCTTGACGCAGATCATGACACGCAACCTGATCATGGGAATGAACGTCGAGACGATTACGGACGAGGGTTTTTTGAATAACCCTTACCGGACAGTTCGCTATGTCGATTCGTCAAATCCGATTGGCTACAGCTACGAAGCCGAACTCTATCCAAACACACGCACGAGTACCGCCATAGGCATCAAGGCTCGTTATTACCTGCCGTACCGTGCGGCGATTCAGGGCGAGTACCGCTTCTTTACTGATACCTGGGGCATTCTGTCGCACACAGGAGCGATAAGTTACACGCATCCGTGGGGAGCGTGGACGTTTACCGGTAAGTACCGGCATTACACTCAGGGGCAGGCAGATTTTTACAGCGATTTGTTTCCCCGATCAGAGGCGACAAACTTCCGCGGGAGAGACAAAGAGCTCAGTAAGTTCGTCAGCCAGAATTTCCGTTTGCAGGCGAGTTACGCGTTTCTTCAAGACGGCTGGGGCTTCGTCGACAAGGGAACCGTCAACCTGATCTACGATCAGTTGCTGATCGACTACGATAATTTCCGAGACCTGACGACCGGCGCGCTCGTCGGCGAAGAACCGGCTTACAGGCTCGACGCCGGTGTCTATCAGCTCTTTATTTCCTTCTGGTTCTGAAACAAAGGGGCCAGACCAAAATACAAATTAAGGGGTCGAACCGCTTGACTTGCTTAGCGGTTCGACCCCTCATCTACATTCCCGGTACAATCCCCGATCCTGCACTGCTCACCGGAGGGGGGCTATGGGCCGGTTGGTTGGACTCGCCAGGCGCGACAAGAAGCGCGCCGAGATGGAAATCCTGGACGATGCTGAAATCAGCGAGCAAACGGGTGTCGCAAACGACTTTCGTGGCAAGCCGGGCAAGCGCCAGGTGACCGTGATAAGCGCCGAGGCATGGGCGGCCGCCTGCGAGGAGCTCGGTCAGGAAATTCCATGGACCACCCGGCGGGCAAACTTGCTGATCGAAGACATCGAGCTGCCGCAACGTACCGGTGACGTTATCGAAATCGCCGGCGTTCGATTACTGGTTACCATGAAAGTCGATCCATGCAGCCGCATGGACGAACAATTCCAGGGCCTCCGGTCCGCTTTGATACCGGAATGGCGTGGTGGTGTTGCTTGCACGGTACTCAAGGGTGGGCCGGTTCGCTTGGGTGACAGCGTCTCGGTGCTGTCTGCCGACAGCTAGTGGTCCATCAATATCACCTTGACGGAGTACTAGTCCCGATTCAATGATAAAATCATCGCAATGAGCTACGTGATCGCGACCATCTTGTTGGTGCTCGCGGCCTTGACCGCGTTGCTCTATAACCGTCTCATTCGAGATCGCAACAGAGTGAATGCCGCATGGAGCGATATCGATGTGCAATTGCAGCGGCGCCATGACCTCATTCCGCAGCTCGTAAAAGCCGTAGATCAATACGCCGGCTATGAGCGGGCAACGCTCGAAGCTGTAACGAACCTCCGGGCCCAGGCAATGCAAATAAGCGATGTCACCGAACTGGGTGATGCTGAGGAGGAACTGAGCGCCGGCGTGCGACGCCTTCTCGCTGTGGCAGAGCAATACCCGGATCTGAAAGCCAACGAGAATTTTCTGAACCTGCAAACGGAACTTGCCGAAACAGAAAACTATCTTCAGTTTGCCCGGCGTTATTACAATGGATCCGTGCGGCAGTTCAATACCAGAAGTGAAACAGTACCGGACAATATCATCGCGGGCTGGTTCGGCTTCACTCCCCGCAGTTATTTTCAAAAAACATCGGATGATGTGGCAAATGTGCCACTCGTCAATTTAGGAAATATCGAGTGAAAAAATTCTGTCTGCCGTTGCTGCTCCTCCTGCCACTTATTTGCGGTGCTGACGAACGGATACTGATTTTTCATAGTGACATTAACGTGCGGCAGGACGGCTGGATCGAAGTCACGGAGACAATTACGGTCAGGGCTGAGGGTTCGAGAATCAGGCGCGGTATTTATCGTGATTTTCCAACCCGGTATCGGGACGCTTACGGCAATAGCCATGAAGTTGCCTATGAGCCACTGTCGGTTTTGCGCGATGGCGCCAGGGAAGATTTTCATACACGCAAAGTAGGGAACGGCATTCGCACGTATTTCGGCAGCTCGAACCGGATGCTGGCAACAGGAATCCATACGTACACGTTTCGCTACAGGGCGAATCGCATGCTTGGATTTTTCGACGAGCATGACGAGTTGTACTGGAACGTTACCGGAACCGAATGGGCGTTTCCGATCGACAAAGCGAGCGCTACCGTCGTATTGCAGTTTGATGGCAACGCGACCATTCTTAGTACGGATGGATTCACGGGTCCCATGGGCGCCCGAGGTAAGGACTACATAGCACGAAGCGAGGGCCCTGCCAGGGTCACTTTCGAATCGACGAAGGTGCTTGTGCCGCACGAGGGGTTGACGATAGTCGTCGCCTGGCCGAAAGGCCTCTTGTCGCCTCCGGGCCCGGTGCAGGAAGCAGCCTGGCTGTTGACTGACAATATCAATCTGATCGCAGCGCTGACCGGGCTCGTTGCCATGTTCAGTTATTTTATTCCGGTATGGCGAAATTTTGGCAAGGATCCGGAAGAGGGGCTCATATTCACGCGCTATGAGCCGCCGGAAGGATTCTCACCAGCCTCGCTGCGCTACATAAACCAGATGTATTACGACAGCAAAGTGATGACTTGTGCAGTGGTCAATCTTGCAGTCAAGGGATACCTGCGTATTCAGGCGTCGGACAACCCACAGTCGCTGAAGCGCACCGATCCGGGACAAAACGCGCCAGGACTGGCTACGGGCGAGCAAGAGCTGTACGACGGACTATTTCGGGATGGTGGCCTGGTTATCCTCGATGACGAGTACCACGAATTGCTCGGCAAGGCGCGATTGGCGCATCGAAAATCCTTGAAGCGCGATTACGCGAATCGCTATTTCAAAACAAACGGGTTGCTTAGTGTTCCGGGATTGGTGATCGGCGTATTGTCCGCCGTTATTGCTCTGAACGTGGGCCTCGGTCCAACGCCCGCTGTCATTGTAGTCATCGTTTTGATGGTCATTTTTTTCTTCGTGTTCGCGGCGCTGATGAAACGACCGACCGGCCTGGGGAGAAAAGTGCTCGACGGAATGCTGGGCTTCAAGGATTATCTGGAGATAGCGGAAAAGGACGAGATGAACCTCAGAAACCCGCCTGAGAAAACGCCGACACTTTTCGAAAAATACCTCCCGTTCGCGCTTGCATTAGGGGTCGAGCAGCGGTGGTCCGAACGGTTTGCGGAAGTATTTGCCAATCTGCGTGGTCCTGACGACACGGCGTATCACCCGGCCTGGTATAGCGGCCCCTGGAACAGCCGCGACCTGAGCGCAAACACATCAAGTCTGACCAGCAACCTGAACACTGCAATAAGCTCATCCGTCACGCCGCCAGGCTCATCGTCAGGCGGCGGAGGCGGTGGATTCTCCGGTGGTGGTGGCGGCGGCGGTGGTGGCGGCGGCTGGTAATCGCCGGTACTGCCCATACATATTGCAGAACAATTTCACAGAGCAGATGTCTTAACAAAACGTCAGCGCGGCAAAGACGAAACCTAAGGAACCTTTTCGCTTGAACCAGCATGTCTATCAACGTCGGTCGACCCACAGCAGCGCCATCCCAACGGTCATATTCGCATTGCTCGTTGCCAATGGGTTGCTTTTTGCCGCCCAGCAATTGCAGTTTGAATTCTTGCTCTACAACTTTGCGCTGTGGCCAACCGGCTCGCCACGTCCCGAATTCCACGTCTGGCAGCTCTTGAGCTACGGATTCTTGCATGGCAATCTGAATCACATTTTCTTCAACATGTTCGGGCT
Source organism: Pseudomonadota bacterium (assembly GCA_022572185.1). Taxonomy (GTDB): domain Bacteria; phylum Pseudomonadota; class Gammaproteobacteria; order Steroidobacterales; family Woeseiaceae; genus JACZWL01. The sequence continues at coordinate 89,022 of JACZWL010000004.1, read as the reverse complement.
CTGGATGTTCGGCAGAGATCTCGAGCGAATGATGGGTGCCAGGCGTTTTCTGATTTACTATCTGACTTGCGTCATCGGCGCAGGTATCGTGCAACTATTCGTGGCGGGAATACAGGGCGGAATCTATCCAACGATCGGTGCATCGGGCGGCGTGTTCGGTATCTTGCTTGCATTCGCAATGGCGTTTCCCAACCGCATAATTATGCTGCTCTTTCCACCGATCCCGATGAAAGCCAAGTACTTTGTGCTCATGTACGGCCTCCTCGAACTCTACCTTGGATTGAGTGGGCGCGCGCAGGGTGTTGCGAACTTCGCACACCTCGGTGGTATGTTCTTCGGCTTCATGCTGATTCAATACTGGCGCAAATCGCGGAGACCCTAGCAGGATGTTGAAAAAGTCTTCCATGACTTTTTCAACGGCGCGATCCGAAAAGTGTGATTTCCGGATCCCTCACATTTTCAATGGCTTATAGCCATCGGAAATGATGGTACATCCCTGTACCGGCTAACAGGCTGTAGAAAAACAGAGTTTTTCAACAGCCTGCTAGTGGTCCAACAAGGCCATATCAAATGACCGACAACATCCTGGCACTGATTGCGGCGACTGCGGTATTGATCGTGATTCCCGGTCCAAACGTCGCACTCATCGTAGCGAACAGTCTGCGGCACGGATACCGATTCGGTTTTATGACGGTCCTTGGCACCACTTGCGGCATTGGCCTGCAACTCGTATGCGTAATCGGGGGCTTCGCGGTATTGGTAGAGATGGCCGCCACCGGCCTTACCCGGATCAAGTGGTTTGGCGTTGCATATCTCGTTTACCTGGGGCTAAGGACCTGGAATGAGGCGGCCCCGGATCTAAACGAAATTCGGCCCGGCACAGGAAACAGGGCGTTTTTGCACGGCCTGGGACTAGCCGCAATCAACCCAAAGACCCTTCTGTTCAACGCGGCATTCCTGCCTCAGTTCATCGGCCAGTCAATGCAGGTCACGACACAGCTCGTGGTTCTCAGTGCCGTATTTCTAATCACGGTCGGCATCGGAGATTCGCTGTGGGTTGCCTTTGCCGGCGCGGCGCGTAAGTGGTTCAGCAAGTTTGGCAGGCTGAGAAACAAGCTCACCGGCGGCTTCCTGGTCGGTGCCGGTGTCGGGCTTGCGCTAGCACGCCGAAGCATGTGATGAGCCTTGGCAGGATGTTGAAAAAGTCATCCATGACTTATTCAACCACGCGATCCGAAAAGTGCGATTTTCGGATCTCTTACATTTTCAATGGCTTACAGCCATCGAAAATGACGGTACATCCCTGTACCGGCCGGCAGGTCGCCGAAAAACAGAGTTTTTCAACAGCCTGCTGGACGATGCTGAAGGAAAAATGGTGGGCCCGCCAGGACTCGAACCTGGGACCAAGGGATTCACTTGAGCCATTCATTTCTGAATGGAGCGGACTATCTCATCACCCTCAACCGGATTGTTAGGGGCGGGACGCTCTAGCCTGTTATTAAGAACACTAAAGTTCTCAGGTAGTCTCTGCACCTTCTGGAGGTGTACCCCCAGCTTGGCTCAGGGTTGCCATCAGCCGGACTGTTAAGGTTTCCCTGAATTCATCCCGTTCACTGTACATCTTTCGACGTAAACGCACCGTTTTCTTCGATGAGTCCCCTGCTCTAACCAACTGAGCTACAGGCCCACTTTTTGTCTTCTTTATCTTACTCCGTTAATCTGCCAATGCCCTCAAAACCTCGTGCTTCTGACGCGATTCCATAACCGGCCGGGTGACGCCAAGTGCGACTACGCAGGTATCACCCGTCAGGACGGGCTCCCACATCACTGCTATCGGCAATTGTCGATACTCGTCAGAATCAATCTTCTACCAGGAAACTTCTGAGCTGGTCCGAGCGAGTCGGGTGGCGCAGCTTGCGAAGTGCCTTCGCTTCGATCTGGCGAATTCGTTCACGCGTGACATCGAACTGCTTGCCGACTTCCTCGAGGGTGTGGTCCGTGTTCATGTCGATGCCGAAACGCATTCTGAGGACTTTTGCTTCCCTCGGTGTCAATCCGGCCAGCACCGTGTGCGTGGTTTCCTTCAGGCCTTCCGATGTTGCCGAATCGACCGGAGAATGCACGGTCTGATCCTCGATGAAGTCCCCGAGATGTGAGTCTTCGTCATCGCCGATCGGTGTCTCCATGGAGATCGGTTCTTTGGCGATCTTCAGCACCTTGCGGACCTTGTCTTCCGGCATCTCCATGCGCTCGGCCAGCTCGTCCGGGAGGGGTTCGCGGCCCATCTCCTGAAGCATCTGGCGGGAGATACGGTTCAGCTTGTTGATCGTTTCGATCATGTGTACCGGGATGCGGATTGTGCGCGCCTGGTCCGCGATCGAGCGTGTGATTGCCTGGCGGATCCACCAGGTCGCATAAGTCGAGAACTTATAGCCACGGCGATATTCGAACTTGTCGACGGCTTTCATCAGGCCGATATTGCCTTCCTGAATCAGGTCCAGGAATTGCAGGCCGCGGTTCGTGTACTTCTTTGCAATCGAAATAACGAGTCGAAGGTTTGCTTCCACCATCTCCTTTTTCGCCCGCCGAGCCTTGGCCTCACCGATCGACATCTGCCGATTGATCTCTTTGATCTCGGCGATATTGAGGTTTGTCAGGGTTTCGACAGCCGCCAGCTTGCGTTGTGCTCGCAACACATCATTTCTGAGTTTGGCCAGAGTCGACGAATGTTTGCGCTTGGCGCGAATATGTTTTTCGATCCACTTGAGATCGGTCTCGCGCTTCGGGAAGCTCGCCAGGAAATCTTTCTTCGGCATACCCGCATCACGAACACAAATCTGCATAACCTGCCGTTCCTGCGTGCGAATGACCGAAACCGCGCCGCGCAGGTTGCGAACGAGGGCATCAAACATCTTGGGCGAGAGCTTCAGCTCCATGAGATCGTCGGCGAGGTTGGCACGTACTTTAATCGTTTTCTTGTCGGCGCTGCCGTTCTTCTCGAGTAATGTCAGTGTTTTATTGTATTTGCGCCGGATGGCTTTCAACCGGGAAGTAACTTCTGCAGGATCCGGTCCTGTATCGATGACTTCGTCGTCGTCCTCGCTCTTGTCATCGTTATCCGATTTCGTGACTGGCGATTTGATCTCGTCCGGCGCATTTGGGTCGATGAAGCCGACAACGAAATCCTGCATGCGGGTATCGCCGGCGGACACCGCATCATAAACCTCGAGCAGTTTTTCCATCGTCGGCGGGAAGTGTGCCATCGAGTACTTGACCTGGTTGAGCCCGTCTTCGATGCGCTTGGCGATTTCAATCTCACCCTGGCGCGTCAAAAGCTCAACCGTACCCATTTCGCGCATGTACATTCGAACCGGATCGGTTGTTCGGCCAAATTCGGCGTCGACACTGGCCAACGCCGCTTCTGCCGCCTCAGCGGCATCGTCGTCATTGGAGACAGCCGCGTCAGATAACAGCAGTGACTCGGCATCCGGCGCTTTCTCATGCACCGCGATACCCATGTCGTTAATCATATTGACGATATCTTCGATCTGCTCGGGGTCGACTATATCGTTCGGCAGATGATCATTGACCTCGGCGTAGGTCAGGTAGCCTTGCTCCTTGCCGCGGGCAATCAAATCCTTAAGTTGTCGTACCTGCTTGTCGCCGGTCACCATCGCACTTTTGTGGCTCAAGGTGCTTGGCCCTCCATGTTAAAAATGCAAACGAATAATTATACTGCCTTGACTGAGTCTAATCCAGATCTCAGCCGCTCATTTCGGGGCCGCGGCGGTGCTCCCTGAGTTCTGCGCGTTCAGCCTCCGAGAGTGAGCTAAGTCCTTCTTTTTTAACTAAATTATCCATTCTCTCACGCTGCCGGTAAGCAGCCAGCTGGTCCAGACTGTGTTCGAGTTCGGCCGATGCGTCGAAATCCTCGTCATCGGGGATTTCGACGGCAGCGAGTTTACCCAGATGCCGGCCTTCTTCCCGGTTTCGCCAACGTTCCAGGATGCCGGCTGTTGTCAATTTGGGGTCGGCCTGCACTGTTTCAATAAGTTCTCGCAACAAATCCGTACCGGGCCTGGTCACGCCTGCGAGTTTTTCGACGTCCAGTGCCTGGCCGGCTTCAGGATTATTCAGCAAAAGGGTAATTGCCCGCCGAACGACCGAGGGCTTGCTAACGCCGGACTGGAGTTGCGATCTTGCGCTGCGAATGCCGGCGATTCCCCTCGCATAGCGTTGTCCCCGGCCTGTTTCCTGGTCCTTTGAAAACAACGCATGCAGCTTCGATGCCGACAGGCCGACGGCTTCGGCGAGTCGCTCGGTCAGAAGCTCGCGATAGACGCCTTGCGGAATACGTTGCACCAGCGGTTTCGCCAGCTCGGCCAGTCTTGCCCGACCATCGACAGAATCCATGTCGACCTTCAGTGCCAGCTCTCGTACCAGGAAATCAGATAGCGGCACCCCTTCGGCGAGGGCCCCCTCGAACGCTTTGGCGCCATTGTCACGTATAAATGAATCCGGATCCTGGCCCTCGGGCAGGAACACGAAGCGAATCTGGCGGCCCTCGCGAATCTGGGGCAGGGTAGCTTCGAGTGCCCGCCACGCCGCTGCCCGGCCCGCACTGTCGCCATCGAAACAGAAAATTACTTCCTCGGTCAAACGGAACAGGCGGGTCAGGTGATCATCGCTCGTGGCCGTACCGAGCGTGGCGACGGCGAACTCGATGCCGTGTCGTGCCAGGCCGACCACGTCCATATAGCCCTCGACGACAACGAGCATTTCGATATTGCGTATGGCCTGACGGGCCTCGTACAGGCCGTACAGTTCGCGGCCCTTGTGAAACAGCACTGTTTCGGGGGAGTTGAGATACTTGGGTTCCTGGTCGCCGATGACGCGGCCGCCGAAACCGATGCACCGGCCTCTTGCATCCCGTATCGGGAACATGATGCGGTCGCGGAACCGGTCGTAGTGACTGGCGTTATCTTTGCGAATGACCAGACCGACGGCGAGCAAGCGCTCGATTATTTCGTTTGATTTGCCGAATTTGTCGAGCACAGTGCTCCAGCCAGCCGATGCGTAACCGATGCCAAAGCGTTTCGCGGTGGCACCGTCAATGCCGCGGGCCTTCAGATAGTCCTTGGCAGCGTCGTTGTTCCTGAGATTGGCCTGGTAGTAACGCTCCACCTTTGCGAGCAGCTCGAACAATTCGTCGTAACGATGGGCCGGACGCTGACTTTCATCCCGGGGCACTTCGATGCCCATCGAGCTGGCGAGGTTCTCGACTGCCTCAACGAAGCTCATATGGTCGTATTCCATCAGGAAACCAAGCGCCGTGCCATGAGCTCCGCAACCGAAGCAGTGATAAAAACCCTTGGCCGGACTCACCGTAAAGGACGGCGTTTTCTCGTCATGGAACGGACAGTTCGCCTTAAACTCGCGTCCTGCTTTTTTAAGCTGAACGCGCTTGCCTATTACCTCTATGATATCGGCGCGTGCGATCAGGTCGTCAATGAAATGCTGGGGTATCAAGCCGCTCATTTGCTCTGTTAACGGATACTCTCGTTGCCGGGGCCTTAATCCACCCCGATTATTCTTGTTGTTTGTCCGGGATCGGTTGCCAATTTGACCAAACTGCTTAAAGAATAGCTAAAGACGCCCGCAATGCCACTTTTCCTGCCTGGCAGATCCTGGCGTGTTCAGGCGGCACCGAGGCGCTCTTTTACCTTGGCGCTTATCGCGCCCATATCGGCACGCCCGGCGGCCTTCGCCTTGACCTGACCCATAACCTTACCCATATCCCGTATGCTCTCGGCGCCGCTGTCTTTGATCGCCTGGTCGATAATCTTATCGACCTCCGCCTCGCCAAGCTGTTCAGGGAGATAGGTCTTCAATACAGTGATCTCGGCAAGCTCGATGTCAGCGAGATCCTCGCGGCCGCCATTCTTGAACTGACTGATTGAGTCGCGACGTTGTTTCACCATCTTGTCGAGCACGCCCAGCACACCGGAATCATCGAGTTCGATTCGCTTGTCAATTTCGATTTGCTGTATTGCGGCAAGCATCAGGCGCAGCACTTTCAGCCGGTCTTTGTCACCGGCTTTCATGGCGCTTTTCATGTCTTCTGAGATCTGGGCCTTGAGCGTCATACCGGGCCTGCTGCAGTCGGCTTCCGCGAACGAAGTTCTGGAAACGGACGAATGATTAGTAGAGGCGCTTCCGCTTTGAGGTTTCGCGGGATAAGCGTTTCATATGGCGCTTTACAGCTGCCGCCTTCTTACGTTTGCGTTCCTGGGTTGGTTTCTCGTAAAACTCACGACGGCGGAGTTCGGTGAGCACTCCTGCTTTTTCGCAGGCGCGCTTGAACCGACGCAGGGCGGCGTCGAAATACTCATTTTCTTTTATGCGGACACTCGGCATACAAATACGTTTTTCAGTTCAGATATAAAGAAACCCGGCACAGGGGCCGGGACGCGACCAACCATACTATCCGCAGAAGCGGTATATTGCAAAGCATTGAGGCCCAATTTCGAGTGTTTCCTGGGGTATGATGCGGCGCCTATGAAGGTACTCGGTTTGGAAACCAGTTGTGACGAGACCGGAGTCGCAGTCTTCGACCCCGATCGCGGCCTCCTTGCACAGGCACTGCACAGCCAGATTGACCTGCACAAGATTTATGGAGGCGTTGTGCCCGAAATTGCGTCACGGGACCATATTCGCCGCTTGCTGCCCCTGATCAGGAAAGTGCTCGGGGATGCCGGCATGGAGCGGCCTGACGCCGTTGCTTATACGGCCGGGCCCGGTCTCGTCGGTGCGCTGATGGTTGGTAGCGGCCTGGCGAACGGGCTGGGCCTGGCCTGGAGTTGCCCGGTCATACCAATACATCACATGGAAGGCCATTTGCTCGCGCCGATGCTTGAAGAGGATGCGCCCGTGTACCCGTTTCTGGCGCTCCTGGTGTCTGGCGGCCACACGCTGCTCGTTGCTGTAAAAGGGCTAGGGCTTTACGATGTGCTTGGCAGCACCCTCGATGATGCGGTCGGCGAGGCTTTCGATAAAACAGCGAAACTCCTCGGTCTCGATTACCCTGGCGGGCCGGCACTCGCGGTGCTGGCGGAAAACGGTGATCCGCAGGCGTACACATTCCCGCGCCCCATGCTGAAAAGACCAGGCCTCGATTTCAGTTTTAGCGGCTTGAAGACAGCGGTGATGTTGCAAGTCAAAAAATCGGCCGAAGAGGGCAACACAGATCGCGTGCGGGCCGACATCGCCGCGTCGTTTCAGTGCGCTGCGATTGATACGCTGGTCACGCGGTCTATCCAGGCTGCAAAGCAGACAAACCTCGATCGAATCGTCGTCGCCGGCGGGGTAGGCGCCAATTTGCATTTGCGAGAGCAGCTGGCAGAGAGGTTTGACGGACGAGTTTATTATCCGCGACCGGAGTTTTGTACGGACAACGGCGCGATGATCGCAATCGCCGGTGCGCTCAGGCTTTCCGACGGGTCGGAACCAGCTACTATTCACGCGACAGCGCGATGGCCCCTGGAAACGTTGATACCGCCCGGCTCGGCAAACCCGGCCTAGTGGTCCGGCAAGGCCATATTGACGGACCACCAGTCGCAGGCCCCAATCTGCTGAAGGCGCATTGATGGACACCATTTTCCTGCATGATTTGAGAGTCGAGACCATTGTCGGCGTCGGGGACTGGGAACGGAAGATTCGCCAGACGGTCAGCATCGATCTCGAAATGGGAGCGGACATCAGGCGTGCCGCAGAGTCAGACAGCATAGACGATACGCTCAATTACAAGCTGGTTGCCAAACGCGTGCAGCAATTCGTCGCCGAATCGAGCTTTCAGCTCGTTGAGACGCTGGCCGAAAGGATCGCTGACATAGTCCTCAAAGAATTCGATGTGCCATGGGTCGAGGTTCGCGTGAACAAGCCGGGCGCTATACGCGGGGCAAGAGACGTCGGCGTAAAGATTCGTCGCCAAAAAAACGAGTAAAAAAGTGCCAGCAATCTATCTCGGCCTCGGCAGCAACATCGAGCCGCAAAAAAATCTGGGCCTGGGGCTTAAAGAGCTCGAGAAACGGTTTGGCAAGCTCGAGAAGTCCTCGGTGTATCGAAGCAAGGCATACGGCTTCGACGGCGATGATTTCCTCAATATGGTCATCGGTCTGGAGACCGGGCTCCCGCCGGGCGAAATCTACGATCAAACTGAGGAAATACAAAGAATGGCCGGCCGGGACCGGTTTGCGCGAGGGTATTCGTCACGGGCGCTCGATATCGACCTGCTGCTCTATGATGATCTGGTCGTGGACGAGCCGCCGATCCGCTTGCCGCGGCCGGACGTACTGCGCTTCAGTTTCGTGTTGGGCCCATTGGCCGAGATTGCACCGAAACTTTTACATCCCGAGACGCATCAAAGCTACCAGGACCACTGGGATAAATTTGACACAGGCCGTCATCCAATAACGCGGGAAAGCGTTATTTTGTAATAAGCGGCCAGACACCACAGTCGCGATTCAAAAACAAGGCACTGGTGCAGCGTTCATGGCTGGCCCGAGCTAGTAGAATATCGGGTTCGGACAACGGCATAGAGCGAAGCCCCGCAGGTCACAAGGAGACCTAAATGCGCAAATTCCTCTACCTGCTGGCAGCGATGACGCTGACGCTATCGGGCTGCAGTTCTTCGAGCGGTGGCGACGGAGGGCCGCAGGCCGGTACCGCGGCATGCACGAATGATGCTCAGAAGCAGTTCGTGCTTGACGCGATGCGTGACGTCTATTTCTGGTACACGGCGTTGCCGGCAAACGTGGATTTGAGCCAGTTCGCAACCCCCGAGGAATTGCTGACAGCCCTTATTTCGTTTTCGCCGATCAACCCTTTGACCGACGAGCCGATCGACCGCTTCAGTTTTATCAACTCGGCCGAGGCTGATGCGCAGTTCTTCGGTGAAGGCAAGTTCGAAGGATTCGGCTTCAGTTTCCGATTCGAAGCAGCCGACGATGTTCGTTTTACGCGCGTGTTCAGCGGCAGCCCTGCGGATCTGGTTGGTGGTTTTGCGCGAGGGCAACGAATTATTGCACTCGATCGCCGCTCAATCGCAGATATCCAGGCTAACGAAGGTGTCGGCGTGGTATTCGGACAATCGCCGCTGGAATTCACAATCCGCGGCCTGGACAACATCGAATTCACGGTAACCGTAAGTCATGACATCGTGACGATCGATCCGTTGCCACAGTGGCGCATTATCGACATGGGCGGCACCCCTGTTGGCTACGTTGAATTCGCAACATTCATCAGCACGGCGGATCCGGTCTTTAGCATCCTGTTTGCCGACTTCAACGCAGCCGGCGTCAGCGCTGTGATCATCGATATGCGGTACAACGGCGGCGGGCTGGTCAGCACCGCTGAGTTGTTAGGGGATTATCTCGGCGGGTTTAACTCCAACAATCTCATTTTCTCGAAGACACTTTTCAACGACAAGAACACAGGCTCCAACAGGACTGCGTTTTTCCAGCGGCTCGTAAATTCAACGAATTTGTCCAGGCTCGTCGTCATTGCGACATCGGGTACCGCTTCGGCGAGTGAAATAGTGATAAACAGCATGGAGCCTTATGCTGAGGTTACGATCGTCGGTGATACCACGTTTGGCAAGCCGGTAGGTCAGGTTGGTATCCAGTTTTGCGAGAAGATTCTGCGGGCAACTGCATTCGAGACCGTCAACGTGCTGGACCAGGGTGACTACTTCGACGGCTTGCCAGTGGACTGTCCCGCAGTGGATGATTTAACGGAGGTCGTTGGAGCAGATACCGATCCCAACCTGGTGACTGCACTGGCGTTCCTTGCAACCGGCGCGTGTCCCGCTGCGGCAGGAGTGCTGAAACCGACGTTCGACCGGGATCTGCCGCAGATCGACTTGCACGGCCCGCCGTGGCGTGAATTTGCCGGGGCATTTTAATCCGCAACAGATCCGGGCCTGTCCCCGTTACCATCCGATACTGCGGCCACCGTCGACCGCAATGATCTCTCCGGTCACATAAGCGGCATCGCGAACCAGATAGAGGACGCAATCGGCGATATCGTCCGGGTGGCCTGGCCGCCTGAGCGGAATCTGACTCACGATACTTTTTTTGATTGACTCGGTCATGCCTTCCTCGGGCCACAGGATGGCGCCGGGCGCCACGCCATTTACCCGGACCTCGGGGGCCATGTCCTTTGCCAGCGAGCGCGTAAGCATGGAGAGGCCAGCTTTCGTTGAAGCATAAACGGCGTGATCCCGCAATGGCCGCCTGGAATGAATATCCAGCATGTTAATGATCACGCCGCCACTGGATTTGAGATGTGGCCATGCGGACTGAGACAGAAAAAGAGGTGCTTTCAGGTTACTGCCGATCAAATCGTCCCACTGGGATTCCGAAATGCTGCCGATCGGTGTCGGGTAAAACGATGCTGCGTTGTTTATCAGGATATCGAGTCGGCCTCCCCAGGCAATGACTGATTCCACGAGGCTGTCCAAACCGGCCGTATCATTCAGGTCGGCAGCAAAGATTTTTGCCGAATCGGGCCGCGCATCATTCAAACGGCTGCAGAGTTCCTTTGCGTCGGCGGCGGAACTGCGATAATGAATGGCAACGCTGACACCGGCCTCGTGCAGGCGCTCGGTGATTACGGCGCCGATTCTTTTGGCTGCACCGGTGATCAGTGCACACTTGCCGTCGAGAGTCCGGGTATCTGCTTTAGACATTTTGACCACTTTGCCGTCAACAAACTATACACATTGTTAAGGACATCATAAGCAACATGCAACACGGACGACACATGATTAGCCGCTTACCGAGACCGGATGACGACAGCCTGGCACATTGCCAAAAAGTTTGTGCATCGATCAGACAGGCGATCGATGAAGCCGACGGGAGCATCAGCTTCGCACAGTTCATGCACCTCGCGCTCTATGCGCCAGGCCTCGGTTACTACAACGTCGGTACGACCAAGTTTGGCGCGGCCGGCGACTTTGTAACAGCTCCGGAACTATCGCCGATCTTCGGCCGTGTAGTGGCGCGACAATGTGCAGCGGTCCTCGAACAACTGGAAAAGGGACAAATACTGGAGCTGGGTGCTGGTAGTGGCCGCCTCGCCGTCGAAATCCTGCGAAAGTTGACTGACCTGAAATCGCCGCCGGAGCGATACCTGATTCTCGAGATTTCGGCAGATCTCAAGGCCAGGCAGGAAGAATTGATAGGTGAAGAATTGCCTGACTTGTTGCCAAGGGTCGAATGGCTAAGCAAATTACCGAAGAAGTTTGCGGGCGTCGTCATCGCGAACGAAGTGGCTGATGCGCTTCCTGTCGAGCGATTCGAACGTACGGACGCTGCCGTATTTCAGATGCACGTCACCGCTGACGAAACGGGCTTCGACTGGAGCAGAAAACCGGCGCCTGAAATACTGGCGGTAGCAGTAGAAAAGATAGAGACGGATATTGGCGAAGCATTGCCGCAGGGTTACCAGTCCGAGATATCCCTTGGGCTGCCTGACTGGATTGGACAGATTGCAACTTGCCTGGACAAAGGCCTTGTACTCCTGTTCGACTATGGCGTATCCCGCCGGGAATATTATTCGCGCGAGCACAATCAGGGTTGGTTGCGATGTCACTTTCGTCATCATGCGCACAACGAGCCGCTTATTTATCCGGGTATTCAGGACTTGACGAGCTGGGTTGATTTCACGGCGGTTGCCGAGTCGGCGGTGGATCACGGGCTCGACGTTGCGGGTTACGTCACGCAGGCACAGTTCCTGATCAACGGGGGTCTCGCAGACGAGTTGGCCGGCATCGCCGATTTGTCCGTCGCCGAGCAGCTCGAAATGTCGCGACAGGTCAAATTACTTACCCTGCCCGGCGAAATGGGCGAGAACTTCAAATGCATCGGATTAAGTCGCGGGGATTTGACCGGTGTGACTGCGTTTAACTGCGCTGACAGGGCGCACGTATTGTGACCGCTGTGCGACTTGGCGGAGTTCTGCCGTGAGCTGGCTGCAGACGATCGTGCTTTCGATCGTGCAGGGGCTGACAGAGTTCCTGCCTATTTCGAGTTCGGGCCATTTGGTGCTCGTGCCCATGATCTTCGGCTGGACCGATCAGGGCCTGGTTTTCGACGTTGCCGTTCATTTAGGGTCTCTCGCAGCAGTCTGCGTCTATTTCCGTAAGGATCTGGCGGGGCTGATCGCCGGTGGTGTACGACTCCTGGGCGGCAGCGGCGGGTCACCGGAGTCGCGGATGGCGTTATACATAATGATTGGCACCATCCCGGCTGCGATCACCGGCCTGCTATTCGCTGCTTGGATCGAGGCCAAGCTCAGGAGCCCGGTCGTCATCGTGTTCACACTGTCGGGCTACGGTGTATTAATGGCACTGGCTGATCGCTTCGGCAGGCAGCAACGAATCTTTGCGAATGTGCGACTAAGGGACGCCATCATTATCGGCATCGCCCAGGCATTGGCACTTGTACCGGGAACGTCTCGCTCCGGCGTTACCATCAGCGCAGCGATGATCCTCGGTTTCCAGAGACAGGATGCAGCACGATTTTCTTTTTTGTTGTCAGCGCCGGTCATCATGCTTGCAGCCGTATTCGAATCGTCAAGGTTGTTCGTTGAAGGGACACAATTCGCCTGGGCGCAGCTGGCGATCGGCGTGTCGATTTCGGCAGTAGTGGCTTATTTCAGCATCGATTTCTTCATGAGGTTTGTCAACGTGATCGGTCTTCTGCCGTTTGCTATATACAGGCTCGGTCTCGCGGGAGTAGTTTTTTATGCCCTGGTTTAAGCGATGGAAAATCCCTTTGCTGGCTCTCCTGCTCGGCAGCAACGCCTTTGCCGGAGACGGCTTTATCCTCGGTTTTGGTGCCGAAGGCGATACCTCGGACAGCCTCTCGTTTTCGGCGTTTGCTGATTACGGTATTACGGGAAAAACCTGGATCTCCGTTACAGCTGCTAAAGCCCAGGCAAAAGGTGTCATCAGCCAACTCGACACCGTGTACGGAGATATCGGGCTGGATCATCACTTCGACCCGATCGGCATCCGCATAAGTGCAGCGTACTGGGGCGACGATGAATTACTCGATTCCGTCGATATTCGCGGCTCAGTTTATGTGAGAACGAAGTCGGTATTGCTGTCAGCGGACTACGAAAAACGCAACTTCGACTTTGTCCTTAATCTCGAGCCCCTGTTCGAGCGGCGCCAGGTCGAATTTGAAGCGGATGGATATGGATTACGTTTTCGAGTCGATGCCAGCGAGCGGGTCAGTTTGTATGTGCGCGGCATGAACTACGATTACTCTGTCGATCTGACGCGCTTGCAGAATATTTCCGATCTGAATTTTCTTGCGGCGTCGAGACTCAGCCTGGCCAACAGCTTGCTGGATTACAGGGTCGACGCGGGCATCGATATTAAGTTCGGGCTTCGATCACTGGGCCTGGAAGCCGGCAGCAGACAGACAGCAATTGACAGCGGCCGCGTCGATTCAGTGAGTGCAGGATTTCTCTTTCCGGCCAGTGATGCTAGCGACATCGAATTACGCATCGGCTACGACGATTCCGAAAACTTCGGTGGTACGGTCGTATTTTCGTTTTTCTGGTTCCTTTACGGCACCTGATCTGCAGTGTCGGCCTTTACTTTCATGATTGCCTGCAGGCGCTTCTTGTCTATTTCGGCACCGATGGCTGCTCCGTTTGTTGCTGTGTCGGCCACGTGGTCGGCTTTGATTCTGCCGGCTTTTTTCCAGGCACGTTCGAGATAAGCGGCCTGCGGATACGGTTTGTCCTCAAAGCCCGTGCGGCCGCGGGCATCGGCTTCGCAGGCAAGCAGGAACTTCTGGAACCGCTCGGGTCGCCGGAAGGCATCGACTTCCTTGAACAATTTCAAGATGGTTTGTGGCCTGAGTTCGAAAGCGCGGTGGCAATGCGCGTGATACTCGGCAACCAGTACGGCCAGTTCCCGGCAGGCCCGCGGGACAGGCAGTCGTTCAGACATCTTGTTGACCAGTTCAACGCTGCGGCGTTCGTGCCCGGGATGGCTGGGCAGTTTTTCTTTCGCGGTCGTGGCCTTGCCGAGATCGTGCACCAAAGCTGCAAACCTGACGGCGACATCGTCGCTGAGCTTCGCGGACTGCTCGAGTACCATTAAGGCATGTAATCCGCAATCGATCTCAGGGTGCCACTGCGGCGGCTGTGGCACACCGAACAACGCGTCGAGCTCCGGAAAGACGACGGCCAGTGCGCCGCAGTCACGCAGCACCTGAAAATACAGATGTGGATTGGGACCTGCGAGCGCCGCCTCGGTTTCCTGCCATACCCGGTCCGCTTGCAGCGAGTCTGCTTCACCATCGGAGACCATTTGTGCCATCAAGTCGAGCGTTTCGCCGGCCAGCTCGAATCCCAGGCTGGCAAAGCGTGCTTTGAATTTGGCGGTGCGCAGAATCCGCACAGGGTCTTCGGCATATGCGTCCGATATGTGCCGCAGGACTCTGTGTTCCAAATCAGCCATACCGTCGAATGGGTCGATGAGATTGCCATCGGCGTCTCTCGCCATAGCGTTGATCGTCAGGTCGCGACGACTAAGATCTGCCTCCAGCGTTACATCAGGCGATGTCTGAAATTCGAACCCGTGATAACCTGCGCCCGTCTTTCGCTCGGTTCTCGCGAGCGCATATTCTTCGTTGGTTTCAGGGTGCAAAAAAACCGGAAAGCCCTTGCCGACCTGACGATAGCCCTTTGACAAAAGCTCGTCGGGCGTCGCACCCACGACGCACCAGTCCCGTTCTTTGACAGGCAATCCAAGCTGTTCATCCCGAACAGCACCGCCAACAAGGTAAACTTCCATTGGCTGATTCTAACTTTTTAGAGGGAACGCTGTAGGCCAAAACGATGCGGTCAACGATTTCGAACAAGATTTCAGGAACCTCATGCAGTCAATTCCGGCGCGTGGTGTATGGGCTTCTCTTGCTGCTGCTAATCGTGCAGATCGAGGGTTGTTATTATATGCAGGCCGCGCGAGGTCAAATCAATATCATGCACAAGCGCCGACCTGTCGATGAGGTCATTCAAGATGCTGACTCGCCTGATGCGCTGAAAGAGCGACTGGTCCTGGTCAAGGCTGCTCGCCGGTTTTCAATCGATGAACTTTATCTTCCCGACAACGACAGCTATCGCAGTTACGCTGATCTTGAGCGCGACTTTGTCGTCTGGAATGTTTTTGCTGCACCGGAGTTCTCTCTGCACCCCAAACAATGGTGCTACCCAGTTGTCGGTTGCGTCAGTTATCGAGGGTATTTTTCGCAGGAGGCGGCGGAGCGGCAGGCAGGGAAGCTAAGGGCGAAACACTACGATGTGGTTGTCGGTGGTGTTACCGCCTATTCAACGCTGGGGCGCTTTGCAGACCCGGTACTCAACACAATGATGCGTTGGAGTGAGATTGATCTCGTCGCGGTATTATTCCATGAACTTGCGCATCAACAGCTGTATATAAAAGACGATTCTGAATTTAATGAATCTTTCGCTACTGCAGTTGAGGAATTCGGGATCGAACTGTGGCTGACCAGCCGAGACGAAACGGATCGATTGGGGGAATATCGTAGCAGTCGCGAGTTCAGGCAGCGGCTAATGGAACACGTTCAGTCAGCACGGGTCGAATTACAGAAGCTGTATGGCAGCTCAGTTGACGAACGTGAAAAGCAGGAACAAAAACAGACAATCCTGACCGCGTTACGGGAGGTGGCGGGCCAGGAAGTCGATCGGACGGGGCGCCGCGCGCCAGGCTGGCTAAGGGCGCCGCTGAACAATGCCAGCCTGATTCCGTTGACGCTGTATCAGGGGCGACTTACCGAGTTTCGTGAATTGCTGAAGGAGTGCGACGAGGATTTGCACTGTTTCTACGCACGGGCTGAGGCGCTCGCCAAATAATGCCAATAATGGGGTCGAACCGCCAAGAAACGTTAGCGGTTCGACTCCGGTTTTCAGCGGATTTGCAGCATCAATTGCCGGTCGCCTCGCCTTACGAGCAGGAACAGGATGCGATTGCCCTGGGCGACTGCCCGCAGCTCGCGCAGATCCTGAACTGAGCGGCGATTGACCGCAATGATGACGTCGCCCGACCGCAGGCCACGCTGTGCTGCGGGGCTGCCGGGCTCGACTTCCGTTACATCAACGCCACCAACGGTACTGGTCGAACTGGCTGCAAACTGCGCTCCGGCAAGTCCGGGGTGTATCTCGGTGCCGGCACTACGGGATACCGATTGCTGACCAAGCTTTGCGGTTACTGAGTGGGACTTGCCGTCCCGGACGAACTCAATGCCAATTTCTTCGCCCGACCCCTTGAGGCCGATCGCATTCGCCAGCTCGCGGCTGTTATCGATCCTCTTATCGTCTACCCGCGTGATGATGTCGTCGACCTGCAAACCGGCCTTCTCGGCCGCGGAACCGGGCTCGATATTGGATACCAGTGCCCCACTATCCACCTTGGCACCAAGCGCTTTGGCACTTTCCTCGTCGATTGTCGTAATCGTGACACCCAGCAGTCCCCGCCGGACTTCACCGAAGTCGAGGATTTGACGCATGATCGACTGGGCTATTTCAGACGGCACTGCAAAACCGATGCCGACATTGTTACCAGTGCGGCTGATAATCACCGAGTTGATGCCGATGAGCTCACCGTTCATATTGACGAGAGCGCCTCCTGAATTGCCGGGATTGATGGAGGCATCGGTCTGAATAAAGTCTTCGTAGCCATCACTGCTGATGCCGGTCCGCCCAAGCGCACTGACGATGCCGGAAGTCACGGTATGGCCGAGCCCGAACGGATTGCCGATAGCGATGACAAAGTCACCGACTTCGACGTCATCGGAGTTGCCGATCGGCAACTCCACGAGATTCTTAGGGTCCACTTTGATGAGCGCGATATCGGTCGCAGCATCGGATCCGATCACCGTGGCATCAAGAGTGACTTCGTTGATCAGGGAAATCTGAATCTTGTCGGCGTTTTCTACGACATGGTGGTTAGTGAGTATGTAGCCGTTCTCGGCATCTACAATGACACCGGAGCCGGCGCTGGCCACCTTGCGTTCGTTGGGAATGCCGAAAAATCGTCGAAACGTGTCGTCGCCAAACGGAGAGCGTGTCGATATTGTCTGGCTGACACGAATATTGACGACGGCTGGCGCAACCTTCTTCACCAGCGGGGCAAGGCTCGGCATGGGCTGGCCGCCAAGCTCATCGGGTAAAGCAGCAGCGCCAAGCGCCGCCATTGACAAGAGCACGGCGGCCCAGAGAAGTCTAAATTTCGTGCTCATAAAAGAGGTTTCCTCGATCGATCATCCCATGCGGGATCGACACTACCGCTATACGGCTGAATCGCCCGTGAACATGAACGATATCCGCTTCAGCGGACATGATATCCGCTTTAGCAGAGGACAACGAGAGTTGTCGAAAAGTTCCGGCTGGTTTGCCGGACTGCCGCGGCGCATCTTATGGTGATGCGCCGCGGCGGCGGATAGTCGCAATTTTCTGTCGCGTTTTCCGTCGATTCTGTCAGGCGGCTTCTACGGTGATACGTCGCGCCAGGACCTCAGGCTGCTTCGGAATAGTGATCTCGAGAACACCATTGCTGGTCTTCGCACTAATGCCTTCGGCGTCCGCTGTTTCCGGGAGCGTAAACCGGCGGTAAAATTTTCCGCTGATTCTTTCTACCCGCTTGACGCCTTCAAACTCATCGCTGGTCTCGCTGCGCCGTTCGCCCGACAGGCTCAGAACGCCGGCATCCATACTGACTTCGATTTTCGCCGGATCGACGCCGGGCACGTCGGCATGGAGTACAAATCTGTCTTTTTCCTCAACAATATCAACAGCCGGTACCCAGTCGGCTACCGTGTTATCAGCGCCGGTCAATGCCGTACGGCGGCCCACAAGAGGCAGCATATCGCGCTGCATGAGATCGAAAAGTGACCATGGTTCATATCTGCGTATATTCATTTTCAACTCCTAAAATAAAAGCACATCTTCTGTTCATAAGGCCCTGAAAAGGCCGGGAGAAAATGCATCATTGCGGACTGAAATAAGGTCGCGAAATGGCATTTCAAGTGCCGGAAATAGCTCGTCAGGGGCAGATTTCCGGGGCAAGAAAGACGTGTTTGAGGGGCAAAAAAACGCGTTTTGTAGCGGATGTGGTACCACTAGATATAGTGAAAAAAAATTTTCACAAAAGTGCCATTTTTTTCGTTAATGTTTTAAAGCACTTATTGCAGTAATGCTTAGAAGTCATTGAATTTAATATATTAATAGCTTGTGGAAAAAAACCATCAAAGTCTTGACAGCGGCTCCGTGCAGGCATAATCTTGAGCCTTAGTAAGCACAACATCTTGTGCCTGCCATAACGAAGTTAGAGGCCATTTTTGGCACTCGCCGCTAAAAAAATAGCTAGTGGTGAGCTGGTAGCTATTCGCTTGAAAAAGCGTTGGATAGATGAATCGAAGTCAAAATATTGGGGTCTCCTTAGGGAATTTAGGGGAGTTTGGCACCAAATGAAGTCCGCGGTTCATGTCGACGCTAATTCTGTAGCCGACATCACAATTCAGCCTGCGTCGCTCGATATCTGGGAAGCAAAATATCGTCTGAGAGCGAGAGACGGAACCAAGTTGGACGACACCATAGATGACACCTTCAAGCGTGTCGCACGTGCGCTCGCGGAAGTCGAAGAAGAGCCGCTTCGCGATAAGTGTTTCGATGAGTTTCTCTGGGCATTGAGAAGTGGTGCCATCCCGGCAGGGCGAATCATCTCGAATGCCGGCGCCCAGGAACACAAACCGGCTACCTCGACGATCAACTGCACGGTGTCGGGTACGGTTGCCGATTCGATGGACAACATTCTGAACAAAGTCCACGAGGCCGGGCTGACGCTGAAGGCCGGTTGCGGCATCGGCTACGAGTTTTCCACCCTGAGGCCCAAGGGGGCCTACGTTACGGGTGCCGGCGCGTACACGTCGGGGCCGCTGTCGTTTATGGATATCTACGACAAGATGTGTTTCACGGTCTCATCGGCCGGGGGCCGGCGCGGTGCGCAGATGGGTACGTTCGATATCGGCCATCCGGATGTCATGGATTTCATACGGGCCAAACGCGAAGACGGCCGCTTGCGGCAGTTCAATCTGTCTCTCCTGGTTACCGAGGAGTTTATGCAAGCGGTCAAGAACGACGATGACTGGAAGCTCGCTTTTCCGGTGACAGCGAAAGAAGTTGAGCAGGACGGACTGGATGTCCACGATGAAAAGCAGTTCGTTTGGAGGGAGTGGCCGGAACCGGACAACTACGTGTGTAACCCGGATGGCCTGGTGGCCAGCAAGATCTATCGTAGTATACCGGCGCGCCGGGTGTGGGATGTCATCATGGCAGCGACCTATGATTACGCCGAGCCCGGCTTTGTGTTGATCGACAAGGTCAACGAGATGAATAACAACTGGTTCGTCGAGAACATTCGTGCGACGAATCCTTGCGGCGAGCAGCCACTGCCGCCGTACGGTTCCTGCCTCCTTGGCTCGATCAACCTCACGAGATTTGTGCTGGAGCCGTTTACGGAGCAAGCCAGATTCGACTGGGAAGAATTCAAGAAGGTCGTGAAGGTCTTCACGCGCATGCTTGACAACGTCGTCGAGATAAACGGTCTTCCGCTTTCGCTACAGCGCAAAGAAATCAGCCGCAAACGCCGCCATGGCATGGGCTTTCTGGGGCTGGGTTCGGCAATCACGATGCTGCGCATGAGTTATGGCAGCAAGGATTCCATCAGCTTCACTGAGGAGGTCGCGAGGCAGCTGGGACTCGCCGGATGGGAGGCCGCGCTTGAGCTGGCAAGAGAGAAGGGTCCGGCACCCATCATGAACGAGGAGTTCGAGGTGACTCGGGAAATGCTTGCCAAGCGCCCTGAGATGGCGGAAGACGGATACCAGATCGGCGACATGGTGCCCGGGCGTATTCTCCATAGCCGCTACAGCCGCTATATGCAGCAGATAGCGCAGGAAGCGCCGCAACTGGTCGATGAGCTGGTAGAGGTCGGTGCACGGTTTACGCACCACAGCTCGATTGCGCCGACGGGAACGATCTCGCTGTCGTTGGCGAATAACGCGAGTAACGGCATCGAGCCGAGTTTCGCGCACCACTACTTCAGAAACGTAATACGGCAGGGTAAGAAGACAAAGGAAAAAATCGACGTGTTTTCCTTCGAGTTACTCGCATACCGGGGTCTCGTGAATCCGCTGGCAATGCCCGAGGGTGCCGAGGGAGAGGGCAAACCGGAAGAAGCACTGCCGGATTACTTTGTAACGGCGGAGGACATAACTCCAACCGCTCATGTCGATATTCAGGCGGCGGCTCAAAAGTGGATTGATTCGTCCATTTCAAAAACTGCTAATGTTCCCAGCGATTATCCATATGAGGATTTCAAGAACATTTACCTGTACGCCTATGAGCAGGGTCTAAAGGGCTGCACGACATTCCGCTTTAATCCGGAGGCGTTCCAGGGTGTATTGGTCAAAGAGAAAGACCTCAAGAACACCATCTATTCGTTCACGCTCGAAGACGGATCCGAGATCGAGCTGAAAGGTGACGAGGAAATTGAATATGATGGCGAAGTGCATACTGCCGCCAATTTGTTTGATGCATTGAAGGAAGGCTACTACGGTAAGCTTTGACCCTGTAGGGGCCCGCACTGACGCGAACCATTGCCGCTTCACCAGGGCCTGATTCGCACTGCGGTTTAGGAAAAACTCGATGAGTACAAAAAAGATCAGCAAGAAAATCATTGGCTATGCGGTGAAACGACCTGGGGATGAGGCTACAGCCGCACAAAAACCCGAGTTCAAACGGGAACAGTCCGATTCGGGTGGCGCAGATATCATCCGCATGCACGAGAAGCTCGAGCGCCCGGAGATGCTCATCGGTTCGACCTACAAGGTAAAAACACCGGTGTCCGATCACGCAATGTATATAACGATCAACGACATCGTTTTGAATGAGGGTACAAAGCACGAGAAACGCCGCCCCTTCGAGATCTTCATCAACTCAAAAAACCTTGATCATTACCAGTGGATCGTTGCGCTGACACGTATTATTTCTGCCGTCTTCCGTAAAGGTGGCGACGTGACATTCCTTGTGGACGAGCTCAAGGCGGTGTTTGATCCGCGCGGTGGCTATTGGAAACCCGGCGGTACGTTCATGCCGTCGATCATTGCGGAACTGGGTTACATCGTCGAAAAGCACCTGATCTTCATCGGTCTCCTTGCTGCGCCGGAGCTCGATGACGCGCAGAAAAAGCTGATCGAGGAAAAAAAGGCAGAATTCGAAGCCAGCAAGAAGCAACAGGATGCTTTTTCCAAAAGCGAATATCCGGAAGGCGCACAACTGTGTCTGAAATGCAGCAGGGCGGCTGTTGTCATGATGGACGGATGCCGAACCTGTCTGAGTTGCGGCGACTCCAAATGCGGATAAGGGGCTAGCGTCCAGCCATTTTTTGTGGGAACGTCTTGCAGGAGCCCGTCCTGACGGGTGAGTTACACGGTGTCCATCAATCGCCTGTCAGGACGGGCTCCCACAGAGGCCTCCCTCGCACTTATCTGCCGATGCGTTTCGCCTACGTTCTTCTTACCTATCTGCTTTCGCCGTTGTACGCGCTGTATTGGATTTTTCGCGGCTTCGCCAACCGCAGCTACTGGGACCGGCTGGACCAACGGCTCGGCATGGGGTATCCCGTGCTGTCCAAGGGCAGCATCTGGATCCACGCGGTGTCTGTCGGCGAAGTCCAGGCCACGGTTCCTTTGGTACGGGCACTGCAGGATCGCTTCCCCGAACGGCAATTGCTGATTACGACGGTAACGCCAACCGGTGCCGCGAGGGTGCTTAGCCTGTTTCGCGGTCAGGTGGCTCATTGCTATATCCCATTCGAAATTCCATTGGCAGTTCGGAATTTCTTCAATTCGATCAAGCCGGTCCTTGCGCTGATCATGGAGACGGAAATCTGGCCCAATCTCTATGATGCCTGTGGCAGCAGGGAGATTCCGTTGATTCTGGTCAGTGCCCGTATTTCGCCGCGGTCGGTGGGACGCTACCGGCGCTTCTTGCCATTGTTCCGTGAAACCTTGTCCCATGGCATCGTCATTGCGGCACAGAGCGAAGCCGATGCCGATCGCTTCCGGTCGCTCGGTGCGGCGCCGGAACGAACCTGGGTGACTGGCAATATCAAGTTCGATTTCGAGCAGCCGGCGGGTCTCGAATCACAGGGCGCGGCGTTTCGAAAGCAGAATTTTCCCGACAGGCCAGTGTGGGTTGCTGCCAGCACTCATGACAAAGAGGAGGAACAGGTGCTCGCGGCGCACCGGCAGCTGCTGCAAGAGATACCGGAGGCCCTGCTAATACTTGTACCAAGACATCCCGAACGAACCGGGACGGTAAAGGCGCTGCTTCGGAGAAAAGAATTCAAGTACATATCGCGAACCGACGAGCGTCCATGTCCCAAAGACACAGGAGTGTTCCTTGGCGATACGATGGGTGAATTGCCAATGTTCTATGCCGCAAGCGACATTGCCTTTGTCGGCGGTACGCTGGTACCAATCGGCGGGCATAATTTGCTGGAGCCGGCTGCCCTGGGACTGCCCGTTGTGACGGGTCCCCATCTGTTCAACACGCAGGATATTGCGAACATGTTCAGTGAGCTGGGTGCGTCCGTCCAGGTTCAGAATTCAACCGAACTGGCTGATGCGCTTGGAAAACTATTCTGCGACCGTGGCGAAGCAGAGAAGATGGGAAGCAAAGGCCGCACAATAGTCACGAAAAACAGGGGTGCGCTTCGGCGACTCCTGGAATTGATGGAGCCGCTGATCAGCGAAGTCCAAAAGGGATAAGAAACGCCGGGCTAGCTTTCGTTCTCCTCTTCTTCCGCCATCGCCTTTTCCGGCGGCACTCTGTCTTCCAGCCAGCGGTCAACCTGTTCGAGGTCCTGAATCTGCAAACTACCCGCGGCCTGTTTTAACAGCAGTACATTACCAATATAGACATAACGGCTTTGATAGTAGTTTGTGATCGCCACATACAATGTGCGCTGCGAGTTCAGCACATCGACGATCGTCCGGGTGCCGACGTCGAAACCGGCCTGCGTTGCCTCGAGAGCGGTTCTGCTTGAAGCAACGGCCTGCTCCAGGGCCTTTACGCGGCTGATTTCGGATAAGACACCGAGGTAAGCATCACGAGTTGCCCGCTCCGTTTCGCGGGTCACGCGCTGCAATTGCTCGCGCGATGCGCGGTGCAAATATACCGCCTCCCGAACACGTGACGACGTTCGACCACCGGAAAAAATAGGAAAAGACACCTCAACTGCAATGGAGTCGCCCTGTCGGTTGAGGGTTGGGAAGTCCGGTATTGCGACCCCGTTTCTAATCTGGTCGGTAATTGTCGAGTCCGAGTCACCGTAAGCGGCAACAAAATCAACCGTCGGATAGTGGCCGGTGCGCCGAAACGCGATTTCGTGTCTGGCAATCTGTTCATCGAGGCGGCTCGAAACGAGCACCAGATTTTGCCCCATCGCCAGGTCGATCCAGCTTTGTTGATCGGCGGGATTCGGGTTCGGCAACGGAAAATTCTCTCCGGGCGCCGATAGTGTCGATACGTATGCTCCCGTTATCTCCCTGAGAAAATTGCGCGCCGTCGCAAGCTCTCGCTTGGCTTGTATTTCCGATGCAACGGAAATGTCATAGGCTGCCTGAGATTCCTGAACGTCGGTAATCGCAATGAGGCCGACTTCGAAACGCTGTTTGGCCTGCTCGAGTTGCCTGGCGATGGCCAGCCGATCCGCGTGTATAGAAGTCAGCCGGTCCTCGGCAGCCAGTACTTCGAAATATCGCGCGGACACCCGGATGATCAGGTCCTGTTGCGCCGCCTCGCGGTCGGCTTCCGCCTTTGCCACGATTTTGCCAGCCTGTTTCAGGCCGACAATCTGGTCCCACCGGAAAAGTGTTTGACGAAGACCGATGTTCCATCCTTTGGTTTCGGTCGTTGACTCTGATGGAACAGGTGCAATGCCGCCGCCGGAGTCCGTTTCAAGAGTCGTACCAGATCCATTGCGGGTCTCCCAGTTGCCGTTTGCATTGATTTGCGGAAACAGGGCGCTGCGGGCCTGCGGCAGCGCTTCGAGTGCAGCAAGCCGCCTGGCTTCTGCCTCATGAATCAGGGGGTCGCTTTGCAATGCCTGCTGGTAGATCTCGAGCAATGAGGTGGCATTTGACAGCGACGGTGTGGCAAGCGCGAGAGCCAGCACCAAGCATTTGAATCCTGTTACTTTATTCATCTTTTCGGGTTCCAGTTTCGTTGGCCGGATCGGCCTGAATTCAAGTGTTATGGTCAACTATATCACTATATCAGTCAAGATGTGTCCGGGCGGAAAATCAATAGCGGGGGATCGAATCATCGATGTCCAAAGACCACGTATCGATACCGCCCACAATATTGGCGACGCGATCAAATCCGGTCTGCAGCAGGTAGTTCGCGACCCGTGCACTGCGACCGCCCGAATGGCAAAGAACGGCAACCGCTTGCGAGGCATCGAGCTCTGCAATGCGTGCCGGTATCTCGGCCATCGGAATGTGTATCGTCTGGTCGATGCGGGCGATGTTGATTTCCCATGCTTCTCGGACGTCAAGCAAAGCCCAAAGTTCTCCGGAATCCCGTCGACCAACGAACTCGCCTGGTGTCATGTCCTCGATCATATGCAGATCTCTCCATTTAAGATGCCGCAGACTGGCAAGTGGTTTCAGGTTGGCCTGGGTCTGAGACCCAAAAACCATGGCCAGGAGTCTGCGCGGCAATAAGCAAGCTTTCTGCCGCGCAGACACCTAGAACGAAAAGGCTGACGGCCTGGACGCATTGAGCAGGGGTCGCACATCCGTTTCAAACAGGCTCTTTGTCGTCCAGTCGTTTTCACCAATACGAGTCACAATGCGTGCGTCCATCACCGGCGAATCGCCGACGATAACAAACAATCGGCCACCAGGCTTCACTGCGTCCACAAAGCGGGTGTCGAACACCGGCAACGATCCGGTTACTGCAACAGCATCGAATTCGCCCTTCGGAAGCTCCTTCGTCGCGTCCATGCATATGAGTTCCGTATTCTCTATCCGCGCATCTGCGAGATTAGATTCGGCCATAGAGACAAAATCGCTGAAAATATCGACGCTGGTTACCGCGGCCGCCAACTTCGCGAGACAGGCTGTCAGAAAACCCGTTCCGGTCCCGATCTCGAGAACGCGGTGCTGAGGTTCGAGTTTCAGCGCCTGAAGCAAGCGGCCTTCGACGGTGGGCGTCATCATCATCTGGCTATGTGGCAACGGTATCGCCGTATCGGCAAAGGCGAGCTCTTCGAATCCGGCCGGTACAAATCGCTCACGATGAAGCTCGGCAAGAACGGCAAGCACCGAGGGGTCTGCGACGTTCCATGTCCGAACCTGCTGTTGCACCATTTGTCGTCGGGCAAAATCCGTATCCATCACTTGATTGTCTCTTAAGTAATTGAATTTATTTGATTTATAACTTGCCGCGCCATGACACCCATTTGCTGTTGGTTTCCCCAGCCTGTCGCGGTTCCAGAATTATGGTGAATCGGAGCAAGGTGCTCTCGCAGCTGGGATATCCTTAGCTGACCACATATTTCATGCTTAGAATCACCTCGAATCTCCCACGACGGAGAAGTACCTCGAGCAGCTAATAATAACAAATGATTGTTTCACGGCATCATTTGAATATATGCCGGAAAGAATTATGCAAGACTTCTGCCGCGAATACCTGAAAACGGATCGAAATAAGACCATTACGGGACGTATCGGGTACCCGGCATTGGGTGATACATGTTATCGGAAATTACAATAACCATTCTGATTGTTTTGCTGCTGCTGGCGACACTCGCCGCTGTCCTGGCGTGGCTGAATAATCGTCGTTTTGCACGACGTTTGACGACATTAAGCGATGATTTAGTTGCGGTATCCGGGGACGCATCGGTAGGGCGGCGTTTGTCAGTGCCCGCAAACGGCGAAATCGCGGAGTTGGCGAATACGATCAATCGCCTGTTCGATGCGCTGGGAGAGCGGGACGAAATCATTCAGGACAAGGACCGTTTGTTTACAGACTTTGCCCGCACCTTGCCCGAAATCGTGCTCGTTCATGACGATCGCATCCTGCTGGCCAACGAGAGTGCGGCAGGCCTGATCGGGCTCGGCCCGGACCAGCTGGAAGGCAGGGAGGTCGCCGATCTGATCAAACCCGCATACCGTGCTCTGTTTCGCAAGACGACAGCCAAGAGGCTGGCCGGCGAGAAAGTTCCGAAACGTCTCGAGATTCAATTGATCAACGGCAACGAGCAGGGGCTCTGGGTCGAGACACAAAGTTCTCCCATCGAATTTCGGGGGAATCCCGCTATCCTGACCGTTGCGCGTGACGTCAGTTATCGCAAGAGTCTGGAAGTGTCGCTGAGCCGGAGTAAGCGGCAGGCGCAATACACGTTGGAGTCCATATCCGAAGGCGTTATTACGACCGATAACCAGGGCCGGATCGATTACATGAATCGTGCGGCCGAAGCCATGACAGGTGCAAACAGGGATGAAGTATCCGGCCACAAGATCGGAGAGATCTTTTCTCTGGTTGATGAAGCCGACAGGCAACCCCTGGGTGATCCGGTCGAGCGCAGTCTGGCGATGCGCCGGCGCGTGAACATGGGCCGACGCGCACTACTCATCAGCCGCGACGGTGAGCACGAGCACTCCATCGAAATTACCGCCTCGCCAATCAAGGGGCCGGGCAACAGCATATCCGGCACGGTCGTCGTTTTTCATGACGTTAGTGAGATTCGCGGCTTGACCAAGCAGATGAGCTACCAGGCGACCCATGACCCACTCACCGGCCTGATCAATCGGCGGGAATTCGAACGACGGCTTCAGGAGGCCATGGACTCGGCGCGTGCGGAGGAAGGCATTCACATCGTTTTTTACATGGACCTGGATCGCTTCAAGGCCGTCAACGATAGCTGTGGTCACCTGGCCGGCGACAACATGCTGCGGGAAGTCGCATCACTTATTAAAGACCAGGTTCGCGACTCCGACTTCGTCGGCCGACTTGGCGGCGACGAATTCGGCACGCTTTTGATCGGTTGTCCGATAGACAAGGCGACACGGATTGCAGCAGACATCTGTAACGCAGTCGCGGACTACCGCTTCGTCTGGAAAGACAAGATATTCAACATCGGCATATCCGTCGGTCTTGTCGAGATCAGTCACATGAGCGGCACGATGCAGGACGTTATCAGCGCCGCCGACTCCGCCTGCTACGTCGCCAAGCAGCGCGGGCGTGGCCAGGTACATATCTATTCCGCACGCGACGAAGCCATCGCCCGCGAGCGTGGTGACATTCAATGGCTGCGTCAGCTGCAATCGGCGCTGCATGAAGGCAGCTTCCAACTGGCTGTGCAACCGATAATCGCTACCGGTAGCAGTAATGGAACGGGTCCGGCACTCGAAGTACTGATTCGCATGGCCGATGAACGTGGCCGATTTGCCAATACGGCTGAATTCCTGCGGCCCGCGGAGCGTTATCAATTAATGCCGCAGATTGATCGCTGGGTCGTAAACGCAGCGCTGGCAGCCATTACAGCTGGCCAGATCAAGATTCCGGGCAAACGCAGTTGCGCGATAAACCTCTCGGGACAGACGCTCGGCGATGAGGGATTTCTCGGCTTCGTTGTCGATGCCCTGGACCGCAGCGGCGTGGCGCCGTCAAGCATATGCTTCGAAGTAACCGAAAGTGCCGTATCCAGCAATATTCAACATGCACAGCGATTCATCGAAGTGTTGCACGGCATCGGCTGCGAATTCGCACTGGATGATTTTGGCAGCGGGCTGGGTTCATTCTCGAGCTTGAAAACGCTACCGGTCGATTACCTGAAGATCGACGGGAAGTACACCTGTAATCTAAGTTCCGATCAGATCAACCAGGAAATGGTTTCGGCAATGATCAAACTAGCAAGGACATTGCAGTTTCGTATCATTGCCGAACAGGTTGAGTACCAGGAAGACTTCGACTGGCTGCGCGAAGTCGGCGTGGATTTTGTGCAGGGCAATTTCGTGGAGCCACCCGTGACGCTGGGTTCCGGGCAGGGCACGGGCTCCTTCCGCATCCTGGAGCCCTGAATCAAGCCGCCGGCGAACGGTGCCCGGCTCCAGGAAAATTTATCAAAGCAATGGCACCATCAAGAGCGCCACTATGTTGATGATCTTGATCAGCGGGTTGATCGCCGGGCCTGCCGTATCCTTGTACGGGTCGCCGACGGTGTCGCCGGTTATCGCCGCCTTATGGGCGTCAGAACCCTTGCCGCCGCAGTTGCCGTCTTCAATGTACTTCTTGGCGTTGTCCCATGCGCCGCCACCGGTCGTCATCGAGATAGCGAGAAACAATCCGGTGATGATAGTGCCGAGCAGCACACCGCCCAGCGCCTTGGGCCCAAGTACCAGTCCGACCACGATTGGTACGCTGATCGGTAGCAGGGAAGGAACAATCATTTCCTTGATCGCGGCTTTTGTCAGCAAGTCCACAGCACGCTTGTAATCCGGCTTGCCCGTGCCTTCCATGATTCCTTCGATCTCGCGAAACTGACGCCGAACCTCGTTAACGACCGAACCGGCAGCGCGGCCGACTGCCTCCATGGCCATCGAGGCGAACAGAAACGGTACCAGTCCGCCAATGAAAAGGCCGATGATCACAAGGTGATCGGAAAGATCGAAGTCGACAAGAATGTTTCGTGCAGCCAGAGCATTCGTATAGTCGGCGAAAAGAACCAGCGCGGCCAGTGCAGCAGAGCCGATTGCATAGCCCTTGGTTACCGCTTTGGTAGTATTTCCAACCGCGTCGAGCTGGTCCGTAATCTTGCGCACTTCAGGCGGGAGCGCAGACATCTCCGCGATGCCGCCTGCGTTGTCCGTAATCGGGCCGAAAGCGTCGAGTGCGACGATTACGCCGGTCATCGACAGCATCGTTGTCGCTGCAATCGCGATGTTATACAAACCGGCGAGCGCGTCACCGTCCGGCGCCAGTTCAAATGCTCCCCAGATGCTCAGGCAGATGGCGATCACCGGCAGCGCTGTCGCTTTCATTGATATGCCGAGGCCGGCAATAATGTTGGTCGCGTCACCTGTCAGGGAAGCATTAGCGATCGCCCTGACAGGCTTGAAATCCGTTCCGGTGTAATACTCGGTGATGACGACCATTGCAGCGGTCAGTGCCAGGCCGATCAGCGCAGAACCGAATATCCCTGTCGCGTTGCCGCTGGCAGCCATCATCATGTTTGTAATCGGGTAGAAGGCGATTGCCGCGAGCACGCCGGCTACGATCACGCCTTTGTAAAGGGCACCCATGATCTTGCCGCCTTCGGAGATGCGAACGAAGAATGTACCGATAATGGAAGCGATGATCGACGCGGCTCCCAGAACCAGCGGATAGATGATGGCAGCATCCGTATAAGTTGCCGAGACGAGTGTGCCGAGTAGCATGGTAGCGATAATTGTTACCGCATAAGTTTCAAAGAGGTCCGCGGCCATGCCGGCGCAGTCGCCGACATTGTCACCGACATTGTCGGCGATCACCGCAGGATTTCGGGGATCGTCTTCCGGAATACCTGCCTCGACTTTGCCGACGAGGTCCGCACCGACGTCGGCGCCCTTGGTAAAGATGCCGCCGCCAAGTCGCGCAAAAATGGAGATCAGGGAACCACCGAACGCCAGGCCAATGAGGGCGTGTATCGCGTCGGCAGCAGTACTACCGGTGCTCACCAGAAGTAAGTAGTAACCAGATACGCCGAACAGACCAAGTCCGACGACAAGCAAGCCTGTAATCGCCCCGCCACGGAATGCTATTCTCAATGCCGGATTTACGCCTTGGGTCGCGGCCTGGGCAGTGCGAACATTTGCCCGGACGGAGACGAACATACCAATATAGCCGGTCGCAGCGGAGAGAATTGCGCCGATAGCGAAACCGATGGCGGTATGCCAGTCGAGGGCGATGCCGAGGATGACGAACAGCACGACACCGACCATCCCGATCGTGAGGTACTGGCGATTCATGTAGGCGCCGGCGCCTTCCTGAATGGCCTGCGCAATCTCTTGCATGCGCTCGTTCCCCGCGGGTTGTTTGAGAATCCATTGTATGGATACGAGCCCGTACAGAACCGCAAGAACGCCCGCGCCCATGGCAAGCCACAGAGCAAATTCAGTTGTCATCAAATTGTCTCCTGATCGTATAAATGACCCCGGTGCGAGGAGGGCGCCCGGGGCAAATTCAAAACCATATGTGAAATCGAACAGACGGCTGGAAAAGGAACGCTTTTCACGCCGCTTATCGTTATTTGTACATCATTTGTTCGCCGCAACTCCCCGAGCCCGTGCACGACCCACCCGCGGCAGGCCGCGCATCATACCACAAAGTTTGTCTTCAACTTCTTCGCAACTCTGACGTTCTTCAGGCTGACATACTTGGGTAAGCCATTGATATAGGGCGGATAATCCTCTCCGCGGATCAGAGGCGCGAGATATCGTCGGCAGGCAGGTGTAATCGAGAAACCGTCAGAGCTGATGAATCGCCGCGGCACCTTTTTTTCCTTATTGGCGATACGGGAGAGCGGTGTGTGGTCGATGCGCCAGCGGTACGGATTGTCCGAGACTCGCTTTATGATAGGCATGACGGCAGTTTTCCCCGCCAACGCAAATTTGACAGCGGCTTTACCGACGGCATAGGCCTGTTCGACATCAACCGCCGAGGCAATATGCCGCGCCGAGCGCTGCAGATAGTCGGCAATAGCATAATGATATTTGAAGCCAAGACTCTCTCTGACCATGTTGGCGACGACAGCTGCGACACCACCGAGCTGTGCGTGACCAAATGCGTCCGTTGTGCCAGCTTCTGCCAGGAATTTGCCATTGGCGTAACGCGCGCCTTCACTGACAACGATGACACAGTAGCTGTAGCTCTTAACGCATTCTCGGACCCGCTTTAAGAATGCCGCTTTTCTAAACGGAATTTCGGGAAACAGAATGATGTGCGGAGCGTCGCCGGGTCGGTTGCCTGCCAGGCCGCCGGCGGCCGCGATCCAGCCTGCGTGCCGCCCCATCACCTCAAAGATAAATACTTTTGTCGAAGTCTCAGCCATCGAAATGACATCGAGGGCGGCTTCCCGGGTCGATACGGCAACGTATTTCGCGACGGAGCCGAATCCCGGACAGTTATCGGTAACCGGTAGATCGTTGTCGACGGTCTTTGGTATGCCCAGACAAGTAACCGGAAAGCCCATGCGCTTGCTGAATAGCGACACTTTGTGTGCCGTGTCCATCGAGTCATTGCCGCCATTATAAAAAAAGTAACCGATATCGTGTGCTTTGAAGACCTTGATGAGCCGTTCGTATTGGGCACGGTTCTCCTCGATGCCCTTGAGTTTATACCGTGCAGATCCGAAAGCGCCGCCCGGAGTGTGACGCAGCGCTGCGATCGTCGCGGCACTTTCTTTGTTCGTGTCAATCATGTCTTCTGTCAGAGCGCCAATGATGCCGTTATGGCCGGCGTAAACGTTGGAGATCCGGTGTTTGTTTTTTCGGGCAGTCTCGATCACGGCGCATGCTGTGGCATTAATGACAGCGGTAACACCGCCCGATTGGGCATAGAACGCATTCATTTTCGACATCAAGTCTTGTTCCTTGTCAGAGGCCTGAATCGGGGCGAAGCATAGCCGAAACTCGCCGCAGGTTCACCGCCTCACAGGTTTGACCCGATGCTATATTGCCGGTAGCGTATGCCGCCCCTGAGACGCCACACAGTGAGTTTAACCATGCGGATCGTATTGTTGGGTGCGCCGGGATCCGGCAAAGGCACGCAGGCCAGGAAACTGATGGCCGACAGAAATATTCCGCAAATATCTACCGGCGACATGTTGCGCGCCGCGGTGGCGGCTGGCACAAGTTTTGGTCAGCAGGCAAAAAAGATCATGGAAGCAGGCGAGCTCGTCCCGGATGACATCATGCTCGGCATCGTCAGTGAAAGGCTGGCCGAGGACGATGCCGCAGACGGATTTATCCTCGACGGTTTTCCGCGAACGGAGAAACAGGCGCTCGACCTCGACGATCTCCTGGATCGGCGGGGGCAGCCTCTGGATTCGGTGGTCCTGATGGATGTGGATTTCGACATTCTGATGAAACGCCTGACGGGCAGACGCACCTGCTCACTGACCGGCAAGCTCCTGAATATTTATTTTTCGCCGCAGGAGGAGCTGGATGCCTGCACAGACGCCGGCGGTGAATTAATTCAACGCGACGATGATAACGAGGAGACCATAAGCAATCGTCTCGAAGTCTATCGCTCCCGGACTGAAGCCCTGGTTGAATTCTATGGCGCCACAAACAAACTGAAGGTCGTTGATGCCGCAAGTAGCATCGATAAGGTTTATGAGCGGATTCTGAAGGCACTGGCAGCCTGATCGACGGGTGATTCAGGGCCGTCTTGAATATTACGCCGCCAAAATCTCCAGTAACCGTCCACCGACCGTTTCTCTGCGCCATCCTGTAAATACACGCGACTGTCGATCGCTGTGCAGCGATGCAGCCAGCTCTTTCCTCGGCGCGATGATTTCTGCTGCAATGCCCAATTCCCCGGCGCAGGCGGAGACGGCCGCCTGCAAGTCTTTCAGTATTGCCTTATGTTTTTCGTCCGGTTTCGGCGGCGGCTCGTATTCGACCTTATCGTCTCGGGCTGCCGCAAGAATTTGCAGAAGCACGTTAGCGGCGCGACGCAGCGTACGCGGCGCAAGCCCTCGAATGGCGGCCAGCGATTCCTGATCCTCAGGCCCGGTCGAGGCGATCTCCAGCAAGACCGCATCTTTCATGATCCACTGGCGTGGCCGGTCGGAACGCTCCGCTTCGTCCTCACGCCAGCTTGCGAGTCTGGCAGCAGCAGCGCGAGCCCGACCGCGCAGATTCCTGGCTCCCTTGAGGCGGTCGACTGCGTGCCTGGAATCACCCTTGTAAAGCGATGGCCTGAGCAGATAAGCGGAGTCTTCCTCTGCCCAGCTCAGTCTGCCGAGTTTGGCCAGCTGCCGAGATAGCTCCTCATACGCCGGCAACAGGTATTGGACGTCCTCGGCAGCATACTCGAGCGCCGCGGCGGGCAGCGGTCGCCGCGTCCAGTCAGCGCGCGTGTGCGATTTGGCAAGCTCAACGCCAAACAGCTCTTCGACGAGGGCGGCGTATCCGAGCTGTGGCGCAAAGCCCAGGAGACCAGCCGCGATCTGCGTATCGAAGATCGATCCAGGCATGCGATCTGAGGTGTGGAAAAGCACTTCGATGTCCTGCCGGGCGGAGTGAACCACCCACTGGCACTTCATCAGCCTGCGCCAGAAACCATCGAGATCGCCCCCACCCATCGGGTCTGCACAGTAAATGCCTTCAGCCGCAGCAATTTGCACGAGGCAGAGCTGCGGATAGAAGGTCTTCTCACGCATAAATTCAGTATCGAGCCCTATGCGCCTTGCAGAAGAGAGCAGGGTGCTGACGGCGTCATCCGAATGGAGATCGACAAACTGAAATTTTGGCATTTCGTGATTGGCAGAGGATTTCGGCAAGGAAGGTTAACATGCGATGATTGTGCCCACGTTGGCTGTCGCGATGGGCAATTAGTGCAACAGATCTTCAGGGCATTTCTGGACATTATCCTGTTGCGCAAGGGACCGGAGGACCTTCCGAAATCTCTGCTGCTGCTCGCAATGGCCGTCGTCATGATCATCGTCTCGCAATTGCTGTTGCATGTGATGGTCGAGACGAATTACAGCACAGATCTTTTTCTGGAGTTTGCTACCGAACTGGTCAAAGTTGGCTCATATGTTGCCGTCCTGTTCGCATCAGGATTCATCATCCGGATTGAGCAGACGATGACAGCGATCATTGGCTGCACGGCGATCATGGTGTTGCTCTTTGTCGCGATTTTCATACTGTCCCGGCCATTTATCGGATACGAGCTGGCCGGCGCCATTGCCTGGTTTGTGACGCCATGGCTGATCCTGGTCGAGGGACACATTATTTCAAGAGCGATACAGCAACACCAGTTCACAGGTATTGCTATTGCAGTTGTGATATTTATTCTGCAACTTGGTTTCTATGTGACGTTTAGCGCAGGTTCGGAGGGCGTTGTCAGCTGATGCATATTCACATTTTCGGCATCTGTGGGACTTTCATGGGAGGTGTCGCTGCCCTGGCAAAAGCGGCAGGTCATCGTGTCTCGGGTGGGGACGCCAACATCTATCCGCCGATGAGCACCCAGCTGAAGAGTCTCGGCATTGCCGTCCATGATGGCTACGATGCCGACCAGCTGGAGCCGGCACCCGACTGCGTCGTAATTGGCAATGCGATGAGCCGGGGCAACGCGGCAGTGGAGGCAGTCCTGGACCGTGGCATCCCCTATACCTCCGGGCCGCAATGGTTGTCGGAGCACGTGCTGAAGGGTCGCCACGTAATCGCTGTTGCGGGAACGCACGGAAAGACGACCACGGCCAGCATGCTGGCGTGGATTCTGGAGGAAGCGGGTCATTCGCCTGGTTTTCTGATCGGTGGCGTGCCGGCGAACTTCGATGTGACGGCCCGTTATGGGGAATCGAAATACTTCGTCGTGGAGGCGGACGAATACGACACTGCGTTTTTCGACAAACGGGCAAAGTT
Source organism: Pseudomonadota bacterium (assembly GCA_022572185.1). Lineage (GTDB taxonomy): Bacteria > Pseudomonadota > Gammaproteobacteria > Steroidobacterales > Woeseiaceae > JACZWL01. Next base: position 54,214 of record JACZWL010000004.1, on the reverse strand, counting down.
CGTTCATTACCGACCAGATACGCTTATCCTCGGTAATCTCGAATTCGACCACGCCGACATTTACAAAGACCTCAAGGCAATCCTTTGGCAATTCCATCAATTGTTGCGAACGATTCCAGGAAGAGGCCGCATTATTCTGAACAGTGCAGACGAGAACCTCAAAACGCTTCTCGAGATGGGCTGCTGGTCAACAACAGAGTCATTTGGTATCGGGAAAAGTGACGAGGACTGGACAGCACGGTTTTTGGACGCCGGCGAGCGACGCATCAGTGTTTCCCAACGCGGCGGCGCGACAGCCGAGGGCAGCTGGCAGCTCGGCGGCAGCTACAATCTTGAGAATGCGCTGGCCGCGATCGCAGCAGCAAAGTCTGCCGGCGTTTCAGTGCAGCAGGCAGTGGCAGCACTGTCTCGGTTCAAGGGCGTCAAGAGACGGCTGGAGAGAACGGCAACGGTCGCGGATATTGCAATTTACGACGATTTTGCTCATCACCCTACCGCAATCCGCCGAACGATCACTGGCTTGAAAAAACGGTTTCCCGGGCAACGTATAGTTGTCGCGCTGGAACCAAGATCGAACACGATGAAGCTCGGCGTGCACAACGAGGCACTTGCCGCATCGCTGGAAGATGCGAGCCTCGCCTGTGTTTACAGGCCCAATGACTTTGCTGCGGCGTTCGACGATTGCCTTGCTTCGCTCGGCGATCGTTTGCATCTACATTCTGACTACGACGAACTCGTAGCGGATCTGGCCGCCGAACTGCAGCCGGGTGACCAGGTCGTTTTCATGAGCAATGGCGGATTTGGATCAGCGCGTCAAAAGTTGACAGGAGCCCTGCAGAAAACGCGCTAGACATAATGAAGTGACCTATCCGTCCTCAAGTAACGTGGATTAAGCTGAGGGCGTAAAAAGTCTTCGGCTCAGAGCCATTATTGAGGAGGATAGGTCACTTCATTATGTCTAGCCCCGAATATTTCATAGCTACGGAGTGCGGCTCTGCGCTCTCGCGCAGCAAAAATGAAACGTTCGGGCTTTACAAAGCGCCTGGTCAAATTGTCATTTTTCCGTCCTATACTTAAGGAAACTCAAGCCTCGTTAAGCGATTGTGTACCAGGTAAAGCGACGGTTTCTCCAGTGAAAATTCCGCTATTTCCATTGCGTACGGTTCTCTACCCGGGCGGCCCGTTGCCGCTGCGCATATTTGAACCACGTTATCTGGATATGATCAGCGACTGCCTCAAGAGAGATGCTCCGTTTGGCGTCCTGTTGATCAGGAGCGGCAGCGAAGTCGGTTCGGCATCGACATACCAGGTCGGTACGCTTGCGAAAATTATCGACTGGTATCAGGGTAGCGATGGTCTCCTCGGTGTCACCGCAATCGGCGGGCAGAGGTTTCGCCTGATGTCTGCCAAACGACAGCCCGACGGACTGAGTATTGGGGAAATACAATTGCTGGCACACGAGAGCCACCATTTGCTGCCGGAAGAATACAAGCCTCTCGCACGTATTCTCGCCGGCGTCCTCGACGACCTCGGCCGTCTGTATGAATCACTGGACAGGCAGTACGACGATGCCGGCTGGGTCGGTTACCGCTTCGCCGAAATTCTGCCGATCAGCCCCGAGCAAAAGCAATCCTGCCTGGAAGCGGATGATGCGATAGAGCGCCTGCAGCTTGTGCGAAAAGTGCTGGATACGGTTCGTGGCCCGGAGAATTCTGCCTGATCCGGCCCGGATGTTTCAATTTCGTCGCCTGGCAGGCTACGATTTCAGTGTTGCGAATACGCGTTTGGCCCGTGAAAGCGTTTCGGATATTTCCTCGTCGCCATGTGCGTCGGACACGAAGCCGGCTTCAAACGCCGACGGCGCAAAATAAACGTTCGAGTCGAGCATCCCATGGAAGAACTTTCGAAACAGTTCGGTATTTGCCGCTGTCACTTGTGCAAATCGCCTTATTGGCCCGTCCGCGCTGAATACAAACCCGAACATGCCGCCCGCTGCCTCGACAGCCAACGGCACTCCGGCGCCACGCGCCACGTCGGCCAGACCATCCGCCAGCTGCCGTGTTCGCTCGCCGAGAGAAGCATAGAAACCGGGTCTTTCGAGCCCTTGCAAAGTCGCCAGGCCGGCCGCCATCACAAGCGGGTTGCCCGACAACGTACCCGCCTGATAGACAGGGCCGTCCGGTGCGATGCTCGCCATGATGTCGGCGCGCCCACCGAAGGCGGCGGCCGGCAGTCCGCCGCCGACGATCTTTCCGAGTGTTGTCAGATCAGGCTGAATGTCGAATATCTCCTGCGCGCCGCCTTTCGCCACCCGGAATCCGGTCATCACTTCGTCGAAAATCAAGACAGCCTTGTACTGATCGCACTGTGACCTGAGCGCTTCCAGAAAACCAGGCTCCGGCGGCACCATGTTCATGTTGCCTGCGATCGGCTCGACGATGATGCAAGCGATTTGCTCGCCGAGCTCTGCAAACACGGTCTCTACCGCTGCCGGGTCGTTGAAATCGAGTGTTATCGTGTGCTCGGCGAGCCCCGTCGGAACACCGGGCGAGCTTGGCACACCGAGAGTCAGTGCTCCCGAACCCGCCTTGATCAGCAAGGAGTCGGAGTGGCCGTGATAACAGCCCTCAAACTTGATGATCTTGTCACGTCCCGTGAATCCACGGGCAAGTCGAATAGCACTCATCGTCGCTTCTGTGCCCGAGCTCACCATTCGGATTCGTTCAATCGACGGCATGAATTCACATATTTTCTGCGCGAGACGGGTTTCGGCTACAGTGGGTGCGCCGAAACTGAGTCCGGCCTCGGCTGCGTCAATTACGGCTTTGATGACATCGGCGTGCGCATGACCCAGGATCATGGGTCCCCATGATCCAACGTAGTCAATCATCTGCCGGCCATCCTCTGTTTGCAGCCAGGCTCCTTTTGCGCTCTTGATGAACACCGGCTCACCGCCAACGGCGGCAAACGCCCGGACCGGTGAGTTAACGCCGCCGGCAATATATTTTTTCGCTTCTGCGAAAAGGCTCATGCGAACTCTCCCATAGACAGGCGCATGCTACCGAAGTGGCATTGAGTCATAAACCCCCGAGGTTCAACTGGTAAACTGCAGGCATAACGAATGTAGGAGGGGCTCGCAGGAGCGGCTTTTTGGACAGGAAGTCCTTATGTCGCGGAGCACAGGGATGTGCGTGAGCGACGAGCCGCGATCGGGGCTGAGGCCCCTCCTACATCAGAATATGAAGCATATCGATAGCGCCCCATGAAAACTTACATGTGTCTCATCTGTGGTTACGTCTATGACGAAGAGGAGGGCGATGTTGAGGCGGGGATTCCTGCGGGCACGAGATGGGAGGATGTCCCCTTGTCATGGCGGTGCCCCGACTGTGGTGCCGGAAAAGAAGATTTCGAGATGGTCGAAATTTAACTGCCCGGCTCTCTCAACTGATCGGTAGTAATCCCAATCTCTGACAGGAGAGCCGGCACGCCGTCATCGCCAACCAGATGCAGGGTGCCAACGATGATCAGGTAGTCGTCTTTCTCTCCGATCAGATTCCTGATCCGTTCTACCCAAGCTTCATTTCGATCGACGACGAGTGTCCTATAGAGTTCCGGGTATCGTTGCATTTCAACCAGCAGGTTTTCTTCCAGGAAACCAATATCGCCGTACCGCCAGGCGTCAATCAAAAGGTCGAGATTTTCCTCTATGTTCAGGCTCTCCCGAAGCGTTTGGATAAGCAGTGAACGCTGCACCGGCAATGACAGCTTGTCGAGGAGCTCGAGCTGTTCGCGCAGGGTTTCGAGGCCGAGAACTTCCTTGTGATCTTCGCCGGCCTTCGCCGAAAAGTAAAACTCAATTCCGTATTCGGGACTGAAACCGATTCGGAGGAGCATCATTTGCTCAATCGTAATGGCTGCCAGCCATGGTTCGGTTTGCGCGAGCATGAGGAATGGAATGTCAAGCTGCGCTGCGTAGTCGGCCGCTTCATCATAGAGACTCGGTCCCATGATTTCCCGCAGAGTGCCGCCGTCTTTGATGACACCCAGTTCGTTGACTATTCCGGCCATCTCAATCGGGTCAAGGTCGTCGAGGTCTACTTCCATGATCAGGATCTCGGCATCTTCGTAGGCTTTTTCTAGCGCAGTCGGAATCGGATGGTCCTGCTGCCTGAGCACATGCACCGAGCCGAGCAGGTAGATTCGGTTGCTTGCGCCATTGATCTGCCACATCGAGACCAGGTGGCCCGTGCCCTGTGTTGCCACTCTGCCGGGCGCCATGATCAAGCAGATCATCAAGCAGCAATGCAGGAGCGTGGATCGAGGAGTCATTCAGTCCAACAGCCAGATCAGCTCTGTTTCCACACGGCCATCCGGGTGCAAGCTGATTCTGCGGTATGCGGGCGGATTATCGTCCAGTGCAAATTCATTACTTGCCACCTTGAATTGCCGGCAAGTGGACGGTGTTCCGATAATCTGTACGGAATCATGCGACCCCTCGAATGCCTGGTGCACGTGCCCGAAAATTGCCGCCCTGACTTTGCCGGTCCGTGCTATGAGGCGCAGGAATTCTTCGCCGTTTCGAAGACCGACCTGGTCAAGCCACTTGCAGCCGACCGGCAACGGCGGGTGATGCAGGCAAATCAATACGTGGTCGGCTGTCGTTTCATCGAGCAATTTCTCAAGCCTTTCCATTTCCTGGTCATCAATGCGCCCAGCAGCATCATCGTGAATGCAACTGTCGATACCGGCGATTAACCAGTTTCCGTGTATGACAGATTCGCAATAGTGAAATTCCGGACTGGCGAGGGCGTCTTTCATGATCGCGCGCACATCATGATTGCCCGGTATGCAATACACCGGAAGACCGAGAGGCCGCATCAATTCGCAGAAACGGTCGTAGGCCTCCCGGCTGTCATCCTGGATCAGGTCGCCCGTCATCGCGACCAGATCGGCGCCCCAGCCTGAACGCTGAATATGGCTAAGGACGTTCTGTAGTGAGGAATACGTTACGGTGCCCCGCAGACTCGAATCCGAATCAGCGAACAGATGTGGGTCCGTAACATGCAGGACACGAATAGGATCAGTCGACGTATGAATAGCGCTACGACCTTTTGTCGGTGCGGCTTTCCGCAATCTCCTGTGCAAGGATAATAGCTGTTTGCGCAGCGTCAGGCCACGACAAAAAATTGGGAAATGTTAAGGGGTCGAACCGCCAAGAAACGGGGCGCAAGCCCATTTCTTGGCGGTTCGACCGCCTACATTTCCGTTTTTCTCTGTCTGCGGATCAATATCGGTAAAGCTCGGGCTTGAACGGTCCGTCTTTGGAAACGCCGATATATTCTGCCTGTTCATCGGACAACACAGTGATTTTGGCGCCTACGCGGTCGAGGTGAAGCCGGGCTACCTTTTCATCGAGGAGTTTCGGCAGGACATAGACTTCGCACTTGTACTTGTCGCCATTTTGCCAAAGTTCGATCTGCGCGAGCACCTGGTTCGTAAACGAGTTTGACATCACGAAACTCGGATGGCCCGTCCCACAACCGAGGTTAACGAGGCGACCCTCAGCCAGCAGAATAATCCGCTTGCCGTCAGGGAAGATTACGTGATCGACCTGCGGCTTAATGTTCTCCCATTCGAATTGATGCAGATAGGCGACGTCAATTTCATTGTCGAAGTGGCCAATATTGCAGATGATGGACTGGTCCTTCATGCGCTCCATCTGCGGTCCTGATACGACGTGGTAATTGCCGGTCGCCGTAACGACGATGTCGGCTTGGTCACAAACGTCGTCAAATCTGACGACGCGATAACCTTCCATCGCCGCCTGTAACGCACAGATCGGGTCGATTTCCGTAATCCATACGGTCGCGCCCAGGCCGCGCAGAGACTGCGCACAGCCCTTTCCAACGTCACCGTATCCGCAAACAATGACAATCTTGCCTGCAATCATGACGTCCGTGGCGCGCTTGATGCCATCAACAAGCGACTCGCGGCAGCCGTAGAGATTGTCAAATTTTGATTTGGTGACCGAATCATTGACGTTGAATGCCGGACACAACAGGCTGCCTTCCTTCTGCATATCATAAAGACGCTTCACACCTGTCGTAGTCTCTTCCGAAAGGCCGCGTACTTTCTTCATCAGGTCAGGATACTTGTCATGTAAGACGAGCGTCAGGTCACCGCCATCATCAAGGACCATATTAGGCTGCCAGCCGTCCGGCCCATTGATCGTTTGCTCAACACACCACCAATACTCTTCTTCGGATTCACCTTTCCATGCGAACACCGGCACACCCGAGGCTGCAATCGCTGCAGCGGCATGATCCTGAGTAGAAAAGATGTTGCAGGACGACCAGCGAATTTCCGCACCCAAAGACTTCAGCGTTTCTATCAGCACTGCTGTCTGAATAGTCATATGCAGGCAGCCAACAAGCCTGACACCGGCCAGCGGTTGTTGACCCTCATACTCGCGGCGCAAAGCCATCAGGCCCGGCATTTCCGTTTCGGCGATGGCGATTTCCTTGCGGCCCCACTCGGCCAGGGAAATGTCTGCAACTTTGTAATCGGGTTTTTGGATGGCAACGGCTTCGCTGCTCATAAAACACTCCTGTATGTGTAAAATCGTTGCTAGGCTGCAGCGGTGCCGCGCAGCGTATCCGCTTTGTCTGTGCGTTCCCAGCTTAAATCAATATCTTCACGGCCAAAATGTCCATAGGCCGCCGTTTGCTTGTAGATCGGCTGGATCAGGTTCAGCATTTTCAGAATGCCGTATGGCCTCAGGTCGAAATTCTCGCGAATCAGGTCGGTCAGGCGCTGCTCGCTGATCTTGCCGGTACCAAATGTGTGGACGCTGATTGACGTCGGTTCGGCGACGCCGATCGCATAAGACACCTGGATTTCGCATCGATCTGCGAGACCTGCGGCAACAATATTCTTGGCGACATATCTGGCGGCGTACGATGCCGAGCGATCGACTTTCGACGGGTCCTTACCGGAGAAAGCACCGCCGCCGTGCCTGGCCGAGCCGCCATAGGTATCTACGATAATTTTCCGACCTGTCAGGCCACAGTCACCCATCGGTCCGCCGATTTCGAATCGGCCGGTCGGGTTGATGTGGTATTGCGTGTTCTTGCCGAGCCATTTTGCCGGCAGTACCGGTTTGATAATTTCTTCCATGACACCTTCACGCAAATCGGACAGTTTGACGTCCGGGCGATGTTGTGTTGAAAGGACGACAGTATCGATTGCGACCGGCGTGTCGTTCTCGTAGACAAATGTCACCTGGCTTTTGGCATCCGGCCGCAACCAGGGCAATACGCCGTCTTTCCTTACCTGGGCCTGCCGCCGGACAAGTCGATGGGCAAACGTAATAGGGGCGGGCATCAGCACCTCCGTCTCGTTGGTCGCATAGCCGAACATGAGGCCCTGATCGCCGGCGCCCTGCGCCTCCTCGGTTTCCCTGTCTACGCCCTGAGCGATATCCGACGACTGTTTTCCCAGCGCGTTTAGCACGGCGCAGGAAGCACCATCGAAGCCCATCGCGGAATCGTTGTAACCGATTTCCAGCACGGTTTTTCTAACCAGCTCTTCGATGTCGACCCAGGCGGATGTGGTGACCTCGCCTGCGACCAATACCATACCCGTCTTGACGAGTGTTTCACATGCTACGCGGGCGGATTTGTCCTGCTCGATGATGGCATCCAGCACGGCGTCGGAAATCTGATCGGCAATCTTATCCGGATGACCCTCGGAGACGGACTCCGAGGTGAACAAAAAGGTATCACTCATGGAAGCTTTCACGTGTAATTTCTTGAAGGCCCAGCATTGTACCCCAAGTTTAGAGGTCGAATAATAGCCTCAACACAGTGCACAGATACGCAAAGTAGCAGCCACTCTACGCGGATTGTGCCCGGCTAGCATGAAGAAATGTGAGCAGAGAGTCGATCTCTCTTGCGGCTGTTCGTCTAAACAGGGAAAATGCGCCAGCTTGATTCCGCCGTTTTTCTCATGCAATTCACCATAACATTCGGTCAGCGAGGCCGATGATAGAATCTCATGTCACAGCAAATTAGCCATTCGAATGTCGCCGGCCAGCCGGGCCGGCGAGAACTTGCCAACGCAATTCGAGCTCTGAGCATGGATGCCGTCCAGGCGGCAAATTCCGGTCACCCGGGCATGCCTATGGGTATGGCGGATATCGCCGAAGTGCTCTGGAACGATTATCTGCGGCACAACCCCGGCAACCCGTACTGGTTTGATCGCGACCGCTTCGTCCTGTCCAACGGCCATGGTTCGATGCTCCTGTACAGCCTGCTTCATCTGACCGGCTACGATCTCTCAATTGATGAAATCAAAAACTTCCGGCAGCTGGGGTCCAGGACCGCAGGGCATCCTGAACGCGACCCGGATATATACATAGAGGCGACAACGGGCCCGCTTGGTCAGGGCATCAGTAATGCGGTTGGTATGGCGATCGCCGAGAAAATGCTGGCAGCAACGTTCAATCGCCCCGGTTTCGAGATCGTTAATCACCGGACGTATGTTTTCCTTGGCGACGGTTGCCTGATGGAAGGCATCTCGCACGAGGCCTGTTCGCTTGCGGGGACGCTCAAACTCGGCAAGCTGATTTGTATTTATGACGACAATGGCATCTCTATTGATGGCGAGGTCGATGCCTGGTTCACCGACGACACGCCCAAGCGATTTGAAGCCTACGGCTGGCGGGTCATTGCCGACGTTGACGGGCACGACAGCGGCGCCGTCGCCAAAGCGCTTGACCAGGCTCTGGCGGACGAGGAGTGCCCGACGCTGATTTGTTGTAAAACGGTCATCGGCTACGGCGCACCCAACAAACAGGGAACCGCCGATACACACGGTGCCCCATTGGGTGCGGAAGAGGTCGAGGCCAGCCGAAAAGAACTTGGCTGGAATTTTCCACCGTTCGAAATTCCCGATGAGATCAAAGCAGCCTGGGATGCCACTGATCGCGGTGCCCAGCAGGAGGCCCGGTGGTCGGAGACATTCTCGGCATACGAAAAAGCGCATCCGGAACTCGCTAAAGAGTTTCTGAGACGTATGCAGGGTGAATTGCCCGCGAACTGGGCCGGGTTCGCGGCGGATGTCATAAAGGAAATTGATCGTGCAGGCGCCGATATGGCGACCCGCAAAGCATCGTTGGTCGCGCTGAATGCGTTCGCACCTGCTTTGCCCGAAATGGCCGGTGGCTCCGCCGACCTGAGCGGCTCGAATCTGACGAAACACGCGAATTCCGTTCCGATTACGGGAGACGATGCATCCGGCAACTACATCTACTTCGGCGTACGCGAGTTCGGCATGTCTGCTATCTGTAATGGCATGGCACTTCACAGCGGCGTCATACCGTACGAAGGCACGTTCCTGGTGTTTTCGGATTACGCCAGAAACGCGTTGCGCATGGCCGCGTTGATGCGAATACGAAATATTTTTGTCTATACGCACGACTCGATCGGCCTTGGCGAGGATGGACCGACGCACCAACCGGTCGAACACGTCGCAAGCCTGAGGATAATGCCCAACATGCGAGTCTGGCGGCCCTGCGATACGGTAGAGACCGCAGTTGCATGGAAAGATGCCATCGAGAAAATGGATGGTCCGACGAGCCTCGTGTTGACAAGGCAGGAACTGCCGCACCAGTCCCGCACTGCAGAGCAGATCGCAATGATCGGGCGTGGTGGCTATGTATTGAAAGATACGGACGGCACGCCGGATGTGATTCTGATCGCCACAGGTTCCGAGGTGGCGCTTGCGATGTCGGCAGCCGATGCGCTGTCCGATGATGGCGTTGCAGTTCGCGTCGTATCGATGCCTTGTACCGACATTTTTGATTCGCAGCCAGTTAAATACCGGCAGCAGGTCCTGCCGCCTGAAATCACCGCCAGGCTTGTCGTGGAAGCCGGTGTCACTGAGAGCTGGTGGCGATACGCCGGAGACCACGGCCAGGTTATCGGCATAGATCGTTTTGGCGGATCCGCACCGGCGGAGAAACTGTTCGAGCGCTTCGGTTTTTCGACCGAAAATGTCGTTCGTGTCGCAAAAGAAGTCATCGCGAACAAATAAACACTGAATTTATTGGGAGATATAAATGACCATCAAGATCGGCATAAACGGTTATGGCCGAATTGGCCGCAACATATTGCGTGCACTTTACGAGGGAGACAGGCGATCCGAGCTGGAGATTGTTGCTGTTAACGACCTGGCGGATGCCAATACCAACGCGCACCTGACGCGACGCGACACGACACACGGCCGGTTCCCGGGCACAGTCAAAGTCGAAGGCGATAGCATGATCGTCAACGGTGACCGCATCAAAGTGCTGGCGGAACGGGATCCCGCAAAATTGCCGTGGGGCGATCTCGGTGCGGATGTCGTTTTCGAGTCCACGGGCTTTTTTTCATCGAAAGAAAAATCGATGGCACATATCAAGGGTGGCGCAAAGAAAGTCATCATATCGGCGCCGGCAGGCACGGAAGTCGACGCGACGATTGTTTATGGCGTCAATCACAACATTTTGAAGGCCAGCGACACCGTGATCTCGAATGCGTCCTGTACCACAAACTGTCTCGCTCCCCTCGTCAAGCCGCTGCACGAGAAGATTGGCGTGAAGCATGGCCTGATGATCACTATTCATGCGTACACGAACGACCAGGTGCTGACCGATGTATTCCACAAGGACCTGCGACGCGCGCGTGCCGCAGCGATGTCACAGATACCGACAAAGACCGGCGCCGCTGCAGCGGTTGGTCTCGTGCTGCCGGAACTGGCGGGCCGCCTCGACGGTTACGCTATGCGGGTACCGACGATCAACGTGTCGATAGTCGATCTGAGTTTCGTTGCCGAACGGGAAACAAGCGTCGAGGAAATCAACAGCGTCATGAAAGAGGCGGCCGAAGGCGAGCTCAAGGGTGTACTGGCTTACAACGACGAGCCGCTTGTCTCAGTCGATTTCAACCACGATCCTGCGTCGTCAACCTTTGATGCGGGCCTGACAAAAGTGATGGAAGGCACGCTTGTCAAAGTCTGCGCCTGGTATGACAACGAGTGGGGCTTCTCCAACCGCATGCTTGACACGGCGGTGGCCCTCGTAAACGCGAGGTAACACGGCCCGAATACGATCAACGGCGCTATCGGGCTCAACAGCTGGCCTCAGGAGTTTCTCCATGTCCGTCATCAAAATGGATGAGGTCGATCTTTCGGGGAAGCGCGTGTTGATTCGCGAAGACCTGAACGTACCGATCGCGGACGGCAAAATTACCAGCGATGTGCGCATTCGGGCCGTCTTGCCGACAATCAAAAAGGCGCTGGAGACAAATGCGGCCGTCATGTTGATGTCTCACCTTGGCCGCCCTGTCGAAGGCGAGCCCGATGCCAAATACTCATTGAAGCCCGTCGCAGATCAACTGTCGTCCCTGCTGGGCGCCAATGTGAAACTGGTGACCGACTGGATCGATGGCGTCGACGTTGAACCGGGCCAGGTCGTGCTTCTCGAAAACGTCAGGTTTCTAGAGGGAGAAAAAGCCTGTGACGAGGACCTGTCACGGCAAATGGCAACGCTCTGCGATGTCTTTGTTATGGATGCATTCGGCACCGCTCACCGGGCGCAGGCCAGCACATTTGGTGTCGCCCGGTTTGCAGCTGTTGCCTGTGCCGGACCCTTGTTGGTGGCAGAACTGGCTGCCTTGAAGAAGGCACTGGAAAAACCTGCCAGGCCGATGGTCGCCATCGTCGGCGGCTCGAAAGTGTCAAGCAAACTGACGGTGCTGGCCTCGCTGGCCGATATCGTCGACCAACTCATCGTCGGCGGTGGCATCGCCAATACGTTCATTGCCGCCGCAGGACACGATGTCGGTAAGTCACTCTATGAGGCTGATATGGTTGATATGGCACGGGAACTGGCAGCAGACAAGGAAGACCGTGCCGCTATACCGGTTCCTGTCGACGTAGTAACCGCGAAAGGGTTTTCAGCAGAAGCCGCTGCCGAAATAAAATCAATCAGCGACGTTGCCCCGGACGACCTGATCCTCGACATCGGGCCGGAGACGTCTGCACAATTTGCCGCGATTCTGGCAGTTGCCGGAACGATTATCTGGAATGGGCCGGTAGGGGTTTTCGAATTCGATCAGTTCGGCGAGGGCACTAAAGCAATTGCAGAAGCGATTGCAGATAGCCAGGCTTTCTCGATTGCCGGCGGCGGCGATACGCTTGCGGCGATCGACAAGTACGGTGTCGCCAAGGACATTTCCTACATCTCGACGGGCGGTGGTGCGTTTCTGGAATTCGTCGAAGGCAAGAAACTGCCGGCCGTCGCAATCCTTGAAAAGAGAGCTGCTGCGTTGTAGGGGTCCGTCAGGACGCGATCCTACCCAGGATTTGCCATGGCCCGGTGATCGCGAGTGTGTATCCCCTGACCTGAATATTCAGGAACATGACGGACTCGTCCGGAGAGAAACAGACGCCAGCCAGCTCCGAGTTCGTGTAAGCGTTGTCGGCCAGCAGGTACTGAACACCATCCGGCCGGATACCGACGAGCCCACAGTGATTTGCTGTGTCCTCACAAATGATCAGATCACCCCAGGGACTCATCGTTACGTTATCGGCGTGACGTAACAGACTGCCTCGTGTCGATTCGGCGATCAGGCCGAGAGCGCCAGGCTCGGATTGTTCGTCAGGACGCGCCTCCCTCGGGCTGGGCCGGTAGGCGAAAACCTGACCGAGCCGCTCCGGTCCACCAATGGTGGCCGTAATGACAAACTCTTCACCGGTGAAACAAAGTCCTTCGCCGCGCGCAAATCTCGCGGCGCCGGCAGCAAAGCCGCGCAGCCGCAGATCGTTCCTGGCGCTGTCTACATCTTCGAGATCGATCCAGCAGGTTTCCAGCCACTCGCCTGTCTTCATCCCGCCCTTGTGGGACCAGTTCCGGGTATCGAATGATGGCTTGCCGGCAATGCAAAGCGCCTGTAATTGACCGCCGAGATGAAGCTTGCCGGGCTCATGCGGGATGAACCGGTACAGCAGACTGCGGACCCTGTCCTCGGTCATATAGACGACACCGGATTGCGGATTGACGGCGGCTGCCTCGTGTTCAAAGCGGCCCATATCCCTGAGGGGCACCGGGTCAACCGGCCCGCGGCTATTTGTCGGCACCTCGAAGACGTAGCCGTGCTTTTGTTCTCTAAAAACGTTCCGATAGAATTCAAACCTCGCGCCGGCATCCTCGAAGCATTCCTCACAGCTCAACCAGCTGCCCCATGGTGTGGGGCCACCAGCACAGTTGAGTTCCGTGCCGGCAAGGCTCAGGTGTTGTCTCTCGGTCTGTTTGCTACGCGGGTCATAGACAATGGTTGTCGTGCCACCCGCGCCCGGCGTACGGCCCCTGCCGAAGTCATAGACCTTTTCCCGGTCGATTCGGTCCAGGCGCTCCAGCTCCCTGCCGAACGGCCCGTTGTGCAGCTTGCGCGGCCGATTTTCATGATTGCAGATGAGAATAACGCGGCCGTTTTCTCCGGCAAAAGCAGCCATGCCATCGGCCTCGCCCGGTACGAGCAGACCATCATCCATCTCATCGCCTTTGCGGCAAACTACATGGTATTCGAAGCCTTCAGGCAGATCGAGAATCTGCCGCGGATCCGGAACGAGCTTGCCGAAGCCGGCGTTCCCGGACTTGCCGGCGAGGGACGAATTTGTCGCCGGAGCTGCAGCGGCTACCAGCAGTGTCTGGATGAAACGTCGTCTGTTGAACATGAATTTTGAGCCTGAATTTTGGATTCGAAAGGATACCTGAATATTGCTGACGTCTTGCAACGAGTTGCGGTGTCCTGTCCCGCCTGTTGCGGGGCGGTTCCTGCTGCTCTGTGCAATAATCGCGCCCATGATCAGAAGGACAAAAATCGTCGCCACCTTGGGCCCGGCGACCGACGATCCGAAAGTACTGAAAGAAATGATCGATGCCGGTCTGGACGTTGCACGAATCAATTTTTCCCACGGGGAGCAGCAGGATCATCGGGCAAGAATCGAGGCCTTGCGTGCTGCGGCGGCAGAGTGCGGCCGCGAAATCGGTCTCATGGGCGATTTGCAGGGCCCGAAGATTCGCGTAAAGCGATTCAAGAACAGCAAGGCATCGTTGAAGGACGGCGCAATGTTTTTTCTTGACGCGAGCCTGGGGTTCTACGATGGCAACGACAAGGGTGTCGGTGTCGCGTATCCCACGTTGCACGAAGATGTGAAACCGGGAGACGTCCTGCTCTTGAGCGACGGGCAAATCACGCTCAAGGTGGACAGCATTGAAGGCACCAGAGTGCACACGACTGTCGTCCTCGGCGGCATTTTGTCCGACCACAAAGGCATTAACCGGCAGGGCGGCGGCTTGTTGGCGCCTGCGCTGACAGATACCGACCGAGAGTACATTCAATTTGCCGCGGATATCGGCATGGATTTCCTGGCGGTCTCATTTGTTCGAAATGCAGGTGACGTGACGGAGGCGCGCGAGTTGTTCGGGGCAGCGGGCGGCCACGGGCTTATCGTGGCGAAAATCGAACGGGCGGAGGCGGTCGAGCATATCGATTCCATTATCGAAGCTGCCGACGTCATCATGGTTGCCCGTGGCGATCTCGGCGTCGAAATGGGCTATGCTGAGCTGACCGGCATGCAAAAACGCATCATCCGCCTGACGCGAACAAAGAACAAAATCGTTATCACGGCAACCCAGATGATGGAGTCGATGATCAAAAGCCCGATTCCGACGAGAGCTGAAGTGTCGGACGTTGCCAACGCGGTGATGGATGGTACGGACGCCGTCATGCTGTCTGCCGAAACTGCGGTGGGGGAGCATCCGGTGTCTGTCATTGAGGCGATGAGCGAGGTTTGCCTGGGCGCGGAAAAATTCGTGCTTGCGCGAGGCCGAACGACACATCGCCTTGACGACCGCTTCCAGAAAGTTGACGAAGCGATCGCCATGGCGGTTATGTACACGGCAAATCACCTGGCGGTGAAGGCCATCATCGCCTTGACAGAATCAGGGTCGACAACGCTTTGGATGTCGCGAATTCGTTCGGATATTCCTATTTATGCGTTCACGCCATACGCAAGCACGAGCAGGCGCGTCGCGCTGTATCGGGGCGTATATCCGGTATCGTTCAAAATCGAGACATCCGATGCGCAACGCTTGTACCGGGACATATTCGACACGCTGCTAACAAATAAACTTGTCGAGGAGGGAGACCTCGTCATCTTTACCCAAGGCGATCTCAGCGGAGTTTCCGGCAGCACAAATTCCATGAAAATATTCAGTGTCACTTCACCCGATCGATAATAGCGGGCACGTCATCCATGAAACGAATTATTCGGCGCTTGATATTGTTCGTGGTCATAGTCATTGCGGGCTGCTCGTTGGCGCTATTCCTGATTCTGAATGCAAGCCTGCCACAACTGGATGGTGAAATTTCGGCGTCGAGGATTTCAGCCGATATTCGGATCCAGCGTGATGCTGGTGGCATGCCAACCGTAAGTGCGAAAAACCGGGCGGATCTCGCTTTTGGCACTGGTTTTGTCCACGGACAGGATCGATTTTTTCAGATGGATCTTACTCGCCGGCAGGCTGCCGGCGAGCTTGCCGAAATCATCGGTCCGGCAGCGCTCGAGATCGACAAACGCAACCGGCTACACCGGTTCCGCAGCCGGGCGAGCCGGGTTATTACACGCATGGCCTCCGACGAGGCTGAAATCCTGAGTGCCTACGTCGCCGGTGTAAACGCGGGTCTTGACAGTCTCGGTGCCAGGCCGTTCGAATACTTTATTCTCGGCGTAACTCCTGAACCCTGGCGTCCGGAAGATACCTTACTCGTTGCCTATGCCATGTTCCTGGAGCTCAATGACGAGCGTGCGTCGCACGATATCAAGCGTGGGCTGGTGCATCGTGTAATGCCCGCGCAGGCATACGATTGGCTGTACCCGTCCGGCACGAAGTGGGATGCGCCGATTGTAGGGGAGGCGCGCAAGGGCATCGCGATTCCATCGCCAGAGCAGCTCAATGTCCGCGACAGTACGCAGGCCTCAAATCGATCGACCGTAAGCGAGGATGCTGAGGCGCCGCTGCTCGGCAGCAACAATTGGGCGGTCAGCGGCAAACTCAGTCACAGTGGCCGTGCAATCGTCGCCAACGACATGCATCTCAAGCTTGCTACGCCCAATGTATTTTATCGGGCGCGTCTGGTCGTGAATGGCGCGGATGAGCGCGACGTCAGCGGCGTAACGCTTCCCGGGACGCCGGCTGTCGTCGCCGGCAGTAACGGCCATGTCGCATGGGGATTGACGAACAGTTACGGAGACTGGTCGGACGCGGTGATTCTGAGGCCTGGCGGACAGCCGGATTCTTATCTGACGCCTGGCGGTGAAATGGAATTCACCGTTTACAAAGAGCAGATCGACGTTAAGGGAGAATCACCGCGGGAATTCGTCGTCCGAGAAACCATCTGGGGCCCGGTGCTCGATGACCATAGCTATCCTGATGTCGAGCTTGCGGTGAGATGGCTCGCTCATGAACCCAATTCGGTAAACCTCAGGCAACTGGATCTCGAAACTGTAAAGTCTGTCTTCGAGGCAGTGCAGGTTGCCAATGGCCTGGGGATACCGCCTCAGAATTTTGTGTCCGGCGATGCAGAAGGCAACATCGCCTGGACGATCGCCGGGCAACTGCCTGTGCGCACGCAATACGATTCCTCGATACCCGCGGACTGGAGCGAGGGCGGTGGCTGGATTGGCTGGCTGGGCGCGGACGACTACCCACGTGTGGTGAACCCGGAAGGCGGCAGAATCTGGACTGCCAATGCACGCGTCGTCGACGGTGACGTGTTGAGGAAAATCGGTGACGGTGATTATGATCTCGGCGCCAGGGCGATGCAGATTCGTGATGGCTTGTTTGCGAAAGAATCGTTCAAACCCGCCGACATGCTCGCAATTCAGTTTGATGACCGTGCAATTCTCATGGCGCCATGGAGAGAGCTTCTGCTCGCCGTTCTCGATGATGGGGCTCTGCGCAATAACGCACAACGTCGTGAATACCGGGAACTGGTGGACGACTGGATACCGAGGGCGTCACCGGAATCTGTCGGCTATCGCCTGGTCAGGGCATTTCGCTCGGAACTCCGGAAAACGGTTTTCGACGCACTGATGAGACCGGTAACGGCTGCCTATGACAGTGAAGTCGAGTTCTGGATCAGTAAGCAGTTCGAAGGCCCGCTGTGGGCAGTTTTGGAAGAACAGCCACTGCATTTGCTGCCTGCCGAATACGACAGTTGGCAAGATCTGATGTTGCAGGCCGTGGACCGGAATCTGGAGTATTTTGCCAACAATTTTGAGGGCGGGCTGGCACAACGCAACTGGGGCGAGCGCAACATGGCGACGATTCGTCACCCACTGAGCCGGGCGCTGCCAATCTTGTCGCGCTGGCTCGATATGCCGCGCGAACCTTTAAGCGGGGATTCCAACCTGCCAAAGGCGCAGGGGCCCGGATGGGGTGCGTCCGAACGCTTCGCCGTATCACCCGGCAACGAAGCCAACGGTTATTTGCACATGCCTACCGGGCAAAGCGGTCACCCGTTGTCGGAATTTTATCGGGCCGGCCACGAAAACTGGGTGCAGGGCCGCCCGATGGATTTCCTGCCGGGCGCCACGCAGCATGTGCTGACACTGACGGCTCAGGAGTAACCGGAGCAATTAGATGGGGTCGAACCGCTAAGAAAAGGGCGCGATCCGTACGCTTAGCGGTTCGACCCCATTTTCTTTTATGACAAGTACCGGCTTGTGCCGGATTGGACGAGCGGGGATACTTGACGCTGCACCGCAATATGCATGGAACCCACGATGGCTAACAAGAAATTCAAGGGCACTAGCTCGTATGTCGCAACGGATGACCTGATGATGGCTGTAAATGCTGCAGTAACGCTGGAGCGGCCGATCCTGATCAAGGGCGAACCCGGCACCGGCAAGACGCAACTCGCGATAGAAGTTGCGCGGGCGCTCGATCGTCCCCTGCACGAATGGCACATTAAATCGACCACCAAGGCACAGCAGGGTCTTTATGATTATGATGCGGTTGCCAGATTGCGCGACTCGCAGCTAGGTGACGATCGGGTGCACAATATCGCCAACTACATAGTGCGTGGCAAGATCTGGGAAGCTTTTGCATCAGATGAAAAGCCTGTGCTTCTCATCGATGAAATTGACAAAGCTGACATCGAGTTTCCTAATGACTTGCTGCTGGAACTCGATCGAATGGAGTTTTATGTCTATGAGACCAAGCGGCTGGTCAAAGCAAGGCACCGGCCAATCATTATTATTACGAGTAACAACGAAAAAGAATTGCCAGACGCATTCCTCAGACGCTGCTTTTTCCATTACATCAAGTTCCCTGACAAGGAAACGATGCACCGTATTGTCGATGTGCATTTTCCAAATCTCAAAAAGACGCTGCTTCGTGAAGCGCTCGAGGCGTTTTACAAAATTCGTGATGTGCCCGGCCTCAAGAAGAAACCGTCAACATCAGAGTTGCTCGACTGGATAAAGCTCTTGCTTGCAGAAGACATCCCCCCGGAAGCGCTTCGCTCGGAAGATTCACGCAATGCCGTTCCGCCGCTTTACGGCGCGTTACTCAAGAACGAACAGGATGTGCACTTGTTTGAACAACTGGTTTTTCTTGACCGCAGGATGCACACCCGGTAAATCGGGCCAGAGATGCTGACGAAGTTTTTCTTCATGCTCCGTGAGGGCGGCTTGAAGCCTTCGATAACGGAATTGCTGACGCTCCTTGAAGCAATGCGGAGCGGCGTAGCGCAACAAAATGTTGACGACTTTTATTATCTCGCCCGTTCCTGTTTGGTAAAAGATGAGTCGAAGTTTGACCGCTTCGACAAGATATTCGCCGCACACTTCGACGGCATAGAAGAAGGATTTAAAGCGCTGGTGGCGGAAGTGCCGGAGGAATGGCTCCGTCAGCAGGCCGAACTCGTTCTGTCGGAAGAGGAACGTGCGGAGATAGAGGCGCTGGGTGGGTTCGAGAAATTGATGGAAGCGTTGCGGGAACGCCTTGAGGAGCAGGAAGGTCGGCACGAGGGCGGCAACAAGTGGATCGGCACCGCGGGAACCTCGCCGTTCGGCGCGTATGGTTATAACCCGGAAGGCGTTCGCATCGGCCAGCAGGGCTCGCGGCACCGCCGGGCAATCAAGGTGTGGGACCGACGTGAGTATCGAAATCTGGACGACAAGCTGGAGCTCGGCACGCGCAATATCAAGATCGCACTTCGAAGGCTCAGAAAATTTGCCCGTGAGGGCGCGGCGGACCAACTCGATCTCGAGGACACGATCGATAAGACGGCCCGGAACGCAGGCATCCTGGACATCCGCATGGTCCCGGAGCGTCACAATGCAATAAAAGTACTCCTATGCCTCGATATCGGCGGTTCGATGGACGACCATGTACGGATTTGCGCAGAAATGTTTTCTGCGGCGAAAAGCGAGTTCAAGCATCTCGAGTATTTCTACTTTCACAATTTTGTATACGAGAGCATGTGGAAAGATAACCGGCGGCGACACACCGAGAGAATTCCAACAACAGAAATAGCGCACAAGTACGGCCCCGATTACAAACTTGTCTTCGTCGGCGATGCGACCATGAGTCCTTACGAGATCGTTTATGCGGGTGGCAGTGTCGAGCACTGGAACGAAGAACCCGGCGCAGCCTGGATCAAGCGGCTCTTGAATACCTACCCGAAGGCAATCTGGTTAAATCCCGAACCCGAACATCGATGGGAATACACGCCCTCGATCAAGCTGACTCGTGAGCTTATGGGCGACAGGATGTATCCACTAACCATTAGCGGATTGGATGAAGGGATAAAACGCTTGCAGTAATCAAAGGGTCTGCCCCCTTTTTCGATCGCGGTTAGAGCAGCTCCTAGGAAAAACGCTACATGTAGGAGGGCCTTTAAGGCCCGATCGCGGCTTCGTCGCTCACGCACATCCCTGTGCTCCGCGACATAAGTACATCCATGTACAAAAAGCCGCTCCTACTGACTGATTAATTCCCTGAGGTCGGCGAGGACCTGCTTTGAGTGGGTGTCCGGATCGACCTTGGCATAATGTTTTGCCACACGTCCGGTCGGGTCGATAAGGAATGTCTGACGCTTGGCCACTGTCATGCCGAACATTTTGGTGGTTACGCCGTATGCATCGGACGTTGTTCGGTCGGTATCGGCGAGAAGCGGGAAGGGCAGGCTGTACTTGTCAGCAAATGCTTTATGTGACGCTTCGTCGTCCAGGCTAACGCCCAGAATCTGACAGTCGAGTTCCTTGAACGCAAAAATGTCATCGCGAAATTCGCAGGCTTCGGTCGTGCATCCCGGTGTGTCGTCTTTGGGATAAAAATAAAGCACAACCCACTTGTTCCTGTAATCTTCAAGCGAATGAAACTGACCGTTCTGGTCCCTGAGCTCGAATCCTGGTGCCGGATCGCCTTGTTTAATCGCGTCGGCCAACAGCGTGTTTCCTGCTGCGAACAGAAAAAAGACAATAGCAAAGGTTGCAAAAACACGTTTCATGGCAAGCGTCCTCATCAGTCCTGAATTTTCCCGGTAGATACTGCGCCCGTTTGGTACAGCGTGGATTGGCAGCAGCTCAGTCCGTACTATAATACGCCTTGGGAATCTCTGATCAATAAGAATGGCAAATCGCTTCGCATGCAACAACACAGCACTGGTTATGCCCGGCGGTGGGGCGCGTGGTGCGTTCCAGGTCGGCGTTCTCAAGGCAATTGCCGAGTTATTGCCGGCGAAGGCCTGTAATCCGTTTCCCGTAATCAGCGGCACATCGGCCGGCGCGATCAATTCCGTCGTTCTTGCCACCAGGGCCCGGCATTACAACATCGCGGTCAAGGAACTCGAGCGGGTCTGGGGTCATTTTCACAGCAACCACGTGTTTCGCACCGACAGCTGGACCATGTTCAAAAGCAGCCTGCACTGGATGGCCGCTATGGTCTTCGGCGGCCTGATCGTCGGCGCGCCGCGATCTTTGCTCGACAATACACCGCTCAGGTCTCTTCTGAGTCGCAATATTCGTTTTCCCCGAATTCAGACATCGATCGACAATGGGTATCTCGATGCCGTTGCAGTGACTGCAGCCAGTTACGGATGCGCACGATCGACGACTTTCTTCCAGGCAGTGCCAGGGAAACATCACTGGGCGCGCACCCGGCGACTTGGCATGCGCCAGGACCTGCATCTTGACCACCTGATGGCGAGCATTGCTGTACCGATGATATTTCCGCCGGTGAGCATCGATGGTGAGTATTTTGGCGACGGCGCCATGCGTCAGGCAACACCGCTTAGTCCGGCCATTCACCTCGGTGCAGACAGGATTCTCGTTATCGGTGTGCGGGACGAAACGGCAGATCCGGCCGCCGATCCCGGATCTCCACAGCGGTTTCCGAGTTTGGCGCAGATCGCCGGCTATATGCTCGACACTCTGTTTATGGACGGGCTTTATTCGGATCTCGAGAGAATGACGCGGATCAATCAGCTCGTCGATTCCGTGGAACCGCTAAAGCGCACTGGCACATTAATCAAAATGCGTCCGATAGATACGATGGTTATTGTGCCGAGCAAGGACCTCAGGGCGATAGCGCACCGGCACAGGAAGGACCTGCCATTGCCATTACGGGCGCTTCTGAGAGGGATCGGCGGCAGGAATCCAGGCGAGAACCGGCTACTCAGCTACCTGCTGTTCGAACGAGGTTATACACAGGAGTTAATCGATCTCGGCTATAGCGATGCAATGGCCGTGAAAGACCAGTTGCGCGCTTTCGTAATGGGTGAAGATGTGCCGAGACTTTATGCGCCCAGCTGGGTAGCCCGGGATCTCAGCAGTTTCGGCGATTAGCAGCCAGTCGTCCATCAATATAGCCGCGTTGGACCACTAGTTGCACAGAGGCCGGCGCTTATAAGAGAAATGCGGCGCCCAGACCCAGGAATGCCATATAGCCGGCGACATCGGTTATGGTCGTCAAAACGACGCCGCCAGCAAGCGCGGGATCGATATTCATGCGTTTCAGCGTGAGTGGAATAGCGAATCCTGCGCCTGCCGCGATTGTCAGGTTAATCGACATGGCCGCGGCGATGACCGCGCCGATGCGCCACTCGTTGAACCAGGCATAGGTAAACGCCGCGACGACAACTGACCAAACCAGGCTGTTCAGGATGCCCACCATCAGTTCCTTCTTGAAAATTCTGCGGGCATTTGTTTTGTCGATGAGCCCGAGTGCCATGGCGCGCGTGATAATCGTCAACGACTGGGTGCCGGCGACGCCGCCCATGCTTGGCACGACGGGCATGAGAACGGCGAGCAAGACGATCTTGTCGATGGTGGTCTGGAACATATCGACGACTGAAGCGGCCAGAAACGCCGTCGCCAAATTGACGCCCAGCCAAAGCGCTCTGCGTCGAGCACTCTTGACGACGGGCGCAAACATGTCGGCTTCTTCATCGAGACCGGCGGCGCTCATGAATGAGTGTTCGGCTTCATCGCGAATAATATCGACAACATCATCCACGGTTATGCGCCCGACAATACGATACTCGTCGTCGACAACGGGCGCCGACAACAGATCGCGGTTCTCGAATTCCCAGACGACTTCTTCTGTCGGCGTATGAGCGGGAATTGGCAGGATATCGGTCGACATCACTGCCTCAACAGACTGATCCGGGTTCTGTGTGAGAAGGCGCGTCAGGTAAAGGGACCCAACATATTCATTGTCCCGAGTGACGACATATATGGTGTCTGTGCCGTCAGGAATATCGCCATGTGCGCGAAGATATCTCAGCACGACCTCGACCGTAACATCCGGTCGAACCGTGATGATGTCAACGTTCATCAAACCGCCGGCGCTGTCCTCATCATAAGCAAGAACCTGACGGAGTCTCTCCTGATCCTGATTGTCGAGCGAACGTAATACTTCCTGTGTCAGAGCCTCAGGAAGATCGGCGACAAGGTCGGCAAGGTCGTCAAGCTCCATGCCTTCGGTTGCTGCAAGGAGGTCTTCCGCCTGCATGCCCTTTATGAGGTCATCACGAACTTCGTCGGCCACTTCGACGAGTACGTCGCCTTCGAGCTCTGGTTCGACCATTTCCCAGATGACGGCACGCTCGCGTAGTGGCAGCGACTCGAGTAAGCGTGCCAGTTCGGAGGGGTGCAAACTGTGGATCAGCAATCGTGCCGAGCGCATGCTGCCGCTGTCGAGGCTCTCGCGCAGCAGTCTCAGGTTGGTCTGGATGTGCTCTCTCGCTTCCATGGATCCTGCCTCGGCCCGTCTCTGCAAGACGTAAAGACACCGATGAAAATTCGGTTCGGCCGAAGTTTAGCCGTCCTTAGCGACTGCGGCTAGTACTCCGTCAAGGTGATATTGATGGATTCAGAGCTACCCAGATGATCCAAGACAAGGCGCAGTCCGCAGGGAATGGCATGTCCTTTACTAGCAGGCTGTAGAAAAACAGAGTTTTTCAACAGCCTGCTAGGACTCATCTCCATTATGGGTGCTGAATAAAATTTCGTTGTGGCGGGTCAGAAGGGGATCATGCTTTTCTCTCAAGGCGGCGGCTAGCTTATCCACCATGTAAACCGAACGATGCTGGCCACCGGTACAGCCGAGTGCGATCGTGAGATAGGCGCGGTCAAAACTGACATATTCCGGTATCCAGCGGCTCAGAAACGAGAGGATGTCCTCATACATGCGCTGAAATTGTGGTTGCTCGTTCAAAAAGTTCTGAACAGCTTCGTCCTGTCCCGTCAATGCCCTGAGCTTTGTCGTCCAGTACGGGTTCGGAAGACATCGCAGGTCGAAGACAAAATCGGCGTCCGCCGGAATTCCGTGCTTGTATCCGAATGACTCGATCAGAACGGAAAGCATGCTTTTTTCTCGCCGATCGACGCGCTCGCGAATTACCTCCGCAAGTTCGTAAACACTGGTTCGCGACGTGTCGATCACGAGGTCGGCGGAATTGATGACCGGGCCAAGCAATTCCCGTTCACTGGCAATGGCTGCCCGGAGTTCGGTTCCGAGATCGGCAAGTGGGTGTTTACGGCGTGTTTCGCCGTAGCGTTTCAGCAATATGTCATCGCTCGCTTGCAGAAACAGGACGTCCGTCTGAACATTGACTTTGCGAAGTTCGCCGATAAATTCGGGCAGCGACTCGAGGTCGCTCAAGCGGTTTCTGGCATCTACGCCGACTGCGATCCGGTTGGTCGACTGCTCGCCATGGCGAGTTACCTCATCGAGTAGCGATTTGAGCAATGCGGCCGGTAAATTGTCGATGCAGTAGAAGCCGAGGTCCTCGAGCACGTGGAGCGCAACACTTTTCCCCGAACCGGATAGTCCGCTGACAATGATAAGTCTCATTTCCCCGGACATTGCTTGCCTGCTGTCAGTTCCTGGTCACCGCCGCGGCAGCCCAATGCTCCGGCCCATCAGGATCTCCGCACGCTTTGCATTTTCGTGCTTACTGGTACATGACCCGCGAGGAGAGTGTCATATAGCTCGCTGCTTGAGTTCGCGCTACGAAGTTTGGCAGTCAGCGAGTCATTGGTCAGAAACCTGGTGATCATATCAATGTCGGCATAGTGGATGTCGTTCAATTCTGGCGGCAAAATAAGCCCGAATATCAAATCGACCGACTCACCGTCCGGTGAGTCGAAATCCACCGGATCGGAGAGCTTTATAAACGCGCCGCAACTGTTCAGCACGCTTGATATGCGACAATGAGGAAAGGCGATTCCCTTGTCCAGGCTGGTAGAGCCCAGCCGCTCCCTTTCTATGAGCTTCGCAAAGATCTCTTCATGGGCTATATCGGGATTCGGGTTTGCGAGCAGCTCGCTCAGAATCTCGAGGCAGTGTTTTTTGCTACGTGCATGGGCATTGCAAAGGACACTGCCAGGGCTTATTAGTTGTTCCAAAATCATGAATGATGACCGGTATTTATTGACAGTGCTGGCTGAGGTTCCCGGCAATCGACGATCATCGGGCTTTACATGTTTCCATTGCGGCCACAGTGACTGCGATGGACAAAGCTTTATTCAACCAAAGTTTCTCTTATTAGTATCCCGGGCATGATGGTCGGCGAGCTTTTCTTTGTATTTCTTTACCTGCCGATCCAGTTTGTCTATGAGACCATCAATCGCTGCGTACATATCTTCCTCTGTCGCGTCGGCATAGATTTTACCACCGTTTAGGCTGACTGTAGCCTCCGCTTTGTGGCGTAATTTCTCGACAGTCAGAATGCAATGCACATCAGATACATGATCAAAATGACGCTCGATTTTTTCTAGTTTATTTACCACATATTTGCGCAGTGCGATGGTGATATCTACGTGATGGCCCGTAACGTTTAACTGCATAATTTTCTCCAATGCTGTAATCGACTGCGACTGTGCCAACATTTCTCCCCGCCTGGAAACGCCTTGCTGTGTCGGTGGCTATGTGATGCTCTTTTGATGTTGGATTAATCTCCTCTTATCTGATGGATTTATCATTTCGGTTTCCGAACCCTGCGTTCGCTGGAAGATGGGATTTTCATAGCTTCGCGGTACTTCGCAACCGTTCTCCTCGCAACTGTGATGCCCGCGTCGGCGAGGAGACTTGCGATCTTACTGTCGCTGAGCGGCTTGACGGGGTTCTCACCGCCGATAAGCTTGCGAATCTTTGCCCGCACAGAGGTCGAGGACTGATCTTCGCCGCCCGCTGTCGAGAGGTGACTGGAAAAGAAATATTTGAACTCAAATACGCCGCGTGGTGTATGCATGTACTTGTTGGTCGTCACGCGGGATATTGTTGATTCGTGCATGCCAATCGTTTCGGCGACATCCTTCAATACTAGCGGCTTCATTGACTCGTCGCCATGCGCCAAAAACTCAGTTTGGCGTGCGACGATGCAGGTCGCGACTTTCAATAACGTTTCATTACGGATTTCAAGGCTTCGCACAAGCCAGCGGGCTTCCTGCAGCTGAGACCGGAGAGCAGCGTGGTCGCCGTTTCCACGCAACAGTTGCGCATACTTTTGGTTCACGGACAGGCGCGGAATGCCGGATGAGCTGATCTCGATCTGCCAGCGGTTATCGATTTTGCGAACAAAGACATCCGGTATGACATATTCAGTCGATTCCGGGCTTACCGCGAGACCAGGCTTGGGATTGGAGCTTTTGACCAGGGCCAGCGCGGTGTCCAGGTCCTCCTCGGAAGCGCGGTGACTGCGCCGTAACTCCGCGTATTCCTGGTTCGCAATCAAATCCAGGTGGTTTTCTGCCAGGCTCTTGGCCAGTTCCAGCCCGGGCGTGCCGGGATCCAGCTGGCGCAATTGCAGCAGGATGCATTCGGAAAGTGATCTTGCGCCGATGCCGACCGGATCCAGACGCTGTACCTTGCCGAGTGCCTGTTTTACCTCATCCTCCGACACCTGAGCTTCTTCGCCGATGCTGCCCAGGATATCGACGAGATCCGTTGTCAGGTAGCCGTCATCGTTTATTGCGTCGATAATCGCCTCGCCGATAATCGCCTCGCGCGGGCTGAAGTTCTCGAGTTCGACCTGCCATAACAAATGCTCACGAAGCGTCTGGCCGCTTTGGTCGGCATATTCATTAATTGGCCGTCCTTCGCCATTCCACCCGCTGTCTTGAATACGCCCTATCGAACTGGACTGCCAGCTGTCCTCTGCCTTGATCGTCTCAATTTCGGCAGTCGTCTCACTGCCGGTCTTCGGTGGGTCCGGAAGACCCTCCATCTCCAGCATGATATTTTCTTCAAGCGCTTCTTGTATTTCCGCACTGAGATCGAGCAACGGCAACTGCAACAAACGAATCGCCTGCTGCAACTGCGGCGTCATCGTCAGCGTTTGTCCAAGCTTTAATTCAAGTGACAGCTTCAATAGCGGATAGTCCGGTCCTGATGTGCAGTTCTCGTATCTGTCTTCAAAGTGTGAATTCCTGTCCGAGATACACTTCCCGAACGTGCTGATTTTCCAGAATCTCCTCAGGCGATCCTGAAGCGATCAGGCTACCATCATTCAGTATATAGGCTCTTCTGCATATTCCGAGGGTTTCTCTCACATTATGGTCAGTGATTAGTACGCCGATTTCACGGTCGCATAAATGCCTGATTATTCTCTGAATATCGAGTACTGAAATGGGATCGACACCCGCGAATGGCTCATCCAGCAACACAAATCTTGGGTTCGCGGCAAGCGCGCGTGCGATTTCCACGCGACGCCTCTCACCGCCGGAAAGACTGATACCAAGGCTCGTGCGAACATGACCCACATGCAGTTCGTCGAGCAACTGATCGAGCTCCTGCTCGCGTCCTGCACGGTCAAGGTCGTCGCGGCATTCAAGAATCGCGAGGACATTTTGTTCAACACTTAACTTGCGGAAAATCGATGCTTCCTGCGGCAGATAGCCGAGCCCCAGCGCTGCTCTCTTGTGCATCGGCAATGCGGTCAGGTCCTTACCGTCGAGCAGGATACGGCCTTTGTCCGCGGGGATAAGCCCGACAATCATATAGAAGGCCGTCGTTTTCCCGGCGCCGTTAGGACCGAGAAGGCCGACGACTTCGCCGCTCATTATTTCGAGAGAGAGGGACTTGACGACTTCGCGGAACTTGTAACGTTTGGAAATATCCTGAATGCTGAGAATACTCATCGACCGCCTTCTTCGGATCCTTCAGGGCTGCCGGGATTCGTTTCGTCGCTGCCTTCAGGGGCACTCGGCTCCACAGCTTTTTTCGGCGTGTAGGTAATTCTTACCTTTGGATCACCGTCTCCACCCGACTGGGCGTTTATCAGCTGTTCACTGATGTTATAGACGAGATAGCTCGATGAAATCTGGTTGCCATTCTCAGTTATTTTCGCCTGCCCGGAGAATTCGATGATTCCTCGGACCAGGTCGTATTCGAGTCGGGCGGCTTCGGCGTAGGTCGGTTCCGAACTGTTGGGACGGTGCATCTCGAACGATGCCGGCGAGCCCGTGATCGTTGCGAGAATCAGCACATAGTTGGAAAAAGTCAGGTCGGCTGAGTCGCACTCAATATGCCCGTTTTCGACATCGATAATCACATTGCCGGAGAGTTGCCAAACGCTGTCCTCAAAATCGAGTTTGTTGGCACGGGCCTCGTCAGCTTCGATTCCCATGCTGCCCTGAGTCAGGCGTAGCCCGTGGAACACAACCATCGTGCTCTTGCCGTCGTATTCGGAAGAGTCGGCGTCGAGTGAGATTGGTAGTCTCAGGTCATCAATTTGAGCCGTTACCAGCCCCGGCACAAAAACAGCCAAGACAACGAAAATTTTGAAGCGGGAATCTTGCATACAATTTGATATTATGGAACAAACTTGCCGCTGACGTTCGACTTCAGTTCCAGACGGTTCTCCTGCAGCAATGCTAGCATGCCGGTCGCCGTGAGGCTTCGCGCGCCTATGCGAATCTGAACCCGGCTATCTGTCTGCGCCCGGTAGGCGTCTGGCTCGAATTCGAGATACTCAGTTCTAATTTCGGTAACTTGTCCGTCAAATCCTTCGGAATTTACCGCTCGTACGTGCCCTTTCAGGATCACCCGCTGCTGATCATGGGTGATGATTGCGGTGTCGGCATTCAGGACCCAATTCACTTGGGCGTCCTGCGAATATCGAATCCGGACATTCTGAAAGACTATGTCTGCGCCCTCCAGTTGCTCTGCATAATCGGCTTCAATTTCGTAAAGCAGATGGCCGTCACTTCCTGTGCCAAGAATCCTCGCCGACTTCAGATAATAGCCGTCTGGCATCGCATTTCCCGAGGTCTCCACAATTTCTGACTTGCCCAGGGAGCCGGACAGATACCAGCTGCCGGCAGCCGCAAGGAGCAGCGCCACGAATCCTAAAATGCCGCGCGCCGACATCGAATTCAACCCTTGTTGTTCCGCCGGGCGTGGAGTATCAGGTCACAAACTTCCCTGACCGCGCCGAAGCCGCCTGCACTGGCGGTCGTGTAATCGGTTTCGGCCTTGACGTCATCATGTGCGTTACTGACGGCGACGGAAAAACCGACTCGGCGCAGGAGCGGCAGGTCGGGCACGTCGTCGCCCACATACACGGCTTGTGCGTCACTTATGCCCAATTTCTTGACGAGCGCCTCAAACGCCGCCACTTTATCGGAGTTTCCCTGCATGACGTATTGCACGCCGAGTTCAGTCATGCGCCTGTCAACGGCCGCCGATTGACGACCGCTGATAACGGCAACTGCCAAACCGGCCTCGAGTAGTTGCCTGACACCGAAACCATCGTGCGTATGAAAGGCCTTGGACTCGACGCCATCGTTTGACAAATAAAAACGGCCGTCTGTAAAGACGCCGTCAATGTCGAATGCCACCAGGCGCACGCCGGCAAGCGTTTGGTCCCGAGCGTTCACATCACGCCTGCTCTGAACAGATCATGAATATTCAGTGCGCCGATCAGACGGTTTTCATCATCGGTGACAAGCAGCCCTGTTATTTTGTGTTCTTCCATGACGCGTACAGCTTCCGCGGCGAGAATATCCGGCCCGGTTACCTTACATTCGCGGTGCATGACCGACTTCATTATTGTCTTGTGAACGTCAATGCCCGCGTCCAGTGCGCGACGCAAATCGCCGTCGGTGAAAATGCCGAGCAGGTGCTTATCCTTATCGACAACGGCTGTCATGCCAAGACTCTTTTGCGTCATTTCCACGAGGCCGTCGCTGAGATGGGCGTCAACACCGACTGACGGGATTTCATCACCACCGTGCATGACGTCTGCCACACGCAAGAAAAGGCGCTTGCCGAGGCTGCCGCTGGGATGCGACAACGCAAAGTCTTCCGCAGTGAAGCCACGGCTTTGCAAAAGGGCGACCGCGAGCGCGTCGCCCATTGCGAGCGTTGCTGTCGTACTTGCAGTTGGCGCGAGGTTCAATGGGCAGGCT
This sequence comes from Pseudomonadota bacterium, assembly GCA_022572185.1. Classification (GTDB taxonomy): domain Bacteria; phylum Pseudomonadota; class Gammaproteobacteria; order Steroidobacterales; family Woeseiaceae; genus JACZWL01. The sequence goes on along the minus strand of JACZWL010000004.1, from coordinate 24,184 downwards.
TCCTCAGCCACGCTGACGTCGAGGTGGGCATCGGCTGCCTTCGCGAGGGTCGATCCAAGCTTGCCGGTCATGGCAATCAGCTTTACACCCATCCGCTTGATCAATGGCAGTATTGTTACGATTTCCTCGGTTTCTCCTGAGTAGGACACTGCCAGGAGCAAATCATTCGGTGTAATCATTCCCAGGTCGCCGTGGCTCGCTTCGGCAGGATGAACGAAAAATGATGGCGTGCCAGTACTCGCGAGCGTTGCGCCAATTTTTCTGCCAATGTGCCCGGACTTACCCATGCCGGTAACAACGACCCGGCCACTGGTTGCGAGACAAAGGGCGCAGGCGGTCGCAAAAGACACATCAAGCCGGGATTTCAGCTGCTCGACGGCACGTGATTCGATATCAAGCACCTGCCTTGCCAGCGCAAGGAGTTCGTCGGGTTTCAGGTCTGGGGGCAAATTGGCTCCGGTGAATGTAGCTAGTGGTCCAAGAAGGACCGAGCCACCAGTTTAAACGTTTTGCGCTATCACATACGCGTCATAGGCAAGAAATGCGATCAAAAGTGCCGCGCCCTCAAGCCGGGAGATACGCCCTTTGCCGTCGTAGTCATAGGTCATGGCAAACAGGACCAGCGTGAAGGCCACCAGGACGAATATGTGCAGGGACAGCACAGACGGGTGTAACTTCGCAGGCTCGATGACCGCTGCGATGCCGATCACTGCCAGCAAATTGAAAATATTCGATCCGACGATAGTACCCAGTGCCAGTCCATACTCGCCTTTCAGGGCGCTGACCATGGATACGGCGAGTTCGGGCAGGCTGGTGGCCAGGGCGACCAGTATGATGCCGATAACCAGCTCGGTGACCCCCAGTGCATGAGCGATCTCGATTGCGGCGTCCACCAGCAATTCTGCGCCGACCAGCAGCGCAGCCAGACCGATGACCAGCCAGAATATGGCCACTCGCGTGCTGACGTGGTGAGGAATTTCTGCCTCATATTCCGCGGTTATCGGATCGCTTGCCGATGAGCGGAAACCGAGCCGGGTCAACCAGATCATCACGATGAACAAACCGGTCAGGAGCACAAGCCCGTCGACACGGCTCAGGTAGGAATCGAGAAACAGGGCTACGGTGAGAAGCGTTACTGCCAGCAGCGCCGGCATTTCACGTCGCAGCGTCGCGGATGTCATCTCGATTGGCCTTATCAGGGCGACGCTGCCCAGCACCAGCCCTATATTGGCAATGTTCGAACCGATGGCGGTGCCTACCGCCAGGTCCGTTTCCCCCCGGATTGCGGCGATGATGGATATCAGCACTTCCGGCGCCGAGGTGGCAAATGCCACAATGGTCAGGCCGATGAGCAGCGGCGCTACACCAAGGTTTCTCGCGGTGGCCGCGGCACCGTAGACCAGCCGGTCGGCCCCCCAGATCAGGAGGAGCAGGCCAACAATAAGTTCAGCAAAGTTGCCAGGCATATTTCAGATGTTTTGATCACTATTGTCATAGCGGCCCGCGGGCAATTCAGACCAGCAGTCCGCGCTATTTGTTACCGGAACCCGGCTATTCGCAAAAGCGGCCCGGGACGCCAATAATACACAATCAGCAAAGCGTGTTGGGCTGCCTCCCGGTTTTGTTAAACTGCGCGATCCAGGGCCACTCGTGAACAACAGAAATTATGGATCCATCAGAGATCGCCGCACTGATCGAAGCCGGTCTGCCGAACGCCAGCGTTACGGTGCAGACTGACGACAATACGCACTTCGAGGCCATAGTTGTGGCGGAAGCGTTCGACGGCAAGCGTCCGATGCAGCGCCATCAGCTGATATATGAATGCCTGGGAACGCTGATGGGCAATGAAATCCACGCACTATCGATTCGCGCACACACGCCGGGGGAATGGAGCAAACTGGAGTCGGCGAGTCAGGCCTGATACGGCATTGGACAAATTACTCATACGCGGAGGAACCCGGCTCGAGGGGGAGATTTCGATATCGGGCGCGAAAAACGCAAGCTTGCCTATTCTGGCTGGCACCTTGCTGACCTCGGATACAGTGACCGTATGTAATGTGCCCCATCTGAATGACGTAACGACGATCATTGCGCTCCTGCAGAGTATGGGCGCCATGGTGACTGTTGATGACAAACTCAATATTGCAGTCGACAACAGTGATATCAGTGAACGCTGCGCGCCGTACGAGCTCGTCAAGACGATGCGGGCATCTATCCTGGTACTCGGGCCGCTGGTCAGCCGATTCGGTGAGGCCGATGTGTCGCTGCCGGGTGGTTGTGCTATCGGAGCGAGACCGGTCAATCTCCACGTGCAGGGACTGCAGTCGATGGGCGCCGACATCAAAGTGGAAAACGGATACATCAGGGCGAGGGCTGACCGCCTCAGGGGTGCACACATCGTGTTCGACATGGTCACGGTTACCGGGACTGAAAATCTGATGATGGCGGCTGTACTTGCCGATGGCGAGACAGTCCTCGAAAACGCTGCACGGGAACCCGAGGTCAGTGATCTCGCGAATTTTCTGAATAAGATGGGCGCGAAAATCACGGGTGCCGGCAGCGGCACGATCCGGATCGAGGGCGTCGATGGGGTCGGCGGGACCAGCTACGAAGTGTTGCCTGACCGGATCGAAACCGGTACCTATCTTGTGGCCGCGGCAATGACCGGCGGCAGAGTGCGGCTGAAACGGACGTCTCCGGACTGTCTCGAAGCCGTGCTTGTCAAACTGCAGGAAGCAGGTGCATCAATTGCGATTGGCGATGACTGGATAGAACTCGATATGACCGGTAAACGGCCGAGGGCGGTCGATATTCGTACTTTGCCATATCCTGCCTTCCCGACTGATATGCAGGCACAGTTCTGTGCGATGAACGCAACGGCTGAAGGTGTTGGCACAGTCACGGAAACCGTGTTCGAAAACCGGTTTCAACACGTGCTCGAACTGCAACGCATGGGTGCTGACATTCGGATCGAAGGCAATATGGCGATATCGACGGGGGTTGAGCGATTGACTGCGGCGCCTGTTATGGCGACTGATCTTCGCGCTTCAGCCGGACTGGTCCTGGCCGGCCTTGCAGCCGAGGGAGAAACCGTGGTCGACCGAATCTATCATGTCGACCGAGGTTACGAACGCATCGAGGAAAAGCTGAATCAATTAGGGGCATCCATTCGCCGGGTACCTGGCTTTTAGAGCTCCTCCTGACAGGCGCTGGAATTGACGAGCGAATTTCAGCGTTCGCGCCGGCGTTCACCGGCCAGCATCGTCGTCGTGAAACGACGCCCGTCTCGCCAGCCCACCAGGTCAACCTTATCGCCCGGGCGCAAACCAGCCACGAGCAAGCGTGCCTGCTGTCCGCTACGTATGGGTTCACCGTTGATCGAGAGAATCACATCGTTCCGCCTGAGCCCGGCTGCGGCCGCCGGACCGCCCTCGTAAACACGAGACAACAGGATGCCGACGTTCGGATCCAATCCCAGTGCTTGAAATTCGGCCCGGGTGAGGTCGTCAGGCTCAACACCAAGCCAGCCGCGAATGACCCTGCCGTTTCTCTTGATCTCTTCCACAACGCCGCGAACGAGATCGACAGGAATCGCGAAACTTATACCGGACGTACCGGCATCCTGTGCCAGCACAGCTGTATTTATGCCAACAAGCTGCCCCGAAGAATTCACGAGCGCGCCGCCGGAGTTGCCCTCGTTGATCGCAGCGTCTGTCTGAATAAAATTTTCAAATGTCGACAAGCCGAGAAGGCTGCGCCCTGTCGCACTCACGATTCCCTGCGTGACGGTCATGCTCAGCCCGTAGGGATTACCAATCGCAAGCACGACATCGCCGATTCGGAGCTGGTCGGATCGGCCCAGCGGCATGGCCGGCAATGTACCGAGATCGACTTTCAGGAGCGCGAGATCGGTCTCCGCGTCATAGCCGACAAGTTGCGGATTGGCGATGCGCCCGTCCGACATTTGCACACGAATCTCCGTAGCACCACTGATAACGTGCCAGTTTGTGACCAGATATCCCTCGGGGTCGATGACCACGGCGGACCCGAGGTTGGTGTTCAGTCGAAAGCGGCTTCGCGCATCGGGTGTGACGCTGGCCTGTACGAGTTGCTTTGCATAAACGTTCGCGACCGCCGGCGCACTGATATCGACCGCGTCGGCATAGGAGATCGCCTTACCGGAGCTGTTTTCGCTGTTGCCGCCGACAATCGGCAGCCATTGCGGCCGGATCAGGACCACGAGAAATGCGGCAGCCAGGCCGACGATTACGGACTGCAATAGAAAAATCAGAGCCGATTTGAGTCGGGCCACACGACATCCTCGGATCACGCTGGATCATTGGGGGACTGATTACGTTTCCCGGCAGCGCCTAGCCAATTCTGAGCAGCCGCGTGTATAATGCGCCACTGGTTCCGCACCCAGCCCCGATTCGACCGCCATCCTGACGGCAAAAAGGGTCTGCTGCAAATCTACCAGTTTTCGGGCAAAGCAAAAAACGACCGCCCTAGGTCGGCATACGGGAGTGCCATTATGACGGATGACGTTGACCGCAATAGACGTCATTTTCTAGCTGTTGCCACCGCCGTAACCGGAGGTGCAGGTATTGCGCTTGCCGCGATACCGTTCGTTGCTTCATTGAAGCCCAGCGCGCGCGCAGAGGCGCAGGGGGCGCCGGTCGAAGTCGCTGTTGGATCACTCGAGCCCGGTGAGATGATTCGTGTCATTTGGCGCGGCAGGCTGGTGTTCGTCCTAAGGCGTTCGGAGGACATGCTGGCAAGACTGCCAAAGGTCACCGAATATCTCGATGATCCGGATTCTCTTAATGCGGATCAGCAACCGGACTTCGCTGTCAATGAATATCGTTCACGTAAGCCCGAATTTCTGGTCGTCGAAGGTTCCTGTACCCATTTGGGTTGCGCGCCACTTGAACAATTCGAGGTCGGACCGGCCGCAGATTGGTTTGGTGGTTTCTTTTGTCCATGTCATGGCTCGAAGTTTGACCTTGCCGGCCGTGTGTACAAAGGTGTGCCCGCACCGACGAACATGCGGGTGCCGCCATACAGGTTCATCCAGAATGACGTTATCATGCTTGGTGCCGAATCGGGGGCAGCATAATGGCGCGCATCGAATCTGAAATCGGGGCCCCGAAAGGCGGGTTAATAAAGTGGATTGACGATCGTTTTCCGCTTACGAAAGTCATCAAAGAACACGCTACGGAGTATTACGGGCCAAAGAACTTCAATTTCTGGTACTTCTTCGGTGTCCTCGGTTTTTTTGTGCTGGTTATTCAACTGGTCACCGGTATTTTTCTGACGATGAGTTACAAGCCGTCAGCGGCGGAGGCTTTTGCCTCTGTGGAATACATTATGCGGGACGTCGAATTCGGCTGGTTGATCCGCTATATGCATTCGACCGGAGCGTCGGCGTTTTTCATCGTTGTGTATCTCCACATGTATCGAGCGATGCTATATGGGTCGTATAAAAAGCCGAGGGAGTTGGTCTGGATTATCGGCATGCTGATCTTTTATGTGCTGATGGCCGAGGCGTTCGCGGGTTACCTGTTACCCTGGGGTCAGATGTCCTATTGGGGGGCACAGGTCATTATTTCGCTGTTCGGTGCGATTCCGGTGATTGGCGATACGCTGGTCGAATATATTCGCGGCGATTACTCGATTTCGGACATCACGTTGAATCGCTTCTTCGCACTCCATGTAATCGCATTGCCGTTGGTTTTGATCGCCCTCGTCTTTGTTCATATTGTTGCCTTGCATAAAGTGGGCTCAGGCAATCCGGACGGAAACGAGATCAAGGACCACAAAGGGCCCGATGGTGTTCCTCTGGACGGCGTCGCGTTTCATCCGTATGACACGAGCAAGGACCTGGTTGCGATCATTGTTTTCTTGATATTCTTTTGCGCCGTCGTCTTTTTCGCCCCGGAAATGGGTGGTTATTTTCTTGAATACGCAAACTTTGATCCCGCAAATATTCGCGTAACACCGGAACACATCCAGCCAGCCTGGTATTTCACACCGTATTACGCGATGTTGCGCGCAGTGCCGGACAAGTTGCTCGGCGCAATGACGATGGCAGCGGGGGTAGTGCTGCCGCTGTTCCTGCCCTGGCTTGACCGATCCCGCGTCAAATCGATCCGTTACCGCGGCTGGCTTTACAAGTTGGCGCTCGCCATCTTCACCATCAGTTTTCTGGTGCTTGCGTGGCTGGGGACGCAGCCCGCCACCGGAATATTCGTGATGATGGCGCGAGTTTTTACAATACTGTATTTCGGGTTTTTTCTTTTGATGCCCTACTACACCGTAATAGACAAGACCAAACCGGTGCCTGAGAGGGTTGTCTGGCATGGATAGGTCCGGCAGCTTCGTGAAGGTGTTGTTATCGATGCTGCTCCTGGCGTGTGCAAGCACTCTTGCTGCGAAAGATAGCGCCATCGAAATGTTGCCGGCAAATAATAATGTTGGCGACACCGCATCATTACAGCGCGGCGCTCGAAATTTCATGAATTATTGCTCCGGCTGTCACTCGGCAAAGTATGTACGTTTCAACAGGATGGGCAGGGATCTGGGACTCACTGAAGATCAACTAATCGAAAATTTGATGTTCAATGCCGAGACGCCCCACGATACGATTCAGCGAACGATGCGGGACGATGACGCTACACGATGGTTTGGTAATCCGCCGCCAGATCTCTCGGTGGTTCCACGCAGTCGGGGAATAAACTACGTATTTAATTTCCTGCAAAGCTTCTATGTGGATCCGGATAGTCCTACAGGCGTGGACAACATCTTGTTGCATGGAACGAGCATGCCCAACATTCTCTGGGAGCTGCAGGGCTATCAGAAAGCGATATTTGTAGAACACGCAGTAGAAGGGGGGGGCGGGACTGAATTGGTATTTGAAAGATTCGAGCCAATCAGCGAAGGGAGCATGTCAGCCGATGAGTTTCAATCGTTTGTTCGCGATACCGTCAATTTTCTGGATTACATGAGTGAGCCGGTGCAATTGAGGAGACGTGCTATCGGGATATGGGTACTGATGTTTTTGGGCGTATTCCTCATCCTTGCAGTGATGCTCAAGAAACAAATTTGGAAAGACATTTCCTAAGCTGAGTCCGTATCAAGCTTATATGACGGCAGAAATCACCGACGACATTAGTCTGCACCTCCGGGGTACCGAATCATGGCAGTAATTGCCAACCGACGATCCTTAATGACCTTGTATTCAAGGCCGACATGCATCCATAGTCACCGCACGCGTTTGGTACTAGCCGAGAAGAACATCAATATCGACATTGCAAATGTCGCCGGCCCTGATTTGCCCGAGGACCTGATGGACCTGAATCCATACCACACGGTGCCAACGCTGGTGGATCGGGATCTTGTCCTTTACGATTCTCGAGTCATCATTGAATATCTCGACGAAAGGTTTCCGCATCCGCCGTTGATGCCGGTCGATCCAGTTACGCGTGCGCAGTTTCGGCTGGCCCAGTTTCGCATCGAAAACGACTGGTACCGGCTTGCTGAGCAATATGAGATCGATGGTGAGCGCAAGCTGGCAAGTAAGCCGCGGAAAATGTTGACGGAGAGTATTCTTGCCAGCGTTGACCTGTTCGAGGCGAAGCAGTACTTCCTGAGTGATGAGTTTTCTCTGGTCGATTGCAGCATCGCTCCAATACTTTGGCGTCTGCCGGCGTATGGCATCGAGCTTCGATCGCAAGCCGAGCCGATTGAACGATATATGAAACGCGTGTTTAGCAGACGCTCGTTTCAGGAAAGCCTGACTGAGCTCGAGCAGGAAATGCGCCTGTAGCCCCCGGATCAGGCCCTCGTGTAATCTTCGCGCTGGCAAACTGCTAAAATCGGCACTGTGACGAATCCCAGCCGATCAAAGAGGCCCTATTTAGTTCGTGCCATGCATGAATGGATGGGCGACAACGGCCACACACCACATATCGTCGTCGACACATCTATTGATGGGGTTACCGTACCGGGTGAACACGTCAAAGACGGCAAGATCATTTTGAACATCAGCCATTCGGCGGCGCACAATCTCAAGCTGACCAATGACGCCGTCAGCTTTCGCGCGCGCTTCAGTGGTGTGCCGTTCGATGTCTGGGTGCCGGTGAGTTCGGTTCTTGGGATCTACGCCAAGGAGACCGGCCAGGGAATGATTTTTTCGCATGGCGCCGACCAACCTGAGCCCCCGGATCCCGCGGATAGAGAGTCGGATCGGCTTGCGCGCTCGCATTTGAAGGTTGTGAAATAGCCTATCGCGGCTAAAGCCGCTCCTACATTCTTGGTGCCGGGCACTGACTTAATTTGACTAATCGAACATAGGAGCTAGCTTGGCGGCGGCAAGCCGCAAGACGATAAGTCAAATTAAGTCAGTGCCCGGCACCATTTATTTTTACTTTTTTACTCCGGCCGGAACGCGTCTCTTATCCATTTTAACGTCGTCTGATCTCCTGATTGGTCCAGCCCGACGACGTCAAATCTCACAGCACAGTTGCTGTACTGCGGGTGGCGACCGAGAAAGGCGGCGGCCGTCCTGATGATTTTACGCTGCTTGTGGTGATCAACTGAGCTTGCAGCTGATGTAAACCGGTTCTCATTGCGAAACCGCACTTCAGCGAAAACCAGGCAGTCGCCATCCAGCATGACGAGGTCTATTTCCCCCATTCGACAGCGAAAGTTTGTTGCAATTTCTTCAAGGCCCTTGTCCCTGAGATGATCCAGTGCAAACTTTTCCGCCTGGCGGCCTACTGACCCGGTATCGGTTCTTGCCATTCGTGCTCCGGATCTGTTGTAGACTCGTCGCGTAATTCGTGCAATACGATTTCGAACTCACTGATTTGCGGTAGTGCAACCGGCTCGCCGCGCTGGAACTGAGCCCAGGCAAGCCGTCGGTGCACACGGCCATCGGCGTCGAGGTACAAGCGTCCTGTTGCACCGTCCATTTCGTCCATCGCTGTGCTGCGGGAACCGAACAGTTTGGCGACCAGGTGGTAGGCGTCGTAACCCATGGCATGCAGCCGGCCCAGCCGTCGTTCAGCCGGCCAGTATTCACTGTAAAGTCCGGGCAGATCTGCAATCCAGGTATGTGGAGAGATTACCCATGGCGTGTCGGCGAACATGAGGCCGTTTAGATCGGCATTGGACCGGCCATCCATTGAATATATGAATGACGTCGAATAGACGGGCAGTTCGCCCGAATAGTGGAATTTCAGTTGTGATTTGATCATACGTCCGACCGGCGCGTTGGCGGCCAGAAAGACAAAGTCCGCATCTTGTCTCCGGCGCGGATCGAACTGAAGAGGTCCGCCGATGTTTGCCCGCAGCCTTCGGTATCGACTGACGCTTTGCGAGAGTGCCATCAGACCTTCTATCTCGATTGAGAAATCCTGATTGGACGGCTGGTAACTTCGATAGTCGAGCAGGGTGCCGCCGAGCGACTCGAGTTCGGTCGAGAAGCTGGTCAACACACGCCGCCCCCACTCGTTATTTGGCACGAGCGCAACAGCGTGCTTGTTGCCGTCCGCCATCGCCCGTCGCGCGGCAGATGCCGCTTCGTCTTCCGGCGCCAGGGCAAACTGATAAAGCCCGGGAGGCGCCAGATAATCGTCCGGTAAAAAGTTCAGCGTGAGTACGGGCACGGGAAGCAGGATTTCGCGCGCCAGGTCGTTCACATTGCGTCTCAACAGGGGGCCGACGATGAACTCTGCGCCGTTTTCGACAGCCAATGTGTAAGCCTGCCTGGCACCGCCGCTTTCATTGACGTCATACACGCGGATCTGTTGTGCGTCCTGTAGTCCCGCTACGGCAGAGAAATAGGCGCCAAAGAAACCGTTCTGAATAGCCTTACCCGCTGTCGCATTGCTGCCGGACAAGGGCAGCAACAATGCAATCTGCCGCGGGAATTCCAGGAGATCACTGTCTGGCAGCTCGAGCTCCGACAGGATGGCAATTGCCGGGTGATCGACATTGTTTTCCTGCCAGCGCACGACGCCGTTGGTCCAGCCAACGCCCTGCTGGCCGGTGGCGGCCGCGAGCGCGCCAAGAGTCAGCCAGGCACGAGTCTCGGGATCGATTTCGATTTCGGCCGCTGATCTCAAAGTCTCCAGGTCGCTGACGAGCAGTCCCTGCCAGAGGCGTTTGCGATTGCGGAGAATGCTGCCGTCATCGTCGAGCCAGGCTTCTCTTTGTGTGAGCAACCTGATTGCATGAGAAGGATCGCGTTTCTGAAACCAGGCATCTGCGCGCAGGGCTTCGACGCGTGCCCGGTATGAGGTCGGCAGCGCCAGGCGACTCATCGGTTCCAGCAAATTCAAGGCGCTGTCCGGTTGCCCGTCCCACAAAGCGAGCGCCGCAGCGTTCGCGCTCCACAGCCATAGTAATTCGCCGGAGACGGGAGCCGGGACTTCGCGCAATGCATTTCGGGCACGCCGCGCATCACCGGCATTAAGCCATTGCTCGACGGCAAGCAGTGTCAGGCGCTCACGCTCGCGGCCAGTAGCTTTTCCCCCGAGGCCGATATAAACCGATGCTGCATCATGGTATTGCCCGTTTCTTGCAAGATTTTCGGCATGTCTCTCAGTTTGTGCTCCCGGCCAGCCGGAGAAATCCGGGGTCGCGCAACCGCCGGCCAACAATAGAACGGCAAGCAAAGCAAAGCCACGGCGAAATCCTTGTCGCTTCAGGGCTGTCATACCACTTGCCTGACCATGGCCTTAGCGGGCAGGATGTCATGCAGATTCGATTTCCGGTAATTCATTTTCATATAGCCAAAGGGTGTAACGGGATTGGACAGCGGTACGCTATTCGTGGTTGCAACGCCAATTGGCAATCGCGAGGACCTGACGCCACGTGCGCGGCGAATTCTCGGCGATGTGGACCTCATCGCTGCCGAGGATACCCGGCACACGGGGCGATTGCTATCGCATTTCGGCATCAATACTCGACAAATCGCGCTTCACGATCACAACGAAGAAGTCGTCGTGCATAAACTGATCTCTGCTTTGAAAGAAGGGAAATCTGTCGCGCTTGTCAGCGATGCGGGGACGCCGCTCATCAGCGACCCCGGCTATCGCTTTGTCTGTGCCGCGCACGCTGCGCAGATACCGGTCTCACCTGTGCCCGGCGCCAGCGCTGTTACTGCCGCACTTTCTGTCGCGGGCCTGGCGACCGATAGGTTTTGCTTCGAAGGCTTCCTGCCGAACAAGAAAGTCGCGCGCATAAACAGGCTTCGAAAACTTTGTGACGAGACGCGCACAATCGTTTTTTACGAGTCGGTGCACCGAATCAAAGACACGATCAAGGATCTTGATGAAGTCCTGGGCGCCGGGCGAAACGCCTTCATCGGCCGTGAACTCAGCAAGTTGCATGAACAGTGCGTATCCGCAACGCTCGGAGAGCTGCGAGACATGATTACAGACGGGCAGATTGCGACGAAAGGTGAATTCGTTCTTGTGGTCGAAGGCAACCGAAACCCCGACACGGCGGCCGCGACAATCAATATCAGTCAACTGATCGCAGAGATCTCGGCCGCGTTGCCGGCTAATCAGGCAGTCGATCTTGTATCGTCACTCTCGGGTCGCCGGCGAAACGAGATATATCGTCTGATGCTCGCGCAACGCGGTGAGGATGACGACGCCTGATGTGACTGTTTCGCCCGTTGCGGCAATATCTGCCGTCGTCAGGCTTTTGGCACCCAGACTGAGCACCATCCGTTGCTGTTTACCAACTTGCCGATAAATATCTGGCACGGCCGCCACTCATCGCCCTCATTGCCTGTTAGCTGGGCGCAATTTGCACAGCTCTGATCTGCTGCGGGCTGCGGTCGTGAGGCAGGATCCACGGTGCTTGCGTCATGCGTGTACTTCAGTGCCTGGGCCACCGGATCGTCCTCCGTAATTTTCGGCAAGTCCTGCGCCTGCGCATCGGATCCCGGACGGACGAAACAGCCGGCAGCTGCGACTGCCGATAATTGTATGAACTGGCGTCTCGCAATCTTGCTCAATGGAGTCTCCTTCGATTATGTAATAGGTGCGGAATCTGCGCCGGCGTAAACAATATAGATTAGCTTTCGATCCGCTGATTATATCGAACAAAGCTTAACGGCAAATGAACACCTGTGTTGGGCCGGCCGACGAGGCTGCTGTGTTGTCCGACTAGTGATGTACCGGAAGAGCAGCGCCCTCTCCAAAGAACACAATCCTCGTCAGGAAAGTATAGTCGGCTTCAATCACCATCAGTGCGATGAGCACGCACAAAGCCACCGGCGGGCCCAGAATAACCATCTTCAGCGCGAGTCGCTCCCAGGCCATGTGCATGAAGATGCCGACGATGAATCCTGCCTTGAGGAACATGAACAAGAGAATCAGGGACCAGCGCATTAAACCCTGGAAATCCAGGTAGTCCACCATGTAAGAGAAAAAACTGAATACAAACAACAGGCCCCAGATCCACATATAGATGCTGATCGGGTGTTGCTGTCCACTTGCCTGTGCCATGTCGAGAACCCCTGAGCGAATCCTACCAAAGATAGAACAATGCGAAGATGAATACCCAGACGAGGTCGACGAAATGCCAGTAAAGGCCGGTGATTTCCACGATCTCGTAGTTGCCGCCTCGTTTCTCATAGAAGCCGCGTTTGACCCTTGAGGCGATTGTGATCAAATAAATCACGCCGGCGCTCACGTGCAGCCCGTGAAACCCCGTGATCATGAAAAAGGTTGAGCCGAACTGAGCCGCTCCCATCGGATTGCTCCAGGGGCGCACGCCCTCGTCGACGATGAGCTTGGTCCACTCAAACACCTGCATGCTGACAAACATCACGCCGAACGCGGCCGTTGCCAACATCAGCCAGAAAGTCTTGTTTCGCTCCTTGCGGTAGCCCATGTTGACGGCCATCGCCATCGTGCCGCTCGATGAGATCAGGATGAAGGTCATGATCGCGATCAGGATCAGAGGGATGGGTTCCCCGCCGAACGACAGCGCAAACACCTCGCTCGGAACGGGCCAGGCGTCCCTGGCCGACATTCGCACAGTCATGTACGAAGTCAGGAAGCAGCCGAAAATGAAGGTGTCGCTGAGGAGGAAGATCCACATCATGGCCTTGCCCCAGGGCACCTGAAATGTCTGTTTATCTGCAGAGAAGTCAGCTACGACTCCTCTCGTGCCTTCAGGCAGAATATCTCCCGTATCAGTCAGCGCAGCTTCAGGCATTTGTCCTTATCCTTCTAGGTAGATAACAGCAAAGCGAACAATACAATCCAGACGAGCAGCAGATAGTGCCAATACACGGTGCACAGTTCTACGCTCAGGCGCACGCTCCGGGCATCGGCGCCGGCCAGCACCCGCGCTGTCGTCCTGCCCCAGACCCACATGCCGCCCAGCAAGTGCATGCCATGCAGTGCCGTCAATACATAGAAAAATGCATTGGCGGGATTGCCAGTCATGAAATAACCGCCGGCATTCAGTTGTTGCCAGGCGACGAGCTGACCCAACAGAAACAAAGTCGTACAAACGCCGCCGGCAATCAGGCCGGTTTTCACTGTCGGCAGCTGACCCCTGGTCGCAGCACTCCGCGTCAATTGAAATGCGATGCTCGCAAGCACCAGCAAGCCGGTGTTCAGCCACAGCAATTTCGGCTCCGTCAGCGGGCTCCAGTCTGCCATCTTCATGCGCATCAGATAGGCGCTGAGGAACAAGGCAAACAACGACGTAGCAACGGCAATGAATGACAGCAGAGCAATTTTTGCCGGTTCGACCGCTATGACACCGCGCCCTGGCCGATTTTCAAGCGGATCATCTGCTTGCCACGGCTGGGTGTTCAGGGATTGCCGCAGCAACCACCCGATTACCGTGGCCATGATCACTGCGAGAAATACCAGCGCAAATGTCACGAGCTAGTCCCGTGATCGGGACCATGGCTTCCCTGATCGTAGGCGGGAATGCTCGGGTCCGCCGGCACATTTTGCGGTATGAAGTCATCCGGGTAGCCTGGTACGCTGTAGTCATAAGCCCAGCGATGCACCTCCGGCAATGTATGGCCCCAATTGCCGTGCTTCGGCGGGGTGTCCGGAGTCTGCCATTCGAGCGTTGTCGCCCTCCATGGATTCGGACCCGCCTTTTCGCCATTCCGCAGGCTGGAAATCAAATTGTAGAGGAAGATCAGCTGGAAACCGGCGACGATCAGCGCCGAGATAGTGATGCTCTGGTTCAGTACAAACGCCGACTCCGGCATGAATTCAGTGTTGCCCATCGCATAGTAGCGGCGCGGCACACCAAGGAATCCGAGATAATGCATCGGCAGATATATCGCATAAGTGCCGAGCAGGGTGCCCCAGAAATGCACCTTGCCAAGCGTTTCGTTAAGCATCCTGCCCGTGATCTTGGGATACCAGTGGTAGATCGAGCCGAAGACCACCAGTATCGGTGACACACCCATCACCATGTGGAAATGAGCGACGACAAAATAGGTATCCGACAGCGGCAGATCGACCACCACATTACCCAGGAATATGCCGGTCAGCCCGCCGTGGGTGAACGTGAATATGAACGCGATGGCAAACAGCATTGGCACGGTAAGGTGAATGTTCCCCTGCCACAGCGTCAGCACCCAGTTATAGACTTTGATGGCCGTGGGCACGGCGATAATCAGCGTGGTGGTCGCGAAGAAAAATCCGAAATAAGGGTTCATGCCGCTGACGTACATGTGGTGAGCCCAGACGACGAAGCTGAGTCCACCGATGGCGAGAATCGCCCAGACCATCATGCGATAACCGAAAATATTCTTTCTGGCGTGCGTGCTGAGAAGGTCTGAGACGAGACCGAACGCGGGCAGCGCAACTATATAGACTTCGGGATGACCGAAGAACCAGAACAGATGCTGGAACAGGATCGGGCTGCCACCGTCGTAATCGAGTTGTTCGCCCATGGACACGATCGCCGGCATGAAAAAGCTCGTCCCAAGCGCTTTATCGAGCATCATCATTACGGCGCTGACAAACAGGGCCGGAAATGCCAGCAGGCCAAGCACCGTGGCCATGAAGATGCCCCACAGCGATAGGGGCAGTCGCATCATGGTCATGCCGCGGGCGCGCGCCTGGAGAATGGTCGTTACATAGTTCAGGCCGCCCATCGTGAAAGCGACGATGAAGAGCGCAAGTGAGCCGAGCATCAGCACGATGCCCCAGTCCGTGCCGGGCGTGCCCGGCAGGATGGCCTGCGGCGGGTAGAGCGTCCAGCCGGCCCCGGTGGGCCCGCCGGGGACGAAAAAGCTCGTCAGGAGGACGATGACCGACACCAGATAGACCCAGTAGCTCAACATGTTCATGTACGGGAACACCATGTCCCGCGCGCCGATCATCAATGGTATGAGGTAATTCCCGAAGCCGCCCAGAAACAGCGCCGTGAGCAGGAAGATGACCATGATCATCCCGTGCATCGTGATGAACTGGTAGTAATTGTTCGGCGTAATAAAAGAAAAGGAGTCCGGGAAGCCAAGCTGCAGGCGCATCATTCCGGACAGGACCAAGGCGACCAAGCCGACAAAAATCGCGGTAATGGAGTATTGGATGGCGATGACCTTATGATCCTGACTCCAGATGTACTTGGTGATAAATGTCGTCGGATCGTGGTGTTCTATGTCGTGATCCCGGTCGGCAATTGCAACATATGCCATTAAAATCCCCTTGCGCTTAGACGGTCATTAAAAAATTCTTCGGACAGACTTCCTGCCTGTCGATACCTACAAAGTGTTGATGTAAGCGATGACGTCCCGCATCGCCTGCTCGTCGTGAAGTGTCCGTGCCATGAATCCCATTTGCTTACCGTGAAGGTCGTAAGGATGCTCTCCACGAACGCCTTGCTTGAAATTTTTCAGCTGGCTGAGCAGATACCAGTCGCTCATGCCGGCCTGCCGCGGGGCGTTCATCTGAATACCCTGGCCGTCCTTGCCATGGCAATTGGCGCAGAGCACGTACAACTTGGCACCATGCACAATATCTCCGCTGATCGTCGCCGGCGCCGGCGTATCAGGCAGCGAAAGGATATAGGCGACGACGTTGTCGATCATTGCGTCATTGACTAGCGTTGCGGCCATCGGCTGCATTTGTCTGCCATAGACATCCTCTTCATGTGTGCCGCGGATGCCGAGCTTGTAATTTCGCAGTTGTTTTTTCAGATACCGTGAGTCCTGCCCACTGAGCTTCGGCGCATTCAGTGCCAGCTGGCCCTCGCCCTGCGCCCCGTGGCAGGCGGCGCACACGGCGTACGACGCCGCCCCGAGCGCCGCATCGCCCGGTGGCCTTGCCTGAATTTCGGCAAAGGTCGACTGGCTGTCCACCCACGCCTGGTAGTCCTCGGGCTCGTCAACGATAACCCTGCCGCGCATGGCGTGATGTGCGATACCACACAGCTCTTCGCAGAGAACTTCATATTCACCCACTTTGGTCGGTTCCAGCCACATGTATGACACCATGCCCGGCACCAGGTCCATCTTGACCCGGAATTGAGCAACCGTGAAATTGTGCAATACGTCTTTCGAGCGCAGCCAGAATCGCACCGGCTCGCCGAGGGGAATATGCACGATGGCATCATCGATCAGCACATCATCGCGTCCGTTCGGGTCGCCCGGATCGATGCCGAACGGGTTTTCAGGGTCGATTAACTTTGCATCGACCGAGCCGAATTCGCCATCTCTGCCGGGAAGACGATAACTCCAGCGCCATTGCTGGCCCACAACTTCGATTTCAGTCGCCCCTGCGGGGACCGTTACGAATTTGGCCCAGACAAACAATCCGGGTGTCAGCATTGCGGCGACACCGATGGTCGTCAGCACGGTAAGCCAGACTTCCAGTTTTTTGTTTTCCGGTTCGTACTTCGCCGTCAGGCCTTCCCGGTGGCGGTAGCGAATGATCGCGTAGGCCATGAAAAGATTAATGGCAACAAATACAATGCCGGTCACAACAAATGTTATGTCGACTGTGGTGTCGATCATGCCCCAATTTGAGGCGATCGGTGTAAAGGTCCACGGACTGAGGAAGTGAAAAACGAGCGAACCCACTACCAACAAAATCAACACAACTGCTATAGGCATACTTTATGTATCCTTGATATCGTTACTGCCGCGGATGTTGTATCGCACTGGAATGCGGTCTGCCGTCGGTCTTCTGCGTAATCAGCCTGCATGAAATTGTTGTAGTCAGCGGCCTGGGAATCAGGCACCCCCAACATCAGAAGCGGCTTGCAAGCCGCGTTCCAGGACGTTCAGACTGATTCCAAGGTGGAGAATAGAGGATTCAGTATCTGATTTCCACAGGTTAGACTGTCGTCTCCTGGGTTCTCGAGACGGTGGCGGAGGGGTTGAATGATGGAGACGATTTTCCTCTTTTGCACCGACGCCGGTGCAGGGCCCGATGGAAAACTCAATATTCACGGCGTCTTCAATGACCTCCGTGCTCCTGATTTTCCGGCCCGTCAGGATCAAATGGTGCTTGCCGGGATCGTCGAATGGGATCGGCATGAGCAGGGCCGGATACCGTTCAGGATAGATTTGACCGATCCCGGGGGAAAGTCGATATTCACGATCGAAGGCCATACCGATGTGGAACAGCAGCCGCAGTCCAAGGCACCCGCCAGGACTCAGTTCGTTCTGCCCTTGAAGAACGTCATGTTTCCGGCACCGGGGCGCTATCGGATCCGCATGGATTTCAATGGCAATAAAATGACCGGGCCATCCATGTACTTGCTACGTTCGTCACACGAGCAAGAAGAACGATCGTAGGCGAGATCGCCCGTCAGGACGGGCGAATTCAAAATGGCTGAGGCAAATTTACTCGCTGCCGGGCCGGTACTCTATGGTGGCAATGTAAGCGGCGACGGCTCTCACCCGTTCATCGGTTTCCAGCATCTGCGCCATGATGCGCATTTGTGCACCGTAAATATCGCTTTGATGCGTGCCGCGAACCCCGGCCTTGAAGTTTTCCAGTTGTCTGACGATGTACCAGTCATGCTGATTCGACAACCGTGGCGCGTCCAGCGACTTGGCACCCTCACCGAATTCTCCATGGCAGGGGATGCAGGTCTCGTATGCTTTTTTGCCGGCCGCTACATCGCCGTCCACTGTTTGCGGGGGATCCGGTATGTCCATGCTCGACAAGTAGGCCACTACGTTGGCGATGTCCTGTTCGTCGGCCAGCATCATCGCCATCGGGCGCATTTGTGCGCCGAAGGTATCGTCCGGGTGAGCGCCACGAATACCGGCCCTGAAGTTTTTCAACTGACGGGTCAGATACCAGGGATCCTGGCCGGCATTGGCCGGGGCGTTCAGCGTAGCCATGCCCTCAGCATCCGGTCCGTGACAAGCCGTGCAGATCTTATATAGCACCTTGCCTGCTTCGATATCGCCGGCCGCCTGTGCGGCCGATCCGGCGCCGAGGCTGATTAGCAACAGAAATCCCGTAAGGACGAGTGTTCTCATGATTCGCTTTTGCGCACCTGTGGGCATTGCAAGCGCGGCTAAACCTACCGAAGTCACCGTCACGGCGCAAGCCCGGGAAATTATTGGGGGTCGCATGCGTTCGGATTGGCTGATCCCTGCTGCGGGGACCATGCTGGAATCATACTGAGGGCAAACTCGGCCATGAATTTGTAGTTTGCCCGGCTTACGGGCAAACTCTTGCCCCCAAAGAAGGGGGCACAATTTGTCTATCTCCGTTCTCGACGCGCTCCGGCCCGCGAGGAAGCCAGCCCTGCTCGGGCTTGTGGCGGTGTTCGGGCTGCTGATAGGCGCATGGGTGCACGGCAAATATTTTTCGGACCGCAGCCCGGTCCAGCCAATCGAATTCAGTCACAAGGTGCATGCAGCGGACAATGAGATTCCGTGCCAGCACTGTCACATCTATGCGGACACGACACCGGTCGCCGGTGTCCCCAGCGTTAGCAAATGCATTGGATGTCACAAGTCTTTACCCAGCGTCCGTGACCAGCCGGAGATCCTGAAACTGATGGCATTCTGGGAAAATCGTGAACCTATACCGTGGATCAAGGTACACGATGTACCCGATTTTGTTCACTTTACGCATAAGCGGCACGTTAAGGCGGACCTCGAGTGTCAGGAGTGTCATGGCCCGGTAGAGACAATGGACCGCATTACCCGTGTTGCAACAATGAGAATGCCCTGGTGCGTCGAATGCCATACGGAGAAAAACGTCGAACACGGTCGCGATTGCTGGACCTGTCATAAGTAATCGTGGAGGCAAAGGACCGAATGTCAAAGATCAGCCGTAGAGACTTGCTGCAATATATCGGGGCCGGAGGCATCGGTGCCGTCGGCGGCGTTCTGTACAGCGAGAGCATCGAGCGCGATGTCGAACTGCTGATTCCGCAGGTAGTACCGCCGGAAGATTACTCGCCCGGCATCGCAACCTGGTACAACACGGTATGCAATCAGTGTTCCGCCGGTTGCGGTATCTCGGTGCGTATTCGGGAAGGCAAGGCGAAGAAAATCGAAGGTAATCCCGTGCACCCGGTCAGCCAGGGCCGCTTGTGCGCCCGCGGCCAGTCCGGACTCAATGTTCTATATAATCCTGACCGGATCCGGGAGCCGTTGACGAATGCCGGGCAACGCGGAACCGGCAACTTCTATCCGATAAGCTGGGATGAGGTGCTCACCACTATCGGAAGCCGCATCGGCCGGCTGAAAATCGAAAATAATGCCAGTCGCGTCAGGCTGTTGACCGGTCGCGTCAGAGGTCACCTCGACGAGCTATTTGCGCAGTTCATGGGCTTGCTGGGTTCCGACCACTACCAGCAATACGACTTTACCTACCCAAGTGCATTAAAGGCAGCAAACAAAATATCTTTCGGCATCGACCAACTGCCTTACTACGACATCAAGAACGCCGATTTGCTGCTGTCATTCGGCGCCGACTATCTGGGTACCTGGATCTCTCCGGTTCACCACAGCCTCGCCTACGGGCATATGCGTCAGGGACGGGCAGGCCGCCGTGGCAAGACTGTGCAGGTCGAACCGCGCATGTCTCTCTCCGGCGCCGCCGCCGATGAGTGGGTTGCGGCCAGGCCGGGAACTGAAGGCCTGCTCGCCCTTGGTATCGCGCATATTCTGGTCAGTGATGGCCATTACAACGGCAGTGATCGGGACCAATGGTCAGATGTACTGCAGGCTTATTCACCGTCGGCCGTGTCTGCCGAAACCGACATCAGCGAAGGCAATATTCGGCAACTAGCCCGGGAGTTCGGAACCAGCAAGGCGGCTCTTGCCATTGCAGGCGGGGCCACTACAGCCGGAACGAATGCCGTAGCCAGTGCCGTGGCCGTCAACGCGCTCAATCACCTTGCCGGCAATCTAGGCCAGCCCGGCGGCATTATTTTCAATTCTGATCAGGCGTTTTCTGCTACGCCGGGCACGCGGCAGGCGGGCATGCAGGGAATTCTCGATCTCGTCGAGGCGATGGAAGCCGGCGAGGTCGACGTATTATTAGTACACGACAGTAATCCCATTTTCTCCCTGCCGGATGGTGTCGGCTTCAGGCAGGCCCTCGACAAGGTTCCGCTGATCGTGGCGCTGTCGAGCTTCCGTGACGAGACGACAGAACAGGCGGATCTCATTCTGCCGACAAACACCTATCTTGAATCCTGGGGCGATGATGTGCCGGACCCCGGTGTCGGGTTCCCGGTGGCCTCGATTTCTCAGCCGGTCGTCACAACGCTTTATGACACGCTCCCGGTGGGCGACATCATGCTTTCCCTGGTGCGACAGATAGGCGGTGAACTGCCGATGGCGATGCCCTGGCGTACGATGGAGGAGTTCGTCAAGGAACGGTGGCGTGAGGAATATGAAAAGCGTGGGTCGGCTGATCAGGACTTTGAGGCATTCTGGCAGGCAGCGCTCGAAGCGGGTGTATGGGGACAACCGGGCGTCATGACCGGCGATCAAATAGTGCCCTCCGGTGCGTCGACGATTGCGGCGATTACCAACCCCGCGTCACAGTTTGCAGGCAGCGAGACGGATTACCCGTTGGTGCTGCATCCGTATCTCTCGGCAAGTCTGCTGGACGGCCGGGGCGCCAATTTGCCGTGGCTGCAGGAATTGCCGGATCCGCTGACCAGCGTCGTGTACGGGTCCTGGGCAGAACTCAACCCGGCGACAGCTGAGGATCTCGGAATTAGAGAGGGAGACGTTCTGGAAGTAGAGACTCCGGCCGGATCCGTGAGCGTCCCGGCACTCATTTTCCCCGCGCTCAGGCCTGGGGTTGTCGCAATGCCTATTGGCCAGGGTCACACGGCTTACGGTCGTTACGCCCGGAACCGAGGCGCCAATCCGATGGATCTTGTGTCGATGCAAATTGACGATAGGTCGGGTGATCTTGCCTGGGCGGCCACGCGAGCCAGGGTCAGGAACACCGGCGAACGCTTGCAGATTATCAAGACAGATGGCGTAACCCGCACCCTCGGTCGGCAGATTCTGGGACCGAAGAACGATCATGCGTGAAATGGGGCAATGACTTGAGTACATTCGTTGAAAAATTCAGGCAGTACCTGAAACCCGGTTATTACGACGAATTCGATTATCACTGGACGATGACGATCGATCTGGACCGCTGCACGGGTTGTGAGGCCTGCGTGGTCGCCTGCCAGGCAGAAAACAATCTTCCAATCGTCGGCGAAAAACGCTACGCGCAGAACCGCGAGATCAAATGGATACGTATCGAGCGCTACTGGGAGGGCGAGTACCCCGACGTAAAGATGGGATTCATCCCGATGCTTTGCCAGCATTGCGACGCTGCGCCCTGTGAAATTGCATGCCCCGTATTCGCCACCTATCACAACCAGGACGGACTGAACACGCAGATTTATAACCGCTGCATCGGCACCCGGACCTGCGCCGTTTACTGCCCCTATGAGGTTCGCTATTTCAACTGGTTCACCTACACCTGGGATGAACCGCTGGAACAACAGCTGAATCCGGATGTCACCGTACGCGAAAAAGGTGTTATGGAAAAATGCACTTTCTGCATCCAGCGCATCCGCCTGGCCAAAGACAACGCCAAGGACGATGACCGACGCCGGGTTCGCGACGGCGAAGTCGTGCCGGCCTGTGTGCAGAGCTGTCCGACCGAGGCCATGGCATTCGGGGACAGCAACGACCCCGAAGCCAAGGTGTCGAAGATGATGAAAGACCCGAGGGGCTATACGGTTTTAGAAGAACTGAACACGACGCCGTCAATCGTCTATTTGAAAAAGGCGCATGCCGAATCGTAGGCACGGCAACAGGATTATTTACTCGGGAAGAAACTCAGGCGATGTTTGATCACGGTCAGCCAAGTTACGCGGAAGTCAACAAGGACATCCTGTCTGTGATGCTGGAGACCGGCCCCAGATACTGGATGTTGTTGGGTACCACGATGAGCGTGGCGGTAATCTTCTTCTTCATGCCCTGGTTCTACCAGCTGATTGTCGGCGTTGGTGCCGCCGGCATGAATCGCAATGCTTACTGGGGTACTTATCTCTCGAACTTTATTTTCTGGATCGGCTTAAGCCATTCCGGCACATTGCTGTCCGCCATACTGCACATCACCAACAGCCCCTGGCGCAAGTCGGTTTACCGGAGCGCAGAGGCCATGACGCTGTTCTCACTGATGACCGCAGCGCTGTTTGTGATGGTGCACCTGGGCCGCGTGTGGTTCGTGCACTGGAGTTTTCCGATACCCAATCAAATGGGCTTGTGGCCAAATTTCCGCTCGCCCCTGATGTTCGACGTCATGGCCATCACCACATATCTGACGGCCAGTTCGATTTTCATCTACATGGGCTCTGTGCCTGACTTCGCTGCGGTCAGGGATGCCAGTACCGGCCTGCGTCGCCGACTCTATACGATTTTCTGCTTCGGCTGGCGGGGCACCGCAAGGGAATGGCATACGCTCGGGTGGGCCTACACGTTTTTTGCCGTGTTTGTCATCCCGCTGGCGGTGTCGGTGCACAGCATCGTGTCCTGGGATTTTGCGTTGTCTATCGTGCCGGGACTGCACCACACGATTTTCGCCCCTTACTTTGTTTGCGGCGCCATCTATTCCGGTACGGCCGGAATTGTCACCGTGATGTATTGCCTCAGGAAGTATTTGAATTTTGAACGTTACATCGGGCAGGTGCATCTCGACAATCTCGGCAAGCTGCTGATCGCCTTGTCCCTTATCTGGAGTTACATCAACATACTCGAGCTTTTCAGCACCTGGTACGGCGGCTCGTCCTTCGAGCTGGAGGCGCTGAAGTTCAAGCTAACCGGTTTCTATGCGCCACTCTACTGGGAGATGATTCTGTTCTGCGCTTTTGTTCCCTTGTTGATGTTCTTCAGGAAGTTCCGCTGGTCCTGGAACAAGATGCTGGTGATCTCCATCCTGATCAACATCGGCATGCTCACGGAGCGGTTCATCATCGTAGCTACGTCACAGCCCCGCAAGTTCCTGCCGAATGCCTTTGGCTTTTATTTCCCGAGTTGGATCGAGATATCGATCACGATCGGCTCATTTGCAATCTTTGCAACGCTGTTCCTGATCTTCATCAAATGGGTCCCGGCGATATCGATTTACGAGGTCAAGGAGACGCTCAAGCCGCTCAGGAGGGATGCCTGATGGCGATCATGGGCACGTTCGCGTTTGAGGAGGACTTTCTTGCTGCCGCGGAGAAGCTGCAATCTTCGGGGTTCGACAAAATCTCGTTGTTGTCACCTGTGCCGCTGGAAGAAGCGCAGAAAGTACTCGGACTGGGCAAGTCGCCGGTGCGCCGCTTTTCTCTGGCCGGCGCCATCATAGGCGCCTTGGCGGGCTTCGCCCTGGCGGCCGGCACGGCGCTGGTGTTCGTTCTGCCAACCAGTGGCAGGGCTATCATTACGATACCGCCATATTTAATTATCACTTACGAGATGACGATACTGTTCGGCGTGTTGTTTACGCTGCTAGGGTTTCATGTCGTCTCTGACCTGCCCGCGTGGCGTGACAGACCTTACCTGCCAGCGGCCAATATCGATCGCTTCGTGGTCGTCGTTGAAGACGCCGCGGGAGAGCAAGCGGCCAGGGCGGAGGCAATCATCAGACAGGCAGGGGCGGAGGAGATTCACCATGTGGAGGAAGACCAGTGATTTTCCGGC
>JACZWL010000070.1 GCA_022572185.1 Pseudomonadota bacterium | reverse complement strand
TCACAACCTGGATCATGTGATCCGCATTCCAATGATCGGGCTGACGCTGAAAGCCATGCGGATGCCGGCACGCCTCGCGGGATTTGGGGTGCTGCAAAGATTTCTGGAAAAAGGCTACAGGACATTTGTTGCACTGGAAGACGTCGATCAGTTTCTCGATGACATTACACTTCGCATGACTGATGTCTTTACACGGATATTCACGGAACCCGTGGAGAATCTGAAGCAGTGATTTACCCTCTTCTAAAGCCGCCGATTGATCGTTTTGCCCGGCATTGCTCAGCCTTTGGCTGTCGAAAACTTCCAGCGTCATGTCACTCT
Source organism: Pseudomonadota bacterium (assembly GCA_022572185.1). GTDB lineage: Bacteria > Pseudomonadota > Gammaproteobacteria > Steroidobacterales > Woeseiaceae > JACZWL01. The sequence continues at coordinate 10,407 of JACZWL010000070.1, read as the reverse complement.
CTCGGGCGGATTTGCGGTTATTGTGGCATGGTTCATTATTATTATGTCTGTGACGAATTCCAACGGTCGCCTGTGTCTGTTTTGAACCATTGGTCCATCAATATGACCTTGTTGGACCGCTAGTTATTGCGATGTTTCCAACAGATTTCGTACCGAAAAATATCTGCATCTTGCGTTTGTCAGCTTTGGGTGACGTGACACACACAGTGCCAGTCGTGCGCGCGATACAAAGATTCTGGCCCGATACGAAAATCACCTGGGTGTGCGGCAAACTCGAGCACAAACTCCTGACGGGCCTGGACGGCATGCGCTTTGTCGCGTTGGACAAGAAGGCGGGCTGGCGCGGTTACCGGGATCTGGGTCGCAAACTGCGCGGCGAGCGATTCGACATCCTGTTGCATATGCAGGTTTCCGCCAGAGCCAATCTGGCTGCCGCGTTCATCAGGGCCGACGTCAGGCTGGGGTGGGACAAAGCGCGTTCACGCGATCTGCATCAGCTCTTTATCGGTCACCGCGTACCCGCTGTGAAACAGCAACATCAGGTGCAGGGCCATTTATCGTTTGCCAGGGCTCTCGGTCTGGATGCCGATGAGCCAATCTGGGATTTACCGGTGACAACAGAAAGCAAGGCTTTTGCCGAAAAGCATTTGCCCGGAGAAAAGCGGACCTTGTTGATTTCTCCCAGTTCAAGCCACCCGTATCGGAACTGGTCCGCGCAACGTTATGCACAGCTTGCCGATTACGCCATCGAGCAACTCGCCATGCGCGTGGCACTGATCGGTGGTCCCGGTCAACAGGAGAGAGCAATTGGCACCGAGATAGAAAAGGCGATGGCGAACAAAGCGCTTAATCTGATCGGGAAGGATACGCTACAGGATTTGCTGGCCCTGTTACAGCGTGGCGATGCCTTACTCTCACCTGATTCCGGCCCCGCGCACATTGCCAATGCGCTTGGCACACCGGTCATTGGATTGCATGCGTCCACCTGGTCCATTCGCACCGGGCCGTACAATTTTCTACACCTTTGTGTGGACAAGTTTCCAGAAGCCGTTGAAAAGTTTCGGCACAAGAAACCTGAAGATCTGCGCTGGGGGACACGCATCGAAGAGCCCCACGTAATGGACCTGATCCAAACTGACGAAGTAATCGATCGGCTACTACAGGCGGTCAAACAGAAACCACCTGAGCACCTGCAGCACTGAACTTTACTCATATGGCCCTGACGTGGGCCTGACTCCGTGATCTCAAAATCTGCAAGCGAGTCGAGCGGATTTCATTACTCCATAATCCCCATGATGAGAACGATGAGTAGTACGGGTGGTATTACGAAGCGGATCATGAAGCGCCAGAACGTGAAGAATAGTCCTTCCTGCACACCGATTTCCTCGAGCTTGATGTGTTTGGGCACAACCCAGCCGATAAAAACAGAGATCAGCAGGCCGCCAATCAATAACAGAATGTTGGCTGCCATAAAATCGAGCGAATCGAAGATCGTCTTGCCCGCAAACGCGGGAATGAAATCCAGCGGATAGAATTCCGACCAGTCACCCATCGACATGATTGTCAGAATACCAACGGCCCAGGCAGCTCCGACCGCGATCAATACACCATTCTTCCGTTTGATGCCCCATTGTTCATCGACCCAGGAGACAACGGCTTCGGCGCAACCTATACAAGAGGACAGCGCCGCGGCAATCAAAAGAATAAAGAATATGGATCCAAAAAGCTGGCCCCCCGGCATTTGTCCGAATGCGAGCGGCAGTGTCTGGAAGATCAACCCCGGGCCGCTGGACGGCTCCAGGCCGAACGCGAAAACGAGCGGAAATATTGTGAAACCGGCGAGTAGCGCGACCGCGGTATCCGCAAGAATAACGACGGTCGCCGAGCGTGGAATGGATATTTCCTTTGGCAAATAGGAACCGAAGGTAATCAAGGCTGCCATGCCGATGCCGATAGAGAAGAATGCCTGCCCGATTGCGATCATCACAGTCCTGACCGTAACCTTGGAGAAATCCGGTTCCAGCATGAATTTCAGCGCGGCCGCCATATCACCGGCGATTGCTCCATAAATAACCATGATGATCAACGCCACGAATAGAGCAGGCATCAGTATTTTCACGGCTTTCTCGATGCCTGCCTGGACTCCGCGCCTGACGATAAAAACAACGATCAGGTTGACGATCGTGTGCCAGAACAGCAGGCGCCCCGGATTGTTCATCAATCCGCTGAACATGGCATTCGATTGCTCGGCGTCCACACCTTCGAATGCACCGCTTGCCGCGCGCACGAAGTAATCGAAAGTCCAGCCCGATAACACCGTGTAGTAAGACAAGATGATGAATACGCAAAATACCGCCAGGGTGCCGAATGCACCCCAGCGGGCACTGGCGCCGGATTCTGCTGCAACGGCGCGAATGCTGCCGGACGGACTGCTTCGTCCCCGCCGGCCGATGGTCAGTTCACTGATAAAAAGCGGCAGACCAATACCAAGTGCGCAGACCAGATAAATAATGAGGAACGCGCTGCCGCCATTTTGACCGGTGATATACGGGAAACGCCAGATATTGCCCAGTCCAACGGCGAAGCCAACAGCTGCCATGAGAAAACCAAGTCGTGACGACCACTGTTCGTTGGAATTTTCTGATCCCGCCATCTGCCACTCCTTTCTTTGTTTTGTTCAACGGGGGTGTTCCCTCGCACGGGGCGGATTTGCGACATCTTCTCATAACCGGAGCAAAAACTGCGCTCTCTGCCGCGTTTTCTCCTGATATTTCGCATCGTGCCGCTTAGGGCAACAGGCTACAATGCCCGACCCCGCCCAATGAAATATGAACCAATGGATGACAGCAAATGAAATTTTTTGAAATTATTGCACTCGGCATCGTGCTGATAGCCGGCAATGTGAGTGCGGATACCTTGATTCACGCCGGTCGCCTGATCGATGGCGAGTCTGATAGTGCGCTCACCGAGATGACCGTTCGCGTGGACGGCTCTCAAATCAAGGCAATTGAAAGCGGTTACGTGGCGGCCGGTCCGGGCGACACTGTGATCGATCTGAAAAACCACACGGTCATGCCGGGCCTGATGGACATGCACGTACACTTGACGCATCAGTACACCGAAGACAGCCGCTTGAATCGTTTTATCACCAACGAGGCTGACTACGCGATTGATGCTGTGAAATACGCCAAACGTACGCTGGAAGCCGGTTTTACCGTCGTTCGCAACCTCGGCGATGCATTCAACGTCACGATTGCACTGAGGAAGGCGATCGAGGACGGTGACGTACCGGGGCCGAGAGTATTTTCAGCCGGCAAATCTCTGGCCACAACCGGTGGTCATGCCGACCCGACCAATGGCTGGGCCAGTCACATCGCAGGAGACCCCGGTCCCAGGCAGGGCGTAGTGAACGGCGTCGATGACGTCCGTAAGGCCGTTCGCCAGCGTTACAAAGACGGCGCTGACTGGATCAAGATTACGGCAACCGGTGGTGTTCTCAGCGTTGCCAAGAGTGGCGAGAACCCACAATTTACGGATGAAGAGCTGGTCGCACTCGTCGACACTGCTGCGGATTACGGCTTACGCGTTGCCGCACATGCACACGGCACTGAAGGCATGAAACGGGCCGTGATTGCAGGTGTCGCCTCGATCGAGCATGGCACTTTCATGGATCAGGAAGTCATGCGGCTGATGAAAAAGAATGGCACTTATTACGTACCGACCATTCTCGCCGGCGTCTGGGTTGGCGAGAAGTCCAAGATCGATGGCTTCTTCCCGGACCTGGTTCGCCCCAAGGCCGCAGCGATCGGGCCTGTGATCAAGAGTACTTTTGCCAAGGCTTACAAGGCCGGTGTACCCATCGTCTTCGGCACGGATTCGGGCGTCTCTGCCCACGGCGACAATGCCCAGGAATTTTCCCTGATGGTCGAGGGCGGCATGCCGCCGATGGAAGCGATTCAGTCCGCAACGAGCGTGGCGGCGAAGTTCCTGGGGATCGATGACACGCATGGTACGCTTGAAGCCAACAAGCAGGCCGACATCGTTGCCGTGCCGGGCAATCCGCTGGACGACATCACGGCAATGGAGCGAGTCAGTTTCGTGATGAAGGCGGGCATAATTTACAAACATGAATGAACAGCAGTTAAAGGGTCGGACCCGACGGGTCCGACCCTTTGTATGATCGCCCGTCCTGACGGGCGATTTTGGCCTGTCACCACTGCACTTGAAAGCTTACGGTGAAGTTTCTACCGACGGCATCGATGCCGGATCCATGATGCCGATACTGTTTATCAAGCAGGTTTTCCAGGCTCACTGTCACATGCAATTTTTCATTCGGCAGCCATGACGCCCGCAAGTTGGCTGTCATCCAACCGGCCGTTCCGGCTAGATCGATACGCACGTCACGAATATCACGCGGACTCAGACGCGTCTGGGAATCGGCGAAGACGACATACGGTTCGATAGTGAGCGCTTCATTCGGCTCATACGGTAATCCGACGCGGCCATTGAGTGGCGGTATCCGGTCCGCCGGAACGACTGTACCGCCGCTTACTTTTTCCTCGCCGCGCGTGAAATTGACGATTGCGTCGAGTCTCAGGTTTTTCATAAGCGTAAAACTACCTGCTGCCTCTATGCCCCGGATATCGGCTTCTGCCAGATTCTGACTTTGCACGATATCGCGTCCGTCCGCTGTCATGGCTCCCGTAAGGACCGATGTTATGCGGTCTCTGTAATGCAGCCAGAAGAAAATCAGCTCGCTGCTCCAACGATCGTTATGGCCTCTGACACCGGCATCGAATTGAGTGACGTGCTCCGTATCGAGTGCGGGATTCGGAATGTTGAAGCGATTACCGGGACGTTCACCGAGGGTGCCCATGTCGAAAATATTCGGAGCACGAAATCCGTGCGCAATATTGGCAACAAATTGCGCTTGATCCGACAGTTCGAAAATCCAGCCGATGTCGGCGCTGATATCCACAAGACTCAATGATGCTGCTGTTGACGCAGTGGTTTGTGGCAAATCAATATCCACCGCACTCAGTCTGAGGCCTCCCGAGAAATGTTGTCGCTCTCCGATTCGCTGCTGCAGATTGGCGTAAATGGCGGCCTGACCGATGCTTGAGTCGTCCGGAAAGCGCGACTGCACCGTGCTTGCCTGGCCACTGGTCAGGTCTTCTTCGACCCGCTGGCTCGCAACACGGTCGTAATAGACGTCGCCGCCGATTATCCAGGAGCCCTGCCCTGTTTCCCGGCTCGCGCTCAGCGTCAATCCAAACAAATCACTGCGGTTCGATTCACGTCGGCGAATTGCCGATCCAAAGTTGCGGGTGATGCGGTCATCGACGATGCGTTGCCAGCCGATATCGAAACTCCAGTCGGCTGACCACAGGCCGTCGGGCCGCCTGTAGCGTAAATGCGCGAACAAGCGCTCGTTGGGCGCAAAGCGGAACTCCGATGACGATGGCTGGGTCTGGCCGAAGCCGGGAACAAGTTCGTCGATTCTCGGCGTGTCCGGCTGTTTGGTGTACTGAAAGTCGAATAACCAGGACCGGCCGTCGTCCGGCGTCGATGAGACTGCGATACGTGCCCCTTTTGATTCGTATCCGGTCGGGTCAATGCGCTCTCCGCTGCCCGTTCGGCGATTACCAGTCTCGAGATAGTCGATGCTGATTAGCCCGGCCAGGCTCCGGTTACCGGCGTCCAGAGTAGCGTGCATCAATCTGCCGATCTCAGCGGTATCCAGGCTCAGAGTGACTGAGCGACGGTATTCCGCTTCAGATCCGTCAAATCTGGGTACGCGCGAAAGTACTTGTACGACGCCGCCAACTGCATCGCTGCCATAAAGCGAAGCCGGTGCACCGCGCAGCACTTCGATTCGATCGACAGTGCCGGGGGAAACAAGCGCGAGGTATTGCGTCGGCGCGTTGCGGAAAATCGCATTGTTCAGTCGCATGCCGTCGACGATATGCAGGATTTCCGAGCCTTTGAGGCCGCGAATGATTGCCGCACCCTGCCCGGGCGTGGTTTGCTGCAGATAGACACCGATCTGAGCTGCGAGCGCGTCCGTCGTCAGCTTGGCGCCGTGAATCTCGTCGGAAGCAATGAGCGTCAGCGCAGCCGATACATTGCTTACCTCGGTCAGGCGGCGAGTTGCCGTGACCTGTATTTCCTCAATTGCTGTCGGCTCATACGCTTGAGCCGGCGCCACCCGAAGAGAAATTACGCACGATAAGGCCAGCACGGCCATGACGGCGTACCTGATCAAACAATAACTTGGGTGCGACTTACTGTAGACTGCGGGCCAGTCGAAGCCACAACGCGCTAGTGAACGGAGCATACAGAGCGAGTGATCCTTTCAATAATCATTGTTAATTATCGTTCCTGGGGACACCTGCAAACTGCCCTGGACGCGCTGCTGCCCGGATTCCCGTTCGACGAATGGGAGATTATAGTCGTTGATAATGAGTCGGATCCTGATTTGTTCAATGAATTCAAGTCCGGGTTTCCCGAGATTCGTTTTGTAGCCAACCCGATCAACAGCGGATACGCATTCGGCACCAATCTCGGGGCAACTCAGGCGACGGGCGAGCACCTGATTTTCATGAACCCGGATGTCATCGTCGATTGCAGTGACATCGTTGCACTTATGGCGGAAAAAAAGCGGCTTGGCGGCGTGGCATTACTGACACCGAGGCAAGTCGATTCGCAGGGAAAAACTCAGAAGTTATTTGACGTCTTTCCCGATCTTTTGAATCATTTCAGAACCGTCAAGGGCTTGCTGCGTCTTATTAAACCCGAGAAATATCCGAACCCGCGCGCAAATATCAAGACGGTGATCTATCCCGACTGGATCTGCGGTTCTTTCTTGCTGATCAGCCGCAAGGACTTCGACACAGTCGGTGGCTGGTCCGAGGACTACTGGTTGTACTCCGAAGACACGGATTTGTGCCGGCGGGCACGTGACAAAGGACTGCGCGCAGCCTGCACACCAGCGGTAATCATTGTCCACATACACGGCGGCTCGAGCCGGCACAGCGAGAGCGTTACCGCGCTGAGCAAACTCGAAGTCGTCATTTCCAGGAATGTATTTGCTCAAAGACACAGCAAGGGACTGCGACGTTTCCTCAATCACTTTTTTATCGCGTTGGTCAATCTGCCGGTATTGTCGCTTGCAGCGGTTCTGAATATCGTGACTTTGAAGCGTGTGAGGGCACTTAGGGTACGCGGCCGCATTTTCTCGCAGTTAGCGCCTTATTATTTCAATGCGCTTAAGTCCGGGGTGTGGTTGAGCCCGAGGGCGATAGCGAACAAGGCAATAAAACCGTAGGAGCTATCCGCACAAAAAGCGCTCGCATTCATGACGTTTCATATTGCGTATCGATCCAGTCGCGGTAGCTGCCGTCCATGACGGCACGCCACCATGGCTCGTTGGCCAGCATCCAGTCGAGAGTGCGGGCGAGCCCGGACTCGAAGTCCTCCTGCGGCTCATAGCCCAGTTCGCTTTCGATCTTGCTGGCATCGATCGCGTAGCGCCAGTCGTGGCCGGGGCGATCTTTGACAAAGGAAATCAGGGAATCTGTGGCTTTGCCGGACGCCGGCGGCGACTCCTTATATATACGTGATAACCCGGAGTCGTGCTCGAAACGCCGGTCTATAAGGCTGCAGATCTCCCTGACGATAGAGATATTGTTCCGTTCGTGGTTGCCGCCGATGTTGTAGGTCTCGCCCGTCCGCCCTTTCCTGATGACGAGATCGATACCACGGCAGTGATCCTCGACATACAACCAGTCCCGGATATTGGAACCGTCGCCATATACGGGCATCGGTTTTCCTGTCAAGGCGTTGACGATCATTAGCGGAATGAGCTTTTCCGGAAAATGGTAGGGTCCGTAGTTATTCGAGCAGTTGCTGGTGCTTACCTGCAAACCGTACGTGTGGTGATAGGCACGGACCAGATGGTCCGATGCCGCTTTGCTCGCGGCATAAGGCGAGTTCGGTGCGTACGGTGTCTCCTCGGTGAACGCATCATCGTCGGGACCAAGCGTCCCATAAACTTCATCCGTCGAGACATGATGAAAGCGATGCGTTGACGGTGCAGCGTCACGCTCGAGCCAGACTTTACGAACTGTTTCCAACAAATCGTAAGTGCCCATGACATTGGTTTGAATGAAGGCATCCGGCTCAAGTATCGATCGGTCGACGTGTGATTCCGCTGCAAAGTGGACGATCGTGTCCAGCTTGTCGTCAATGAGTAACTTCGTCACAAGTTCCCGATCTCTGATGTCCCCGTGAACGAAGCGGAATCCTGGATGAGAAGCAAGCGGTACCAGGCTCGCCTGATTGCCGGCATAAGTCAGTGCATCCAGAACAACGATTTTGTCGCCGGGATAATTCCGCGCCCAGTACTGCACAAAATTGGCGCCAATGAATCCGGCACCACCGGTCACAAGCAGGCTAGTCATAGACCTGCGCTTCCTTCAAAGGCAGGCCGGCCTGGTCTTTTTGAGAAAGTGTCGGCGGTTCGCCGTCTGCCAGGGGCCAGTCAACACCGATGTCGGGATCGTCCCAGCAAATCGTGCGCTCATGCTCAGGCGCATAGTAGTCCGTACACTTGTATTCGAACTCGGCGGTCTCACTCAGCACGAGAAACCCGTGCGCGAAGCCCGGTGGAATCCATATCTGTTTCCTGTTCTCGGCAGACAGTATCTCGCTTGCCCATTGACCAAAATCCGGTGAAGACTTTCTGAGATCGACCGCTACGTCGAATACTTCGCCCTTGACGACCCGTACCAGTTTTCCCTGTGCCTGCTTTATCTGATAGTGCAGCCCACGAACGGTGCCAGCCACAGATCTGCTGTAATTGTCCTGCACGAAGTCAGCGTCAATACCCGCGTGCTCGAAATCCTTGCGGTTCCAGGTTTCCATGAAGAAGCCTCGCAAGTCCTCGAAAACCTCTGACCTGATCACGATCACATCGGGCAGCCGGGTTGGCAGGAACTCCATCAGAAAAGTCTATCCTGGAGCACCGACAGCAGGAACTCCATCAGAAAAGTCTATCCTCGAGCACCGACAGCAGGTATTCCCCGTAGCCATTCTTGCCCAGCGATTTCGCTATCTTTCTTATCTGGTCAGCGTCGATGTAGCCATTATTGAAAGCGATCTCCTCCGGGCAGCATATTTTGAGCCCCTGCCTGCGCTCGATAATCTCTACAAATTGTGCGGCTTCGAGTAATGACTCATGCGTTCCGGTATCAAGCCATGTCGTGCCGCGTCCCAGGACCTCGACATGCAACTTGTTCCTGTCCAGGTATATGCGATTGAGATCGGTAACTTCGAGTTCTCCCCTGGCCGAGGGCTTGAGCGCTTTCGCAAGATCGACAACCTTGTTGTCATAGAAATATAGCCCTGTAACCGCATACCTTGATTTCGGTTCTGTGGGTTTCTCTTCGATGTCCAGGGCCGTGCCTTCGGCATCGAACTGGACAACACCATAGCGTTCCGGATCGTTGACATGATAGGCAAAGACTGTCGCACCATCGTCCCTGGCAACCGCGTGCTTGAGAAGTAGTCCAAAGCCCTGTCCATAAAAAATATTGTCCCCCAGGATCAGTGCAGCCGGTCCCCCGTTCAAAAACTCCTCACCGATCAGAAATGCCTGCGCCAGCCCGTCAGGCGATGGTTGCACGGCATAAGTCAGGGAGATGCCCCATTGGCCGCCGTCTCCGAGGAGCTTACCAAACGCCGCCTGATCGTCCGGCGTCGTAATAATCAGGATCTCCCGGATGCCCGCCATCATGAGTGTCGATAGCGGGTAATAAATCATCGGCTTGTCATACACGGGCATCAGCTGCTTACTGACCGACAGGGTCAAAGGGTGCAAACGTGAGCCCGTCCCGCCTGCCAGGATGATTCCCTTTCTTGTTTGATTACTCACTTGTTTCCTCCCCGGTACCGGGTCCAGCGAGCCAGGTTCAAGGACGTATCTACCGGTGACTTGTGCGTCGAGCCCCCTATTGTTGTTGCCTTCACGTCCGGGTTACGGATTATTGCGTAGTCATACATGCTGCGACGTTCCGAACCGATATTCAGCAGGCCGGTCAGCGGGCTCCGTGCCGCTTCCAAAACCTGCGGCGCTATCACATCCACATAGTCTTTAGATGTCCACTTGTCGGTAAACGCGGCATCGTACTCGAACTCCTCGGCACCAAAACTCGTCCTGATGATCAGGTGGTCAGGTACTGCCATGACCGAGGATTCGCCGCCCAGCTTGGTCCAGGCATACAGGTTGAATGGCTCGATTTCATCTTTTTCCGAATAGTTGCCCTTGTCACCCTTATATATGTAATCGGTCGACAGGTAGACGAGTCGCGTCCTTCGCTTCAGACAGGCCAGGGCGATGTTGGCCGT
>JACZWL010000028.1 GCA_022572185.1 Pseudomonadota bacterium | reverse complement strand
GTTAACGATCTGGGGAAATCATTCGGCCACGCAATATCCGGATATTCATCATGCCACCGTCGGCGGGCAGGCAGCGCTGAGCCTGGTCGATGAAAGCTGGCTGATTGATGAGTTCATACCGGCCGTTCAGCAGCGCGGGGCGGCCATTATCAAGGCCAGGGGTGCGTCTTCGGCGGCGTCCGCGGCGTCTGCTGCGATCGACCACATACATGACTGGGTGTATGGCACGCCAAATGACGATTGGGTCAGCATGGCAATACCGGCCGATGCCAGCTATGGCATAGAGGAAGGTGTGATCTATTCCTACCCCGTTCGCTGCAGTGGCGGTGCTTACGAAATCGTGCAGGGGCTCGGGATCAGCGACTTCAGCAGGGAGCGCATGGATGCCACCGAGGCTGAGCTGAGGGAGGAACGCGCTGCGATCGAAGACCTGCTTTAGCCCGGGTGTGTTGCCGGTTGCTGCGCAAGATCACTTGAGGATTTCAGCGCCTGGCAAAACACGCAGGCATGCGAACCGGTCTATGGCGCCCCGGGAGCCCCGATGATAGGGTTCATTTATTGAGGAAGAAGTCTTGTCCGGTTTGATTGTCAGCCTTTTCTGGTTTCTCCTGTTTGTCGGCGGCGGCATTGCCCTTGCCTACAATCGAATAGACCTGCGCACATCCACTGTCGCCACCGGCATCGCATTGCTGGCCTACACAATATTCGGCTCGGGCGGTTTCTTCTGGCTCTTGCTGCTCTGGCTCCTGTTCGCCGTCATGGTGGCGCCGAATCTGGCTCAGTTCCGCCGCGAGAAAATCACCACGCCGCTCCTCGAGATTTATCGCACGATGTTGCCGTCAATGTCGGACACAGAACGAGAGGCGCTCGAGGCGGGCAACGTGTGGTGGGATGGCGAGCTGTTTTCGGGCGCGCCAAATTGGGACCGCCTGATGTCTTTTCCGGCACCACAACTATCCGAAGAAGAGCAAGCGTTTTTCGACGGCCCCTGCGAAGAACTGTGCGCGATGCTCGACGAGTGGGAGATCAGCCACGAGCTCGGAGATATGCCGCAGCACGCCTGGCAGTTCATCAAGAAACACAAATTCTTCGCAATGATTATTCCGAAGCAGTACGGCGGCCTGGGGTTTTCGTCGCATGCCAATGCGATGGTCATCATGAAACTGGCGAGTCACAGCACGGCTGCATCCTCGACCATCGGCGTTCCGAATTCACTCGGGCCGGCGGAGTTGTTATTGCACTATGGCACCGAGGAACAAAAACAACACTATCTGCCCGGGCTTGCCACGGCCGACGAGATTCCCTGTTTTGCGCTGACGTCGCCACAGGCAGGATCTGACGCTGCTGCACTTATCGACAGTGGGGTCGTCTGCAAAGGCAAGTGGAACGGCAAGCAGATCACTGGCATCAGGCTTAACTGGGACAAGCGATACATTACGCTCGCGCCCGTCGCGACGGTCCTTGGCCTTGCTTTCAAACTCTATGACCCGGACCACCTGATCGGCGACCGGGAGGAATACGGTATTACGGCGGCGCTGATTCCTACCGACACGCCCGGCGTCACGGTCGGGCGCCGACACGATCCGTTGAATATAGCGTTCCTGAACGGACCGACATCCGGAGAGGACGTGTTTGTGCCGCTGGACTACATCATTGGCGGACAGGAAATGGCCGGCAAGGGGTGGAAAATGCTGGTGGAGCTGTTGTCGGTCGGCCGGGCGATCACGCTACCGTCGATCTCTGCCGGCGGTAGCCAGGCCGCCATTTACGCCGCCGGCGCGTACACGCAGATTCGCCGGCAGTTTAATATGCCGATCGCGAAGTTCGACGGTATCGGCGAGGCGCTTACGCGGATCGCCGGACATACCTACATTATGAATGCTGCGGTGTCCGTTACTTCCGGTGCTATCGACCAGGGTGAGAAACCAGCGGTCCCGGCGGCCATTCTCAAGTATCACTGTACGGAAATGGGCCGCAAGGTCGCGAACGACACGATGGACGTTCACGGCGGCAAGGCGATCATGATGGGCCCGAAGAATTACGTCGGTCGGGGATACATGGCAACGCCGATCGCCATCACCGTAGAAGGCGCAAATATACTGACGCGCAGCCTGATTATTTTCGGGCAGGGCGCGATGCGATGCCATCCATTTGTTCTCAGGGAACTGCACGCGGCCCAGGACGAGAACAGGGAACGTGGGCTCAACGAGTTCGATGCCGCACTCTTCGGACACATCGGTTATGCGATCAGCAACCTGGCGCGATCGTTCTTCCTCGCACTGACTCACGCTAAATTCAGCACCGTACCGCTGAACACGCCGACGCGCCGCTATTACCAGAATATCAACCGGTACAGTGCAGCATTCGCGCTTGCGGCCGATTTTGCGATGCTTACGCTGGGCGGAAAACTCAAACAGAAAGAGTTGCTGTCCGCGCGGCTCGGCGATGTGTTCAGTTCGATGTATCTTGCTTCTACCGTTCTCAAGCATTTCGAGAATCAGGGGCGTCGCGCAACGGATTTGCCGCTGGTCGAATGGTCTGTCCGCATGCTGATGTATCACGCACAGGAGCAATTACACAGTTTCCTGCGCAATTTCCCGAATCGCCCGGTTGCATTCTTCCTGCGTTGCTTCATATTTCCGCGCGGCCGGACATACTCGGCACCATCGGACGAACTGGTCAAAAAGATCGTCGATTTGGTCACGCGACCCGGTGAGGCACGCGAAAGACTAAGCCGGCAGGCATACACGACGCTTGAACCCGGTAACCCGCTGGGCCTGCTGCAGGAGGCGCTCGAGTTGTCGGAGCAAATGGCGCCGCTCGAAAGAAAACTGAAGCAGTCGCGACAAGAGGGCCTGATTCGGTCGGACTACCTGGGTCACCAGATCGGCGAAGCGGAAACCGCCGAAGTGATCACAAAGAGCGAAGCAAAGGACTTGCGTATCTATCACCAGAAGGTAATGAACCTCCTGGCCGTCGATGACTTCGCGCCAGACGAATTCGGCCGCTCGGGCGCCCGTGGAAAGGCAGCTTCGCGCGGTGCAAATGCCGTCGACGGGAAAACTCGTGCAGCCGCGAAACCCCCTGCACAGAAAGCTGCCGCAAAGATAAAAGGCGCGAAGAAAAAAACCGTGTCAAAAAAGAAAACGGCAAAAAGAGCATCCGGGGCAAAAACGACTGCCAAAAAGAAGGCCTCCAGGCAACGCTAGTGGCCCAACAAGGCGAGAGCGCAGAGCCTCCGGTGTGCTGAAATGTTCGGGCCAGACTTGACGGTTTAGTGCATGTCATACACAGCAGGGCCCATCTACGAAGTTACGTTCAATGTCGATCGGGAGATCGTTGCAGCGTTTGACGCCTGGCTCGCGATTCACGTCACGGAAATGCTCGAAATTCCGGGCTTTCTGAAAGCCGAGACCTTTGAGCTGGAAGACGACGAACAGGGCCGCGCCCGCCGCGTCACTCATTATTACCTCGCCAGCGAGGAAGACCTGGAGCAGTATCTTGCCGGGCCGGCGAACGCCATGCGTCAGTCGGGCATCGATCAGTTTGCGGATCAATTCGAGGCAAGCCGCCGTGTTCTTCGTCGCTCGGGCGATTCGGATGAAGAGTTGAGGCCTCTGCCGTCCTGCCTTAATTGCGGAACCACGCTCGGTGGGCAGTACTGCCGCAAATGCGGCCAGCGGGCGCACAGCCGTCTCATCAGTATCTGGGGATTGATTCGTGATGCGTTCGGCGATCTTTTCGAGCTGGACTCGAGGCTTTGGCAAACTCTGGTGCCACTCGTCATTCACCCGGGTCAATTGACGCAAGACTACCTGCTCGGTCGCCGCGCGAGGTTCATGCCGCCTTTTCGGACCTACCTTGTACTGAGTGTGGTGTTTTTCCTCATCGCATTTTTTGATCCGAGGGAAGAGCTCGGTTTGTTGTTCGAACCCGCGGCTGAACCGACGGAGCAGGCAGAAGATTCCGCTCAGAATGCCGCTGAGATCCGTGAAGGGGTGCCACAGGAACTGGCCGAGCAAGGCATCATCATCGGTGACAAGGAGCTGGCCGAAGATCCGCAAGATGGAGATGATGGGAACTCCGCGAATCTGAATACTGCAGGCGAAGAATCGGATTTTGACTGCGATGTAAGCGACATTGAGTCGGCAGACATACCGCAGTGGCTATCCAGACGCATCACGCCGGAGCGGCTCCAGATCATGTGCGAGCGCATTCGTGCCGATGACGGCAGGGCCTTACTCGACAAACTGCTGGACAACGTCCCGGCCGCATTGTTCTTCCTGTTGCCGCTCATGGCGCTGGTGCTCAGGGTGCTGTATCCGCTGTCGAAGCGCTACTACGTCGAGCACCTGCTTTTCGTCGTGCACTACCATGCTTTCTTTTTCCTGATTCTAACGCTGCAGATACTGTTTGCGCGGTTTGCGACGCTTGTCGGTATTCCCGAAAGCGCGGCCGACATCGCTCTGATCGGCGCATCCCTTTATATCCCTGTCTATTTATTCAGGGCCATGCAACGCGTGTACGGCCAGGGTAAGTTCATCACGACGCTCAAATTCATGTTCCTCGTGTTGTCATACTTCATCGGTTTCGGCCTGATGTTTGCCTTTGCCGCCCTGTTTGCGGCATTCTCGATCTAATATCATTACTTCATGGGAGGCATACAGTGAAAAAGCCACTTATTGCCTGGCAGGCGATTTTTCCTGCGCTTTTCTTAATTGCAGCCTGCGGCCAGGAAGGCGCTGAAACGGTACCCACCGCCGAAGAGCCAGCTGCGAAAATGGAGATGGAGCCTGCCCGGGCACCCGCCGCCATGGCACGGACTCCTTCAATTGACGGCGCGCAGGTGTTTTTCATAATGCCTGCCGATGGTGAGGTGGTTTCGAATCCGATCCGACTGGAGTTCGGCCTGAAGGGCATGGAGGTGCTGCCGGCGGGTGATCAGCACCCGGGCAGCGGCCACCACCACCTGATCATTGACGCCGGGTTGCCGGCCTTTGGCCTGCCTGTCCCGGCAGACGAGCACCACGTCCATTTCGGTGATGGCAGCTCGCAGACCGAGCTCACCCTCCCCGCGGGACAGCACACGCTTCAACTCTTGCTGGCCGACTACCTGCACGTACCGCACGATCCCCCTGTATTTTCAAAGCGAATCACGATTACGGTAGAATAGCTGGCTTGCGGCTGCGCCTGATGACAACTAAAATTCCCGGGGCCATGCAGTGGCCCACACACGAAGATTGAGTCCATGGACAAAAAGAATATAGGCATAAGCGGACTCGCCGCATATATACCGCCATACCGGGTGTGGCTGGAAGACTGGTGCGACTGGACCGGCAACCATTGGCCGAAAATCCGTGAGATCGTGGGGCGCAGTTTCCGCGTCCGTGGTCCTAAGCAGAGCGTCTATACGCTGGCGGCGACGGCGGTCATGCGCCTTATCAAGCAGTACGATATCGATCCCTCACGCATCAAGTTTCTGGGCCTTGGCACCGAATCCAGCACGGATAATTCCGCGGGCGCGATCATTGTCAAAGGGATGGTCGATGGCGCACTGATCAAGGAGGGCATAGCACCGATTGCCCGTAGCTGTGAAGTCCCGGAGTTCAAACATGCCTGCCTGGGCGGCGTCTATGGCATGAAAGGTGCGCTCCGGCACCTCGCGCTCGACGGCGCAGGAGGTCAGGCTATCGTTGTCTGCGCTGATATCGCCGAATATGCGCGCGGCAGCAGTGGTGAACCAACGCAGGGCGCCGGTGCAGTTGCCATGCTGCTCGAAGAGAACCCGAAACTCGCGAGTGTCGATTTGAGCCGTTCCGGCGCAGCGTCCGACTATCGCATCATGGATTTTCGCAAGCCCATGCTGCGTTTCTGCGGACAGGACCGGAGCGAAAGTCATCAGGTACAGGACTTTCCCGTCTTCAATGGCAAGTACTCGACCACCTGCTACATCGATGAAACCTTGCACGCGCTCGACGACATGTACAGCAAGCGCGGAATCTCTGCCTCTGAATACCTGCGCTCACTGAAGACCGTGTTCATGCACAGGCCTTATCGCCGCATGCCGGAAACCGGCTGGGCCGTCGCCTACTTGTTTGCGCTGGGCAGTGGCGGTGTGGAGGACCGGGCGGAGCTCGCATCCTATTGCTACGAAGCCGGCATAGAACCCGACGCCCTGTTAAAGGAAATGGTCAGCAAACCGGAAATTACCGAACTGGCTAATCCTGAGCAGCTTAATTACGAAGCCTATCCGTTGACGATGGCAGTGTTTAGAATTTTCCGTGCGTCGCGAAATTACCGCCGCGAGATTCTCGACAAGCTCGCGCTCGGAAGCGACACGATGTTGGACCTGGGCAATCTTTATACTGCCGCGCTTCCGGCATGGATGGCTGCGGGATTCGAGCAGGCACTGGATGAAAACCGCGATCTTGCCGGCGAGGAGATCCTGACTCTCGGATACGGCAGCGGTGACGCGGCGGAAGTTATTCCCGTGATCATTTCGGAAGAGTGGAAGCAAGCGACCAGGTCGATTCGTTTCAGCGAGGCGATGGAATTTTCGGTTGATCTCGATTTCGAGCAATACAAAGCGCTGCATGACGGACGCAGAGCAAGGGGTCTGGACTACCTGCCGAAGAATGAATTCATTATAGAAAAAGTCGGCAGGGCCGATCGGCGGCAGTTTCAGGATCTCGGTATCGAATACTACCGCTACGTCGGCTAATCGGGGACGAGCAATAATGGGGACGGGTCCCGATTTTTGCTGATTTTGCGAGCGGCCTGCGTCAGGTGTGTTCCACGAGCTAGTTTAAAGCCCGAGCGAGAGGGATATACGCGACGCAAGCCGTGAGCGGGCCCGATGACAAAAATGGGGTCCGCCCGTTTTTTGCTGGGTGTCCACCCCCGATTTTCTTATTTTGCATAGGCAGCGAGCTTTTCGGCAAACTCCTTGCAGAGCCGCTCCCACTCCATTTTGAACCAGGGTGTAAATTCTTCCGGCTTTGTCTGCAATTCGCCTTGTAGCGCTTCCCGGGACACATACCGGGCCTCCGCGATCTCGTGCGTATTTGCGGAGAACGCCTGTCCGGTCTTACCCAAGTACACAGTACATAGTTCATTCTCGGATCCAAGGTCGCCGAACTGCACCCGGTAGGAAAACTTGTAAGTAAACTCGAGGCTGGCCTCAATACTGAGTTCTTCCCGCAGGCGGCGACGCGTTGCCACTTGCATCGATTCACCTTTCCGCGGGTGGCTGCAGCAGCTATTGGACCAAAATAGCGGCCACAGTCGCTTTCCGGCACCGCGCTTCTGCAACAAGAGCTCACCATTGTTGTTGAACACGAAGAGCGAAAACGCACGATGCAATATGCCGTCACCGTCGTGGCATTTCTCCTTGCTCAGAAATCCCAGTTCGTTGTCGCCCGCGTCGACGAGAATCAGTTCTTCGCTCTCCGACGAAACGACTTTATCTGTGCTGTCCGGCATGCTCTCCAACATCTTCGTGCTAGCGGTCCCTCATCCGTATTATTTGATAACCTGCCGCATGCAGCGCTTGCGCAACCTCGGACACTTTGTCCGGACATATTGCCACGATCGAGCCACCGCCCCCGGCGCCGGTGAGCTTAGCGCCGATCGCGCCGTTCGCACGGGCAATCTCAACCATTTTTTCCAATTCCGGTGTCGAGACCTGCAGCGCATTCAGGAAACCGTGGCAGACATTCATAAAGGAACCCAGCGTGTCGTAATCGCAGTCCTTCAATGCCACGGCGCCCGCAATGCTCATCTCATTGATCTCATCGAAAATCGTCGTATAAAGCTCCGTATTTTTTTCAAAACGGGAGCGGACGCCGGCGACCTGCTCTTTGGTTGCGCCCCGAATTCCGCTTGACGCGATGACAATCGGTGGCGGTTCGGCCAGCGGTATGGGCTTGGTTCGGGTAGCGCTACTCTTGCTATACAGCACCGGCTCACCATAAGTCGCTATATTATTATCGATACCGGAAGGCATACCGTGAGCCAGCTTTTCGCACTCAAACGCCAGTTTTTCAATGGCCCCGTTGTCCATGTCGAGGCCGAGCAACTTGTCGAAGGCCCGGATGATCGCCACGGCCAGCGCTGCCGAAGCACCGAGTCCCATCGCAACCGGAATACGTGACCGAACACGAATGTCGAATCCCCGATCAGCGGCGCCGAGTTGGCGCATAATCAGCGCCAGTGCTTCACCAGCACCGCCCCGTGCCGGGTTTTTCACCGTAAAGCTTTGTTCGATGTCCCAATCGGGTATGGACAAATTGATGCCGGCCTGCGTTTCTACAATCGCTGCCGTTACCGCAGACTCAAGCGGCAACGCCAATACATGCCGGTCATAAACGGCTGCATGTTCACCCAGGAGAATGACTTTGCCTGAAGCCGTGCCGTGAACCGCGTTCTCGAAAATACTGTCGGTATCTTTCGTTTCGGCCTTGTCCTGGAGTTCGTCAATGAGTTGATGCGCCTTCCAGCGTTTAACGTCCCCGCTGTCGACCATGCCTTCGACGACCTGATCAAAAAGCTCCGCTGGAGTTGCCGCACTTACGGCAACGCTGCGGGCATGCAGGCTCATATGACCTTTTTGAATTCCCTCCGTAACGAGCGCCCCCAGTGCGGCGAAATTCTGTGCGAGGCCGACGGCACCCATGAGCTCGGCCAGCTCCGTTGCCGACTTTGTCCCCGCAATCCTGAGCCCGATGGAAGCCGCGGGGTTCGATTTCAGGGAGCCGCCGACCACACCCACTTTTATGGGTATGATAATTTCGCCGTACAGATCGCCGTTGGACTCGACAGTCCAGCTGGTCAACGCGCGGTACGTGCCACCGCGAGCCGCATAAGCATGGGCGGCTGCTTCAACGGCGCGCCAGTCATTACCCGTAGCGATTGCAACGGCATCGATTCCATTCATGATGCCCTTGTTGTGGGTGGCTGCCCGATACGGATCTATATTCGCGATCTCGTTCGCCAGGACTATGCCATCACGCACGGCATCGGCAGAGAACCCCTCCCGGGCGAGCCCTGCCAGTGGTATCTTGACGCTCGCAGTCACGAGTGATTTGTCCGCCAGGTTTGACAGTATTTTCAGGCACGCCCTGCCTGACGCGATTGCTTCCACGCGTGGCGCAATTCCCTCGCAAATCGTGTTGACGATATTCGCGCCCATCGCATCCCGCGTGTCAACGAGCACATGCAATACGACGGTCCACTTGCCATCCGGCAAACGGTACTTGAAGAGTTCGATTTCCCTGGCGCCGCCCCCGCGGGCAAGCAGATTCGGTTGCAGGTCGTTCGCAAGTTCAATGAGCTCGTCACTTGCAGCGAACAGCGCTTGCACTGCGGGATCTGGTTCCGCAATGTCGACCAGTTGAATCTGCCCGATAAGCACCGGGTCGGTCGACGTGGCTTTGAATCCTCCGGCTATTCTGGCCGTTTTTGCCGCACTGCTAACGCCTGCCACGACAGACGGCTCTTCGACGACCATCGGCACGATGTAATCGCGGTCGTTGACGCGGAAATTGGGCGCGGTGGCGAACGGTAGCCCGAACACACCGATCACGTTTTCAATCATCTTGTCGGCGAGTTCCGGCGTAAGTAGCTGGCCGTCTTCCAACAGGGCGCTCGCGTCCGCCGCATCGATCAGCTTGCGAGCCACCAGTGCTTCGATTCTGTCTGCGATGCTCTTCCGATAGAAAGCAGCTATTCGTGAATCACTCAATGAATTGCTCGGTTTTCAAAAAGTACGCCCCGCGCCTCCAGCAAGACGTCCAGTAATCGAAAACCAGCCTCTCCGGCAAGGTCAGTGAAATCTGCGATGGCCTGCCTGTCAGTAGCAAACACTATGCCGGTGTCGCCGCCACCCGCACCGCAGGGTTTGTAAACTACGTTTCGTTGTGCCGCGGCGTCCGCCAACTCCCTGTGCCCAGCATCGAATATGCCGAGATCATGGTCAACATCGAATTGCTTGAGGACATCAACATAACGATGAAATTCTGCCAACAGCTCGGCCGTGCTGCCTGCTGCCCAGGTCTTTGCAGTCGCTTCCGAAGCGTCGATCAGACAAGCCATGCTTGCCCCGGAGCTACTATTTCGGCAGCCTTCATCGAGCTTCCTGAGCTTTTCGCTCGTACTCACCGGCCGGCCGCTCCATAGCACCGCGTACTCGAGTCCGGCAGGCCAGGGCAATGAGCGGCCGACTCCGGATTCCTGCATACGGTACTCAATGACGCCACCATTGAGGCTTGCCGCGATATCGACGCCGCTTCCCCGGCCTTGCTGGAAAAGCCGGTGTGCCTTAACGGCCTGTATGCCCGCATCACCAGGATTGCTAGTCACGTCGAACAGCGCAGTGACCAGGGCGGCCGTCAGTGCTGCACTCGACCCGAGTCCGAGTTTCGAGTGGCTGACAGGATCGAGAAACTCTCCCGTATCCAATGTGACATCGAACCTCCCGTTGATGCCAGTTGTCTTCCAGACTTGTTGCAGCAAATCGAGGCCGCCCGCGGGCGGCTCGCTCCCGATCCACTCGAAGCTCCCGTTCCTGTCAGTTCGAAACCTCCACTCTCCGTCGATATATCCGCTAGTACGAACCGTATGATAGTCGGTATCGACAGCGCCCACTTTGGCGCGCGCCCGTCTGTTGATTGCCATGCAAATCGCGGGTGCTCCGTCGAGCACCGCGTATTCGCCACAAAGGACGATTTTTCCCGGGGCACTTGCCACAGTGGCTGTCATGATTGCTCCAAAACACGTGCACCGTAACCGAGTCCACTCACCAACGTCGTCACAACACCAGCGGTATCTGAGAGCGCATCTCTGACGGTCTCTTCGGCCGACGGCAGACAGACAGCTTTGAGTTGCGGCCCGGCGTCTATTGTAAAAAACACCGGCTCGGATTTTTTTTGCAGATCACGTACCGTCTCCATGCAGGCGATCGTCGCATTATTCCAGTAAACAACAGGAGGGCGTGAGGCCCACATCACAGAGTGCATCTTGAGGCAATTATGTTCGGAGACCGCCGCCAGTTGCTCGAAGTCCCGTTTGTCGACCGCCTCCCTCGCCGCTGCGAGGTCGTCAGGCTGACGTTCAACCCAGCTATCGTAGAAAGGAGACGTCTTCGCGCAGCGAATCATTGCTTCTCCGGAGCTCAGCGGTTTGGGTCCCGTCTCTGTAATCGCAACAACAACCTTCAGGGGCCAGTCTTCCGGACCGACAATTGACCAAACATCAATATTCTCGTCGCCGGCAGCCAACTCGACGAAGCCTCCGTAAAACGACCGGGCGGCAGATCCGGACACACTGCCTGCGATGCGCGCCATCGCCAGGGTATCGGCAGTCTGATTCACGCTTTCACAGGTGGCCAAGACGAGAGCCGCGAATGCCGAGGCAGATGATGCGAGACCTGCTGCAAGTGGAAAATTAGACTCGCTTTGGATTCTCGCGGCCGGTCGGTCATTGCCCGCAATCCGGTCGATGCAGCCTGATACCCTCGACAGCATCGCGCTGTTCTCCTCGCCATTCACAACGAGCTCATCGAGCCCGCGATTCTCGAGAAAATCCACAGACATTCGCGAATAAAGCGCATCGAGCGTGATGGACAGCGAACCAACAGCCGGCAGGTTTCTGGCGACGTCGCGTTTGCCCCAGTATTTTACAAGCGCAATGTTTGGCTGAGCTTGTGACCACATTAGCATTGTCCGGGGGTGGCAGGAGCCGGTTATTCGGGGGCGAGATTATATCCCAGCCCGTACAATGCACGAAGGCGGGACTTTCACAGGCGGCATGGTTTCAGTGTACGCTTGCTCAGGAAAAATACAGACGAGGACCGGTCATTGCCGACGCCATTCTCAGAACGAATTTCCGAGTATACGAGCCGCATTGCCGACAAGCTTGAAGAGGCATTGCCGGAATCGGGCGTGACGCCCCGTCGCCTGCACGAGGCGATGCGTTACTCTGTTTTGAATGGCGGCAAGCGTATTCGTCCGCTGCTCGTCTATGCCACGGGCGAATGCCTGAGACTTGACGCCGTCGACCTGGATGCGCCGGCGATGGCTATCGAGCTCATTCACGCATTCTCGCTGGTCCATGACGATCTGCCTTCGATGGACAACGATGACCTGCGGCGGGGACACCCGACCGTCCACCGGAAATTCGACGAGGCTACGGCGATACTCGCCGCGGACGCGTTGCAACCGTTGGCGTTTCAGGTTCTGGCTGCGGCGCCAGGCATCAGCCCGGACAAACTGATCCATCTTGTCCAGTCAATCGCGAAAGCCTGCGGCTCGCTCGGCATGACCGGTGGACAATCGATTGATCTCTCGTCGGAAGGCCGGGTCCTGACGGAATCGGAACTCGAACAGATGTATGAGCTGAAGACCGGCGCGCTCATAGAAGCATCTGTCATGTCCGTGAGCTGCCTTGCGGATGACCTGCCGGCGGACCGGCGGGCCGCGCTTCTGCGTTTTTCCCGGAACATCGGCATGGCTTTTCAGATCAGGGACGACATCCTTGATGTGGAGGGAGAAACAGACGTGATCGGTAAGCAAGCCGGCGCAGACCAGCGTCTGGCGAAAGCCACCTACCCGTCTCTCTTTGGCGTCAAGGCCGCAAGACAGCGCTGCGAAACACTTCTTCAGGCCGGCATGCAGGAACTTGAGATATTCGGCGACGATGCCGAACCGTTGCGCTGGCTTGCACGTTACATCGTCGAAAGAGGCAGCTAGCTGTGACCCGGACGGACCTCCGCAATATACTGCATATTGATATGGATGCGTTTTATGCGTCCGTCGAACAACGCGACAACCCGTCCCTGCGCGGCAAGCCGCTGGTCGTCGGCGGCGGCAGCAATCGCGGCGTAGTTGCTGCCGCAAGCTACGAAGCACGTGAATATGGCATTCATTCCGCGATGCCTATGCGCGACGCTTTGAGGCGTTGTCCCGATCTCCTTCGTGTGCCCCCGCGAATAGGGCATTACAAATCGGTATCAGAGGAAATATTCGCAATATTCCGGGAGTTCACTCCGCTGGTCGAGGGACTGTCTTTGGACGAGGCTTTTCTCGATGTCACTGACAGTCTCGCGTTGTTCGGTTCCGACATTGAAATCGCGAAGGAAATAAAGAAGCGCGTTGTTGACACTACTGCACTCACCGCGTCGGTCGGCGTCGCGCCGAACAAGCTGGTCGCGAAAATCGCGTCAGATCTTGACAAGCCCGATGGACTGGTAGTCGTCTCTGCCGAAGAAATCAGATCCACCCTTGACCCGTTACCGGTTCGCGTCATTCCGGGAATCGGCCGCAAGACGCTCGCCAGACTCAAGGAAAAAGATATTGTGACTGTGGCCGATCTGCGCCTTGCTTCCGACAGGGTTCTTGAACCGATATTCGGACGTTTTGCGCAAAAAACCCGCGATCAGGCATCGGGGGTCGATTCCCGGCCGGTCGTGTCGTCACGGCCGGAGAAATCGATCAGCGCCGAGGAAACATTCGATGCGGATTTGACTGAGACGAATGCGATGGACCGGCAACTGATGCGTCTTGCCGAGCGGACTGCCAACCGCCTGCGCAGCAAAGACCTGGTTGCCGGCACCGTTCAGGTGAAAATCAGACAGGCGGACTTCACCACCTTTACACGCCAGCGGGCATTGCGGCCGCCAGGTAACAGCACAGACCAGATTTTCGAGATCGTGAGGATCTTGCTTCGGCAGTGGCTTTCCGAGCACCCGGGCGCCAGAATTCGGCTGCTCGGAGTCGGTGGCAGCGATCTCTCCGCGGCGGAACAGCGCGATCTGTTCGCCGGCGATGCCATGCCTGCAGGTTCGCACCTGGACGAGACGGCCGACAAGATCCGCGACCGCTTCGGGGAGTCCTCGGTTAATCGGGCGCGAACCTTGGATTCGGGCCAAATCAGGTAGAATCGGCGTTGTCGTGCAATATTCGGGGCTAGTACTCCGTCAAGGTGATATTGATGGATTATTAGCAGGAATCCTCGCCAAACCATGTACACGAAATTCTTTGGGCTGACTGAAAAGCCTTTCGCGATCACCCCCGATCCGCGTTATCTGTTCATGAGCGAACGGCACAGCGAGGCATTGGCGCATCTCGTGTACGGCATTTCCGAAAGCGGCGGATTTATTCAGCTGACGGGCGAAGTCGGCACCGGCAAGACAACCCTCGTTCGTACGGTCCTCGGCCGCCTGCCGGCTGAAGTTGATGTCGCGCTCATTCTTAACCCGCAGCTAACCGAATTGGAATTCCTGATTGCCATCTGCCAGGAACTGAGCATTCCGCTTCCCGAAGACAGGCACAGCGTCATAGCGCTTGTAGATGCCCTGAATCGCCATCTGCTTGCAGCGCACGCCCGCGGCCGTCGTACGATTCTGCTTGTTGATGAGGCGCAGAATCTTTCCAACGGGGTACTCGAACAACTTCGCCTGTTAACCAACCTCGAGACTGCAAAACAGAAACTGCTGCAGGTTATCCTCATCGCACAGCCGGAACTTCGCGACACGCTGGCGCGCGATGAACTCCGTCAACTGGCGCAGCGTGTGACTGGCCGTTACCACCTCGAGCCGTTATCGCGTAACGAGGCAGGCCTGTATATCGACCATCGGCTCAAAGTCGCGGGCGCCCTCGGTGAGATCTTCGACGCGGAAGCCAAGCTGGAAGTATTTAATCTGTCGGGCGGCGTGCCACGCATCATGAACGTGATCTGCGACCGGGCGATGCTTGGCGCCTACAGCCGTGAAACGAGGAAGATTGGAAAGCGTCTCGTTGGCAGGGCTGCGGCCGAGGTATCCGGGCAGAAGTATGCGACCGGCCTGCTCAGATGGGCGGTACCGGTTTTCGGAATCGCCGGGGCAGGCATCATTGCCCTGGGTATCTGGTCTTTGGCAAATCAGCAGCAACAACAACCGTCCGAGGTGCTTTCGGTGCCGCTGGAAACCCGAAAAACAGAGTCCGGGACCGAGGCAGCCTCCCCCGAACCGGGCTCAGGGACCGGAGACAGCACGGGCCTGGAGCCCGTTACCACATTACTCGAGGATTTGTTGATCGACGCAAGCGCATTCACCGACACCAATTCCGCGATGGCTACTCTGTTTGGCCTGTGGGGCATCGAATATCAGGTCGGCGGCGGGACGGCATGCTCGCAAGCCGAGACGGCGGGCTTGAGTTGCCTGTTCCAGAGAGGTTCGTGGACCGGCATTCGCCAGCTCGACCGGCCGGTGGTGCTGACGCTGACAGACAGGAATGGCAACACTCATCAGCCGGTTCTCGCGTCTCTGGACGGTGAGAAAGGTGAGCTCGCACTCGGCGAGACTCGCATTATTCACTCGATTGAGGAGATCTCGAAGCTCTGGTTTGGCGAATACCTGCTGATCTGGCGGCCGCCCAACGGCGATGCCAGGGCAATCAAGCCCGGCATGCGTAACGAAAACGTCCGCTGGCTGCGACAGAGCCTTGCCGCGATCGATACCGACTATGAGCCGGAAGTCACCGCATCTGCGGAGCTCGATTACTTCGACAGGGAACTTGAAGAGAGACTGAGGGACTTTCAGCGGCAGCACCGCCTGAAGGTCGACGGCCTTGCGGGACAACAGACCCAGATCATCATCAATTCGTCGCTTGCGCCGGACGGCAAGCCACGGCTGACGAACAAAGATGATGATATGAATCGCACGGGGAACTACTGATGTCATTTATCCTGGATGCGTTAAAGAAGTCTGAAACCGAGCGCCAGCAAAAGAATGCGCCTGGTTTCGCTGACGTACCCGATGGGGTGGACTCGCCGCGTGCTCCGCGCTGGCTATGGGTACTCGGCGGCTTGCTTGCCGTAAACCTGA
This sequence comes from Pseudomonadota bacterium, assembly GCA_022572185.1. GTDB lineage: Bacteria > Pseudomonadota > Gammaproteobacteria > Steroidobacterales > Woeseiaceae > JACZWL01. The sequence continues at coordinate 27,349 of JACZWL010000028.1, read as the reverse complement.
TCGTGTTGTCAGGAGTCATGCTTCGACCCGACCCGCGGCCACAAACGGACGTCACAGCGACCGACGAAGCAATACCGGACGGGGCGCAGCCTGAGCGTGAGGCATCATTCTCAGAAATGGTTGAACAGGCGAAGAACACGCAAGCACCACAAGTCACTGGCGCCACAGAGGAACAATCGACAGCTGACAACCCTGTGGTAGAAGCAAGCCCTGTGTCCAAACCAAGACTGGCGGCAACGATCACAGAATCTTATGCGACGTTCAATGATCTTCGGGCGAATGGAACTCTCTTGTTACCGGACCTGCACCTGGACATCCATGTCTACAATGATCAGCCCGCGAAGCGATTCGTGTTTGTCAACATGAACAAATACCGGGAACACGAACGACTGGCGGAAGGCCCCGTGGTGAAGGAGATTACGCCGGAGGGTGTCATCCTGGAGCATCTTGGCAACGGCTTTCTCCTTCCCCGTGAATAACGATTTGCGAGACTGACCAGTGGTCCAACAAGGTTATATTGATGGAGCACTAGCCCGACAGCGCTTCACCGACCGGTTCGACCAGTTCGGCCCCTTCGTTGCTCGTGTTATTGACGCGCCTGTCGACCGGCCAGGCCCGAAACCTTGGGATTAGCTCGGTGGCCTCGGACAGCACTTGCTCATCGCCGTTCAGCCAGCGGTCCCCGGCATCTTTTTCGAGCACGACAGGCATTCTGTCATGCAGATTACTCATGAACTTGTTGGCTGCGGTTGTGATGATCGTCGCGCTTTGCACTGATTCATCCGAGTCTTTGGCGTGCCAGTCCTCCCACAAACCCGCAAACGCGAACGGTGCGCCGCTGGCAAGAGAAATATAGTAAGGCTTCTTGCCGCTGGGCTCCTTGCGCCATTCATAAAATCCATCAGCGAGAACAAGGCATCGGCGCTTCCGGTAAGCCGCGCGAAACGACGGCTTCTCCGCAACCGTTTCGGCACGTGCGTTGATCATGCGATTGCCGATCGACGAATCCTTTGCCCAGAAGGGAACCAGCCCCCAGCGCAGCATCGCGAGTTCGCGCGTTTCCTGGGCGCTCACCCGAACAGCGGCAATCATTTGGGTCGGCGCGATGTTATAGCGTGGTTTCATATCCACCGCGCCCGTGACACCGAATAGCGCCGCAGTCGCCTCACTGGGAGAATAGAATGCAAACCTTCCGCACATTTATTACTCCTTGATGCCCACACCGCGATTCAGCAGCACCAGGCTAACGGAGAAAAGGCCGACGACAAAAAGCCCGACAATCAGATAGGCATAAGTAATATTGATATCGGCTATCCCGAGTATGCCGTAGCGAAATGCGTTCACCATATAGATGATCGGATTGGCGAGCGATACTTTCTGCCAGATCTCCGGTAACAGGGAAATTGAATAAAACACGCCTCCCAGATACGTCAACGGCGTCAGAACGAAGGTCGGCACAATCGAAATATCATCGAACTTTGTTGCGAACACGGCATTGATAAATCCTGCCAGCGCGAAAACAGTTGACGACAGAATTACGATCGATAATGTGATCAGTGGATGCTGTACCTCGAGCTTTGTAAAAAACAGCGCAACAATCGTAACGAGCACTCCTACCAGCATGCCTCGAAACACCCCACCTGCCACATGACCGATAATTAGCGTTGCGTTCGACATCGGTGATACCAGCATTTCCTCGATATGCCGTCCGAATTTGGCGCCGAAGAAAGATGAAACGACATTGCCGTAGGAATTGGTGATGACCGACATCATGATCAGGCCGGGAGCGATATATTGCATGTAGTCGAAGCCGCCCATACTACCGATCCGTCGCCCGATCAGGTTGCCGAATATGATGAAATACAGCGTCATCGTAATAGCCGGCGGAACGATGGTCTGAATCCAGATCCGCATGATGCGGACGATCTCCTTGCGAACGAGGGTCTTGAGACCAATCCAGTTGAGTGTCAGGTTCATCATTCCGTCGCCTTAGGGCGTTGAGGCGATGGCCGCGGCGTTGTTCTTCTGTTTTTTTTCAACCATTCTAATGAATAGTTCTTCCAGGCGATTGGCCTTATTTCTGAGGCTCGCAACCTTGATTCCCTGCCTGCTCAGGATGGCAAAAAGATTATTTAGATCATGTTCCGCGTCGATGGCCACTTCGAGTTCGAATGGGTCATTCAATTGTGCCTCGAAACCCGGAAGCTCGGGAGTCTCGGTCAATGCTTCGCCAAGACTCAAGACGAAAACCTCGCGTTGCACTTTTCTTAACACGGTGGTCATGGCCGCATCCTCGATAATCTTACCCTCATCGATAATTGCCACGTGTCGACAGAGCCTTTCCGCTTCCTCGAGGTAATGCGTTGTCAGAATGATCGTCGTCCCTTCATTATTGATGCGGCGCAGATACTTCCACATGGAACGGCGAATTTCGATATCGACGCCGGCCGTGGGCTCATCGAGTAACAGCAGCTTGGGCTCGTGGATCAGCGCTCTGGCGATCATCAGACGGCGCTTCATACCGCCGGAAAGACTCCTTGCCTGTTCAAAACGGCGGTCCCAGAGCTTCAACTCGGACAGATATTCCTGGGCGCGCTGCAAGGCCAGCTTGCGCCCTATCCCGTAATAGCCGGCCTGGTTGACCACGATATTCAGCACGGTGTCGAACAGGTTCAGGTTAATCTCCTGTGGCACGAGGCCGATGCAGGATTTAGCTGCCTCTGGTTGACGGTCGATGCTGTGTCCGAAAATCTCGACTTCGCCGCTGGTCTTGTTGACAAGCGAACAAATGATGCCGATTGCCGTGGTCTTGCCCGCACCATTGGGCCCGAGAAGTGCATAGAAGTCGCCGGCCTCGACATCGAGGTCGATTCCTTTCAGCGCCTGGTTGCCGTTCGAGTAGATCTTGGTAAGTTTCTTGATCGACAGTGCTTGCATGGCGCCGCGTATTGTATACGCGGCGGCTATGACGGTGTCGAATAATGTTTTTCTAGTTTTGCGGCTCGTCCGCCACTTTGAGCGCCGGATTGCGTGACGCACAGGCGGCCGCCGACCACGCGGCCGGTGCGGGTAGCCGGGTCAGAACGGACTGCAACGCACTGATATGCGCTGCATGACGGGTCTCTGTCTCGTTGCTCAAACCGTCAACAAGAAGTTTCTGCCAGATTTCAGTGTCATGCTGTGCTCGTAACACGAGCAGGTCGGAGCGGTGTCCGGCAACTGCCAGTATGTGAAAGATGGTCCGCTCGGTGATTTGTTCGCACCAATGTGTGCTGGCACCGCAGAGGAGGCGCGCAGCGAACGGGTTTCGCTGGGCAAGCTGCCATACGAATCCCAGACCCGCGGATACCAGACGGCCTGCGTCATCTGTCGTTTTCAGGGGTAAAGCAAACAGGTCGCGGGTTCTGTCGTCGGCCAAGACCTTCTGCCAGAAGCCATCGTCACGTTCTCGAAACGAAAACAACAGAAAGGGCGTCGCTGCCAGCCGCCCGATCTCCCGATGACTCAAGCGTCGTAAACGCCGACCAAGCTCCTCCGGCAGTCCTTCCAGGTACCGGGCACATTCGTTTCCATTTTGTAAGAGTTTGAGAAAAGCGATATTCAGCGATCGGACGTTTTCATAATCGGCCAGCGTTGGTCCCTGAAAATCCATAGTGAACTCCCCGTCATGCGTATTTTTTGGGTGAAACCCGACTTACGCTATTTTTGATTGCTTTACCATGTATAGATAGTATAAGCTTTTAATCCACTGTATATGGGTAAAAACTAGCAGAAATAGGAACAAATGCGACTCACTGATAACCGATATGCGACCGAGCGAAGCCAGTTCGAACTCGCGCTCCGAATGATCGGACACGAGGCCAGGACCCGCACCATCAAGGTGTGCACTGGGCTTAGTGACGACAGGATTCGCAAACTTTATGCGACTTATTTCCGTGATGGGGGGTCCGGCACTGTGAAACGCCGCCGCGGCAAGTCACCCCAACAGGTCGGTCTTTTCGTCAAGAATCCACACAATCAGCTGGAAGCGACAACGTTAATCGCGCTTTTCTGCGCAAGCCTGCTGCTCAGGATCGATGCAGCAAACCGGGTTCATGCCTGCTGGCCGCGACCGAGCGTGGAATACGGCCACCGCGTGTGCCGCGCCTTCGAGACTTATCTGCTGCTGCACCGGATGCCGAAACTCAGTTTCGAGTGGGCCTGGAATCTCCTGCAAAACATATCCCGAAACGACGAGTTGTATCTGGCAGTGTGCAGGGGCTGCCAGACCTCGTACGTTCAGGATGCCTATGCCCTAGATCAGAAAAAGTGCCCGAGCTGCGAGATATCCCGTCATCACCAAAGGCACAGCTGATTTCAATAGCCTCCAGTCAGAAGAGCTCACGCTGAGCGTCGTCCGGGCCGACTATCGGAAACTCGCGAATTTCCGTTAGACTTCAACCTGCCTGCGCGCGCAGTCCAACAATTGCCGGGAACAATAAATGACGACAATGACCGCCGACCTTTGTGACGAATACACTGCCGATATACAAGTGGCCGAGCCCATATTCCGGACCTACGGCTCCCGGCGAAGTTTTGGCGGACAGGCGGTCACGCTGCGGGTCTTCGAGGACAACTCGCTTGTCAGATCGGCGCTGGAGGAGGCCGGTAAGGGGCAGGTGCTGGTCGTTGACGGTGGTGCATCGCAGCGCTGTGCGCTTCTGGGTGGAAACATTGCCCGCCTTGCATCCGAGAACGGCTGGTCCGGCGTGATCATCAACGGCTGCATTCGCGATCGGCTTGAGGTCGATGCTACGGACATCGGTGTGCGAGCGCTGAATAGCTGCCCGCGCAAGAGCCGCAAGCAGGGCCTTGGAGAAAGAGATGTCGATCTTTTTTTTGCAGGAATCGATGTCACGCCCGGCGATTACATTTTTGCGGACGAAGACGGTGTCGTCGTGTCAGCGCGTGATCTGTCGCAATCCGTAAACGAGGCTAGTACTCCCTCAAAATGAGCGGTCAAAACGTATTCGGTGGCGCATTCGTCGATCGTTGGGGTCACCGGCGGGAAGATCCTGAGTGGCTCAGCAAGGCCATAAACAGCAACAACAGTTGTTTCATTGCAGTCTGGGGCGACAAATGCCTGGCGTCAGGAGAACCCTTTCATGCGATTCTTCTCGATCGGCATGATGTCAGTAAACAGCTGCTGGAACAGGAAGTCATTTTCCTGGGCAAGTTTCGTGACAGGCCGGCCTTCGCGTTTGGAATAGACGGTGCGACTGAGGCGCCGTTCCAGGATGTCGGCAAGTTTCATGACTTGCGTTACCTGGGTAATGTGTTGCCGGCTGACGAGGCGAATCTGGTCGCCCACGCGCGTGCGCTGGTTCTGTGGCACCGCATGCAGCAATATTGTGGTCATTGCGGCTCGCCGTCGAGGGCCGAATCGGGGGGCAATTCGCGAATCTGTGTCGACCCTGAGTGCCACGCCGTGCTTTTTCCTCGGGTTGACCCGGCAATTATCGTGCTCGTCAGCACCCGCGACCGGTGTCTCCTCGGACGTCAGCCGAGCTGGCCCGACGGCCGATATTCCACGATCGCGGGTTTCGTAGAGCCCGGCGAGAGCCTCGAAGATGCGGTCCTGCGTGAGGTAGCGGAGGAAGCCAACATCCTGGTCGAGAATGTTCAGTATCACAGCTCACAGCCCTGGCCGTTTCCCTCATCGTTGATGCTGGGCTTTACCGCGACAGCCTTGTCGGAAGACATTCTGTTGAATGATGGAGAGCTCGAAGATGCGCAGTGGTTCTCGCGAAAGCAATTGCGCTCGGGCTTTCCGAAGTTGCCCTACCGCTTGTCTATCGCGCGCCGGCTCGTTGACGACTGGCTGCTGTCTGACATCGATGAGATCAGACAGGCAAGATAACGATGTGCCTCGTCGTATTCGCCTGGCAGGCGCACCCGCAATATCGCCTGATCCTCGCAGGCAACCGGGATGAATCTCACCAGCGACCGACGCAGGATGCACACTGGTGGCCGGACAATGAATCGATTCTCGCGGGCCGCGACCTGCAGGCGGGTGGCACCTGGCTGGCAATGAGCAAATCGGGTCGCTTCGCGACCGTGACCAATTTTCACGAACGACAGGGCCGCAGGGCCATGTTCGAGTCCCGCGGCACTCTCGTCACTGATTTCGTTGCCGGATCTCAATCGCCCGGAGAATTCGCATCCTCAATTTCGAACAAGGATTACGCCGGATTCAGTTTGCTGGTATCTGACGGCGAGTCCATGTCTTACCTGTCCAATCGCGATGACCTGGAAGCAAACGTCGCTCCCGGCATTTACGGTTTGAGCAACGCTTCGCTCGATACACCCTGGTCAAAAGTCATTCGGGCCAAGGCCTGTCTTGAATCGCTGATGGAAAATGACACTGTAAACGAAACCGAACTGTTGCGACTGCTTGCCGACCGGACGCCGGCGGCGGTGGACGACGTTGCCGCGGACGATCTCCCGTTCGAAATCGCCAGGGCGCTGACCGCCCCTTTCATAATGGCGCCCGATTACGGCACGCGTTCGTCGACGACCGTGCTGTGGGGCAATGATAATGTGGTTGAATTCAGCGAGCGCCGCTTCGATCCTGCCGGGCGCACGACGGGCGATTCCCGTTTCAGGTTCGTCCTCGAGTGATTCGTTTCGGTAAATTTCCCAGACTCAGGTAAAAAGGGGATACGACCCACTGCTGTGCCATAAACCGGGAACGACGATCGAGGACATGCATTGCCAGCTTTCAGTCTGAGACACCCCGCAAGTACGTCCATGTAGGCTCGGGGCCCGCATCCCTGCGGGCCACGGTCTCAGACTGAAGGCTGGCAATTCATGTCCGTAGTGATTCAGCCCATCGCGATTCGGCAATGGTGCCGGGCACCAGGAATGGCAATCAGGAATTTGCAAAAATACTCAGCAGCCACCTGCGAATTTCAGCGATTTCCTCTGCACAAACGGCATGCGCCATCGGGAATTCATGCCATTGGACATTGAAACCTGCCTTCTGCATGATGTCCCGGGCGTGTTGGCCGACTGCGATCGGCAGCATCGGATCGAATGAGCCGTGCGCCATCAAGACCGGGAGATCGCGCGGCTGAGACTCCGGACTCTGCATGACTTCCCCGTCAATTGTCGCTTCGAGAGGCATCCAGGTCGATAAGGCCATCAGGCCGGCCAATTTCTCCGGGAACCTCATTGCCGTATGCATCGCGATGGCGCCGCCCTGCGAAAAGCCTGCCAGTACGACGCGGTCGTAATCGACTCCCCGATCGTGCTCGCGCTCGATCAGTCGCTTCAAGGTCTCAGCACTGTCACGAATACCGGCCTCGTCCTGCGGCCCGGACCGATCGAGGCTCATGACGTCATACCAGGCCCGCATCGGAATGCCGCCATTGATCGTGACCGGACGGACGGGCGCATGCGGGAACACAAAACGAAGGTCTGCCTGTTTGTCGAGATCGAGCTCGGCCACGATCGGCTCGAAATCGTGTCCATCAGCACCCAGCCCATGAAGCCAGATAACAGTGCCGTCCGGTTTTTCTCCACCGCCGACCTCGACGGTTTCCGCTGTATCCACAGCCGCTTCCCCTTTAGCCCGAATGTATCATCAGTTGCTGCGTAAGATCGCTTAAGGATTTGATCGCCTGAGGGGTTTTCTGAGTGAGTGGAATAACCTTGTGTATTTCCGAGCGCAGAAAACCCCTCAGGCGATCAAAGACTAAGCGAGAGCGCAGCATACTGGTGACATATTCGGGCTCATGTGAAGCAGCGCATATTAACAGCCGCAAGTGCTTGACTGAGTATGCGCATTCTGATATTTATATGTGCATATTTATGCGAGTCAGACCATGCCGAATTCCCCGGAAATTCAGTCAGACCGACGCCAGGCCATCCGTCAGATCCTGGAACTGGGCCCCGCGGGGACTCAGCAGTCACTCGTGGACGCCCTGACCTCACAGGGTTTTGTCGCGACGCAATCGAGCGTCAGCCGTGACCTGAAGGAACTGGGTGCGATCAAGACAGCAAAAGGCTATGAACTGCCGGGCCCGGGAAAGGGCGACGAGGTGGCGGAGGTGTCCGGGTTTCTCAGGGAGATAGAGACCGCCGGGCCTAATCTCCTGGTCATAAAGACTGCCATTGGTGCGGCACAGCGGGTCGCACTGGCACTGGACCGGAGTGGCTGGCCGGAAATGGTTGGCAACGTGGGTGGCGATGACACGGTGTTAGTCGCGACCAAGAATGCCGCCGCTCAAAGAAATCTTCTTGCAAAAATCGACCGCGCATGCGCCCGCGGCTGATTTCGAGCCCTCCATCTGAAGGACGTTTCCCGTGACCGACGCCAAATCTCCAATTATTCTTGCCTTTTCAGGTGGTCTGGACACGTCATTCTGCGTCCCGTGGCTGAAAGAGAATTACGGACGCGAGGTTATTACGGCCACGGTCGATACCGGCGGTATTGACGACGTGGCTGCAGCAGCTCTCGAGGATCGCGCAATCAGGCTCGGTGCGATCGAACATGTGCTGCTCGATTGCAAAAACGACTTTTTCGATTCGGTTTTGCGGTATCTCATTGCCGGCAACGTGCGTCGGGGTCAATTTTATCCCTTATGTGTCGGCGCGGAGCGCGGTCTTCAGGCTGCGCGCCTCGCCGAGCTTGCCAGCGCAAGGGGAGTTGCGACGGTCGCACATGGTTGCACGGCTGCCGGCAACGATCAGGTGCGCTTCGAGGTCACGCTGCGGACACTGAACTCGGGCCTCGAAATTCTTGCGCCGGTGAGGGACAACAACTGGGTCCGCGAGGAACAGCGTCGTTACCTTGAAGATCATGGCCTGCCGCTGCCCGCGCAGGGATCCGCGTACTCGATCAACCGCGGATTGTGGGGCATAACGATTGGCGGCCAGGAAACGCTGACTTCCGAGCGGTCTTTGCCGGAGCAAGCCTGGGTGTTGTCGGCCGGCGCATTCGACAAGCCGAAGGCCACATCGCATCACACGCTGGACTTCGACGCCGGCATCCCGGTGGCACTGGACGGCGAGAATCTGAATCCGGTAGCGCTGATCGAGAAGCTCGAAATACTTGCCGGGTCCTACGCTGTCGGCAGGGGTATTCATCTCGGCGATACGCTTCTCGGTACCAAGGGCCGTGTCGCGTTTGAGGCGCCGGCAGCGCTTACGCTGATCACAGCACATCGTGAACTTGAAAAACTCGTCTTGAGTGCACAGCAGTCCCGTGTCAAGGACACCGTCGCGTCCGTCTACGGCGATCTCATACACGAGGGCAGGCAGCTGGATCCCGCGTGCCGGGACATCGAGGCTTTGCTCTCCTCGTCGCAGCTGCGCGTGACGGGCCAGGTCAGCTTCACATTGCGGCCCGGCAATCTCTTTATCGATGGCGTTACCTCACCATACTCTCTGCTTGCCGCCACCAAAGGCGTGTATGGGGAAGCCGCCGGCGAGTGGACCGCCGGGGATGCGCTCGGTTACGCACGTATTCTGTCTTTGCCGGGCTTGTTGCAGACCCGGGCCGGCGCATCCGCCGGAGAGGCCTGAACAATGCGCAGCATTTTCGTGGATAAAGTCGCCTCCGTTGCCCAGCACAGTGACCTGAGCCACGAACTCAGGTTGTCTGCCGATATTCCCTGTGAGGAAGGCGTGCTCATTGCCGTGCGCGTCTTGAATAACAAGACACGTTACAACCAGCTTGAACTGACGAGCGGCAGAATGGCCACCGTCAACCAGGGCGATATCGTTGTCGGCGCGCTCGGTCATCGAAAAGCGCTGCTCGGATACTCGGGCCATTTGCCGCAGGAGCTCGAAGTCGGTTCCATGATTCAAATCCTGAATATTGGTGGTGTTCTTGGACTATGCGATTCCGCAAATCCGGACGTCGGTGCGCCCTTCGATTGCGAAGTACTTGGCACTGTTCTGCACTTTCCCTACCTTGGCGAACGCATCGGCGTGCCTGCGCGAGTCGGTGCCAAAGAGCTCGATAAGAACGCGCGACTAGACACACAGGGTGTACCGGTCATAGCGCTTGCCGGTACCTGCATGGATTCCGGCAAGACGGCGGCCGCCTGTGCAATCATCAGCCGCCTGCGTCACCGTGGCATGAAGGTCGCAGCTTGCAAAGCGACCGGCGTTTCATTGCGCCGGGATATTCTTGCGATGGAGGACGCGGGCGCTGCTGACTCGATGATCTTCTCGGATCTCGGCATCGTGACCACGACAGCAAAAAACGGACCGGCTCTCACCCGCGCATTGCTTAGCAGCCTGGCCGAGCTGCAACCCGATGTCATCGTAATCGAGCTTGGCGACGGTCTGCTCGGGGCTTACGGCGTTGAAGCAATACTCGCAGATGAAGACATACGCGACGCTTTTACTGCCGTCATTCTCTGCGCAAACGATCCGGTTGCTGCCTGGGGCGGCGTACGAATTCTCAGGGAGCAATTCGACATCGCGCCGGTCGTCATCACCGGCCCGGCGACCGACAACGCGGTCGGGATCGATCAGATCAGAGAGCGATTGTCTTTGCCCGCGATCAACGCGCTCAGCGACGGCGTCACGCTTGGCGATTCGATCGCCGATCTCCTGACCGATACGGAGCGCTTGAAATCATGACCATCCCCGCAGTCGTTCTCGGCGCAAGCGGATATGTCGGCGGCGAAATCCTGCGTCTGCTTGGAACACACCCGCACTTCCGACTGGCCGCCGCAGTGTCCGATAGCCGTCGCGGCGACGCCATCGCGGACGTTTTTCCAAATCTGGCCCGCACATACTCCGGCGTATCGTTCGACGGTCCGGATGCCTGGCTCGAGAAAGTGGACAAAGGCGGCGACCTTGCCCTGTTCTCCGCTGCGCCGCACGGCGCTTCAGCGCCTGTCATTGCGGCGGCACTCGAGGGAGCCGCTGATCGCGGTCTTGATGTTCATGTGGTCGACTCATCCGCAGACTTTCGCTACACCAGCGCGGAGCAATACGAGGCGGTATATGGAATACCACATCCGGCGCCGGCCCTGATACCGGAGTTTTTCTGTGCCGTACCGGAACACGCCCCGGTCCCGGATGCGCCGCATGCGGCGCATCCGGGATGTTTCGCGACAGCCGTGCTTCTCGCAGCTGTGCCCTTACTGAAATCAGGCGTCGTCAACGAAGAACTTTTTGTCAGCGGCATTACCGGCAGCACCGGTTCCGGGCGGAGTCCGCAGGCCGGCACGCATCATCCCGAACGGCACAGCAACCTGTATGCGTACAAACCGCTGCTGCACCGTCACGTGCCCGAAATCGAAGCGTTGCTTGAAGCAAGCTGTCAGACAAGAGCATCCGTACATTTCGTGCCGCATTCGGGTCCTTTCGCACGCGGCATTTACGTGACCATGCAGGCCAGGATGAAAGTCCCGGTATCGTCGGACGAGGTTCGAAACGCCTTTCGTTCATTTTATGAAGACAGCGAGTTCGTCAACATCGTCGACGGAATTCCGCGTCTGAAAGACGTCATTGCGTGTAACGATGCCAGGATTGGCGTCAGCTGCGAAGGCGATACTGTTGTTGTCATGAGCGCGATCGACAACCTCGTTAAAGGAGCTGCCGGCGGTGCCTTGCAATGGATGAACCGGCTTTGGTCATTGTCTGAATCCAGCGGCCTGACTGCAGCATCACCCGCATGGACCTGAACAGATGAATACTGCCAACAGCGCATCAGAGGATCCACGCACGCGGGAAGCTGCCGTTATGCTGCAGGTTTATGGCCAGCTGCCATTCGTGCCGGCGCAAGCCACCGGCTGCGATCTTGTCACGACGAGTGGTCAGCGTATTCTGGACTTCTGGGGCGGACATGCCGTTGCAGCGCTCGGACATGGTCATCCGCGCCTCGTGCAGGCCATCTGCGAACAGGCCAGGCAGCTGATATTTCAAAGCAACGCCGTTGCGCTGGACGTGCGGGCAGCTGCAGCGGAGCAGCTTGTCGGGATTGCGCCGAAAAACCTGTCAAGGGTTTTCTTCGTCAACAGCGGCGCTGAAGCGAACGAGAATGCCCTGCGCATGGCCTGCCTGGCGACGGGCCGACAAAAAATCCTCGCGTTGACGCACGGTTTCCACGGCCGCACGGCGGCAGCCGGGGCGGTGACGTGGAACTCGGCTGACAGCTGGTACGGTTTTCCAAACACGCCTTTCGCGGTTGATTTCATCCCACGGAACGATGTTGCCGCCGCAGAATCAATGATCGATGAGAGCGTTGCAGCCGTGATTTTTGAACCCGTGCAGGGTGTCGCCGGCGCCTTCGATCTGTCAGCCGATTTTGTGGCGGCGTTGCGCGAGGGCACTTCAAGGACCGGTGCGCTGTTAATTTCCGACGAAGTGCAATGCGGCATGGGCCGTACCGGTCATTATTTCGCGATTGAAGCCTGTCGTGCAGAACCGGACCTGCTCACAACAGCCAAAGGGCTCGGCGGTGGAATCCCCTGCGGCGCACTGCTTTGCAGCGAGAGCGTGTCGAAAACTGTCGGCCTGGGAAGCCTCGGATCGACATTCGGTGGCGGTCCGGTTGCAGCCGCGGCCATCATCGCCGTCATTGAAACCATCAAGGCTGAAGACCTGCTCGCGAACGTCCGACGACGGGAAGCTGAAATCCGTGAGCATTGCGTCACAGGGCCGGTTCGATCGGTCCAGGGCATGGGTCTTTTGCTTGGCCTCGTCTGTGACAGGCCGGCTGGCGAGATTCGTGATGCACTGCTGCAGCGTGACATACTGACCGGCACCAGCGCCGACCCCAGTGTGCTGAGGTTACTGCCGCCCCTGGTGCTGCAGCCGGAGCATGTCAGGCGCCTGGCGAAGGCACTCGGCGCCATAGCGCCCAAAACATAAATGGAATGATTAGAGGAACAATGATGAAGGCATTTAACGATCTTGCCGACTTTTCAACAGAAGAGATTTCTGCGCTGCTTGAATTGTCGAACCGGCTCGACGAAAAGCCGGAGCCAGAGGCGCTCAAGGGCAAAGTGCTGTCGTTGCTCTTCCTGAGCCCGTCCTTGAGAACGCTGGCATCTTTTCAGGCCGCCATGACCAGGCTCGGCGGCGGCTCATTCGTGATTTCGCCGGAGATGTCGATTCACGGACTCGAAACGCGGCCGGGCATCGTCATGGACGGCGCCGCGGCCGAACATATTCGTGAAGCCGTGCCTGTGATCGCTTCCTACGGAGACGCGATCGGCATTCGTGCCTTTGCCGAGCGCAGGAACCTGGAACACGATCTTGCGGACACCGAATTCTCCTCCTTGATCGCACTGATCGACACGCCGTACATCAATATGGAGTCAGCAAGCAATCACCCCTGCCAGAGCCTGGCCGACTGGAAGACGCTCGATGACCTGGGCATCCCCACGAAAAGCGGGAAATTCGTGCTGAGCTGGGCATATCACCCGATGTCACTGCCGCTCGCCGTGCCGGCGGCCTCCATACACATGGCGGCGATGCGCGGCATGGACGTGACCGTGCTGCGACCCGACGGCTTTGAGCTGCCCGAAGCAATAATGGACAAGGCCAGGAAGGCGGCCGAGGCCTCGGGTGGTTCGCTGTGCGAGACCGATGACCGGGTGCAGGCGATGGAAGGCGCCCACATCATTTACGCAAAATCCTGGTCCTCGACGAGACACTATGGTGACAAGGCGGCGGACGAGGAGCTGCGCCGCGAACTGGTCCACTGGTGCATCGATGAGCCATGGTTCGACAATGCAAGAAGCGACTGCAGGTTCATGCATTGCCTGCCCGTACGGCGCGGCGTCGTGGTCAGCGAACGCGTACTCGACGGCCTGAGAAGCGTCGTCATCCATGAGGCCCGCAATCGCATGCTGGCGCAGATGGCAGTGCTGCACCAGATGCTCGGATAAAATTCATGACTGCAGGCAAAGACAGGGCAATCGTGGTTGCGGCGCTGAAACATGCGGCACCATACATCCGCATGTTCAAAGGCAAGATATTTGTCCTCAAAGTCGGTGGCGAGGTATTCGCAGATACCGCCGACACGCGCGCGCTGATGGAACAGGTAGGCATTCTTTACCAGGTCGGCATCAGGATTGTCCTGGTACATGGTGGCGGTCAGCAGTCGACCGAACTCGCCAGGCAACTGGGCCTCGACACGAAATTTGTTGACGGCCGCAGAATTACGGACGGTCCGTCGCTCGACGTCGCGACAATGGTCCTGAACGGGCAGATCAACACGCGTGTTCTCGCGGCCTGTCGCGATCTGGAAATTCCCGCTGTTGGCATCAGCGGCATCGATGCCGGCCTGATACGCGCTCACCGGCGCCCGCCGGTCGAGAGAGACGGCGACAGTCCGGTCGATTACGGGTATGTCGGTGACATTGACTCGGTCGATGCCGATGTCCTGCAGAAACAACTCGATAACGGGCTGATGCCGGTGGTCAGTCCTTTGTCCTGCGACTCGTCCGGCACCATACTGAACATCAATGCCGACACGGTTGCGGCCGCGATCGCCGCCGAGCTCGGTGCAGAGAAACTGATACTGGCGACGAGCGCCCCGGGCATTCTCGATGACGCCGACGATCCGCACTCACTCATATCCTATGTCGACCGTGCCGCTTTGGATCAACTCCGAAAAGACGGGAAGCTCGCCGATGGCATGCTGCCGAAAGCTGCCGCCATCGATGCTGCGCTGGCTAATGGTGTCAATCGGGTGCACGTCATTTCGTATAAAGTGGCAGATAGCCTCTTGCTGGAGATATTCACCAATGAAGGCACGGGCACTCTGGTTGTCAACGACATTGCTGCGTTGACGTTGGCTGAGGCAGCATCGAGCAGTGCAGACTGATGACTCGCCTCTGGGAAAAGGGACTGCCGCTCGATCAGCGAGTCCTCGCGTTTACGGCCGGCGAGGATCACCGGCTTGACGCGCGCCTCGTTCCCTACGACGTCCTGGGCTGTGTTGCCCATGCCGAGATGCTTGCTGCGCAGGACCTGATTACCGACCAGGACTGTAAAGCGATCTGCGACGGCCTCAGAAAGCTCGAACAGGGTTTCGCCGATGGTGAGTGGGAGATTCGCCTTGAGGACGAGGATGTACATACGGCCCTGGAGTCCCGCCTGACAGAACTCATCGGCCCTGCCGGCGGCAGGCTGCATCTCGGGCGCTCGAGGAACGACCAGGTGCTTACGGCACTGCGTCTCTACTCGCTCGATGCGATAGATGCGGTCTCAGAGAGCATTGGCGGCCTGTGTCAGTCATTGTCCGGACTCGCGGCACGTGAAGGCGACACAGCGCTGCCGGGCTTCACGCATATGCAGCACGCCATGCCATCCTCCGTGGCTCTTTGGAGTGAGGGCTTTATTGAGGCCTTTGAAGACGACGCCGCCGGCCTCCAGGCATCGCGGCGGCGCCTTGGCAAGAATCCGCTCGGCAGCGCAGCCGGGTACGGCACACCCGGGCTCGCCATTGACCGTGAACTGACGACGGCAAAGCTCGGCTTCGATGAAACGCAGGTTCCCGTGACTGCCGTGCAACTGTCCCGCGGCAAGGCCGAAAGCGGCCTCCTGTTCGAGCTAACGCTGCTGGTGCAGGACCTCGGCCGCCTCGCCAGCGATCTTCTGTTGTTCTATACCCAGGAGTTCGCCTATATCGAGCTGGCACCCGAAGTGACGACAGGTTCTTCCATCATGCCGCAGAAACGAAATCCCGACGTACTCGAACTGATACGCGCATCTTCGGCCACGTCGCAGGCATGCCTTGAGGAATGCCTGATGATCACGGCAAAACTGCCATCCGGATATCAGCGCGATTTGCAGCGGCTCAAATCACCGTTATTTCGCTCGATCGATCTGGCGATCGAGTGCGTCGACATCATGTCGCATGTCCTCAAAGGCTTGAAGTTCAGGCCCGAGAACATACGGCTTGACGAGAGCATCAATGCCGCCCGGGAAGCAAACGAACTCGCAAGCAGGGAAAACATACCATTTCGCGAAGCCTATCGACGGGTCGCGGAACGTTACAATAAATGACACGGTACGTTATATTGCTGCGTGGATAGTCAACCGCTCAAGGCAACCCGACGGTACAGATTATGAACAGCTATTATCGCTTGGCTTTGGTTCTTGGACTTTTGTTCGCAGCAGGATGCGGCCAGAAAGGGCCCTTGTATTTGCCAGGTGATCCGAGCCTGATGAAGACGGATGTGCCGGCTCAGGACCAAAGCCAGACCGAAGAAGACGACGAAGATAAAGAAGAAGAAGAGTCACAAGACGAGAACTAGGTCAATTTCATGAGTGATGACACGCTCGTCCTTATCGACGGGTCGTCCTATCTTTACCGGGCATTTCATGCCCTGCCCAAGCTGAGCAACTCCCGAGGTGATCCCACGGGCGCCGTTCACGGCGTACTGAACATGATCAACAAGCTGGTCAGGGAGCAGTCATCCGAGCATATCGCCGTTGTATTCGACGCGCCGGGCAAGACATTTCGTGACGAGATATTCGCAGAGTACAAAGCGAATCGTCCGCCGATGCCCGATGAACTTCGTTTACAGATCGATCCCTTGCTGGAAGCGGTTACGGCGATGGGCCTGCCGCTATTACGCATCGAAGGCGTGGAAGCTGACGATGTCATCGGGACTCTGTGCCGTCAAGCTGTCAAGAGCGGCCTGGACGTGCTCGTCTCGACCGGCGACAAGGACATGGCTCAGCTCGTCGACGACAAGGTCACACTTATTGATACGATGAGCGGTACGGTCCTCGACAGGGACGGTGTAAAGAAGAAATTCGACGTCTATCCGGAACAGATTATCGACTATCTCGCATTGGTCGGCGACAGCTCCGATAACATCCCGGGTGTACCGCGTGTCGGTGCCAAGACTGCGGCCAAATGGCTGAACCAGTACGGCAGCGTTGCCGAGATCGTCAAGAACGCGAATGAAATCACCGGCAAAGTCGGCGAGAGCCTGCGGGAAAACCTGGACCAGCTGGCGCTGTCGCAGCAGCTCGCAACAATTAAACAAAGCGTCAAGCTCGAGAAAAAACCCAAAGACCTCAAACGGGGCAAGCCCGATCTTGAGGCCTTGCGGGCGCTTTACGGCCGTCTCGAACTTAGGTCGCTTCTGCGACAGCTGGACGAGCAGACGGGCGGCGATACGACTGAGCAAGAACTCCCAGAGATCCCGCCGAGGAAAGGTGACTATCAGACTGTACTAAAGCAATCCGAATTCAAGACCTGGCTTAAGAAAATCGACAGGGCGGCGCTTGTCGCCGTAGATACCGAGACGACCAGCCTGAATTACATGCAGGCGGAGATCGTCGGTATCTCACTCGCCGTCAAAACGGGCGAGGCTGCCTATATTCCCCTCGGCCACGACTATCCGGGCGCACCGGACCAGTTACCAAGAGATGAAGTGCTGGCGGCCCTCAAAGACTTCCTCGAAGACCCTGACAAGAAAAAAGTAGGCCACCACCTGAAATACGATGCGCATATATTCGCGCGCTACGGTATTGACCTCCGCGGCATGCAGTTTGATTCGATGCTCGAGTCCTATGTGTTGAACAGCGTCGCCACGCGACACGACATGGATTCCGTCGCCAGAAAATACCTCCATATCGGCACGATTCACTATGAGGACGTCGCGGGCAAGGGCGCGAAGCAACTCACTTTCAATCAAATCGATTTGGAACAGGCATCACCCTATGCGGCCGAAGACGCCGACATCACGCTACAGCTGCACGAATACTTGTGGGGAGAGCTCAGGAAAACCAAATCACTTGAAAGGCTATACGAGGAAATCGAACAACCGCTGGTGCCTGTTCTTCTCGATATGGAAGAGACCGGTGTGCTGATCGATCCGAAGATGCTGAAAACGCAGAGCGGCGAGCTGGCGAAAAAGATGGCCAAGCTGGAACAGGAGGCGCACGACCTCGCGGGCAGTCCGTTCAACCTTGGCTCGCCCAAGCAGCTTCAACAGATCCTTTTCGAAGATCTCGGCCTGCCGGTGGTCCGGAAAACGCCCAAGGGTCAGCCGTCAACGGCCGAGGACGTGTTACAGGAACTGGCTGACGAGTACGAGCTGCCGCAAGTGATCCTCGAATACCGAACCGTCAGCAAACTGAAAAGCACCTATACAGACAAGCTCCCGCAACAGATTTCTCCGGATACCGGCCGTGTTCATACTTCCTATCACCAGGCCGTCACCGCCACCGGCAGGCTCTCCTCCACCGATCCGAATCTTCAGAATATCCCGATTCGTACACCGGAGGGCCGGCGCATTCGACAGGCGTTTATTGCACCGACCGGTTTCGTATTGCTTGCCGCAGACTATTCCCAGATCGAGCTGCGGATAATGGCGCACCTCTCCGGCGACAAAGGGCTGCTGAACGCGTTCGCCGCTGAACTCGACATACACAAGGCAACCGCAGCCGAAGTCTTCGGGCTCGATCCGGACGAGGTGACCGCCGACCATCGTCGTTCTGCAAAAGTCATCAACTTCGGGCTCATGTACGGCATGTCAGCGTTCGGGCTCGCGAAGCAGCTCAGCATAACAAGAGGCGAGGCGCAGGAGTACGTGGACCTGTATTTCGAACGTTATCCCGGTGTGAAGGCTTATATGGACGGAATACGCGCACAGGCGCATGACTTGGGCTACGTGGAAACGGTTTTCGGCCGCCGTCTTTATCTTCCCGAGATCAACGACCGCAATGCGCAAAGACGACAATACGCCGAGCGCAGCGCGATCAATGCGCCGATGCAGGGAACCGCTGCCGACATCATCAAGATAGCGATGATTGCCGTTCACAAATGGATAAAGGACAGCGGTGCGAATACGCGCATGATCATGCAGGTACACGACGAGCTCGTATTTGAAGTTTCGAAGGACAGTGCCGAGCCTGTACGCGATGAAATAGTGACTCTGATGAGTGGCGCGGCAGACCTCGCGGTTCCGCTCAAGGTCGATACGGGTATCGGTGCAAACTGGGATGAAGCGCACTAATCACCCGAATTAGTCTTTAAATAACAATAACTTATATAAAGACGGAACTCTCACCGGGTATACGGTTCGAAGTATTGGAGTGCTTTTGTCACTCGCTTGCCTACCTCCCTAGGCAGGCGTGCAACACGGCCCCCCCAAGCCGGTTGCGTAACTCGACCCCGGCTGTTTACGCTATGTAACACGCCGGGGTTTTTTTGTTTGGGCGGTAAAAAACAATCGCGGTAAAGCAATCGCGGCTTCATCGCTCGCGGACGTCCTGTCCTCCGCGATATTTGTGCGTCCCTGCACGGCAAGCCACTCCTACATCATACGCTCATAAGTGTGGTGCGTGTCCGGTGTGTCCCGCGAGTGAGTTTAAAATCCGAACGAAGGGGACACACCAGGCACGCGCCACTATGCAATATTTAACCCCGTTAAGCTGACAGAAACCGCTCCAGGGCTTTTCGTGCGTCCTCGACACCCTGACGTTTTGACGCAGAAAAAAGTTGGACGCTTGCCTGGCCGTTAAGTTCTTTCTCTACCTGCAAGAGCGCGGAAGATGCCTGGCCACGCTTCAGTTTATCGGCTTTTGTTAACAGCACATGCACGGGCAGATCGACCGAATCCGCAAAGCTCAGCATTTTCCTGTCAAAATCAGACAACTTGCGTCTTGCGTCTACAACGAGCAGCAGGCCACACAGGCTTTTCCGTTCCTCAAAATATGTCTCCAAAAGCTCTCGCCAGTGCTGCTGTACTGCATCTGACACCCGCGCAAACCCGTATCCGGGCAGATCGACGAGGCGCTCATTTTCTCTGAGCGAAAAGAAGTTCACGAGTCGTGTCCGGCCGGGCGTTTTGCTGGTCCGTGCGAACTGCCGCCTGTTCACTATGACATTGATGGCACTCGATTTTCCGGCGTTCGAGCGCCCGGCGACAGCGACCTCCCGGCCGGTATCCGGCAGGAATTGCCCGGGCGCATTGGCGCTCAGAATGAATTTGGCATCTGCGTATTGTGACATGGGATACGGCCCCGACTGATTGTGTATAATCCGGGGCCTGCTGAGTTAAGTGAACCGACAGGCATAGTTTGACCGGTTCAGAGTGATGCAGCAAGACCGCTGTCGGGCCCTGCAGTATGGCTGAGGTCAGCCGTATACCGTACGGCGTTCGCCTGTCACATATCCCTGACTCAAAATCTCGGCTAAAGAATAGTGGCGGCCTTGCAGACTGCCTTGATGCGATGGTTACAAAATATGAATAACAGGTATTCCATGTTCGGTGCCGCAGTTATTGCGCTGCTCCTATGCTCACAGGCCTCCGCTGACGCGCTTGTTGATGGATCATACGAAGCGGGAAAAACCAAAGCGATCAGGTGCGGCGCCTGCCATGGTCCCGACGGCAACAGCGTCAATCCGCAATGGCCCAGCATCGCCGGTCAGCATGCGCCGTACATCGTACGGCAGCTCGAGGCATTCAAGAACGGCGAACGCACCAATATTCTGATGACGAGCCAGGCAATGACACTGACGGAACAGGATATAAATGACGTGGCCGTTTACTTCGCCGCGCAGCCGGCCGCGGCCAAATCGGTTGCGGACCCCGGGCTCGTTGAAAAGGGTCAGGCACTTTATCGTGGCGGCAAGAAAGAAACCGGCGCTGCAGCCTGCCTAACATGTCATGGTCCGACGGGACGAGGCAATCCAGCTGCAGCCTATCCCCTGTTGCGTGGCCAGCACGCACCCTATATTGCGGCGACACTTCGTGCTTATGCGACGGATGCGCGCAAATCAGACGGAGCGACCAAGATTATGCGCGACATCGCAAAACGCCTGACCGAAGACGACATCCTGGCCGTAGCCGCTTACGTGCAGGGACTTCGCTGATTCTGGCAGGGGCTCGTGTCATGGACTCCTTCCATCGCGGCGCGAATGTTTCATCAGATGCCGCGTAAGATCGGTCAGGCATCGATTCCAGGTAAACCATTCTGAACTCTGTTAGTCAAACACGCAGTTCATCACGGGAAATTCGTATGAATAGAATCGTTTTATTGGGGTTTGTTCTAAGCTTCGCCCTGGCTGCATGCAGCAGGGAGGAACCGTCAAGCGAAGCTCCGGAGCCGGAGGCAACAACGGAGGACGTTGCTCCTGAGGCGCCCGCTGAAGCAGCTGCCGGGGAAGCTGACGAAGAGGCACAGCCGGAGCTCGTTGAGGAGTCGGCCGCTGAACCCGACGAAGCCCAGGCTGAGAATCAGCCTATTCTTCTGGCGCGTGGGACGGAACCGGCGACTGTGGCAGCGCCGCCGAGAGAGTGGAATTATTCAGAGGGGCAACACTACCACCGCCTGGTACCGACACAACCCACGGTGGGTGGCGCCAACAAAATCGAAGTCGCCGAAATATTCTGGTACGGCTGCTCGCACTGCGATGACTTCGACCCACAAATTAACGCCTGGGCGGAAAACATGCCTCCCAACGCCCGCTTCGTTCGAATTCCTGCCGTCTGGAATCCGCTGGCAAGATTGCACGGACGTCTCTACTACACTGAAGAGGTGCTCGCAAAGAACGAAAAGCTGACAGATGTCAAGGCGTTTCATGCCGCCGTGTTCACCGAGTTTCACCGCAGGAGCAACCGCCTCACCTCGGAAGCTGCGATTCAGAAGTTGTTCGAGCGCTTCGGCGTCAGCAAGGAAGACTTTCTCGCCACCTGGAACTCGTTCGAGGTCAATCAGAAAATTCGCGTTGCCGATGACCTGGTCAAACGATACAACGTTACCGGCGTACCGGCCGTGGTCGTGAACGGAAAGTATCGCACCGGTGCTGCTGAAGCGGGCAGCTACCCGAAATTGCTCAAAGTCGTTGACGAATTGATCGAGCGGGAAACAATTCCTTAAGCGGGGATAGATTACGTTTACGCCGGCGCGACCGGTGCGCGTCCGACGTGTCTCGCGAGCGAGTGTCGGATTCAAGTGCGGGAGACAAACCTGGCCTGTCTCCGACTACCCGGAATCCTCCGCAACGATTTTCCAGAGACTATCTTCCCGCCGTTGCCAGTAAAGGCGTTTCATAATCGTTACCGTGCCGCTACCTGTAACGAACTCCTGAGTAAACCGGCTCAGGTACAGCCCGGGCTCTTCCGGGTCTGCGATCAGCAATACATCTTCAAGATCGACCGACTCAAGATCCCTGGCGTCGAATACAGCTAATCGATACGAAGCCCATGCCTCCTTATCCATTCCGCGATGCCGGAATTCATCGGAATATAGAGACAAATAAGTCAGGAGATCATTGTCTTCCAGACTTTGTCTCCACATTTCCAACGCTACGCGGAATTCAATGCGAATGTTTTCGAGCTCGTCCGGCGTTGTCCAGACCAGTTCGCGTGCCACGATGACCGGTGTAACGAGTGGTTTGAGCGTGTCGGCGAGTGCCGACAGTTCATCGTTCGGCAGCGCCAGGCAACCATCGGTGTCTCGCCGCGGCCGCTGCGATCCGTTTCGGTCCACACCATGCAACCAGATGCCGTTTCCAGTCCGCTGATTATAGCGGTCCCACGCATTTGGATAATCCAGCGGATATGCTGCGACGCCGTACTTGTCGTCGAGATTGCTCGTGTCGAGCTGCTCGGTGATGAAGTATACGCCCAATGGCGTTTTTCGATCCCATGCTCTTTTTTTTCCGACACCGTTCTCACCGATCGACATGTAGCGCTGGTCAATCTTCGCGATGCCGGATGCCGTGCGGCCGAAGCGGTGCAGTGTTCCTGTTGTGGTGTCGGCGATCAGCACATCGGATACTGACTCAGGCAGCTCCAATACGTAGGCGGGGACCGCATCCACGTCTGCGGCCGGAACAGCCAGGGCCGAAGTCGCTTCTTCCTGCGCCGCACACAAATCAGGCGTGACAAAAAAGATGATACTCGCTGCGATGCCGATCCTGTTCATTGGCGGGAATATAACAGCTGCCGCAATCACATCACCATGATAAAGTTTGCAAAAGGCACAAAATTCAGGAGTTAAACGAGGGTGGCAGCTTTGACAGACGGCATTCGTCTGAGGTTCGCGGAATACACCGCATTTTTCGTTTTGCTTGGCTGCGTGCCGGTCGCCCATGCTCAATCGGATGCAGACTCGGCATTCGAGAGCGTTGCCGCAGCATTCGTCAATGATCTTCCGGCACTCTCTCCCGTCAGTGCAACACTGAGCGGCGACCATCGGCAGGACGATATTCTCGATCAGGTTGACAGCGACGGCCGTGCCGCCACCGTAAGGCTCTATGAGAAGCACCTGGCGGCTCTGCAAAGCATCGAGTGGCAGGCCTTGTCCCGCGCCAATCAGGTGGACGCCGATCTGCTCCACAACGAAATAGAGTCTCGCCTCTGGCAGCTTGAGTCACTGCAGGAGTGGGCGTGGAACCCCCTCATTTACGTCGACCGGTCCGGCAGCGCGATTTATGGCCTCATGGCCCGGGACTTCGCGCCTCTGCCTGAGCGCCTTGTAAGCGCCGCATCACGACTCGAACAGATGCCTCGTTTTCTTGCCCAGGCCCGTGCTGCTCTGCAACCGCAGCGCGTGCCCAAGATTCATGCAGAGACAGCCGTGCAACAGAACCCCGGCCTCGACTCGATTATCGCAACAATGATTGTGCCGCATATGGGCACGGCGACGGGCGAGTTCAAGTTCCGCTTGCAGGCGGCAATAGCCACAGCCAGGAATGCGGTGGCCGAGCATCAGGCCTGGCTCGAGGAGGAATTGCTGCCAAAGGCTGCGGGGAATTTTCGCATTGGGGCAGCACTATTCGATAGCAAACTCGGCTTTACGCTGAACTCGCCGCTGAGTCGGAGGGATATCAGGACACGCGCGGAGAATGAATATGTTGCCGTCCGCGATCAGATGTACCAGATATCAAAAGGGTTGTACGCAGAAGAATATCCTTTTACGAATTTTCCCGATAATCCTGATGAGGCTTACAAGCAGGTCATCATTCGCACGGCTCTTGAAAAAGCGTATCAGCAGTTGCCTGAGCCCGACGGTATTGTCACGGTCGCGAAAGAGTACTTGCAGCAGGCAACCGACTTCGTGCAGGAGAGAAACCTCGTCACCGTGCCGGACGATCCAATAGAAATTATTGTTATGCCGGAGTTCCGACGCGGCGTTACACTCGCTTATCTCGACCCGCCGGGGCCTCTGGATAAAGGGCAGAAATCCTTTTACGCGGTTGCCCCTCTGCCGTCGGACTGGAGCGACGAGCAGGTCAATTCATTTCTTCGCGAGTACAACCTCCTGTCGATCCAGGCGCTCACCGTGCATGAGGCAATGCCCGGCCATCACTTACAATTAGCCTTGAGCAATCGCTACCCGTCAATCCTGCGATCGGTATTGTGGTCCGGACCGTTCGTCGAGGGCTGGGCCGTCTACGCCGAACGGCTCATGGTCGACGAGGGTTACCTGGACAACGATCCGCTGATGCGTCTTATCAATCTCAAGTGGTATCTGAGGGCCGTTACCAACGCCATCATCGATCAGGCGATTCATGTTGACGGGATGTCGCGCGATGCGGCAATGAAGCTCATGATCGAGGGCGGGTTTCAGGAAGAGCGTGAAGCGGCCGGCAAGTGGGTGCGTGCCCAGCTCACAGCCACGCAATTATCCACCTACTTTGTCGGCTACCAGGAACACATCGATATGAGAGCCGCCGTCGAGCAGGCCTGGCGAGATGAATTCACGCTACGGCGCTATCATGACCAGGCCTTGTCTTACGGTTCACCATCCGTGAAATATGTTCGCGCCCTCATTATGAACAAGCCGATCCCGCATACGGAAAAATAGATTAGTTATTGTGCCTGGTCGGGGCTTTGGATTTGTCGCACGAGAAATAGCGCACAACGCCATAGATGCTGATCAGCAGCCAGAATGCCTCGATAATGAAAGCAGGTAGATTGAAATCGTACATCAGTGATACGAGAATCAGCAAAGCACCCAAGCCGTTAGTCGCCGAATATGAAAAACTCGTTGCAGATAGTCTTTCCAGCTGCAGCAGCAAATAGCTTACAAGAATCAAAACGACTCCGATCATGCCGAGCAGGTCATGCCAACCATATGTCATTGTTATTAATGTCCTTACGACAATACTGCCGAAGCCGACGGCTTGAATAGCCGACTTCGTTACATGCTGGAGGCAGCCCGTAAGTTGTTACTCGTACTGAATCAGGTTTACTCGGTTGACGTCCTTAACAGCCTGACAAGCACGAACAACGAGATGAACCTGAAATTCTCCTATACTTTCAGATATTGACAGCGGGAGTTCCGGGATTGTGTGCGTATCCTGATTTTTATGATGAAGTGTTATCGGGTTTGCCCGCTGGCATGCCTCAGTGCAATATCCCAATCGGTTCAACCTTCCAGGTCGTGTCCCAGGATTCAACCTCAAACCGATCTGTCATCGGGAATCCCGGTGGCCGCAACTCCTCGAGTCTCTGATCGAACCGGATCCTGGTGTAATACCGGGGCTCGGTCGCAGACAATGAACCGACACTCAAACTTCCGTAAATGTATAGCAACGCCTCGTTGCGGGAGCGATATCCCCTTACCACAAATCGGCGCTTGGCATAAATCGCGGCGTTGATAACAAGGTCACCCGGCCCTGTAACGTCCGGAGGCGCTATGTCGACATACTTGTCCGAAACCAGTCCGAGATAATCATCGGCATCAGGCACTTCCTCCGGGTTCTGTGCATAGACGAGATCGCCGTCAATGACAATCCGCTCCGGTGAGTAGACCAGCACCTTTCCGTTGACCGTGCCTTTGACATGCAGCTTCACCTTCCTGGCTGCGATGAGATACGAGACATCTTTCGATAGGACTGCCCTTTGCTGCGGAGACTCCGATCCGATTACCTGCCAATCGTAGCTGCCGTCGGCATAAAACGTGATCTGCGCATCCTGGTCGAAACGATGAATCTGATCTTCGGCCACCTCTGCTCCACCCGGAAACGGCAGAAAATGCTTCGGCAAGCGGATGACTCTCACGCCTGTCTGCAATCCGCCGGAAAAGATCTGGTCACGCCGGACGTATCCACGACTGTTTGTGATATTTATTCTGCGGGCAGTCGTCGTTACCTTGCCGTGAAACAGTGGTTTGACTTTGCGGCTGTAGGTCAGGTTAATCTCCGAATTGGAGTGGAAGCGCCCGTCCACCTCGTCGTTATGAATCTGGACGTGGGGGTCCCATCTGTTGACAAACTGCGCGTAGTTGGAAAAAGCGAGGCGCTTCATGCGCAGCTGGGTCGATAGTCGTTTACCGTCTTCCTCCGTGCTGACTTCGACGATTACACGCTGCATGCTCATCCCGTCCTCCGCAGGTAGCTGTGTGAACTTCGCGAGGTACTCCTGCCCCTTGTATCTCCAGGTCAAACCTGCAGCTGCCTCCGGCACCTTATCGAGATTCTCGGTCCATGCCGTGATCTTCCGCTGCAGCATTTTCTCCTGCTTGGGTGATAGTGGCGCCTGCACGGACGCTGGCCGTGCGGTCTTCGATGCGCGCCCGGTGACGACAGGCTCGGCTACCGTGAACGTCGTCACAACATCAGAAGGAGCGACCACAGTGTCCTCCCTTACAGAAGCAACGTCGATTTCGTCAGCAACTTGCTCACGGTCAACTGCAGCCTGCTTCTCCGAACTGGCCGCGACAGTTGCTGTATTCAGATTGTTCGGGCTGGTTTCGGCTGCGACTATCGTTTCTGTCGCGGCCACAAACTTCGCTTGTTGATCTAACGCCCTGGCTGCCTCCCGGATCTTTGCGGGGATCGCGACTTCGCTAGTTGCCACTGCGGCAACATGTTTCTCGTTAGCGGAAAATCCATCCTGTGCTTCTGGCGGTTGGATGATCACAAGCAGCACGGAATTGGATATGGATGCATCCGCTTTATCGCTCAGCATCCATTCCACGGCCATCAGGAGCGCGAGGTGAATCACAACGGAAATGGCCATTGCGATTGATATGGGTCTGCGCATCACATCGCGCCGTTTCGCCTGCTGCTGCGGCAAGGCTCTAACCCCCTGGCTACTATGCTGATCGAAGCCTGACTTACGCTGGTTTTCGCGGCTTTCTCAAGGCAAAAATCGCTCGACTATCTGTAAGCGACAACCGTGCCAGACAGCATACCAACTCTCACCTGGCAGGATGTTGAAAAACTCTGTTTTTCGGCGCCCTGCTGGAACACGAATTGGCACAGTTTAGATAAGTACTCAGGCTACTTGGCAATACCCGCAGATCTGGTCGGTGGTAGTGCCTCTTTCGTATCATTCTTGCGGCGAAAGCAGCATTTCCAGTTTGCTGTGGTAATTACGCTGCAGGTCATCGTCCCCAGCCACCTGTTCCGCTT
>JACZWL010000069.1 GCA_022572185.1 Pseudomonadota bacterium | reverse complement strand
ATCAACGCCACGGGCGATAAATTCCCCGAAGGGAATCAGGAGCTATTCGTTATGCAGAAGATCGACGGCGACTGGAAGATTGCGCGCTATGCATTTTCTACCACCAATCCTCGGCCCTAGTCCGTCGGCCTCACGTTTGAATTTAAGGAGGACAGAAGATGTTTGACGTATTAGATTCCCTAAAACCACATGCTCACTGGTTATTGCGTATTGGTCTCGCCAGTGTGTTTATTTTCCACGGCATTGGCAAAGCTATGGCCTTAGGAGGTTTCGCCCAGATGATGGGTCTTCCCACCCCAGTCGCTGCACTCGTGACTCTCGCAGAGCTAGCGGGGGGCGTTGGGATTATCGTAGGGGCATTCACAAACGACTTGATCACGCGTTTGGCTGGGCTTGCTATCGCGCCCGTCATGCTCGGTGCCATATTCATGGTGCACTGGGGTCGATGGAACTTCACGCCTGCCGAAGGGTTTCCCATGGGCGGGATGGAATTTCAAGTGGTGTTGCTCTTAATGGCCCTCTTTTTTATCGTGATGGGAAATGCTGGCTTGAACCGAACGAGCTGAAAAGGAATCAGTTCATAAGGTGAGCGAGTGCTTTTGGCCTATGCTGGTGAAAAACCCGGCAACCACAAGTTGTCGTCGCGAGTGGAAGAATAGGCCCTTCTGCAATCGGAGTCATAAAAAAATCGGCTGCGAAGCCGATTGAATGATCCTTCACGTCCACTTACTGAGAGGAGAGTATGTAATGGCGGAAAGTGTGTACAAGGTGATCGAGCTGGTGGGAAGCAGCACTGAATCCTGGGAGAAGGCTGCCGCAGCTGCAGTCGAAAAAGCGGGCCAGAGCCTGCGAGACCTGCGCGTTGCCGAGATCGCTGAACTCGACATGCAGATCAAGGACGGGAAGGTTGAAACCTATCGGGCGAAAGTGAAGGTCTCCTTCAAGTACGAAGCTGGCAGCTGAACAGCCTTGCTTTGTCTCGCCTCGGCTCGTTTGCTTTGAGGCAGCAGGGTACTCGGGACAGTTAATTGAGCCGGAAGGAACAGAAGCAGAGCACCGGGGCGTCGCCCGCCGCTCCCGGTGCCACCCCCAGACGGCCATTGATCATGCCGGTGCTGCCCGCATGCTCCTAATCTGTTGGTAGCGAATTCATAATCAGGCGGCGATGCGTGGCTGTTACAGGCCGCGGCAAGAGGATCGGCTTCCGTCATGCGGGAATTCCTGTTCACACCTCCGTACCGCCTCACAGATCAAGTATCAGTGGTAATGATTCCTCGTCCTCAGTAGCTTCCGGGCGCGGGTAGCTACTGCAGATCAACGCAGTGCTTTCCCCCGGGTCCACCATCGGCGGCTCAACGTAAGCAACGGCGCCTTGCGAGATTTTGGTAGCACAAGTCTGACATATCCCGGATCGGCAACTGTAGGCTGGCTGCAACCCTTCAGCCTCCGCCAGGTCAAGCAGCGTCCCCTTTGAGGGATCCCAGGTCGTTTGAATTCCTGAACGTGCGAATTGAACTGGAACCGGTTGTTGGTCGCCAAGATTCTCGACCAGGGACCCGATACCGGGTTCCTTATGTAGCGTTGCTCCCGGGCCAAAGAACTCGTAATGAATACGCTCGTCGGCAACGCTTAATGATTTTAGCCCATCGTATAATGACTCCATAAATGGCGGTGGGCCACACAGATAAAAATCATAATCATCCAACGGCAGCAGTGATTTGAGCAATTCAAGATCCACGTAGCCGGTACTGTCGTAGTGTTCACCCTCGACATCCCTGGCGGATGGATTGCTGTAGCGAACATGGGCGCTCAAACAAGGAAATTCCCGGGCAAGTCTGCGTACGTGATCGCCGAAGGCGTGTACTTTTCCGTTTATCGCACCATGGATAAACCAGACCGGTCGCGTGCATCCACAACCCTCGCTGTCGTTGACCAGCTGTTCCAACATGCTAATCATCGGCGTAATCCCTACTCCCCCACTGATCAATACTACTGGTCGAGTGCTTGACTCGTTTAATGCGAATTTCCCGCGAGGCGAGAGCGCACGAATAAACGTTCCGCACGCCACGTGGTCATGGAAATAATTGGATGACAAACCGGGCGGTAAGTCGGGTTTGGCCGGCGGCTCTCGCTTGATGGAGAGACGGTAATAGGCTCCGTTCGGAGCATTTGAAATGGTATACGTTCGTTGAACTGGCGCCTCCACCTCGGGCGGTTGAATCTCGATCGGCAAAAATTGCCCGGCTACATGACAGGCAATCTTGTCACCTTCTTCCGGTTCCAGATAAAACGAGGTAATGGTTTCACTTTCGCGTTCTACCCGCACAACACGGTAATTTCGGTACTTATTGCCCTCTTTTAACGCGGCCAGTTTGTCGCTGACTTCTTGCCAGGAGCCTGTCGTCTCGAGGCTTGGAGAATACTCCCGGAAGCTCCAACGGAGGGGTACTGCATTCTCGACCAGCAACCCCTCGTCTACCGTGAATCTCACCAGCCTTTCGGCACCAACGAAAGCACGTTTCTCTTCGCTATCCCAGATAATCTCCGCTTTACAAGTCAGATACAGAAGGTCCCCGCCCTCAAAATCTATGAACAGGAGGCCCGCCCGAGGATTGAGGGAGATATTGCCGATCGTATTGAAGTGATTATTGCCGAGGAAATCCGGAAAGGTCAGCGTGCGCGCATCTTCGATTCGGACGAATCCGGGTTTACCGCCACGATGGGACACATCCGCTCCGTGGCTATCATCGCCTGCGTCTTCCGAGTAGTGAGTGGCTATGTAGAAATGGTCCGCCGTAGTGATAATCTCCTGCGCGCGATCATCGAGGCTGTGGATTTGTGTCGTTGCAAGTGGTTTGCCGATCGCTTCGATTTCCGGCAACAGCTCATAGTCGCGTGCCTGAATATACTGAGGGCAGTTACCAAAAGTTTGATCGATCTTGATCGTAATCAATTGATCACTGAATTCAGCCACTTTCCCGGTCAACCGGTTGCGGCGACGGCTCTGATATTCGATCCCCAGCAAACCAACATCGGTCCCTTTGGACAAGAGCCCATCCAGTGGATCACCAAACACCAGTCGTGTATTGATTCTGAGCGTTTGCGGATCTGGAGAATCTACAAAACCGGGACGCCCCATCAGTATGGTTGCCCAGGGGCGCCCCAGCGTATCTACTGCACCAATCAGTACAAACGGCAGCTGCGAGAAGAACGCTTTGTGTTGCTCGGGCAGATGATCACGGATAAACCGTTGTCCGATATCCTCTATGCTGTCGCGCACGCCAAGACGTGTTTGAACGTCGCGTTCGCCGCGGTGGAACGGGGACTGAGTCGTGGTATCCATCATGCGGGTACCCGTGCCGGCATTTGCTTGCTCAGGCGTTTGGAGCAAGAAATTCTACGCGAATGCCACCGGGTATGTTGCACATCATGTGCCGTACCGGTAACTCGCCCAACGGCTCCGGCTCGAATTCGATACTGACATCCGTGGTGCCCTTGAGGCGCTCGCACAACACGTCCAACGTATCGGTATCGACTGTCAATGCCAGATGATGCAATCCGATCACATTTTTGCGGTCGAACGGCACCGCACTCGCCGGATCCGATGCCTGCCACAGCGTAATCATTACGCTTCCGTCCGACACAAACACCGCCGGATAATCCGGTACCTCGCCGACCTGATCAAAGCCCAGGGTTTCGAGAAAGAATGCTCGCGTCTTGCCGAGATCGGGTACCGTCAAACCAATATGGTGTACGCCGTTTGTCACAGCCTGATTCGTCGTGTCGCTCATCTGTCTTCTCCTGTGTCGAGTTGGACTCGTGCCGAAGTTTCACTGTCAAACAGGATCTTACATTATTGCTCAAACTTAGTTAATATAGTAATTAGTTGAATGATAATTGCTGAATAGCAACAATGCCTGACCAGCGTGGACTCCGGGAATTTGTGGCGGTGGTGGAGAATCGTGGCTTCACCGCGGCAGCCGCTGCGCTAGAGGTCTCGACCGCCTTCGTCAGTCGTCAGGTCAAGCGTCTGGAGGATGGGCTTGACACCCGGCTGCTGCACCGGACGACGCGAACGGTACGGCTCACCGAAATGGGCCGCGTTTATTACGAGCGCAGCCGCGAAATCCTCGACCAGCTCGAGGCGCTGGAGTCGGACATGGCGGACCTTCAGGAGCGCCCGAAAGGACTGGTGCGAGTCACGGCCCCCGGGCTCTATGCCCAGCGCTATTTGGCGCCAGCGCTGGCCGAGTTCACGGCAAAGTATCCTGATGTGTCCATAGATCTCGACACCCGCATGGGACTGGTCGATATCGTCGCCGAGGGCTTCGATCTGGCAGTGCGCATGAGCGCTCTCGCCGATAGCTCGTTGATCGCACGCAAGGTCGCGCCGCGCCGCATTTTGGTCTGTGGGAGTCCTGAGTACTTTGCGCGGCACGGCAAGCCTAAAGAGCCTGATGATCTGCGTGCGCACAATTGCCTCACCCTGCTGGATATGTCTTGGCGCTTTACCTATCCGGACGCGATTCGAACCGTGAAGGTCCGTGGCAGCTGGACCAGCGATAACGGCCGCGCACTCGTCGCGGCGGCAGTGCAGGGCATCGGCCTGGTACGTTTCGCCGCCTACTACGTGGACGGAGAGTTATCGCGCGGTGAGCTGGTACCTGTCCTGGAGGGGTTTGAAGTTAAGGACGCGGCTACCTGGATCATTTACCCGGACCGACATCATCTGCCGACCCGGGTGCGATTTCTTATCGACTTCCTTGCCGAGCGTCTGGAAGCCGAGCAATCTTGAATTCCTCATAGATCAGTTCGCGCCTTCGTCGTGGCCGCTCCCGCAGGGTTCACAAATAACTATTCGGGCGTTTCAGTAGAGCTCAACACCGGGATGCAATTCGTCGACCACCCGGCGACACGATTTGTAATCCCAGCGTGCGATCACTTGCCTACCGAGTTGGATTCCTCGCCAACATCGGTTAGATGACGGTCGTTGGCAACGCAGAGCGGTCAAGGAACAGGTCGATGCCGTTCGCAGGATTCACGGATCGAATCGGCATATCGGCCCCGTCCCGCAGTCGCGCAAGCGTTGCGCGTTTCTCTTCGCCCGTCACAATTAATTGAACCGATTGGGACCGCGTCAATCGGGCTGCGCTCATGCTAACCCTGGATGCAGGTGGTTTGGGTGCCGCGTGGACAGCAATTACGTCGGGCGCGCCCCGCTGGCAACCTAAAGGACCACCGGGAAACAGGCTTGCCGTGTGACCGTCTTCGCCAAGCCCGAGTAGGGTCAGATCAAACGGTCCAAGGCCAGCGAGTTCCTGTGCATAGCTTTTTGCGCCGGCGTCCGGTCCTAACTCGGCGGGTACCGCGTGTATTTGATCGACAGGTATCGCGACTTTATCGAGCCAAACCTCGCGGGTCATTGTGTCGTTGCGTTCAGGATGACCGGCACGGAGGCATCGCTCGTCGCCAAAGTAGATGTGCCATTGATGCCATGGCGTATTGAGTTCAACGAGCCGCGCGTAGATTGGTCGGGGGGTCGAGCCACCCGCGAGCACAACGAGAAACCTCCCAGCCGCTGATATCGCTCGCGCAGCTTCACTCACAATACCGTTAGCCACGGTCTCGATCAGCTGATCAAGATCCGAATACACGTGCCAACGCAGGCGGAGCTCGCTCACGGTTCGTTACGCCAGGACTGATTCGGCTTCTCGAACAGAACACGGGTCTCCTTCGGACCCCAGCTACCAGGCGCGTAGGTATAGAGACGCTCGCTCGTCTGGCTCCAATGTTCAAGTATCGGCTCGATCACCTGCCAAGCCATCTCCACCTCGTCGAAACGAATGAATAAACTGCGATCGCCCTCGATCACATCCAATAGTAGCGTGGCGTACGCGTTCAATCGCTGCTCGTGCTCGGCCCTGTAGTTAGTGTCGATCCGCAACAGTCTGGGTGTCATGCTCAAACCGGGCTCGCGTGCATACAGCTCAAAGCGAATGCTCTCCTCCGGCTGAATGGCGAACACAAGCCAGTTTGGATCCATGCTTTCACAGGGCGTGTCACAAAAGAGTTGATGCGGCGGCTCTCGAAAACGAATCGCTACCATAGTGCGCCGGGCCGCCAAGCGCTTGCCACTGCGTAGATAGAATGGCACACCCTGCCAACGCCAGTTATCAACGTGAAACTTGATGGCAGCATAACTCTCCGTATTGGAATCATTTGGTACCCCTGGCTCGTCTCGGTACGCGGCAACCGCCGCTCCATTCACTTCACCTGCCCCGTACTGGGCGCGCAGCGCTACATCATCCAGCGAATCCACGGGTATTTTGCGGATCGATCTCAATACCTTGACTTTCTCGTCACGCAAGGCATCGGCGTCCAGACTGGCGGGGGCTTCCATAGCCACTAACGTGAGCACTTGGAGCAAGTGACTCTGCACCATGTCTCTCAAGGTCCCGGAGTGATCAAAATAGCCCGCTCGCTCACCGATGCCTGATTCCTCCGCCGCAGTGATTTGCACATGATCGATGTAGTGCCGATTCCACAGTGGCTCGATGATCGAATTCGCAAACCGAAACACCAGCAGGTTTTGTACTGTCTCTTTCCCTAGATAATGATCGATTCGAAAGACCTGTTCTTCGCGGTAGTGGCGGTGCAGCTCAGCGTTGAGTGCGCGGGCGCTGCTGAGATTCGTGCCGAAGGGTTTCTCAACAACGATTCGATGCTGCCCAACGACGCTGTTGAGACCCGCCTCATCGAGATTGCGAACCACTTGGATAAAATCGTCCGGTGGGATAGCCAGATAGAAAACAACGCTCTCGCATCGGCCCGGTCGCGGTGTGTTGATCTGCTCGAGCAGGTGCTGATAGGCTGCCGGGTTCGTGTAATCGCCCTTGACGTACTCGAAGCGTTGAACAAACCGACGGGCCGCCGCTTTATCCAGATTCGCTCCATATTGCTCAGCGAGCACGTCATTTAGATGGACACGCCAACGCAGAGTGTCCCAATCTCGGCGAGCGAAAGCGACAAACCCTAACGCTTCGTCGAGACGGCCCGCGAGCTCGAGGTGATAGAGCGACGGCAATAGCTTGGTGGTGACCAAATGACCCAATGCGCCAAAGACGACAAAATGACACGGACCACTCATCACTGGTCCCGCTGTTTCAGCGCGTGCCCTCCGAAACCTTTCCGCATCATCGCCAACAGCTTGGCGGTGTAGTCTTGTTGGCCCTGGCTTGCGAAGCGCATCATGAGAGCCGTGCTCATGACCGGTGTCGGGATGCCCTGCTCGATGGCTTCGATCGCTGTCCAGCGACCCTCACCGGAGTCGGCAACGAACGGTTCGATGTTTGCCAGCCCTTGATCCTCTGCCAGGAAGTTTGCGGTGAGATCCAGGAGCCAGCTACGTACCACACTGCCATGCCGCCAGGTCTCTGCGATCTCCGCCAAATCCAGACCGAAATCGTCTCGAGCCTTCAGCAAGGCGAACCCCTCAGCATAGGCCTGCATCATGCCGTACTCGATGCCATTGTGAACCATCTTGACAAAGTGCCCGCTGCCGATGGGACCCGTGTCAGCCAGCCCCGGCCAGGCGCCGGCGCCAGAACCTCTATAACCGGTTTCAGCTGAGCGAGAGCCTCTTCGCGACCTCCTATCATTAAGGCATAGCCCTTTTCTAAGCCCCAAACCCCGCCAGATACGCCCGCATCGACGAAATCAATGTTCAGCCTGGCAAGCTCCTGGCCGCGGCGGACGGAGTCCTTGAAGTATGAGTTCGCCCCGTCGACCAGTATGTCGCCCGCTCCAAGCAGGTCCTTTATCTGCCCAACGTAGGTTTCGGTTATCTCACCAGCGGGCAACATCAACCAGACTAGCCGGGGTTCCTCGAGCTGTGAAACCAGGTGCTCGGCTGAGTCTGCCGGCGTCAGTCCACATTCGTCAGCAAGTTTACTGGTCACGGTGACATTACGGTTATAGCCGACCACTTCGATGCCACCGCCGCGCAGCCTGCGTGCCATATTGCCGCCCATGCGACCAAGCCCGATCATGCCCAAACGCATTGTCATCTCCTTCCTCTGGTACCCACGCAAGTCAGCCTGCAGTGATCATTGAGTTCCCAGTCTTTCATTATCTGCGTGAGATCGCAGCTAACAGATACTGATCGCCTCCATCCTCAAGGCTATACCCCAGTCAAGGGAATAGCGCAATCCCACGCTCTTCGGTAATAAGCGGTGCCGAGGGCAGGCGTATGAGCGAGACGGCAGCGACGCTCCAGCAAGGTACTCGCTGCCGAGAATCTCTTGCTGCGCAAGTAGCTGGCGTTATTTCAGGAATTCGCCACCAATTGCTGCGCACGCAGATTCTCGGTGTGTCTCGGTCTCACGCGGTTAGCTCCGCCAGCAGCTCGGGCAACGATACCAGGGCAAAGGTCGTCGAACGATCACTGATGGCGTAGGGAATCACAAGTTTGTCGTTATGGATCAGGCCGCCGCATGAATAGACAACGTTCGGGACGTAGCCGACGCTCTCCTCGTCAATCGGCACAAGGAGCGGTTCGGGGAGACGGCCGATGACTCGGGAAGGGTCATCCCGGTCGAGCAGGACGGCGCCGATCGAGTATTGGCGCATCGGGCCGACGCCATGCGTGAGCAGCAGCCACCCGGACTCGGTCTCCATCGGCGATCCGCAGTTGCCGATCTGGATGATTTCCCAGGCAAATTCGGGCTTCATGAGAAGTTCGGCCTCGTTCCAGAAAAGAACGTCGTCGGACCTCAGCAGGAACAGATTTTCGTTGTCGAGCCGACCGAGCATCAGGAAACGGCCGTCGACCTTCCTCGGGAAAAGCGCCATTCCCTTGTTGAGGGCGTATCGACCGCCCAGCGTGCGAATCTTGACGGTCTGGAATCCGGTCGTTTCGAGGAGCTGGGGCATGATGTTGGAGCCGTCGTACGCTGTATAGACCCCGTAATAGCAAATTCCGCCATCGTCGAAGCGAAATCTCACCAGGCGCATGTCTTCGATCCCGTGACTCTCGGCGTCTGAGTTCGGGAAGATCACGAACTCGGACGGGTCATCGAGGTCTGGCAAGTGAAGATCGTAGTTCGCCCGCGTGAGTGCGATCATGCTGTCGGCAGTCTCGCAAAATGAGAGCGCAGATTCGCGTGACTCCCGCACCGCATCGATCGCCAGGTTGAGTTCGGCGAAGTTGAAGGTCTCGCCCAGGCGATTCAGGACTTCATCGGTCGATGATTCGAACACGCCCATCTCGATGAGCTTCTTGCGGTAGGTTTTTTTTTCGAATTGTCGATTCTCAATGACTTGGAGCTGATGGCTGTATTGACCGACAGGGTCGATCCGGATTCGATTATCATGGCCGATCACGCCGCGACGGAAGACGACCGAAGAGATATGCCCCTCGCCTGTCGCCCGCAGACTCATAACAAAACGAGTGCTGCCCTCGGCAGCTGCGTCCTGCGTTATGGCCGGCACCATCGAGGGATTAAACAGCGCAGCCGACTCGATCGCGTATTCCATCGTGAAGTAAGCACCGATCAGGAGCCGCCGCTCCTCGTCGAGATCATGCTCATCGGAAATGAGGTGTTTGACCGCGTCGTAGTTGCTCTTGGCAATCGCGGCGAGATCCGGATGTTTCTTCTGGAAGCTCCGCTTGAGACCGCTCAACAATTTGGAGACCGCGGAGCGGTCGAGAGCTCGGATCCGTCCGATGATTCCGCGAAGCCGCTTCTCGTCGCCGGGGCCGAAGAACCGAGGAATGACGCGCCTCGGGTCTGGGTCGAGCTGCTCGGAAACACGTTCGATCTTCACTCGTGAGCGGTACATTGTCTCGGTAGACTTCAGGACATGTGGGTGGCGAATTCGTAATTCATAGCGCAAATCACCGCGGAATCCAATACTTGCCAATGGAGACGTGGTTGACACTGTTCAGATCGTGCGTGACCTAGCCATCCTTTTCATCACCTGATCCTGCCTTCTGCTAAGGAAAACCCTTAGGCAGAGAATATCCTCCCTAGGGCGGTCTCGTCGCTCCGCATTCCGCTCGCTGATAATCTTGTTGTTCCCGCAGCAGACTTCTTTGCTTTATCGGAGGTGCTTGTCCAAAAAGCGGCGTATATGACCGGCTATTACGTCTCCGTCTTCTTCCAGCGCGAAGTGGCCGGTGTCGAGCAAGTTGAAATCCAGATTCTTGAGGTCTCGCTTGTAAGGATGCGCACCTTCAGCCGGAAAAATGTAGTCGTTTTTGCCCCAAACGATGAGTGTTGGCGGCTGATGTTCGCGGAAATAGGCTTGCCAGCTCGGATACAACGGAACATTGCTCTGATAGTCATAAAAGAGCGCGAGCTGAATTGCAGGATTGCCCTCGCGACTCAAGTGCCGATGATCGATATTCCAGTTGTCAGGGCTGATCGCCTGTAAATCGCGTACGCCGTGAGTGTATTGCCACTTGACCCCATCCGGAGTAATAAACCCTGTGAGTGGCTCGGCATTTTCCGGCGTTCGATCATTCCAATACACTTTGATTGGATCCCAGAATTCGCGCAGACCTTCATCGTAAGCGTTCCCGTTTTGGATGATGAGCGTTTCGACGCGCTCCGGGTATTTTGCAGCGATCCTGAACCCCACCGGAGCACCGTAATCCATGAGATAGATGCTAAATTTCGTCACACCCAGCGCATCCAGGAAGCCATCGACGATAGCGGACAGATTGTCAAATGTGTAATCGAATTCTTCCATGGATGGTTGGTCACTGTTGCCAAAACCAGGAAAGTCGGGCGCTAACAGGTAGTACGAGTCAGACAGCTCTGCCATCAGATTGCGGAACATATGTGATGAAGTGGGAAATCCATGAAGCAATAAGAGCGTTGGCGCATTCTTGTCGCCGGCCTCACGGTAGAAGATGTCGAGGCCATTAACCTCAACCGTTTTGTAGTTTATGTTGGTCTCTGCTCCCTGGGCATAGAGCCCGATCATCATTCCAGCAATTAATACGACTGATGCGAGTACAAAGTTTCTGCGGATTGTTTTTGCTTTCATTGGTTTATCCATCCTTTT
>JACZWL010000027.1 GCA_022572185.1 Pseudomonadota bacterium | reverse complement strand
GAATAGAAATATCAAAGGAATCAATAGTAAAGGTTTGAGAAATCGTTTCTTATTTACCAAAACATACCAACCCAAAGAAAGTAAAATTCCAAAACTTACTATTATTGGAAACGTGTATCTTGCAAGCCCGACTTGAGTAAAAGTCCAGTTGTAAAAAACAATTCCTAACATAATAATTATTGAGGATATAATTATTATGAAATGTCCTCTTTTGAGGTTAATATCTATTATTGATTTTCGTTTTATCAAATACAAAAGTAACCCGATGAAAGAAAAAATTAATAAGTAATCTGCAATTGAAAAAAATATTTTTGGTGGCCATAACACATTCCACCCCATTCCTCCCAATGAAAACTCTATTAATCTAGTATGAATAAAACCATAATTAAAAATACGATCCAAGACTAAAGCTCTGTTGCCAGTTAATACATCCATGGTTTGTGAAATATAAGGTAAATTTTGTATTGCGTAATTTACAGTATCAAAATTATTTGTTTCTTTTGATGAGCCAGGAATTAAAATTCGGAAAGCAGCAAGCCAAATCATGCTAAGCAAACAAAGTTTAATACCACTTACACTCGCCACACCTGTCCAAGTTTGAGCGGCGGTGAGCAAAAAGCCCATGGCAACCACGCCCGCAAAACCAAACAGCAATTGATCGACGAACTGCGATCACTCCGTCGCCAGCTGACCGCAGCGCAGCGTAGCGCATCCGGCGCACGTATAGAAACAGAAGCAAAGGACCTGCAAATCAAGTTCGACGAACTCTTGCAGGATTACACGCTGCTTTCCGAAATTATCGACATCGCAGCCGACGCCATCATTTCAATTGATCGAAATCAACATATCGTCCGCTTCAATCAGGGCGCGCAACATGTCTTCGGCTACAGTCATCAGGAGGTCATCGGACGACCGCTGGATATACTCCTGCCTCGTCAGTTCAGAGCGGCTCATGGTGCCTATGTGCAAGAATTTGAGCGCTCAGAATCCGAGAGCCGGTTGATGGATCGGCGCGGCGAGATCGCAGGCCGAAGAAAAGACGGTACGACGTTTCCGGCAAGAGCAACAATTTCCAGAGTTGTGCATAACGGCACCACAACGATGACGGTTTTTCTGCGTGACATAAGCGATATCAAGCGCGCGGAGGAGCGTAGCAGACGGAGCCTGGAAGAGCTTTCACATGTTAGCCGCGTTAACATGCTGGGAGAAATTTCTGCTTCGTTGGCCCATGAGCTGAATCAGCCGCTCACAGCGATCCTGGCCAACGCCCAAGCAATGCAGCATCAGATGACCCCCTCTGCTGCCATCTCTGAAGAAACGATCGAGTCCATCTCAGATGTAATTGACGATGCGAAACGAGCAGCGGAGGTGATTCGAAGGCTTAGATCCCTGTCGGAGCGCAGAAAATATCACATTGAATTTGTCGATATCAATAAGCTCATTGTCGACACCGAGACCCTGCTGCGAAGCCAGCTGATTATGAACCAGTTACATGTAAATATGGAACTTGATCCCGCGCTCCCCATGGTGTCCTGCGATCCCATCCAGCTGCAACAGGTATTTTTCAACCTCCTGACGAATGCTATTGATGCAACGGCGAAGCGCGATCCGCCGGATCGACGTGTCCTGATCCGCACAAGTCACCTAAAATCGAACGCAGTGGAAATTTCTATCAAGGACAGCGGCACCGGTTTCAAAAACGAGCCGTATCGGAACCTTTTGAAGCCTTTTTTCACCACAAAAGAAAAAGGGATGGGGATGGGACTCGCCGTTTCGAAGTCGATACTGCAGAACGTTGGTGGCCGGTTATGGGCGAAGAATAACCGAGGTCCTGGTGCCACATTCTAC
This sequence comes from Pseudomonadota bacterium, assembly GCA_022572185.1. Classification (GTDB taxonomy): domain Bacteria; phylum Pseudomonadota; class Gammaproteobacteria; order Steroidobacterales; family Woeseiaceae; genus JACZWL01. The sequence continues at coordinate 42,106 of JACZWL010000027.1, read as the reverse complement.
ATCACCCTGCCCATGCCCGCGAAACGCGTCGCTATTCCCGCAGCCCGGCAGACGCGTGAGTTAGAACCGGACGTTTTGCATAAGGGAATGGTTTTCATCGTCGATGATGACGTGTCGATTCGCAAGTCCTTGGGTCGGTTGATCCGCTCCGCCGGTTATGAGGTGGAGTCATATGCAAGTGCGGAGGAATTCCAGCGAAGTGAAGAATACGTCGGAGTCGGTTGCATTTTGGTGGACTTGCACATGCCTGGGGCATCGGGCCTCGACCTGCAGAACGATATCAAGAACCGCACATGCAACCTGCCCATGATCTTCATCACGGGTGGCGGTGACACCGCAAGTGGCGTGCGTGCAATGAAGGAAGGTGCTTCGGATTTCCTGTCAAAGCCTATCGATGAAAAAAGGTTGTTACATGCGGTCGCGCTCGCTACAAAGAATAGTCGTGTGGCATGGGAGCAAAAAATGCAGCTCATGGTGGCACAAGAGAAGGTTGGGAAGCTCACCCCGCGCGAGATTGAGATCATGGATCTGGTCGTCAAGGGCCTGCGGAATAAACAAATTGCCGGTACGCTGGGGATTAGCGAGAAAACAGTCAAGGTGCATCGCGGGCATGTCATGCAGAAGATTGGGGCTCGCACTGTAGCAGACTTGATCCATGTTGCCGAAACAGCGGCCGTCAATTCCCAGGCTGCTCTATGAAGTCGTACGACTAAAGTCTAATATTCACCTCTGCGAAAAAGAACTATGATTTCGGCATGGGAGAGGTTTCTAACCTGATATGTATTGTTGACGATGACAAGTCTGTACGGCGTGCCTTGGGTCGAATGGTCAGGTCATTCGGTTTCGATATTCAACTTCTTGCATCCGGTCGTGACTGTTTGGACGGACCCTATGTTGACCAGGCCTCATGTCTCATTGTCGATGTCATGATGCCCGACATGGATGGGTTTGAATTGCACGCCTTGCTCGCAGCATCAGGTCGAGATATTCCGACAATATTTATCTCGGGACAAAATGACAAGATAATTATCAATCGAGCGCAATCGGTAGGTAGTGTCGCAATTCTGAGCAAGCCTTGTGACGCGAGTTCGCTGCATGACGCCATTTTAAAGGCGATCTCGATTTAGGATGCAGAGACGAGGGTGGTCAATGCAAAAACCACGCCCATTCTTTACCTATGCACAGGCACTTGTAGGATACACGCGGCCCTTGGTCTTAGCCTGACTCTCCTTAATTTTGTTATCCACCACGGCTGGTAACGACTGAGCCGAGCATCGTCCAGCAGATGATTCGAAAGCAGTTACGACCTGTCCCACCTGAAAAATCGAATCTATCATTTCAGACCGCTTTTCGTGTGTACTTGTGATGAAGCCCACTGACCATCGTGAGTTCGGCGATTCGACCCTGGTCGGCTGACTGACTTGGTCTCCGATCCGGAGAGTCCTTATTGTAAGGAGAGATGGCTTCTCAATTCCTTGTAATGGCCTACATATTGACTCAGGACGCGCTTCAAATGTCCTGGGCCGAGTACGATGATGTGATCACGGTGAGAACTCAAGAGCTTTGATGAGTTCAAGGTGATGACTAAGCGGTTCAGCCGGGCGAGCGCATGAATCCAGCATAAAGCCCTGCAATAACTTGATCCATTGGCCGAAGGTTCAGCGCTCGTTCCCGTGAGCGATTCAGAACCAGCAGCTGGTACTTGACGAGCAGCAATTCGGTGACGATCAAACGAGCGTCGCCGGGGTGGAAAAAACGAGCAATCATCATAATCAGCTGGATGACAAGAATGGCCAGATCACGCACCATCAGGAAAGCGTACCAACCATGCCTCTATTAGCAAGTATTTGATTTTGTGGTGATTTGCGTTGACCGGTTGAGATGGCAACTCAATAGCGGTCGTTGAGCTGATAGGATGACGACAGGCCGCAAACGACCCAGAGCAAACGTTCAGACGTCGGAGACTCGTAATCCATGCAATTTCATTCAGTTTTTGGGTCGGCTGGCCGCTAGATGTGGGTAAAATCGGCCCTAAGAGTAATACGTACTTTTAGAGGGAGGCATGGCCTGGTCTGGGCGAGCGTGGACTTCTAGGCCCCTAGACCAGCTAAATATCTTGGACATGAAATTTGAGCCCCAAATGAGCGGCGTCAACGAGCAGTCGCGGGTTGATGAAATACGCCGCCAGCGCCTCTTAGACGCGACCAACATCATTCCTTGGGAAGCAGACGCTCAGACCTGGCTGTTCACGTATATCGGTCATCAGGTTGAGACCCTTCTCGGGTATCCGGCTGAGCAATGGTATGAGAAGGATTTCTGGGTGTCTCATTTACACCCCGCAGATCGGGATTTCGCCATCAAATTCTGTGAGACGTCCTCTAAGACACTGACCGATTTCGAGTTTGAATACCGCATGATCGCGGCAGACGGGCGTACGGTGTGGCTAAATGATGTTGTTAACGTCGCCACCGAGAACGGTACGCCTCAAGTGCTTCGGGGTTTCCTGAAAGACATTACCGAACTCAAACAGGCCGAGGTGGCATTACAAGAGAGCAGGGCTTTACTTGATTCCTATATCGCCACTGCCCCTGTTGGAATGGCCATATTTGATTTGGAATTTCGTTACATCAACGTCAATGAGACATTAGCGGACATTAATGGCATTAGCATCGAGAACCATATCCATAAACGTCCCCGCGACATATTGCCGGGGCCGCTCGGACTCGCTGTTGAGAAAAGATTTCGGGGCATACTGCGGACGGGTCAGCCCATAATACATGAAGAAATCACCGGCGAAACTTTAAGCCAACCCGGTGCAACCCGTCATTGGCTGCATTCATTTTTCCCGATACTCGGAGCAAAGAAAAAGCCCAAGGGTATAGGGATAACGGTAATTGAAACTACCAAAATTAAGGAAGCAGAAGAACAACTCCGTCAATCACAGAAGATGGAAGCCCTCGGCACACTGTCCGGGGGGATTGCTCACGACTTCAATAATATTCTTTACCCGATATTCATATATGCCGATTTGCTCTTGGAAAAATTCGATGCCGACAGCCAGGAATATACGGATCTGAAAGAAATCACCAGCGCCGCACAGAGGGCCAAAGATCTGGTGTCTCAGGTCCTCATGTTCAGCCGGCGCAGTCAGGGCGTCAAACATGTTTGCGATCTTGTTCCTGTCATCAAAGAGGCGATGAAACTGATGCGCGCGGCCCTCCCCGCAAACATTACAATCGAGGAAAAAATACCTGACGGTATAGTGCCTGTGTTCTGCGATTCCACCCAAATGTACCAAGTAGTGGTGAATATCTGCACGAATGCGGGGCAAGCGATTTTGGACATCGGAAAAATCACAATAACTCTGGATTCCTCAGAGGTTGCAGGAATTGTGTGCTTTAACGGCACAAAAATTCATGGCGATTACTGTCGGTTGACCGTAACCGATAGCGGGGTTGGCATGGATGATGAGACCCAGGCGAAGATCTTCGACCCGTTTTTCACCACGCGGGAGGTGGGCCAAGGAACGGGCCTTGGGCTTTCCACCGTATTCGGAATTGTCCAGGACCATGCGGGGGGCATTAAAGTCTCCAGCGAGGCAGAAAAAGGATCGATCTTTGAGGTCTTCTTGCCACTTGCTGAAGGGCCTGTAGAAAAGCTACCCGAATCCCGAGGTGACGTGCAGGACTACACTGGCACCGAGAATATTCTATTCGTAGATGACGAGAAATCGATTAGAAATCTGGGACATGATTGTTTGGAACGGTTTGGATACATCGTAACGACTGTTTCCGACGGGCAACAGGCTATGGAGATTTTTGCGGCAAATCCCGACCATTTCAATCTGGTAGTGACCGACCAAACCATGCCCAACATGACAGGCGAAAAACTTGCGACTGCCTTGTTAAAACTCAGGCCCGACATCCCCATCATCATATGTACTGGCCATAGCCCGACCATTACTCCCGAGAGCAGCAAAGCCTTAAGGATCAGCGCATTCCTACAAAAACCGTTAGCGCCAACGCAGTTGATGCGAGTGGTCCGCGAGGTTTTGGATCAGGCAAAAAACTCATTATAAGGAAGCCACTGATTCTGATAATTTGCATCCTCTATTGATCCATAGGTGGATGAATAAAGGAGGCACATCAACAGCTAAGGCGTATTGGACTTTGGTCCTATAGGCCTTAGGTGTTGATTTGCATCCAAAAGTGATCCATTAGACCCGGGTGTTAGCACCCAATGTATCTGTCAAGGTAGGAGCTTTGGTCCACTCATCCTGTTAGGGAATTGCTTGTGGGGAGAATATTCGACGCGGGTCCGCGCCGCTCTCACTCATCGTAAAACAGCGCGCCGGCGAATTATGAGAAGATATTCGCGACACAATCTTAATGGGCGTTATATGAACTCGCCCGCGGCAGTGAGCAACGCTCGCAGCACAGCAATTACGCCAGTTACGACGATGGTGGATTTGGTCATGCTAGAGAAGTGGAAGCCCCCAGTTTTTGGAGTAAATTCGTCGCGCCATTCAGCAGCCATCTAGTACGAGATCAAAGGCATCGAACGTCGCATCTAATACGGATCTTGAGAACGGCCGGAAATTAATCAGTTGGCGTTGGATCGACAACAATACGGATCGGCTGCTGTGAATCCAGATGCACATCCCGCTGTGGAAACGCGATGACAATTCCAGCCTCGTTGAAGCGCTTATAGATATCCCGGCGGAGTTCTGTGACGATTCTCCGCCAACCTTCGATTTTACCGAGGAAACATCGTAGCGATAGCTCCAGCGCGTTGTCACCGAAATCCTCGAACGTAATCCGTGGTTCAGGTTCTTTTAGCACACTGGAGTGATCCGCAACGACTTCGCCCAGTATTCTCAGTGCTTTTTCCACATCGCTGCCATAGGCGATGCCTACCGGAATAAAAATCCGCATGTTTGAATCCGTCAGCGTCCAGTTCAACAGGTGGCCGGTGATGAAATCTTTATTGGGCACCAGCAGCTCTTTGCCGTCGAAATCGCGAATCGTAGTAGCCCTGATTCGAATTTTGCTTACTTCGCCGTCTTTGTCACCGACGGTGACAATGTCGCCAACACGGATCGGTCGCTCAAAAAGGATGATCAGGCCGCTGATAAAATTAGCGACTATTTCCTGCAGGCCAAATCCGATGCCAACAGCCAGCGCTGCAATCAACCATTGTAACTGCGACCAATGCAGCCCGAGGGCCGACAAGGCGCTGATTATGCCGACGCCGATGATTACGTAACTTATCAGGGTGCTGGTGGTATAGCGGCCGCTCGCGGTCATGTCAGTGCGTGAGCGCAGCACCAGTTCGACCAGGGCTGGCAGGTTGTGAGCCGCGGCTAAGGTGACGCTGACCAGAAAAATGACTACGACCAGTGTCTCAAGCGTGATCCGCGTAACTACCGATTCGCCCTCCACAACGCTGCTCGATGTCCATAGAGTCACCTCGGACAGCAGATCAAAAGCGGGTAACAGTGGGGCCCAGATATACAACAAAGCGACAACAGTCACAACCATGGTAAGCACATGCAGTAATCGCGTCGTTGCTTCGCTGATTTCAAGCAATCCGGTCTGGTCTTCCTCGATCGCATCAATCTCGCCAGTTGCTTTCTTCGTTCTTGCGCTCCATAGTTCTGCGAATCGCAGCCGCCGGTGGACGACTCGTAGCCAACGCATCAGCAGACTATGAACGAGTAACAGCCCTGCACCGATACAGACCGTGGCTAGCAGGCTGATACTGATGATACCGACCGAATATCGAAGGCCCCAAAACACGCCTGCGGCCAATAGGATGAGGATGGCGACAAACATCAGTCGTAAGCGGTTCACGGTGACGATCGACCATCGCCACTCGTTGACCCGCGCGCCTCGCCTGCAATTGCTGACGAGACGCCCGATGAGGACACCTATCGCAAGCAGCAGCGTGAGCCGACCGACGGCCGCTGTATCGTCGGCCAGCATGAAGACAATTGCCGCGAGGGCGGCTATCGGGAGCCACCAGCGAATCAGCCAGCTTGCGTCTTCAAGCCACTGGTCGCACGCGTTCGAACGCCATCCGAAGTGTGCTCTGGCAACCTCGTTTTCATCACACAGGGTACGCGTGAAGATCAAGACGAACAGTACAACGGCGATGAAATTGGGTGCGGTGGACAGAGAAGCCGTCGCCGATGTGGTGTCTCGCGAAAACAATGTGCCTATGGCAACAATTAGCAGCGTCGCCGGCAATGCGCGAAGACCGCTCAAGAAGAGGGCAACGAGGGTAAAACGAATGGAATCACTTCTGGGTCGCAGGATGGGAGTATTCTGCACAAGTTGTGCGTCCCACATGCGTCGCCGTGTGATGAACAGGGTGCTCGCAAATAAAAGTAAAATAACAAAAGTCGGCTCGATGGTGGTGTCACTCTCCCGCAATTTGCCCATAACGCTGCTGATCTCGGCGGGCAATGCACGTGGATTGAATTTCCATAGCCGCTGACGGCTCGGCTTCCAGAGAATCAGTACACCAAGATATTTCTCGTATTCGTCTATAGTAGTTGTGAGCTGAGAGTGATCGGCCTCAAGCTCACTCAGCGCGAATATATAGTCGGACTCCACTTCGATGATTCTTCGCAACTGTTCTCGCCTGGAGCGAGCGAGTTCGACCAGCACGTCTCTGCTCGCCTCCGCGATTGTGGCGGGATCCAGGCCCGCGTCTCGAATCCGGCCAGTAATGTAGCCGGACACGTTGGCGATTTCCGCGAGCGCCTCCTCATGATGAATGTGGCTAATTACAGTATCGCCCAAGTGCTGAGACAACTGGGTTGTAGGATCGGCAAGGCGATAAGAATCAATATCTTCCCAGTACGCAAGCAGTATGGCTCCAAGGGCATCGCTCTCAGAGGCGAAGTCCACCATCCGGCGGGCTGTTGCGAAGCGTTCGCCGAGTGCACGTGTGCTTCGCGTGACTGCATCCCGCTGTGCGCTGGCTGCATCGAGAAGCCCTTCAATGTCGAGTCGTTGCGCTCGGAGTCGCGCATATTCCATCATTAGGACATTCGCAATGGCGTAGACCGGATCGTCATCGTCGATTCCGAGGTCATCCGGCTGAGCCTCATCAGACAAGCTGCGCCGCAAGCCCTGCTCCAGCGCACGCACCTGCCCGACGAGCGTGTCGATTCTGAGCAACATTTCTGCACGTTCCGCCTGCAAGACGCTATAACGAACCCGTTGACTGCCGAGTTGTGCCACGTTGGCCCGTTGTTCCGCAACGAGGGCCATATACTCCGCCGCCGCGCCCCATTGTAAGGCTTCGGTCATGGTTGGAATTGCATCCCGGTCGATGGACAGCTCCGCCTCATCGATCTCACCAAGACGCTGCGAAATCTCGTTGCGGCGTGTCCTGAGCAGGTCGGACTGCGTCTCTCGGCTCGCCAACCGCCGCTCGTAACTATCCAGCAAATTCTCTAAGTCGTGGCGTTCGCTACGCGTCAACGTCAGTCGTGATTCCAGTTCCTCGCCTGACAAGCCCGCGACTTCCTCTGACGTGATCTCATTGCCGTCGAACTCGTCAATTCGCGCCTGGATTTCAGTTTGCCGCCTCGGTGCGCTGGAAAGCGCATCTACGTATCTGGCAGCATCACGATTGAAGGATGCGGCATCATTTAGTCGGTTTCGCGCAACTTCGTATGCCTGAATCATTTCATCCGTACTTGCGGCGCCACTATCGCGAAGAATCTCCAGGCGAGCGTCAACTAAACCCAGCGTAAGATCTGCAGTCTGAGCAAATAGCGCTGGCGTAATGCCAATCCCGCCGATGAGCAGCAGTAGGGAGGCAAAATTTTTGAATTGCAGTTGCATAAACACTATCCGCAGATTTCGAGTTCGCGAAACAGAATTTTCAGTCGTTTGATCGGTCGTAATACACAATCACCTGGGCGATTCACCAGACGCATGTCATTCATTTTGCCACTCTGTAGTCACCCCTCGTCACGACAACGGCGCACGGCATCCAGGGCAAACTCATTGCTCAGACTGCCAACCTGACTGATGACGCGCCGTCGCTCGTGCATGTGAATCACACTATTAATGGTCAGCAATAGGACACCATCGATGATAAATCCCGGCGTCCAGTCTCCGAACTAGGTAAGCACCAGCTCTTCGAGGGACGAAGGCGGATCCAGGAATAAACCATACGCATAAAGGCCTGCACCAACGACGATAAGAAGCAGTGCCAGTACATCGATTAAATCTAACTTTCTCACCATAAGACCTCACGACCGAAGCACATCGCATTCATGCTTCAATGCATCGTAAAAAGCACGTCGATTGGCCTTGTCGGGCGCGAAGTAAAAAGGGGCCGCGTAAGCGGCCCCAAGAACACGCCAATAACGTTTTGGGGAAGACTCATGACGTGGATTGAAATCATCCGGTGCAATCTTTTCATGCTGGCATTTTCCAAGAATTGGGGTTGCTAGCTTTACCTTCCGGAAGACACATACCATCAACTACTGGAGAAAATACCAGACCCTGAATTGGTCGTACATTGGACCAAAGTCCTATACACTCGTTGGTGCCGGCGCGGCATTAGTAGGAACACTGCAAAGCAGACGTTCGCGTTTCTCAGTCTAGGGACAGCAACGGGTCGATTTCTGCCGGTTAATATCCTAGCACCTCACCGGTAGCTCTTGAGTGTATAGTCGGCGTTCTACAAATTCTTGCAGCAATCGAACACCATCAGGCAGCTTTTGCGGACGAAGCAGTTAGGCAAATGACTTGAAAAACGAAGTCGCGACAGACGGCGGTCGGCGGCAATCGGTCATTGAGCGCAGCGCTTTTCTTAAGGTCTTATCTTGCTAAGATTGTGATTTCTGCACTATCAGGTTCCATGGTGAAAACTAATAAATCGACTCCACCAGGTGTGCTGACTGCTGTTTGTGACTTCATGAAGCTTGAGTCGGCTGGTGGCATTCTCTTGTTGGCTGCCGCTGGCATTGCAATGTTAGTTGCCAACTCTCCTTTGGCGGCGCTGTACGACTCATTGCTGGACACAACCGTTGCTATGCAAGTTGGGGCGCTGTCGATCAACAAGCCGCTTCTCCTCTGGATTAACGACGGCTTAATGGCTGTGTTCTTCTTGCTAATTGGGCTTGAGATCAAACGAGAAATCATGGAGGGAGAACTGTCGTCACTCTCCCAGATCATACTGCCTGGAATGGGTGCGCTTGGCGGCATGGTCGTACCAGCCGCGATCTATGTTTGGTTGAATTGGGGCGATCCTATTGCGTTGGATGGCTGGGCTATTCCCATAGTGACAGATATTGCATTTGCGTTGGCATTGCTGAGCATCTTCAGTAGCCGCGTACCGACCATGCTCAAGGTCTTCTTGCTGACATTGGCCATATTCGATGACCTTGCCGCGATTATCATTATTGCTCTCTTCTATTCCGGCGATCTTTCTTTGGCTGCTCTGTTCATTGGTGCTCTCGCCCTCGTTAGTGCAGTGGTTATGAATAGAATTGGCGTTACACGCGTCTCGGCGTACATCCTTGTAGGGGTCGTCCTCTGGATCGCTGTACTAAAATCTGGAGTTCACGCAACGTTGGCAGGTGTTCTTATCGCGTTTTGCATCCCAATGCATGGTGAACAGGGAAGATCGCCGTTAAGAGAACTTGAGCATGATCTGCATGGCCCTGTTGCGTTCGCGATTCTGCCGATGTTTGCTTTCGCAAATGCCGGTCTATCGCTGTCCGGTATGTCGTTCGATGATGTGACCCATCCGGTAACATTAGGGGTGATCTCCGGGTTGTTGATTGGCAAACCGGTGGGTATTCTCGCGTTTGTCGGGCTGGCTGTGGGTCTTCGCTTTGTCAAGCTGCCCAAGGGTATAAATTGGCTGCAGCTTCTGGGTGTGGCGTTTGCCTGTGGCATCGGTTTCACGATGAGCCTATTCATCGCGGGACTGGCTTTTGAACACGGAAGCGGTGATTACTTTATTGGTGATCGCTTGGGTATTCTTGTTGGTTCAATCCTGTCGTCAATGGTTGCGTATGTACTGCTGCACTTTAACCTGCCGCATTCCACAACAAGTGATTGACAGGCCGGTGAGGGTCGATTGTTGCCCGTCGTGTTGCCACGTAACAATCCGGCGGATATGGCCCCATTGATGCCAATGACCGCCTGCAATGGCTAGCCGCTCGTTGGCAGAGCCTGACGCACGGGGAGCACGTACCAGACCACGGCGAGGAAATGGCAGACACCCCCGGCGAGCACGAAGAGATGCCAGATGGCGTGATTGAATGACAGGCGCTTCGCCTTGTAGAACAGAGCGCCCACCGTGTAACAGACGCCTCCTCCGATCAACCAAGCCATGCCGTTGGGGCCGATGGCGTCCGCCACTTGAGGCGCCGCGATCACGATGAGCCAACCCATGAGAAGATAACCGATGAGCGACAACCGGGGATACCGATGCCGAAACCAGAGCTCGGTCAGGATCCCTGCCGTCGCCAATGACCAGATTGCCCCAAACAGCCACCAACCGGTATCGGTTCGCATCGCCACGAGCAGAAAAGGGGTGTAGGTGCCAGCAATCAGCAGATAGATCGCACAGTGATCGAGCAGCTTGAACAAATGTCTCTGCGGCGAAGCGTGCAACGAGTGGTACAGCGTCGAGGCGAGGAACAAAGAGATCAGGCTGGCTCCGTAGACACAGCTGGCGACGATCCGCCATGGATCGGAGGTGCCGATCGAGAGATAGAGCATCCACGAAAGGCCGGCGATGCTCAGGATTACGCCGGCGCCGTGGCTGACGGCATGGACAATCTCTTCGACCAAGGTGTATTGGGACTGTGTGCTATGCATGGTGATCTGTCCAGGAGTCGTTCTGCGGCTCGCTGCAAGCGAGACCGACGGGATGATCGTCTATCAGATTACCTTACTCCTAATTGGCGAGACAGCACGGTGGCTTATCATCGTCGACCGTTTCACCGGCGGTCCGGTCACCCGCTCCTGGCCGGCTCCCGCCTGTCACGGGATCAATTATCTCAGCCAGCGACTGGCCGGTTGTAGGCTGCTTTTAAGTGCATTCGACGACATGCCTGCAAGGAGTGCGAGACCTATCATAAAGATCGTGGTGGGAAATATCAGGGATGGCTCGGAGTATCCCTCCCCAAAGCGTAGCGCGCGGTATTCCTATTCAGAATTGCTTGCGGCATAAGATGTCAAAATGGCCGTGCCGGTTACCTTGTCTTCGTTGAAGTGTCGCATCTGTACAGGCAAATACTCGAGTTCAGGCGCAAACCAGATAATCACGCTACGTGATGAGCCGATTCTCTGACGTCTGTACTTGACCGTATCAAAACTGCCGGCCTTGGTCCCGATCGTTTCAGAACCCAGTTTTTCATAGACAGCTTCGCGCAGAGTGTTACGCTCCACTATCGCATACTTGTCGGCGACCCTGCCTGCCATGATGTCCGTGCGAAATATCAGCTGCTCAAGCAGGCGATCGACATGCTCCGGTCGGATATCGAGCTCGACCGTTTCCGTCTTGTAGAGACTTTTTGCAACAAGATTTTCCCGATCGAAAATGACCCAGGCATTTCTCTTGCTGCCGCTGTTATTGAACAGGTAGTGGTATTCGACGGGATGGAATTTGCCATCGATCTCCTCGAATTGTGTGTATTCGACGATCGGGTCACGTTTCAGCACCCTGGAAATTCCGCGCGCTTTGGATACCGAGCGCAATTCGATCCGGCCTGATGCGTCGGGAGGTAGAAGAGTCATCTGGTTGCTGGCACTCAGACCACTGCCTTTGGCTTCGTAGACTGCTGTATACGGTGTCAGTGCCAGCGCCTGTGCAGACAACAATGTAATAACAAAAATGGTAAACAATTGCCGCATTTGAATTTTCCGTACGCCGTGTGAATGCGCTTCAAGTCGCGCCGATGAACTGTACAGGTTCATCGCGTTTCGCGCCATCCAGCCATGTTTCGCCGTCTATGAATTGCAGACGACCGGACCCGAACAAGGCCACAGCCTGCGGGTAAATCTTATGTTCGATGGCCTGAACGCGAGCTTAAAGGCTGGTGGCGAATAGTTGGACGAAAAAGATGGCTAGATCATGCATTGGCCACCCATCGCAACCACTAGCACCTACATGACAAGTCTTGGAATTCACACGAAATTATGCAACAAAATAGAAATCCGCCATACACAAGGTGCCAAAGCAAACTCATCGAACTTACTGCTCTACCAAATAATTGAGGGTATACACAAATGGTCGAGCAGGTCATATGATTCCTTTTGCGAACTTAAAGGTGATTCGTCGATCGAATTTCGAGAGCACAGGCTAATACGATGTTAGTCAAATGTGGGGATTTTAGGGATTATATACTTTGTCGATGCTATCGCTTATTTTCAAAACCACTTTTCTGTTAGAAAGTGCCGCAAGATCGCCTGCAAAATGCAACTGAATAAGGGGAGTCGTTGTGACCGGATGTAGCGTGTTAAATAAGAAATTACCTGGCCCGCTTCTAATCGCAATTGCTGTTCTTACGCAGGGATGTTCGGGTGTTCCGGCAGTTCCTGATAATCTTAAAAAAGATATACAAAGTGCAGATTGCTCACAGCTTGAATGCATTGACTTCATCTACCTACATGGTTCACGACCTGTCACGCCCGGAGGGGCAGCTCAGGCCGAGCAAGACTTTTACGAACAGATAGACACCATGCATGAGTGGGTCCAGGCAGAACTCTACAATGAGCCGACTGTGCAAAAATACTTGCTAGCGGATGGAAAACGAAAAATTAACCCCAAGGCTGGTCGGTTTTATTGGGGGCACGTCAGTGGAGATGATTATTCTGTCGTTCAGAGAATGACTGACTGGTCGCAGTTGGAGCACGGGATGCCGGGGCCGGTCGCCAGACTGATGCAACAAGTTTTTGTTACGGGAATTCACGACACGTTTTGGGTTTCTGGTTTTGAAAATGCTCGCCGTGTTCATTTCAAGTTGCATGAAAAAATCATGAATAGCGTGGCTCAGGGCCGGGAAGTTGTGCTTTTTGGGCATAGTGCGGGTGCCATGGCTATTCAGACCTATGCGCTATACCAGGTACCATTTGTAGACCTTCAAGAATTGTTAAGTATGGGGCCTAGCCAGAAATTCAAAGATATTTTGGGGAAGATCGAACTGCAGACTTGCCTTCGGGCCATGCTCGAGTCAGGTGTGTTGGAGATTAGTAACGAAGGTCGTTTGGCGGTGCAGTTAACAACGGTGACCATGCGCGACCAGGGTGCACTGGAAGCGTTTCGTGAGCAGCTTGTTCGGGAAAAACTCGAGAGCTTGCCTGAGTTCACCCAAAACTTCTGTCTACCGCCTAACGCGTTGCGAGGTTTAGTAACCTACGGCAACCCAGCACTGGTGCTGGATATGAAGTTAAGTGGCGATCGAGGCCAGACGCTGTTTTATTTTATGCGCTACCTCCTTCAAAACGGTTTATTTTGGCTGAACATAAACCATGTCCGCGATCCAATGGGCTATGCCATATATGATGGCGACGATTTGCCGGATATTCTGGAACGCAACCTTGGACTGCCGGTTGTGCCCAATGGTGGTTTCTTTGTCAGTGGTGCCGCCACCGGCGGCGCTACAGTGCTCAGCGCCCATTCCTGGTACTGGTTGAAGCCGCACCAATTTTCCAAGGTGCTTGTGGAGACATTTGCCAAAGGCGTCAAAGCGGCTGAGCTATCGTCTGACGAGGAGTAGTCGTTCTAGATGAGCCGCTGGACCAGGCTGTTGATCGGCGTCGCTGTGGGACTGCTTTGTGCGTGTGACAGCCGCCAACAATCACCTTCTCCAACCGAGGTAGTCGACGAAACATCGATCAATGACGTCTGGCACAAGGCGACACTTCGGGGCGTGTCGTTTCGCGCCATCGGTCAGGAGCCTGCCTGGTTACTGGAAGTCACCAACGCGACAAGATTATTCTCGTAACCAACTACGGCGAGACCCGATCGAGCTTTTCGTACTTCGAGCCGGTTGTGCATCAGGAACAGCGGCGGACGGTTTTCGTGCTGGATGCCGATAGCGCCGTTGTCGAGATTTTTGGCGGTCATAGTACTATCTAAGTATCTCACTGACTCAGGTGAGGCGATCCGTCGCAACTACGCGGACCAAAATGCGAAAGAGAATCACCATGAATTTGCCGGCGATAGCGACGGCGCTGCTGATTGCAGCATTCATGACCGGGCGTGCCTCTCGCTCAAAAATCGCGCATTACCGTGGATGAACCTGCAAAACCTAAGACCAAGGTCCAATACCCATCTTTACGCACGGGTCGTACCATGCGCGAGTGAAAATGGGCACAGACGACGCAGACGTGACAAACCGCACACTGCGCTTCGATCACCAGGAAGTTTGCGCGCATCGTGAGCCAGCTTCCGAAGGCGGCGGTGATGGAAGCCGTCCCGCGATTTTTCGAGCCCTATCCCTACCGCGCCGGTGAGGCAGCGCCGATTTATTCGGAACAGTAGCAGATTGTTGGTATGCGCCGGCGCGCTGCGCCGCGCAATTCATTGACAATAAATAGCATATTAGTTGGAGTGAGTTATGAAAAGTTTGATGCTGGTTTTGTTATCACTGCTCATCGTTGCCTGCACCTCGGCGCCACCCGCGCTGCAGACGGGGCCCGACGCCGAGCGGACATTCGATGGGCTGGTGCGCGTCGACAATGCCCGGTTTCGGGATGCGTGGGCAGACCCCGAGATCGATTTCAGCCAATATAACAAAGTGATGCCCGGTGGTGCGCGGTTCGAGTTCCGCGCCGTCAGCAAGACGGCTGGGCGGACGTCATTGTCCCGCGGGAGCCGGGGTGAATTCTGGATCAGCGATGCTAATCGGGACAAGCTCGTCGGTACGGTATCCGCAGTCTTCAAGGAGGAGCTCAGCAAAGCACAGGGTTGGGAGGCTGCGGAAGAAGTCGGCCCTGACGTACTGATCCTTCGTGGCGCGTTGCTCGATATCGTTTCCTTCGTCCCACCCGAAATGATAGGCCGCGGCGAAATCTACTTATCTTCAGTCGGGGAGGCTACGCTCGTCGTGGAGGGCATCGATTCCATGAGCGGAGAAGTCGTGTTTCGCGCTGTGGATCGACGCTCGGCTGGGCCCGCCGGCAATGAGATGATTCGTGCCAACACGGTGACGACCTGGTCGGAGGTGCGTCGCTGGGCGCGTCGCTACGCCACGATATTGCGGGAAGGACTGGAGTCAATTCACGAATCGGACTAAATGGAGAACACCATGAAACGTGTATTACCTGGAGTCGTGGTAGTAACGCTTTGCGTTATGGTTTCCGTAACAGGCGCTCTGGCGCAGCGCGCCGGGCAGATGGCGACGATCCGTTACGGCACAGTCGTCGGTATGCAGACGGTTGACCTGAACAACGCGGACGCCGCGAAGGGCGCATTGGTCGGTGGTGCATTCGGCGCTGCTTTGACCAAGTCTAGCAAGAGTTCTTCCCGGCGCCGACGCAACGCGGCAATCGGAGCTGTCGTCGGCGCCGCTGCGGGTGCCGCGAACAGGCAGACGGGGCGACGTTATTCCGTGCGCACAAACGACGGCACCGTCTTACAGATTGTTACTGAACAGATGGAGATTCGTGTTGACGACTGTGTCATCGTCGAGGAGGCTGGCGGTCGCGCCAACATTCGACGCACGGCGCTATCCGCCTGCGACGTTGCATCCCAAGCAATCATGAACGCGCCAGACATACAGGCGGAGCTACAGGAAGAAGCTGCCTGGTGTACTGCCGCCAAGGAAGAGTTGATCAACGCTGAAACGGACGAGCAAATGGAATTCGCCGTGCGCAAAATCCAGATTGTCTGTTATAACTGAATCTAATATCGATCCGTCCGGCCCGAACCGGTTTAAGGAAGGACGGTCGACCGGCGGCGTATCCGCCTCAAGCCCGTCTTCAAGCATTGACTCAGTAAGTCTGGGGTCGTTACCAGTACGAGTTGAGGTTCACGAACAAACCTTCGTGGCTCGTGACTAACCTGCCCTGCCACTCGGACTTATCAATAAGGACGTCGAGCTCTATTTTGTTGCAATTGAGCCCGATGCCAAAATGATCGAACTCTCTTCGGACCGCAGATTCTGCAATCGGCACGATTCCATTATCACCCGATTATTGGCGTCAATACCAGGCAAACTTTCGGTAACCTGAGCTTTACGCGCGTACCAGGACTATGGTGTTTTGTCGGCTGCCTCTGACGCCTTCAACTGCCGGTAGGCAACGGCGAAGACCGGATCTACCTTTTCAATAGCAGACCACAGGCGTGAAATGTAGTCGGAGGGAAATGTATAAATTGGCAGGTCTTCCTGTTCCACCAGCCCACGTTGCGCCGGTGTCAGGCCGTAATACAACGTCATCAGGACATCGCTACTGGCCCATGGGCTGCTGCGAAAATAGCCGTGTCCGTTGCCTGTGTCGGAGCCCTCGGCGGCGCTTACGTTGATGAAGCTCAGCTGGTCCCGATAGTCGATCAGCGCCCGCCGGGCCAGCGGGTGCATTTCTCCGCCTTTGCCACCCCACAGTTGCCCGAGGCGCTGGCGGCGGGTCAGGAACTGCGATACACCAAGCGCCTTGTCGTGCGGCGACATGTAAATCGACAGGTGTTTCGATACATTGAGTATTCCGTCGGCCATGTAGGATCCGAACACCCCACGATCGAGGTCACTACCGACCAGTATTACGTTACGAAGACGCAGCTGTTCCCAGATCTCGTCGGCAGACTCTCCCTCGTGGATCAGTGCAAGCTGCTCTATCGCACGGAGTACGAGCCGAGTGCCATTGCTGTAACCGATCACATGGATCTCTTCCGCGTCTGTGTTCTCAGCGACGAATTGGAGCAGCAGCCGTAAGTTCCTCGCATACCCTGCCGCTGTATCCGAATCCTTGATATAGGCAAACCTGCTCGGCGTGGATGGCCATGCATACGCGATAAACGCGCCGTCATAGGCGAGGAAATGCCATAGCTCGGCTGAAACCAGCACCGGGTTCTCGAAACCCACTTTGTAGCCGTGGACGTAGATATAAACGTGCTTTTTTCTCGACGCTGCGAGCTGCGCGTTGATGGCATCGGCAAACCTGTCAGTGGCATCGGGTGGCCGCTCGTCCTCGCTGATCAAGCTCACGTCGAACCAGTAAGGTATCGTGCTGCCCATGATCCCCCACTCGTCGACGTTCGATATTTTGATCGGGTACTCTTCGCTTCGCGATTTCAGCATCGAGATGTGACGAGCAAACTCCCAGGTAAATTCCTTTTTCCCGAACTGGATCTCGGCGAGACCGAGGCGAACAACCTGACCGCGATCGTTGCGGTAGTACTGCTCAGGATCGTCCTCGGTAGCGGGCGACCGATCGGTCGCAAAGAGGATGCCGTCGTACGGGATCCGGTCAAAAGGATTGGATTCCGGCAGCGGGTTGAGCAGGCCATCACCGTATACGTCCGGCGCAGGCATCAATTCTATCTGGTCAACCGGCGCGCTCGCACAGGCGGACAGGAGCGTCGTTACCGTAAAGACAATAGCTGTTCTTCGGTGACAGTACGCCATTGCGCTCAAAAGAATCATCGCGTCCGCTCCTCAGATCTCAGCTTGCAAAGTCTGCATATATCATTAGTACTGAATCAAATCTATAGCGGAACACCAAGAAGAAGGCTCAGACCCGATCCCGGGCCATAGAGACGAAAATAAACCGTGGTCGGGAAACGCGGTGCCAGAATTCAACGGTGGCGGATAAAAAGCCTCTCTGCTGTGAGCAGCAGCTGCGAGTTGATTCAGTTTTCAAACAGCCGCAAATTTTGAAACTGACCGCCGACTTGCCCGAATCGCTCAAAATTCGCGCATTAGCGTGGATGAACCTGCAAAACCTAAGACCAAAGTCCAATACCCGTCTTTACGCGCGGCTCCTATTATGAGCGAGTGAAAACGGGCACCGACGACACAGACATGACAAAAAGCACGCTGCGGCTCGGTCACCATGTACCGATTGACTTCGTTGGCTTCGACGTGTCTCCCGCAGGGGCGCTCGCGATAGAGGCGAAATTCGATTTCTGGTTATTCCCTATGCACATAACTGGTATTTGAAAAGACTGGAGAACTAACAGATGAACGAGTCAGCAACAATCACAGCAGTACTGATGTTCACTCTATTGGCGGAGCACGCGTTAGCCCAGAACGACCAGGTTACGGGCGTCGATTTTGCGGTCAGTAAAGAAAACGTACCGCAGAAAGAGCTGATCTACTCTCCCTACGTGGGTCAGAGCTACCCGGATCGCGTCTTTTGGGGCGACTCGCACCTGCACACGTCTTACTCGTGGGACGCAGGATTGGTCGGCAATACGTTGGGCCCCGACGAAGCGTATCGATTCGCGAAAGGACAGCGGGTAATCGCCAGCTCCGGGCAGCCCGTGAAGCTTGTGCGTCCTCTGGATTGGCTGGTCGTCGCCGATCATGCCGAGAGTCTCGGCGTTGCGGTGCTTATCGAGCGCTCCGATCCCGCGATTCTGCAAAGCGATATTGGCCGTCAGACGCACGATCTCTATAAAAAAGGGGATATCTACGGCGCCTTCCAGACCTGGGGATTCAACGTAATTATCGGGGGCAATGACCCGCTCAAAGATCCGATGTTCACAAGGCGGGTATGGGAGGAGATTATCGATTATGCGGAAGCGCATAATCAGCCGGGTGCATTCACTGCATTCATCGGTTACGAGTGGTCGTCGAGTCCAGCAGGTAACAATTTGCACCGAGTGGTCGTGATGCGCGATGACGCCGACGAGGCCCGGCAAGTGCTGCCGTTTGGCGCAACCGATTCGAGCGATCCAGAGGACCTGTGGCGCTGGATGGCAGGCTACGAGCAAAAAACGGGCGGACGCGTCCTCGCGATCGCGCACAATGGCAATATTTCCAACGGCGTAATGTTTGCGACGGAAACTCTGTCGGGCAGGCGTATCAACCGCGACTATGCGGAGCGGCGATCAACCTGGGAGCCGCTGTACGAAGTCACGCAGATGAAGGGCGACGGCGAGGCGCATCCAATCCTTTCACCGAACGATGAGTTCGCCGACTACGAAAACTGGGACCGCGGCAACTGGAACGGCGAACTGAAGAAGCCGGAGATGTTGCCGCACGAGTATGCGCGCAGCGCGCTCAAGATTGGCTTGCAACAGGAAGAGCGGCTTGGCGTTAATCCGTTCAAGTTCGGGCTCATCGGGGCAACTGACTCGCACACGTCGCTGGCGACAACACGTGAGGAAAACAACTTCGGCAAGGTTTCGATAATGGAGCCGGGACCAGACCGCTTCGCCGCGCCGATCGTCCCTGACCCGGAGGGAGTGGGCACGGCCACTTACGAATTCGAGACGATAGCGTCGGGCTTGCAGGGCATTTGGGCGCGTGAGAATACCCGCGAGTCGCTATGGGACGCAATGATGCGCAAGGAAACCTACGCGACCACCGGCACGCGAATCACCGTGCGTGTATTCGCCGGCTGGGATTACGACCAGGCGGATGTGCTGCGACCGGACTTCGCAAATACCGGCTATCTCGGCGGCGTGCCGATGGGCGGTGACCTGACGGCTGCGCCGGACGGCAAAGCGACGCGACTGATGATCCGCGCCCTACGTGATCCCGACGGCGCCAATCTCGACCGGGTGCAGATCATCAAGGGCTGGCTCGATAGCAGCGGGGAATTGCAGGAGAAGATCTACGACGTTGCCTGCTCCGACGACCGCGCAATCGGCGCGAACAACCGCTGCGAGCGGTCGGTTGGCAGCACCGTGGACGTCGCCGCGGCAAGCTATACCAACAGTATCGGCGATGCTTTGCTGATGGCGTACTGGGAAGATCCGGACTTCGATCGCAACGAGCGGGCATTCTATTATGTTCGCGTGTTGGAGATCCCGACGCCGCGTTGGACGACCTACGATGCGGCTTTCTATGGCGTCGACTTACCGGAGGGCGTGCCCGCGGAACAGCAGGATCGCGCCTACACCTCACCGATCTGGTACACGCCCTAAGACTGGTGCCGATCTTCAACACTGGAGCAAAACAATCATGATCATAAGAACCATGGCGCTGCACGCGCTCACTTGCGCGGTACCAGTGCTCTCCTACTGCCTGTTCACGAGCACGGCCATCGCTGAGGAACCAGGCCTCTATATGGGTGCCCCGGTCACCCTGGTGAAAGCGCCCAATGGCGCGATCGCCAACAAGAGGATCCTGGATGTCGCTGACAAGGTCGGCTGGCTCAAACCGACGATCGAGCAACCGGTCGAAGGGGTGTGGGTGCTTGGCGGTTATGGACTCGCCCCAATGAGCATAATTGATACCGACGAAGGTCTCATTGTCTTCGATACCGGAGATACCAAACACGATGGCGAGCTCTTTCTCGAGTCCATTCGTACCTTCAGCGACAAGCCGGTGAAAGTGATCATCTATGGTCATTCACATACCGCCTTCGGTGCCGGTGTCCTGGCGGAGGGAAACAAGGATGTGATGGTCATCGGGCATCCTGGCCTCAATGCAGTCGTCGAAAAAAACCTTCAGGGTGGCGGTGCGCCCGCCTATTTCCCTGAGATCGGGCCCTATCTCACTGCCCGCGCGGTGATCCAGTTTAATGCCTATATGCCGAGTGAAGGGCCTGATGCGTGGGTAGGCCCCTTGCTTCTCCCCGTATCAGAGATGGCATTTCTTCCCGTAAATACACCTGTGCAGGACAGGCAAGAAATGACGGTGCTGGGCGTGAAGATGCAATTTTTTACCAAATATGGCTCAGACGACAAGGTGCACACGACCGTCTGGCTGCCCGATCGCAAAATCGTGTTCACCACACTTTTGTGGGGATCGCCCCCGCAGCTTTATTCTGTACGCGGTGATGTTTTTCGTGATCCACGCGAATGGATCGCGGGGCTCAAATTCACGCGTGACCTTGATGCGGAGGTGCTGATCTCCGCAGCTTCGCGGCCTGTCGTCGGCAAGGATAACATCCGCGAGACCTTGCAAGGCTACCTGGACGGCGCGAGCTTCGTTTTGGACCAGTCATTGCGTGGCATTCTCGGCGGCAAAGGCCCCGATGAACTGCGCCATTTGGTGCGCTTTCCGAAGTACCTGGATGAGATGCCCTTCAACGTGCAATCCTACGGCGAGATCTCTTCGTATTCACCTGCGATCTACTACCAGGCGGTAGGCTGGTATGACAACGATGCGGCCAACCTCAAGCGGGTTGCGCCGGGCGACGAAGCCCGCCGCATGGTCGCTCTCATCGGCGGACGCAGCAAGGTGTTGGCTGCCGCATCCGAGGCTCTGGAGAAGAAGGAATACGCCTGGGCGGCGCAGCTGGTGAATTACCTCTACCGCATCGATCCGCAGGACAAAGAGGTACGCACGATTAAAGCAGACGCGCTGCGGCAAATGGCTTACGTCTCCACCGGCAACAATGATCGCGCGCATTTGATGTCTCAGGCTCTCGCTCTCGAGGGAAAGGTCACTATCCCGCGCCTCATTCCGCCGCCGCCGGAACAGATCAGCGCGTCACCGACCACTTTCGTGGACTATTTCCGTGTGCGCATCGACCCATTGAAGAGCGACGAAACCGACAGTTTTATTCGTTTTGACTTTGCTGACGGAACAACCGCTGGTCTGCATATCCGCCGCGCTATCGCAGAGTTTGTCGCCGTACCGGACGCGTATCACCGCAAGCCCGACGTCATCGTTTCGATGTCTGGAGAAACCTGGGCCGGGCTCTATCTGAGCCATGCTACGCCCGAAGACTTGATCAAGAGCGGGGACCTCAAGGTCACCGGCGATTCCGCCGAAGCTTCGCGTCTGATCAACTTGTTCGATCGGTATTCGCCGCAGAAGGCCCTCGTCATCCCGCCAGCCGCGCTGGGTCACATGTAGCGTGCGTGTCGGTCAGGCGCAATGTCTTGCAAGATCATGGTCCGACAAGACAGGCCGGGAACATTGATGAATGAGAGGCTGGTATGACACGGATGAGCGAATATTTTGTACTCTCGAGAATTCTATTGCCTTTGCTTTTGCTCGCTGTGTCGACGGCCAAGCCTGCTTACGCAGACAACTGGGTGAGTCTTTCAGGTGCAGATACGCTGCGTGAGCTTGTCACCGGCACGAATGCAGAAATAGAACTAAAACCCGGCGTAACGGCCAGCGGCGAGTATTACGCCGATGGCACTGCGAGGATAGAAGCCTGGGGCGAGACATTCCTGAGGACCTGGCAAGTGAGCGGCGATGACCAGGTTTGTTACTCGTCGGCAACGGAAACCGACTGCTATACGTTCGAGCAGAACCTCGATGTGCCCGGCGAATACCGGATTCGCCATACGGAAACGGGCGACCTTACAGTGTTCCGCATCAGCGGGACGGATCCGAAGATCGCGACCCGGGATACGGTACCCGACTCCGACGGCGGGCTGGGTTCGCCATCCGCCGAGGAAATCGCCGCCGAGTTGTCGAACCCGAACAGCACGCTGGGCACGATGAGCGTCCAGCTCGATTACATTGCCTTCGATGGCGATCTGCCGGGTGCGGGCAGCCAGGATGCGCTCCGGGCAACATTTCAGCCGTCCTTGCCCTATCCGCTATCGAAAACCACGAATCTCTTTGTCCGTCCGGCGATCCCAATAATCATCAGCCAGGATGTACCGAATGTTGCTGGCGGATTCGATTCAAAAGGGATTGATCTCGGCGACATTACCTTTGATGCGTCCCTCGCCAGGGGTTTCCCGAATGGAGTGGTCGTGATTGGCGGACTGACGGGCACACTGCCGACCGCTACCAACGACGCGCTGGGACTTGATCAATGGCTGCTCGGCCCTGAATTTGCAATTGCGAAGGTCCAGAAATGGGGTGTGTATGGCTTACTCGTCACTCATCAATGGGATGTTGCCGGTGAAGATGATTTCAGTACCAGCATTTCCGCTGGCCAGTATTTTTACTCGATCAATCTTCGTAACGGCTGGCAGATCGCCGGCTCGCCAACATTTTCCTACAACCATAAGGCCGACAGCGACAATAACTTCACATTCCCGCTGGCTATCGGTGTCCAGAAAACGACCATCATTGGCGGCCGGCCGTGGAAGTTCGGTGTGCAGTATTGGCACTATCTGGAGTCGCCTGACCTGTTTGGGCCGGACTGGCAAATTCGGTTGAATGTATCTCCGGTCGTCAACTTGCCCTGGTAAAACGTCGGGCCGAATTGCAACCGTAAGAATTGGGAAAACACTATGAGACAAATATGCATTACTGCCTGGTGTTTCTTCACTTTGTTCGTGGCTGCGTGCAGTAACGACGCATCGCCTGGCGCTAACGGCTCATCAACCGAAGACTCTCTGGCTGCGGAGAATAGCTCCACAGTCGACGCGGTCAGCCTGAGCGATGAAGCGCTCACGCAGCTCGCCGGGGACGCATTTACCTTTGCCTATCCACTGGTCGAGCAATACCGCATGCTGGTT
Organism: Pseudomonadota bacterium; assembly: GCA_022572185.1. Lineage (GTDB taxonomy): Bacteria > Pseudomonadota > Gammaproteobacteria > Steroidobacterales > Woeseiaceae > JACZWL01. The sequence continues at coordinate 18,574 of JACZWL010000027.1, read as the reverse complement.
GCGCTGACCAGTCCCCAATCGCCCGTATTCAGTGCAGATTTCAATCAGTTCGGTGCGATTCGCGCCCTCCAAGGCCCAGAAGACACCCTCGTAATTCGCCCCAATGCGGACACGCTCTACGCTGGTGTCATTCTGGATGTACGCACCGAGCCCATGGTCATTGGCGTCCCGGAAATGGAAGAGTCCCGTTACTACTCGGTGCAGTTGATTGACAGCCACACTCACAATTTTGGCTATATCGGTACACGCACCACCGGTAACGGCGCAGGCCAGTTCATGGTTGCCGGGCCCAACTGGCGGGGCGAAACCCCGGAGGGTATCACTCAACTGATCCGTACTGAGTCGTATGTTCCTATGGGCCTGATTCGTATCGAAGTGAAAGGTGAAAATGACCTGCAGCGCGTTCACACGCTGCAGGACGCGTTCGCAGTGACGCCGCTGAGCGAGTTTCTCGGTGACGAAGCCCCCGCCGATGCGCCGCCGCTTTCGTGGATCGCTCCTATCGGTCAGGGAGACGAATGGAACCCGGACTTTATTAAGGTGCTGCGATTCATTCACGACGAATTGATTGAAGCGCACCCAACCGAAACCGCCCTGTTCAAACGCTACCTGAGCCTTGAGGCCCTGCTCGATGATCCCGCAAAACGCGAAATAATCCGTATCGCCGCCAAACAACAGTATCAGGCGACCGAAAGTGAACAAGACCAACTGGGCCAGATGGTCAACGGTTGGCTGCTAACCAGCGCCATTTTCGGCGACCGCGAGCATATGCAGGGCAAGTACCAGATGCGTGCCGAGGCCACCTACTATGGCCTGTGGGGTAACGACCTCGAAGAAGCCTACTACCCCACCGCCATGCGCGATGCCAATGGCGAACCCCCGGACGCCTCAATGCACAATTACGTGCTGCACTTTACTGCCGACCAGCTACCGAAAGCGGAAGGCTTCTGGTCACTGACCATGTATAACGAAGTGCAGCTGATGCACGCCAACGAAATCGACCGCTATGTCGTTGGCGACCGCAGTGCGCACCTGCAATACGGCGAGGATGGCTCTCTCACCATCTACCTGCAACACGAAAACCCGGGCGCCAACAAGGAAAGCAATTGGCTGCCCACCAATAATGGTCCATTCACGCTGACCATGCGCATGTACATTCCGGAAGATACGAGCTACCAGCCGCCAGCGTTGCAAACGGCTGATTAATTCAAACGGTCGGGATTGAATGGAGCGAATGCAAAATCAACCTTAGGCAACTATTAAGAACGTAGCCCTCTCACTGAGGAGATATCTATGAAACGCAAAGAATTATTAGGACAACTGCTGCCATTGCTCATTGCTCATGGTAGTTTTGCTTTGATCGCCGCAAACGCAAACGCACAAACCAGCGACGCCAACCATTGGTCTGTTACTCCTTATATATGGGCCTCGGATACGTCGCTCGATTTCTCCCTGAATGGCTCACCCGTTGGCGGAGCCGACTTGAAGTTTGCGGACATTCTCGACGTGGTGGACGCCGCGTTCCAGGTACACGTCGAAGGTGGCAAAGGCAACTGGAGCGGGTTCGCGGATTTCACCTTTATCAGCACGTCTGACAGCTCGGAACTTCCGATCGTTCGAATAGACACCGATTCGGAGCAGATTGTTCTGGATGCAGCAGCGGCCTACTGGCCCGGTGGAGTTGGTTCACCGCTAAATTTCTTCGGTGGTGCGCGGTATACCGAATTTGATGACCGGTATCGGTTTAGCGTCGACGGTACTCCCGTGGGCGAGATTCGCTCGACACAGGATTACGTCGACGCTCTGCTTGGCATCCGTTACCGCTTCGACCTGTCCGACCGCTGGGGTTTGTTGACGCACGGCGACGTGAGCTTTGGCGACTCGGAGGGGACCTGGCAAGTACAGGGTCTGTTTGCCTATACGGTCGGCAAACGTCGGCGGAACCACATCGTCTTCGGCTATCGATACAAGCAAGCGGAGTTCAAGGAAGGTAACCTGACAACAGATTACACCTTCAGTGGTCCTTTGGCCGGTTTCAATTTCGGTTTCTGAAATGTCGTCGGTAATCCGCCTTGCGACAGGTATGCTCCTGGTAGCACTTAGCTGCCACGAGGCAGAGGCGGAAAGCTTCTGGTCGCAGTTCGTTGACCTCGATGACGGGCGCTTTGACGTTTCCAAATTCCTTGCCGATAACGCGTACGGTTTTCTTCCGCTGCCCATTATCATTACGGATCCGGCCGTGGATGGTGGACTGGGTGCGGTCGGACTGTTCTTCCATGAATCCGAAGAGCAAAAAGAAAAGCGTCTTGAGGCGCTGAGGAACGCGGAAGATGGCGCACGCTTCCTGCTGACACCGAGCGTCAGCGCGGCGGCGGCCGCCGTTACGGGCAACGAGTCCTGGTTCGTAGGTGGCGGCCACATGGGGTTCTTCAAAGAGGGCCGGATTCGATATATGGGCGGTGGCGGCTACGGCGATGTGAATCTCGATTTCTTCGGCTTCGGAGACGTACGGCTGACTCGTCCCATCGAGCTGAATACGCAGGCGGTGGCCGTCATTCAGAGCGTCAAATTCAAGGTCGGCAACACGCGGCTTTTCATCGGCCCGGTGCAGCGCTTCGTCAGTGCCCACATCAAGCCCAATAGCCTCGGCGACCTTGCGGGCGATATATTACCGCCGGAGTTGCAGGAGAAATGGCAGGAGCTTGTGCGCGGGCTGCTGACACAGGATGTCGTTATCTCGGCGCTGGGTGTCAACATTGAGTTCGACAGTCGTGACAACTTTTTCAGTCCGCGTCGAGGATACCGGTATGAAATTGAACATCTGTGGTATCGCGACTTCCTGGGGAGCGATATCGAGTATCAACTGACAAGCTTCAGCGGACTGAATTACTGGAATCTGACTGACAGTTTCAGGGTCGCGCTGCGCGTCGGCGCCGACTATGCGGATACAGAGGGCTTGCTGCCGCCGTTCGCGACACCCGGGATCGAGCTGCGTGGTTTGCCGGCGCTTCGCTACCAGGGCAATTTTGTTGCTGTCGCCGAAGCAGAACTTACATGGCAGATCGATTCGCGCTGGGCCGTGCTCGGTTTTGCCGGCACTGGTCGAGCGGCGAACAGTTTTGAAAATCTCAAAGATGCCCCGAGTCGGGTTACCAGGGGGGGCGGTTTCCGCTACCTGATCGCAAAACGATACGGTTTCGAGATGGGGCTGGATATTGCCCGCGGTCCCGAGGACACCGTGTTCTATATTCAGGGTGGAACGGCGTGGCATTAGCCGTCTTATTCGGAGCGCTGCAGAAAGGAAGGTGAGGGATATGAAAGAATTACAAATCCGGCAGCAGGCCGTCATCGCCTTGTCGATGTTGCTGATGCCATCCCTGGTACTCGCTGAGGAAGCAAGCGAAGAGTCGGTACCGTCCACGATAGTGAAAGACGTTGAGCGCGCCGCGCTAGCTACGATCGAGAACTGTGCGGCGGATATTGTCCGATTCTGCGGTGACGTCACGCCAGGTGAGAATCGCGTTTTCGCATGCCTGCATGGGTATGCCGATCAGGTTACCCCTGCCTGTGAGGTGTCACTCCGCGCATGGCAGGAGCCGAACTGGGAGCGGGACTTTCATACGACGCAGATTTATCCGACGCTGGAACAACGAGAGCTCGGAGAGCCAAATATCGACGATGACGGTGAGCGGGTTATCTGGCAACGCAAGCTGCCGTTTCTGGCACAGCAGGTCGTTGACCTTGGCTTCGAACTGCCGAACCCTTACGGCGTTGCGATCATATCCGCGCGTATCCGTCAGGATCTGATCCTCGAAAATCTCGCTATCGGCATCAACGGTCCGCCCGACCGGGAGATCGATTTCGTCGATTTCGGCACACCCACCGTCGAAAACTCGGTGGTGCAAGCGAAGCTGGACGCCTGGATTTTTCCGTTTCTCAATGCGTTCACCACTGTTGGTGTGTTCGATGGTGACGCAGCGATTCCACTGAAGTTAGAAGGCTCAGACCTGTTCCCGCAGTTATGCGCGATAACCCCCAACGCACCGGTGTGCGTGCGAACATACAGCGCAGTTGCCAATCCGCGCTACGAGGGCACCAACGTCGCGGTCGGGATGAATCTCGCAATGGGTTGGGACCGGTTCTTCGTTGTTTTACCCGTGACCTATGCATGGACCGACGTCGATATCATCGACAAAACGGTGACAGCGCTGAACATTACGCCGCGGATTGGCATGACGGGCGATATGGGCAACCGGGGAAGCGTGGCCGTTTTCGTCGGCGCAACGTATCTTCGTGCCGAAGTGGACATTGCCGGTGAGGTCGATCTCGACACGCCGGGCGGGCCCGACGGTGACGTTACGACATTTGCATTTCGCATCAGCCAGCGCAACAAGGACCGCTGGAACTACCTCCTGGGCTTCAACTGGGACCTGAACAAGAGCTGGAGCGTCATGGCGGAAGCTGGTTTTGGTGGATCGCGGGAGAACTTCATTGGTGGTGTGACCTATCGGTTCTGACCGCTCGCGTTACCACCGGCCAAACTGCATCTCGAACATGACGCCGACACCGAAGTTGCTTTGCCGTTCTTCCTCGAGCAGCTCCCTCGGCCAGGATAGACCGGTCGACAGTTGAATGAAGAACCACTCTCTTGCAAGGCGCTGGCGGTAGCGTAGCTCCAATCCGTAGTTTTGCAATTGGACATCGGCTCCACCCTGTCCCAGGGCAAATATGCTGTAAGAAAAGGCCCTGTTGTTGGAGAGACCCTGGTAAGCGATGAGGTCGCTACGCCAGCCCAGTCCTTCGACTTCGTCTTCGACTGCAAGGCTATTTGCCCAGCGCACCAACACATTCGCGTTGATAACGCGGTCAAGATCCGATTGGAGTGTGAGTCCCGTACCACGCTCTTGTTGCCAGAATGCTCTCGGCCGAATGCGCAGCAGCCAGGCATCTCCGTAGGATCTGTACCAGTGATACGTTAATCTGACGTACGGTTCGAGGGGGCTTGATAGCCTGACGCCGGCACCGAGGTCGAAGCCGCGCGCCAGGTTGCCCGAGCGGCTGTAGCCAAGCCCTATCAGCCAGTCTTCGTCCCGGTCAGGATCGAAACTTCCGGGCAGCCCCTCTGCAATCTGTTCTTCCGTACCGTCGATGAAGTCATCGGTGTCGCCGCGACCCAGGACCAGCCGAGTACGATTCTTTAATGCCGATAGAGCGAACTTGGCTCTCAGATTGACGCGGCCGTTTAATTTGTCGCGCTCATCCCAAAAGCCGCTGACCGTCATTCTGCCTCTACTGACGTGCTCTTCATCATTGAGCTGCGACTCTCCGAAGAACCCGTCGAACCAACGTGTGGTGCCGTTGATGACCTCGTAAACCGTGCGCTGCGTACGATCGAGCAAGGCCTCGTCCGAAGCAGAGTCATCAACACAGTCGGATTGTGCGGCCTGCTCCTGCACATCCTCCGTCGGCTCACATTGATCGGCGGACGCCTGTGGTGCCGCGCCTGCCTCATCCAAGAAAGTCTCAGGCTTGACCCCTGTCGATCCGTTGGTCCGTTCATCCGTAGCATCAACTTTGCCCGGCGATGCGTCTACCGCGTCTACCGCTACCGGCTTCGTGCTGGCGCAGCCGTTGAGCGCAACAGCCAGACTGAGCAGCACGAAAAAGGCGACAGATTTATTTCTTTTCAAAAAATATATCTGTCTTCTCCTTAATTCAATAGATTTTCTATTCACTCACTTTGCTTCAACAACGATGGTCCAACACGCCTTGCCACAAAGGCAGCAGCGATGGTCGCGGCCAGTCGATCAAGTCTAAGAGCACAATTGGCGCAGCAATGCTGAGTAGCGCTGCTGCAATTCTTCGATTCATTGACATTGCCTCATGCGCGAATGCTGTTGGCTAGTTCGCGCCGGGTTCATCAATCTCGAATCGTCCATGCTCGAGAAAATATAATACCTGCCTGATGACCAGTTTCCTTTTCATAATGAACGGATGGCTGTGCGGAACGACCAGGAAGTCCGACATTCCCTCGAGCTTGGCCCGCTCAATAGAAACCTTGCCATCATCCGGGCCGGGAATCATCGCGGAATAGAGAAAATTCATGCTGCGGTTGCCGGTAATGATGCCGACGTCGAAAGTGGCCGGGCCAAGTTGAGATGGCACGTCATCCTGGTCCGTACCCAGCTGCGCTCCTGCAGGGCCATTGATAGCCATGAAACCCGGCACGCCGGAAAGTTTATCCACGACCTCGCTGCCCTGATTCGGGGGGCTGAGCATGACGACCCGCCCCAGATTGTCGAGCACGTTCGTCTCAAGATAATAGCGAATCAATATCCCCCCCAAGGAATGCGTGACAAAGTGAATAGGGCGATCGCCCTCTTCATTGCAGCTTTCGACGGCTGCTGGGATCACTTCCGATGCAAGTTCACTGACTGGTTTCTGAGTCGACGGATAAGCCGTGTTGCGGACAAAATAGCCGGACTCCGAAAGCGCCTTATCCAACTTCTTCATCGACGAAGTCGATCTCGCCAGGCCGTGCAGCAGGATCACGCAAGGCTGCAGGACGGCGCTGGCGTGCGCCGGCGCTGTCAACGCCGCGCCAACAAGGCTCGACACCGCGAACAAGAAGGATACAAATGTCGGCAATAATTTCATGCGCCTGATACCTGTCAATCTGACTCAGCGCCTATTTTGCAATGGTAAACCCGTGTTGGCCAACGCCGTTGTCCAGCCACTCGAGTACCCGCGCCTCGAGCACGGTGTAAAAGGGGTTGTACCTCAGACGCAGCAACCAGTCACTGGAGATTCTCAGCAGGCCGCGCTCACCGCGAATGGCTATCTGCCCGAGATAAAGAACCTCCGTGCTATCAGGGGGGAATTCACCGTACAGCGGATCATGGGGAGAAAACGGCAGAGCGACGTGAGACAGGGAAATCACACCCCTCGGCCAGTCCAGGTTCAGCGCTTCCGTCTTTGTAACCTTTGCCGACAGCGGTGGCTTGTAACGGGCGACAACCGCTGCACTCTCCAGATCTCTGTTGGTAATCAGCGTGACAGCGAATGGCAGGGTCGCATCCGTCATCAGGCGATCGGTGAACGGACCCGGGTCAGACACCAGCAGTACCGAATTGACTGCGGAGCGGTTGATATCGAACAACATGAGCTCGTTCCCGTTGTCCGGCAAACGGTGGAGCAGACGATCGACGACAGCAGCTGTCGAAACCGTCGCGTCTACCGTGGATTTGAAAACCAGTATAGGCGGCATCGAACTCCCCCGCCCCGAACGCACCAGGTCGGCGACTCGGCCAGCGACGGAGCGGGTCAGCCGATGAACCTGTGCGCCCGCATTGCTGGTAAACGAGTTGTACTTGTACGGATCGAATTCCGGCACAATCTGCGTCCAGGCGAGCCGGCCCATGCCGGGCAGCCGCCCCAGCGCGGCTTGCATACCAGCCAGTGCTGCGATGCGCGCGATCCCTATCGCCGGAGAAATCAACACGAGGCTCGCCGGTGTCGGCTGAATTCCTCCGTCGAGCGAATCGAGCGTCAGGTCCAGTGCAAGAGTCGCGCCAGTGGAATAGCCGACGACGTGGATAGGCTTTTGCCCGACCCGTGATGCGAGATGTGTCATGCTCAGTCGAACTGCAGCAGCCATATCCTGCCAGCTGGCTCTTTTGAGCGCCGACGGCGCGGTGCCATGACCCGGTAACCGCAGGCCCAGCACCCAGTATCCGCGCTCGTGGAGAGCCGTACCGAGAGAACGTAGGCTATACGGCGAATCCGACATTCCATGTAGCAGGAGAATACCGCCGCGCGCCTCGTTGACGCGTAGCTCAAAGCTTCGATTCAGGTTGGGCTGCCGAGATTCCGGATCAGCGGCACTGCCGCTGCTGTAGCGCACGAGCGCATAGGCAGGCCCTGTTTCGGTTGCGTCATAGACCTCTTCTCGAAGCTGATCGAACAAGCGATCTTCGAGTGCCAGATAGTCATCGAATGTGCGAACGTCGTCCGCTTTGCGAGCCGTGAACTCGGCGGATAAGTGCTCCGTATGCCACGGTTTCAGCGGCGGACCGCTGTATCCTTGAAAGCCAACCAGCGCGGCAGCGGCCACAATGGCCAGCACACCCCATCGAACATGCCACTTAGCGAGTTTGATGAGCCGTCTCATTTCACCGTGTTCCTTATCCCTCCTGAATCATCGTCACGCTTGATTTTGTTGTTTTTTTTCAAAGCCAATCCTATGCTGCCCTTCGGTTGAGCACTGCGCTGTACGTACGCCAGAGTAATATTGCCGACCGTGGCGATCAGTAGTAGAAGCTCACATTCACGTAAACGCCGTGGTAGGTGGTTTCAATGTCACCTCGCCAGTCCGATTTATCGATACCGACATCAAGCTCGAAGTAATTGTAGTTCAGGCCAAAGCCAACATGCTCGAAGGCCCGAAAGTTCAGGCCGAGTGCGACGTTGAGTAAGAGGCCATCATAATCGCCAACATCGGCGCTAAGCAGGTCAAGCCTAGCCCGTAGTGCCCACCGCGGTGAGATCGAATACTTGTACCAGGCACCGATGTTGGGCAAGAGAGCGTCATCGCCGACCGACCGTCTCGCTGCTGCCGTTGTGCCATTGATCAGGATCTCCCCCTCGATGAATGCTCCGATATCGAACAGGTGCAAGCCTCCCCCAATACCAACATCATGGGATTTGCTGGTATTGAGCTGCCGTCCGAAGAAAATTCGCGTTAGTGAAAAATTGGTGCCTACTGCAGCATTGCTGCCCGCACCGAAAACGACGTTCCCCCATTCGATATCCTTTGCGAGCACTGCCCTGGTGCTGTCTGCAGATTTGAAGTACTGACCAACGACCGACCACCTGCCGCGAAATCGCCAGGATAATTCGGCCGCAAAGATTTCGTCACTTCTCTTAAGCCGACCTCTCCGGTCAAAGTCGATCTCATCGTTATCACCGGTGAGAGTCCCGTTTACCCGCAGATCCAATTCTCGATCGGGAAAAAAGACCCCAAGATCGAGCGAGAATCCACGCTCCAGGTACGGGTGCAGATCTTCTGACTCTGCGGCAACCGTGAGCTGCGGCGCAGCAAAACAGAGCATGCAAACAACGAGGGTGGCGGTTCGACAACCCATCGATTAGAAATTCTCTATAGCAAATCGTTCTTTTTGCAAGCTAATCGTCATCGACTTTTTTCTCTGCTTGGAATGAATTGATCATCTGCATACGTAGGCATCCCTGGTAATCATTGTCCAATAATGCTTGAAATGTCGTTGCCTACTTCTCCAAATTTCCGTTCGCCCAGCAACGCAGGAATCGCTCCGGTGTCATTCCCCGTTCACTATTCATTTGATTTCCTGACATCAAATGAACAGAGGTCTGACACTACCCCATCTCCACAGTGGTTCGGTATTGGACTTTGGTCCTATACGCCTTAAGTCTTGATTTGCCTCCAAAAGTGATCCATTAGACCCGGGTGTTTGCACCGAATTTATAATTGTGTCGGGTGCGATCAGGGCGGACAGGTTTTCAGCGAGTACAGATGCAATGTTGCTTTCGAGCCGCTCCGACCAACGGTCCAGCGCCGCACCGCTAACTTCGTAGCGCCGGTCCCGGCTCAGGATTTCTTTTCTTGTGAGGTGTTCCGCAAGAGCCACATCGCTGTGAGTACTAATTCGCTATAAAGAGGCCCGAGAGCCAGTGACGCCTAATTCTCATAGTCGACGAGGCTAGGATTTTTCTCTCGCTATTGCGGTTTAGGCTCCGAGGTGAATATGCGGATCTTCCAAGCCTTCCAAACCTGATCCGCAAGCTCCTGCTTGACCAGTAAGGCTTCATCTTCTTTCTTCTCTGCTTTTTCAGCGCTTTCGTTTCAGATGTGAACCATCAGTTGAACAAGCCAGGTCGTTAACGCTGGCGGAACCTAAACCGATCTTTTGAGTATAAATGTTGTAAATCGTTTTATTGTTCGTGAAAGGAGCTAACTCCGATGTTTTCGAGCAGGCGGATTGAAAGCAATTAATCCCCGGGGAAAATTGCTTCCCATTGCTCACGGTTGATATGTTCCTTTAACTCGAACCTGAGGTCGAGCATATCGGAATTGTAGGTATCATTTTCAGCGAAGTAGTTGACCCAGATTGCGTCGATCTCCGCCGCATTGGCACTGTGGTCCCGAAACGCCTGAGCCAGGTCTTTTGCGGTTCGCTTCTCCTGCTTGTTACGGGCATTCGTTCTCTTCTTCATCGCCTTGAGCGTATTGAGCGCTTCTTTTTGCTGCGCGTCTTTGGGCATAACAATTTTGACACTGTCCTGGGTATCAGCAATATACGCAAGCAGTTCAGTCGAACCACCGCCAAACAACAAGTTAATAAGGAGTATAGTTAACACGACATTCTCTCCCGCTCAGATTGCCTGAAGAGATTTGATCACGGCATTCATCGCTCGGGTCCGTGCCTTCGATATTGCAGACCACTCTTCCGGCGTTGTAATGGCAAGGAGTGCCCGATGTTTTTCCGTTACTCGTTGCTGGTTTGACTGAATTTCCCTGTCGACCTGGTCAAAGAGCGCCTCGAAATCGGCACGGGGTGTATTGTAGTTAGCGTTTAACTGTCTGGTCCGTTGCTTTCTTTCCGATATTCTGTCACGAAGGCTGTGCAGGTCGTCTGCCAAACCATCCAGCAAGGCAATTGCTTCGGTCTCGCGTGCTGGATCGTCGATTGCTCCACGAATTTCGGTACGAAGATCCTCGAAGGCTTGCTTTTCAACTTCAATGGGTGCAACCGCGTCTTTGCCGCCGCAGCCGGCAAAGACACACGCAACGGCAGCGAAAAGCATGGCAGACTTCCAACGACAGATTAATCCAAACATACCCCGCCTCCTTATTCTCCTGATAATTGCGGTATTGTGGCACTGTCTGAATGCAATCTACCACCAGCAATCGAGACAAACTTCGTTACGGTCAGAGTGTATGGGTTCTGAGCGGCGTTGCGAAAATTTTTTGTCGCTTTTTCAAGGCGGCGATTCACGATTCCACTCAGCCGCACACTACCTGGCCGCAGCATGCCCATTAGTCTGACTCAGTCGGCATGTTCCAATCTGTAGCATTGAAACAGGTCGTGAGACCATCTGCCGGAAACCGTTCACCGGAGAGCCATTTGTAAGGCACATATATCAGTGCCATGTACCAGCGAAACAAAGTTGCCACCATCCCGACTCGCGTGGCACCGACCCGGAAGTCATCCCACGAGCCGGTAATCGCCACCGGTGTGGACATACTGAAAAATTTCTCACGCTTAGCTTGAGGCGCCACAATCATATTCAATGTTCGATTAGTAATATCAATTCTACCTCTGCCGCGGACAACTACTGCCGTTGTATCTAGCAAAACACTGTTGCTTTTTATTACACCCTCGTCCGCCGAGAAGCTCGCCACCATGCAATTAAGTTTTTTCGGTTTTTTGGGGTTTTTGGGTGTTGGCAGAACAGCAAGCACCAGATTTGCCGCCCACAGGTCTAGAACACCTGCTGTGATATCTTCAGGGATGATCATTAACTCAATACTTCCCTGCACGTTATTGGACAGTTGCGCGGTGGTCGGCGCGCTGGAAGTGAGCGAAGTATCGAGGTATATGTACCCCCCTGCTTCCTGCCCCACATCGGGATCCAACAGTCGCAACAAGTCACCGTATTCTAGCCGCTTAATATATATGTTCAGCAGCGCATCAAGGCCGTCGGCTGTTCTCTCCACGATGTACTCCGCATCGATATCACCGCCCGGTAGCGTCACTTTGATCGGCTGTAACCTGAAATTGTTCTTGTCTGCCAGCACTCCGAACTGGGCTCCGCCCATATACTGATCACCGGCAAACAGTGCATCGATTCCGATTTGAATATCAAAACTGTTTTCATGCGTCAGTGCTTCGATGTACTCTTGGACAACATCCTCGAGAACCCGGGTCTCAGGTTCGGCGAGCGAATCTGCTTCAGCATTCTCTTGCCGATGTTCCCGCCATGCATCGGCGAGGTCAATAAAATCATCCGTTTGAACGTGGGGTGCCTGCAACCTGACTTCGAATTGCTTTCCATCTTCACTGACATCGACTTTGGCAAAACCCGTTGCGTAACTTGTGCCAATGTTTGCGCTCAGCTCTGCGAAAGATATCTCGCGGTCACTGATCATCAGCTCTGTGCGAAGTTCAAATCCTTTGAGAGGGGATTCCAACTGCGCGAAATCAGCAGTCTCGGGATCCATTCGTTCACCCGAAAGGACCAAATCGCCGGAGAAGATGTCGGGATTCCTCCAATCGATATTGCCACTTAACATGGCAACATGATTGCCTGAGCTGACCACGACAGTCAGCGGTGACTTTTTCACTCCATGGAGAATATCTCCTAGCGGCGGTGTTTCTGCCCAGGCTTTGACCGGAACGCCATCAATTAATCCACTCGCCTCCCACTCTGTTGGTTGATCGGGTGCTGCGGTCATTACCAATCGAGCGAGGTGGAGGTCAACAACTGTTTCTTCGTCCTGTTTTTCGGCAAGCCAGCTGAAATTTTGAATCTCGGCTCGAGTCTCGCCATTTACCGCAATCTCACGCAGTGTCGTTCCATGAGACGAATAGTCGAAATTCACCTGGTCAGCTGTGATGCCCGCATCGTCAATGAGGTCCAATTTTTGTAACAACCGCCCGATATCCAGATCAGTAGCGGTCACCTGATACGAAACTGTACCTGGCAAGTTGCGGAGATCGAGATTGAAAGCGCCTTCAAATAGAATGTCGTCAATTCGCATACTCAGATTCGCATTGTCGATCAACTGATTACGCACGTTGCCCCGGAGTTCGACATCGCGAATTTCGAAACTAGTGCCAGCCAACTGCTCGATACGTAAATCCAAGTCAACGGATGGCAGATCAAGCCCCAGGAGAAATTCAAGGTTGTCAATATCGTCGCTTAATTGATCCGGCTGCAGTGATGCCCGGCTGGATTTCTCGGTTGGCAGGCGCACGCTTTTCAGCTCTGTGATGTCCAACCTTGCGGATCGCAACTCAGTTACCAATACCGGTTGCGTATCTTCATCGAAAGACTCCAACCGCCCTTTGACATCGGAGTGACCCAACGTTGCGTCGAGCTCATCAATTATGACACCGTCCTTGCTCCACTGGATAGAAGCGCTTACAGACAATGGCAGCTCATTCGCGGGATCAACCTCGATCCATCGGTGCAGCGCTCCAATGCGCGGTGCATCAAGATCCAGATGGACATCAATGAATACTGAGTCCGCACCAATTGCAGCGTTCCCATGCAAAGTCATGCTGGCACCGGGGCCAGCCATCTCAAGCGTGATCGGCCAAGGAGCCCCTGCTGCCAGTTTTTCGATGGTGCCACCTTGCACGTCGACGGATAGTTTCTCATCAAGTAGCTGCCCATGGAGAACTGCCCGGCTCGGCCGGGACCAGCCAGCGTTGACCTTGAGTGTGTCCAACTGCATCGGTATTTCGAGATTCTCGTGGTTGATCGTTGCACCCGAAACATCGACATCCGCCTGAACCGTATTCCTATGTTCGGTTAGTGTATTCCCACAACTTCGGGTTTTAAATTCGATACGGTCGAGATTCCCGGTTATCGGAATTTTGCTATCCAGCAACTCAGTCAACAGTTTCAGGTCGACGCCGGTGGCCCGTCCATGCGCACGGAATTCGGCACAATCGCCTTGCATATCGAGGCGGGCCTCGGCTTCGATCGAGCTGCCCATAAAAAGCATATGGTAACGAGAGAGGACCAGGCTGCCGTCGCTCAGGCTGGCATTCAGATCCAGGTCGTCTACGTGAATCGCCGCACTTGTCATTTGATCGACGGTGACGTGGATTTTGCCGTCGAACTCACGCAGGGCGTCAAACAGCGACCGCAGGTCAACCGCTTCCAAGTCGTCATTCTCTTCAGATATGACTGAGGCCGAACCGAATAAATCAGGGTGCAGTCGGCTCAGGTGCGCATCCACTTCGTAGTAGATGCGCTCGGAAGAGAATCGGGCCAGAGCTCTTCCTTCAATATTGCTATTACCTATTTTTCCAACGAGATTCTCAATGCCAACAGCATCAAAGTTCAGCCAAGCCTGGCCTGCAAATTCGAACTTCGCTACCTCGGGTATGCTTATACCCAGATCCGACAAAAGGCTCTGTGGGTTCTGTACGCGAAGACTGGTGTCTGCACGCAGCTCGAATCGGCCGAGGGGTTCGTTGACGGCGCCCTCCAGGCGAAACTCCGCTCCCTGAGCGGCGATACTTAACTGCAATGGAAAAGTCCCTGGACTTGCCAAGAGTGTGTTTAGGTTCCCACTATGAGCTTCAAGTTCGATGGCCAGATCATTGACACGGCCCCGCACAGTCGCTGACATCACCTCATTTGCCGGAGCCGAGCCGTTCAGCTCTGCAACAAAGACGTTAAGTGTTTGCTCATCTCTGCGATCTCCGCAGTACATCTGCAGGTTGGTGACCACCAGAGTTTTCGCAGCGATCGACGGTAAGGGTTCGGTATCGATCTTATCTTGCCCGAAAGAAGAGAATGCAGCGCAATAATCGAACTCTACACCGGTAATCTGAATGGCCTTCATATGCATACGGCCCCGCACGATCTCAAACAAACGGGGATTCACCGATAATGTCGCAACCCGGGCCAGGACCTCATCAACGGCTCCAAGTTTGTGTATCTCGATAGCCGCGGCCTCGACGCGAGGATTTGGGCCCAGACGAAGTCGAAGCGGCCCCTGGAATGTGACCTCTAAATCCAGGTTTTCTCGCACATATTGTTCGATGGTATCTTTGACGAATGATAGGTTGATCGGCACCAAGCCCAAGATGATCACGCCCAGCGCGAGCACGGTCGCGGCCAGGATACTCTTCAAGATTGTGCTGCGTTTCAATCCCATCGATCAGGCCCGGAATGACATACCATTCAACTTACCAGCATGCTACCCGGTCGGGAACGCAAGGCGTATAGGACTTTGGTCCAATGTACGACCGATTCAGGGTCTGATATTTTCTCCAGAAGTTTAAGGGTGGTGCTTTCCGGAGGGTGAAGCTAGCCACCCGTTTTCTTGGAAAATGCCAGTCTGAAAAGAATGCGCCGTATGAATGCAATCCACGTCATAAGCACCCCCCCGCTAACGTTACTGGCGTGTTTTTGGGGCCGCTTACGCGGCCCCTTTTTACTTCGCGCTCCACAAGGCCATTGGCGTGTCTCCAGTCGTCGAAGCATGAATACGATGAGGTACGGTAGCGGCACAGTCAAATGTAGCAAGCAATAATCTGCAGGCAATTATGCGAATGACGAATTTAATGCGTGGCACGTCAATTCTTGTAATGCTCGGCACTCTTGCTATCGGCGAAAGTGCGATTGCTGCCGGCCTGCTGGACTACATCCGCAACTACGACCTGAATGACTATGCTCTGGGCGTCTCATTTTCGGTTGAACAAAATTCCTACACTGGCGGCGAAAACTCCGTAACTGCTTATCCGTATCTGACCAGCTTCCGCGATTCTGCATTTACCGATGACTGGCTCTTGATTCGGGAGGGCGATGTCGGTATTCGCTGGGTGAGCAAAAGCAATTGGGAGTTGGGGCTGGTCGGACGTATGCAAACCCTCGGGCTGGGCACGAGTGATGCTCCCGAACTCCGCGGCCTCGACGAACGCAAGTGGGGGCTCGAGCTTGCACCAATTGTTGGTTGGCGTGGCTGGCCGGTTCACATCAACTTGAAAACGTACACCGAAATACTCGGCAACCACAATGGCTTGATCAGCCAGCTCGCATTCTCACTGCCGCGCGAGCGGGAGCGCGGCTACCTGGTTCCGAGTGTGGAGTTTATCCACCAAAGCAAGGACTACGCAAACTATTACTATGGCGTCTCCCAATCCGAGTCGGGGCCATTCCGACCGGCGTACCAGGTTGGCGATGCGTTCAACACAGCCCTGAAGGTTCGTTGGGGATACGAAGTGACAAAAAAGTGGTTGTTGTCCGGTAGTGTCGGTCTGGAATTTCTCGACTCTGCAATTTCCAGCAGCCCGATCGTGAGTAAAAACGAGATTTGGTCCGCGAACATTTCTGTGGCTTACAACAACGATATCTTTGAGCCCAGGGTGTCCGAGCGTGCGGGAGGCAAACAACCGTCATTTGAATTACGGTTCGGAGCGTTCAGCGATTCCATCAATTCAAAAATCGTTCGGGACTCCTCTGCGGGGATCATTGGCACCGATATCGATCTTGAAAATCTCTTCGGCCTCCCGGACGAAGAAACGCTCCTGCAGTTTGACGCAATATATCGGATCGCGACCTACCATCGTCTTGAGCTCGGCTATTTCGAAACAGCTAGGACAGGGCTGACAACGCTGCACGTTCCTATAAATTTTGGCGATGAGCAAATTGCCGCGGGAACGACAATCAACAGCAGTTTTGAAGCAAAGATCCTGCGCATCGGATACGCGTACTCACTGATTAATGATGCGCAAAAGGAACTCGGCATCATGGGTGGGCTGCATTATTCAAGGTTCGATACGCAGATCTCCGCCGAGGCTACGGGACAGCTGGTTACTTCAAAAGCCACAACACCCTTACCCGTGATTGGGCTGCACGGATCACTAGCACTTGGCAAGAAAGCATCACTGGGCGCAAGAATACAGTTCTTTCGCATGGACTATGACCGGTACGAAGGGTCGCTCAGCTACATTACCCTCGATTTACAACGGCGTTTTGGGGACTACTACAGGATAGGAGTCGCATACAATTACTACGCGATGAACCTTGATTTCCGCGACAATGATGTCAGAGGTTCATTGGAGGTACGCCACCAGGGGCCGGTCCTTTTTGTGAGCGTCGGATTTTAGAGAACGTTCAAAATCGCGTTCAGCGACTCCTGTCCCTCTTATTTGATCACCGCACTTGATTGTGTTATTTTTTTTCGTTTAATCAATCGAGCATGAAACCATGTGCAAGTGGCTCAAAGTAATTGTCGGAACGCTTCGATCGAGTGTTCGCAGCCACCGTGTGCTGGCGCTTGAAAACCTGGCACTATGTCAGCAATTGGCAACACTGCAATACCGCTGTCGCCGGCCACACTTGACAGATTCCGACCGTCTGTTTTGGGTGGTGCTGAGTCGACTATGGACCAGCTGGACGAGCGTCTTGTGTATCGTACAGCCGGCTACAGTGATTCGCTGGCATCGTCAGGGTTTTCGCTACTACTGGCGATGGAATAGCCGAGGACGCGGGCATCTCAGGATTGACGGGGAAATCGGGCAACTGATTTAGAAAAGGACTCTCCTGATCGAAGACCAGCCCAACTTGCCAGCCAGAGGCGAATCGTCGAACTTAAGAAAGTCGGTGGACTTCACCAGCATTACATGCGAATGGCGGCCTAATAATGGCAAATTCGATTTTTCAGGGGGACAAGGGTGACATGATTTCCTGGGAGGAAGTTATCGAGGCCTTGCATTCTTACACAAAACGTTTTCGTTCGGATATAGATGTCGACCACAGTACTTGTTGCCACACAATTCTGTCCAACCTCGGAGATGACAAATGCGAGTCCTGCTTACCGCTTCGCTAGTTCTGATGTTCGCCGCCGCGAATGCCGATAATCACACAGACACACTCAAGCGCGTCTTAGAGACCGGAGAATTTCGAATTGGATTTGTCCCTGATGCACCGCCGCTTTCTTTTCGGGACAGCGAAGGCAACCCAGTGGGTTATTCCATCGATCTTTGCCGGCGTATTGCGTCGACAATTCGCGATGAATTGGGTCTGGAAAAGATAAATATTGTCTATACGCCATTGGACTCTATGGAACAACGACTCAGCGCCATTGAAAAGGGCGAGGTTGATATCGAGTGCGGTGCGACGACGGTAACTCTCTCTCGACGGGAGCGTGTCGATTTCACTTTGATGACGTTCATCACCGGCAGCGCCGTACTGACACGCAAGGCCAGCCCGATTGGTGACTTTGATGACCTCGCCGGCGCAAAAATCGCCGTCTTGAGCGGTACGACGACCGAGGATGTGATGCGGCGCGTAATCGAGGCCAACGATTTCGATGTCAAATTGCGGTTGATCAGTTCCCATGACGAAGGCATGGAACTGCTGAATTCTCGCAAGGTCGCTGGCTATGCGTCCGACCGCGCAATGCTGATTGGGCAGGTATTCAGAAACGCGGACGCGCAAAATCAATACGCCATGACCCGCACTGCTTTTTCGTTCGAGCCTTACGCCATGATGATTCCGCGCGGTGACACAGAATTCCGCCTGATGGCAGATAGGGCGCTGGCGTCACTTTTCCGCAGCGCGAGAATCCGACGTATCTATCAGGACTGGTTTGGCCGCTACGGTGAACCGCTGTCACCAATCGTCGAGGCAATGTATCAATTCCAGGCGGTGGGCGAATAGACCGATCTGCTGCCGTGCTGTCCCTAATTTGGTGAACAAGGTATTTCTTTATTTTTGTTTGCTGCTGGTCATAGCTTTTGCCGGCGGTTGTGCCAGCATCGATTTGGACTACCCGAGGACCGAATCCTGG
>JACZWL010000068.1 GCA_022572185.1 Pseudomonadota bacterium | reverse complement strand
TTTCCCAGCTCCATCAACGGCGTAATGAGATCCAGCGGCAGCGGGAAAACAATCGTGTTGGATGTCTGTCCGCCGATCTCCTTCAGCGTCTGCAAATAGCGGAGTTGCAGTGCCTGCTTTTCTCCAGAGAGGATACGCGCGGCTTCGACGAGCGCAGTTGCGGCTTGTTTTTCACCCTCGGCATGGATGATCTTGGCACGACGTGCGCGTTCTGCCTCGGCCTGCTGTGCGATTGCACGAATCATGCTTTCATCGAGGTCAACGTGTTTGATTTCGACGTTGGCGACTTTGATTCCCCAGTTATCGGTTCGCTTATCGAGAATGGCCTGGATATCGGCATTCAGTTTGTCTCGTTCCGACAGCATGTCGTCCAGCTCGTGCTGGCCCAGCACTGATCGTAACGTCGTTTGTGACAATTGACTGGTTGCTTCGAAGACGTTCGCGACGCGAATGATCGCTTTTTCAGGGTCGACAATGCGGAAATAAATAACCGCATTTACCTTGACGGATACGTTATCGCGCGAGATGACGTCCTGCGTCGGTACGTCCATGACGATAACGCGGAGATCCACTTTGGTCATTTTTTGCAGGCCGGGGATCAGGATGATCAACCCGGGGCCCTTCACAGACTGGAAGCGGCCGAGGAAGAATATGACGCCACGCTCATACTCTTTGAGAATCTTGATCGTGTTGTACAGGAGGACGATGACCAGCGCTAGGACAAGCCCGAGAGTTGCTATTGTCATTGGAGTTCCTTTATTGTGACTTCAGGTTTGAAATTCTGCTTGCGTTCGGTCGAGCTGACTGGCCGGCTCCACTTCAAGGGTGAGCCCGTCCATCGATCGTACGACCACTTCCTGGCCTTGCTCGACAGGCACCCTGCTGACTGCTACCCAGGCTTCCCCCTCGAGCCAGACTTTACCTTTCCCTGTGAATGATTGCATAGCGGTGCCTGTACCGCCAATGATAGAGGCTCTGCCACTCACCGCACCGCGGCGTCGCAGCCTGACCAGATACGAAACCAGCCACAACAGGAACAGACCGGCGCTGAGCGCAAGGCCGACGACAAAGGTAAGGGAAATACCGAATCCCGGAATGTCGCTGTCAAACATCATAATTGCTCCAAATATGAACGCAGCGATGCCTCCGATACCGAGCGCACCGAAGCTGGGCACCACCGCTTCAGCGACGATCAACACGATGCCGACGATGATCAGCGCGAGGCCTGCATAATTCACAGGCAGTACCTGCAAGGCGTAGGCGGCCAGAAGAAGGCAAATGACGCCTGCAACGGCAGGTACGACCGCACCCGGGTTATAGCCTTCGAACAGCAGGCCGTAAATTCCGATCATCAACAGCAGCAGAGCGACTTCAGGACTGGCAATCGCGCTCAGCACTTTTATGCGCCAACTCGGTTCCAGCGTCTCGACCTCGATCGATTCTGTCTCCAGCACGACAGTGAGGTTGTTGACCTTGAGCTCGCGACCATTGATTTTCTGCAGCAGCTCTGCCTGATTGGTGGCAATCAAATCGATAACATTATTTTCCAAGGCTTCAGCTGCCGTCAGAGTAGCAGCCTCCGTAACCGCTTTTTCAGCCCAGTCGGCATTCCTGCCGTGCGCTTCGGCAAGACTACGAATATAGGCAATCGCATCGTTCATGACCTTCTTGTCCATCGCGGATCCAGGATCTGTAGCGTCCTTTTCTTCCTTTTCATCCGATTCTTTATCATCATCGGAGTCGTCCTTATCATCTGAGCCGTCCTTATCCCCCGGCCAGCCACCGCCCAGTGCGACCGGCGTTGCGGCGCCCAGATGCGTGGTAGGCGCCATTGCCGCGATGTGGCTGGCAAGGAGGATGTATGTCCCTGCGCTGTCCGCCCTTGCGCCGTCCGGGGAAACGTACGTTGCCACCGGTACGTCGGAGCCGAGGATTGCCTTGACGATATCGCGCATCGGGCTGACGAGTCCTCCGGGCGTATCCATGCGGATAATGACCAGCTCCGCGCCACGATCTTCGGCTTCCTCGATGCCGTCGATGATGTACTCGGCGGTCGCAACACCGATGGCGCCTTCCAGATTGAGCAGGATTGCGGTTCCCTCGCCTTGCGCCAGAGGCGTCGATCCCAGCACCGAGAGCGCGAACAGGGTGCTGAAGTACCGCTCACGCCAATGCGGGGCTCTCGCGATTCGTCTCATGTTCATGCACTCATAATAGCAGGGAAAATCGGCGTGGTAGTTCCGAAATTATACGTCTATTCGATACACTGTCCCCGGAATCTCAGAAAAAGGACGGCGAGGCATGTTTATCCGATTTATCACGACCGGCGGTACGATCGACAAGATTTATTTCGATGCCACGAGTCAGTATGAGGTTGGTGAATCTAACGTCGAACACATCCTGAGTGAAGGCCTGGTCAACTTCGACTACGACGTCGTGCCGATGTTCCAGAAAGACAGTCTCGAGATTACCGACGAAAACCGGCAGGTGCTGAAGGAATTCATTGAGAATGACGATGCGAGCCACTATGTCATCACTCACGGCACCGACACGATGGCGGAGACGGCCGCAAAACTAAGTTCGATGCCCGGCAAGACAATCGTCCTGACCGGTTCACTGAGTCCGGCGCGATTCAAAACCACGGACGCAATCTTCAACATCGGCATGGCCGTTGCAGCCGTTCAATCGGTCGGGTCTGGCGTTTACATTGCGATGAACGGGCAGATTTTTGCAGAAGGTGAGGTCTTCAAGAACCGCAGCGCGAATCGTTTCGAGAAAACAGGGGAATCTGGCTCCGGCTCGGGATAAATCGGGTCGGTGATCGTTGGCTCGTGGGAGCGGCTTGCCGTGCAGGGACGCACAAATATCGCGGAGGACAGGACGTCCGAGAGCGATGAAGCCGCGATCTTTTTATTTCCGGATTCGCGCATCGCGGTTAAAACCGCTCCTACACCTGAAAATTGATGCCTTGCGCCAGCGGCAGACCCGTACCCCAGTTGATGGTGTTGGTCTGGCGTCGCATGTAGGCTTTCCATGAGTCGGATCCGGCTTCCCTGCCACCACCCGTTTCCTTTTCGCCACCAAACGCACCGCCGATTTCCGCGCCGGATGTGCCGATGTTGACATTCGCGATGCCACAATCGGAGCCGGTATTCGAAAGGAAATACTCTGCGTGCTGCAGATTGTCGGTAAATATCGCGGAGGATAGTCCCTGCGCAACACCGTTTTGCATGGCTATCGCTTCGTCGAGATTCTCATACGGAATGAGGTACAGAATCGGGCCAAAGGTTTCCGTCTGTACGATATTCCAGTCATTTTTCGCCACAGCGATTACCGGCTCGACAAAGTTTCCGGGACAGTCGATGCGTCCGCCACCATAGAGGATTTCTCCACCCTGGTCCCGGACTGTCGCGACAGCTTCCACCAGTCGTGTCACAGCAGCGTCATCAATGAGCGGGCCCATCAAGGTATCGCTGTCCAGTGGATCGCCGATCTTGACCTGACCGTAGGCACTGACGAGTTTGTTCTTGAGTTCATCCATGCGCGATTCATGAACAATGATCCGTCTCGTGGTCGTACAGCGTTGACCAGCAGTGCCCACTGAACCGAAAACGATTCCCGGAACGGCGATGTCCATGTTCGCGTATTCATCGACAATGATCGCGTTGTTGCCGCCAAGTTCCAGGAGGCATTTGCCCATTCTTGCCGCGACACGTTCGCCGACTTTCCTGCCGACCGCGCAGGAGCCCGTGAATGAAATGAGATTTATCCTCGGATCATCAACAAAATGCTGCGCCAGTTGATTATCACCGTCGTTGAATAAGTAAAAAATTTCCGGCAGGTCAGCGTTCGCCAGCGCCTGGTTGCAGATCTTCTGCACGGCAACGCTGCACAGCGGCGCCTTGGGCGACGGTTTCCAGACATTGACATTGCCGCAAATAGACGCGATGCAGGCGTTCCATGCCCACACAGCAACCGGAAAGTTAAAGGCCGTGATCGTGCCCACGATACCAAGTGGGTGCCATTGCTCATACATGCGATGGTTCGGGCGTTCGGACTGCATGGTATTACCGTAGAGCATGCGCGACTGGCCGACCGCAAAATCGGTGATATCGATCATCTCCTGAACTTCGCCGTCACCCTCTGCCTTGATCTTGCCCATCTCCAGGCTGACCAGGCTGCCAAGCGCGTCCTTGTGCTCGCGCAGGGCGGCGCCAACGAGTCGAATGGCTTCGCCACGAGCCGGCGCGGGTACTTTGCGCCATTCCCGGTATGCTGCCCGGGCGTTTTTGACGAGCTCGTCATATTCGTCAGCGGTGGTCGATCGCACGCTGGCGATGACTTCGCCGTTCGCTGGATTGACTGACTTGATCAGTGGTGCATCGTCCGACTCGAACGCTTCTGCGCCCGCCCAGGTACCGGCGTTCGTTTCACCGAGATCAAGTCTCTCCAGAATCTCATTCATGACACATCCGTTCCTTTTTTAATGCGCTGGTGCCCGGTTTCGCCGCGGGCAACCGCTTCAGCCGAAGCCTGGTTGGTTCCGCCGTGCGCATAATACTCACCAAAACGATTTTCGAGGATTTCGCTCAAGCCAAATTCCTCCTGCGTAATGTACCCGGAATACTTCGACGGATCTGAAATCACCAGGTCCATGACACTGCAGATACCAGCGGCTGTCGTGATTTGTATCGCAGACCAGAGTCGGCCTGAAACCATCTCGGGATATACCTTGTTGACGTAGTTTTCTTCGCGCAACTCTCCGTCCTGGATGCCCGTTACTGCCGCATAGATTATGACGACGTCCTGCAATGTTTGCGGTACAGCGTTTTCGAGGATGCGTTTCAGTGTGCTTCGGTCACGGTTCAGCTTCAGGCCGTTCATGAGTAAACGCATCTGCTCGCAATGACCCGGGTAACGAATCGTTTTATAGTTCATCGTGTTGACGCGGCCGCTATAGGTGTCACCGAGAGAGCCCAAACCGCCCGATGTATTGAATGCTTCGTACAGTTTGCCGTCGATCTCGATCTCTTCGAGGCCTTCCAGCGGTAATACGTCAACTTCAATGCCATCAACTATGCTGATGCAAAGGTTCCCGTATTCATTGATGACGCCGTCGGTCGACCATGTCAGTGAATACTTCAATACATTGTTCGGATGCTGGGGCAGGGCGCCCACGCGCAGCTTGACAGACCTCAGTTCGTCAAAGTGCTGAATGAGTTCATTCGCGGCAATGCTGATAAAGCCGGGTGCCAGACCGCATTGTGGAATAAAAACCGTTTCCGCGCCCTCGGCCAGTTTTCGCACTTCCTCCGTTACTGCAACATCTTCAGTCAGGTCGAAGTAATGCAGCTTCTCCTCTCTGGCGACTTTTGCCACTGCGACATTACAGTAATAGGGCAATCCGGAAATCACAGCGACAGGTTTATGCTTCTTGATGTGTGATGCAAAGCTTGCTGCGTTACCTGCATCAAACGTATATCCGTCCAGATTCCGGTGCCCGTGCGCCGTGACGACCTCGTCGGCGGCGCCTGCGACCTTGTCCGCGAGCTGCACATGGTAGTCACCGCATTCGGCCAGCAACCCGGAGATCAACGCGCCTATTTTGCCGGCGCCGAGAACCAGTATCTCTTGCATGAGAACTCCTGAATAATTGAGTCCAACACTGTCATTTCGGACAGCGGGTGGTCGTTTAGGGGAGATTTTGAGGCGCGCATTGTGACAATCTCTTGTCGCCCTTTCCAGGGTAGTTTTATAGTATGTGCGATGTTTCAAAAGGGTTTGCTGCAGGGCCTGTACACGGGCCTGTCGCCAGCCGCAGGGGTCAAAGACACCCCCCGCGTAAGCTATTGTTTACAGGAGAAACTTTTGCCTGGGCTCAGGTCATCGTGGCATAGTCCGCGACGAAGCACGTGTTTGGGGCTCATTTGAGCTCAATGTATCTGGAGTAACCGTGACACGAAGCATTGCCAAATCAGAGTGGCATCCCGCAAGTTGGACGAGTCTGCCAGCCGCCCAGCAGCCGAACTACCCCGACAGGCCCGCGCTGGAGCGCATCGTATCCGAACTTAGCCGCCTGCCGCCTATCGTGACATCCTGGGAGATCGATGAGCTCCGTTCGCGAATTGCCAAGGCACAGCGCGGCGAGTCCTTCGTTCTTCAGGGCGGCGACTGTGCCGAGAGTTTCGACGAGTGCACTTCCGAAAATATCGTTGCGAAGCTCAAAATCCTGCTGCAAATGAGCCTCGTCTTGCTATACGGGCTCAAGAAACCGGTCGTGCGTATAGGACGCATGGCCGGGCAATACGCAAAGCCCCGCTCGGCAGATACGGAAACGCGCGATGGTCAGACCTTGCCGAGTTTTCGTGGCGACCTCGTCAACCGGCATCCGTTTACCGCCGAAGACCGCGTACCGAACCCACTACTGATGCTGCGCGGTTACGAACGGGCGGCGCTGACGCTCAATTTTGTCCGCTCATTGATTGACGGCGGTTTCGCGGACCTGCACCACCCGGAGTTCTGGGACCTGGACTGGGTCGGCCATTCGCCAATGGCAAACGAGTACCACAACATTGTCGATTCGATTTCGAATTCGCTGGATTTTCTGGAGTCGATTTCAGGGCGTCAGGTACACGAGGCACAACGGGCCGATATTTATGCCGCGCATGAAGGACTACATTTGTCATACGAGCAGGCCCAGACCCGGTTCCTCAAACATCGCAAACGATGGTACAACCTGAGTACGCATTTTCCGTGGATCGGTATGCGGACAGCCACACTTGATGGCGCGCACGTGGAATTCTTCCGCGGCCTCGCGAATCCGATAGGCATCAAGATCGGCCCCGGCATGACTGCGGAATGGCTGCAGGAGCTGATTGGCGTATTGAACCCGAATAATGAGCCGGGACGCATCAGTCTCATTCACCGTTTCGGCGCGAAGTCGATCGAAGACAAGCTGCCAGACCTGGTTCGCGCTGTACGTGAGACCGGATCGCCTGTTCTCTGGATCTGTGACCCGATGCACGGCAACACGGAGAGTACGGCGGACGGGACAAAGACGAGGCGCTTCGACAACATTGTTTCGGAACTGGAGTCGGCCTTCTCAGTGCACAAGGCGCTGGGCAGTTACCTGGGCGGTGTGCACCTCGAACTAACCGGGGAAAACGTCACAGAATGCACCGGTGGGGCACGAGGACTGACCGACGGCGACCTGGCAAGGGCCTACAAGTCGACCGTCGACCCAAGACTGAACTATGAGCAGGCGATGGAAATCGCCATGCGCATTGCCGGCCTGCGGCACTAGTACTCCATCAATATCACCTTGACGGAGTACCAGCTGCCGGCCCGATTGAATGTCGCCCACGGCGTGCTTATGATGCCGCGATGCCGCATTAACGGTTACCACTTTGTCAGAAAACCCTTGCAGTAGTTTTCATCACCTTTTTATTCAAAAAGTCACTCTTCAGCGCGACTGTGTTTTGCACGAGGCAAAAATAGCATGAGCAGCAAGCAGGCGGACCAAGGCTCCAAAGACATCCGAATCCTCGGCGAGAGAACGCCGGCATTCGACGAGATTCTGAGCGGACCGGCAATGGACTATGTCGCAGCATTGGCCAGGGAGTTTTCGCCACGAATCGAGGAGCTGCTGGCATTGCGGGTCGAGCGTCAGCATGCGATCAACGCGGGCCAGATGCCGGATTTTCTACCTGAAACGGCTGAGATCAGGGAGTCGGAGTGGCATGTCACAGAGGTGCCGGCGGACTTGCGGGATCGCCGCGTGGAAATTACCGGGCCGACTGATCGCAAGATGATTATCAACGCACTGAACTCGGGTGCAAAAGTATTCATGGCAGACTGCGAGGATTCCCTCACGCCCACCTGGCGCAACGTCGTGCAGGGACAGATCAACCTGCGCGATGCCGTGAATCGCACTATCGAACTCACGTCTAACGGCAAGCACTACCAGCTTAATAAAGAGACCGCGACATTAATGGTTCGTCCCAGGGGCTGGCACCTGCGAGAAAAGCACGTTTTGGTAGACGGCATTGAAGTGCCGGGCGCCTTTGTCGATTTCGGCCTTTACCTGTTCCACAACGCAGAAGAGCTGAAGAAACGCGGTACAGGACCTTATTTCTATTTGCCGAAGCTCGAAAGTCACCTGGAGGCCCGTTTGTGGAGCGATGTGTTCAGGTTCTCCGAAAACGCCGGCATCGTCTCCAGGGATGAGATAAAGGTTACGGTCCTGATCGAGACGATACTGGCCGCGTTCGAAATCGACGAGATTCTTTATGAGCTGAAGGACCACATAGTGGGTCAGAATTGCGGCCGCTGGGACTATATTTTCAGCTTCATCAAGAAATTCAGCCAGTATCCCGAATTCGTGTTGCCGGACCGCGCCGAAGTTACCATGAACGCGCATTTTCTGAGGTCGTATTCCCAACTCGTCATCAAGACTTGCCACCGGCGAAGAGCTTATGCGATAGGCGGTATGGCAGCACAGATCCCGATCAAGAACGACGAAGAGGCAAACAGTCGGGCGCTTGCGAAAGTTCGGGCAGACAAGGACCGTGAGGTGGCCGACGGCCACGATGGTACCTGGGTGGCGCATCCGGCGCTGGTGCCACTGGCAACAAAGATATTCGACGAGCACATGCCCGGCGACCATCAACTCGACAGACTCCGCGAGGATGTACGCGTTACCGCGGCCGATCTCTTGCAGGTCGTAAAAGGAAAAATCACCGAGGCCGGGCTGCGCGACAATATCAGTATTGGCGTGCAATACATGGCTGCCTGGTTGGGTGGCAACGGCTGTGTGCCTATTAACAACCTGATGGAAGACGCCGCAACGGCAGAGATTTCCCGGGCACAGGTCTGGCAATGGGTGCACCACGAGACCGGTGTACTGGACGAAGGTCGAAACGTGACCTATGAACTCTTCAAGACGCTGCTCGGCGAAGAACTCGGGAAAATCCGGGATAAAGTCGGCGCGGACCAGTTCAGGGCAGGCAACTTCGAGCATGCCGCAAAGTTGATGGACCAGATCACGGCGCAGGACGAATTCGCTCCATTCCTGACGTTAGTGGCATATCAGGAAATCGACTGAGAGACGCCGACGACAATGCATTACGATAAAAAGGAAGTCGAAGAGGAGTTGGCAAAGGTGATTCCCAGCGCAACACTGGATGGATGACTAGAATATTTGATCCGGACTGCCGAAACTGTCCACGCCTGGCCGCGTTTCTTGATGCCGTCAAAGAAAAAAATCCCGACTATCACTGCCGGCCGGTCCCGCCTTTCGGCGACCCGGCGGCTAACTTCCTGATCGTTGGCCTCGCACCCGGCATGCATGGCGCGAACCGAACGGGCAGGCCCTTTACCGGTGATCACGCAGGCATCTTGCTGTACGAGACGCTGCATGACTTCGGTTTCAGCAATCAGGCAGAGTCAGTGGCCGAGGACGACGGTCTCAGGCTTTTGAACTCCCGTATCACCAACGCGGTCAAGTGCCTGCCGCCCGATAACAAGCCGGTAGGTGCCGAGATCAACACCTGCAACGCGTATCTTGCGAACGAATTGAGCACTTTGCCCGAAAATTCCGTCATTCTCGCCCTGGGCGGTATTGCCCACCGCGCCGTTATCCGCGGCCTGTCACTCAGGCAAGCGGATTATCCGTTCGGCCATGCAGCCGAACACGAAATTACGCCGGGCTTGATCCTGCTGGACTCTTATCATTGCAGTCGCTATAACACGAACACCCGGCGACTGACCGACGAGATGTTCCGGTCAGTATTCGCCCGGGCGAAAGAGCTACTTGTACAGGTGGGCGGTTGAAGTCCAGCGACAAATCAGAATTCGATGCAAAATCGTTCGTCACCAGCCTGACGCATCGTCCGGGTGTTTATCGCATGCTGAACGCCAAAGAACAGGTCATCTATGTCGGCAAGGCGCGTGACCTCAATAAACGGGTGTCCAGCTATTTTCATCGGACTCACGCGGACGCCAAGACCAGCTCGATGATGAAGCTGGTCAGAGATGTCGAGGTAACCGTTACCAACACGGAAGCCGAAGCCCTCATCCTCGAGTACAACCTGATCAAACGGCACAAGCCACGCTTCAATGTCGTCCTCAGAGATGACAAGAGCTACCCTTATATATACGTATCGACGGAACATCCTTTTCCGCGCCTCGAATTTCATCGTGGGCCGCGCAAAGGCAAGGGCCGGTACTTCGGACCTTACCCAAGTACTGGTGCCGTACGGAAAACGCTGAACGAGTTACAGAAACTCTTCCTGGTCCGGCAGTGTAAGGACAGTTACTTCAACAACCGGACCCGTCCGTGCCTGCAATATCAGATCAGGCGATGTACCGCGCCCTGCGTCGGCTATATCGATGAGGCTGGATACAGTAAAGATGCGGGCGCAGCAATTCTTTTCCTTGAGGGCAAGAACCGTAGCGTGATCAACACGCTCGTCGCGCATATGGAGCAGGCAGCCGAAATGCAGGACTACGAGCTGGCCGCCCGCTGCCGCGACCAGATTGCTCGCATCAAAAAGGTCGAAGCGGAACAGCTTGTCTCCAGAACGACTGCGAAGAACCTGGATGTCATTGCAATTGCATCACGTCCCGGACTGCATTGCGTCACCATCTTGTTCATTCGGCACGGTGTAATGCTCGGCAGCCGCAACCACTTTCCCAGAATCAGCGGCGATGCAACTATGCCGCAAATGCATGGAGGCTTTCTATCGCAATATTACCTGGGCCGGGATGCGCCTTCAGAAATCATCATCGATTCCGATATTGAAGACCTTCAGTTACTGCAAGGCAGCCTGTCGAAGCGATCGGGTCACAAAGTACAAATTAAGCACCGGGTCCGGGGAGACCGGCTGCGCTGGCTGCAGATGGCCCGTACGAACGCGGAACAGGGACTCGATCTGCAGGCAGCCAGCAATGCAACGATTCGGCGCCAGTTCGCAGCACTGGGTGAAGTGCTGCAGCTCGAGGGGCCGCCCGAACGCCTCGAGTGTTTTGACGTGAGCCATACATCCGGTGAAGCGACCGTCGCCTCCTGCGTGGTATTCAACACGGCCGGACCATTGAAGAGCGACTATCGGCGCTTCAATCTGAAACCGGTAGTGGCGGGCGACGACTATGCGGCGATGGCCGAAGCACTTCGAAGACGCTATGTACGAGTCAAGAAAGGCGAGGTGCCAATGCCTGACGTGCTGTTCGTTGACGGGGGCA
>JACZWL010000067.1 GCA_022572185.1 Pseudomonadota bacterium | reverse complement strand
ACATCTTTCCGGTACGTAAGTGGGACCATTGGCGCGACGACTTGCAGATCCACCTGTTCGTGCAGGACGCCAGGCCCGGTGCCGTGGCCCGTGATCTTTTTGCCGGTTCCGAACTTGTCGCTGAGCTTGGATTTGCAGGTGTGCCCAGCCGCTCGAGCGATGAACTCCAGGCCCAATGGACGCCCGATGGCACCGCCCTGGTATTCGCCGCCACGGTCAATCTCCACGATGCGGCGGTTGGGCCGATTTATTACCACCTCTATGAGGTATCGGCCGATGGCGGCGAGCCCGCACGACTCACCGACAGCAAGGAATGGACGTGCACCAATCCGCTGTTCGCACCCGACTTCCGGGCACTGTATTGCAAATACAAACCGGTCAACCAGTTCACCTATAACCTGACCCGCGTCGCCCGCTTCGATTGGCCGCGCGGCAACAAAGCGATTCTTGACGCGGAGCCACTGATCGTCACGGCGTCGTTCGATCGCTCGGTGAATGACATGACGCTTAGCGCCGATAGCAGGACTCTGTACGTCACGGCCAACGATGAGGGCCGGGTGCGGTTGTTCGCGGCGCCGGCAAAAGGTGGCAACGTGAAAGCGCTCGATGGTAAAAGCCGCGGCGTCTTTAAAGCCCCGAAAGCAGCAGGCAAGGCACTGGTGGCAAGTTGGGAGGATGCCACCCATCCCGCCGAGGTAGTGCGTATCGATTCGCGGAGCGGCGCAACGACCGCGCTCACCTTCTTTAATACCGAACGCGCCGCGGCTCTCGACCGGCGGCCGTTCCGCGAGTTCTGGCATACGAGTGACAAAGGGCGCCGCGTTCACAGCTGGCTTGCTTTGCCGCCGGGTTTTGACGAGAGCGAGCGCTACCCGCTGGTTCTGGCTATTCACGGCGGCCCGTTCAGTTCGTCGCTGGACGCCGATCACGTGCGCTGGAGCCCTCATCTGCTGGCGGCGCCGGGCTACGTCGTCCTCATGACGGATTACACCGGTTCGATCGGATACGGTGAAGCATTCTCACGCGGGATCGAGGGTGACCCTCTGAAAACGCCGGGCGCTGAGTTGCTCGAAGCCGCTGATGAGGCAATCCGCCTTTTTCCCTTTATTGACGGCAAGCGCCAGGGGGCGACAGGTGCGAGCTACGGTGGCCATCTGATCAACTGGCTGCAGGGAAGCACCGAGCGTTTTCGGGTCCTGGTGGGCCACGCCGGTCTCATCAGCCTCGAGGGCCAGTGGGCAACGAGCGACAGCATTTATCATCGGGAAGTTATGAACGGCGGTCCGCCATGGGGGGACAGCACCATCTGGCATGATCAAAGTCCCTCGACCTATGCCGGTCGTTTCGCCACGCCGATCATGCTGACTATTGGTGAGAAGGATTACCGGGTGCCAATCAATCAGACCCTGGGCGCCTGGACCTACACTAAGCGTCGTAACATTCCCGGTCGGCTGCTGGTCTTCCATGAAGCCAACCACTGGATCATGAACGGCCCCGATGCCCGCTACTTCTGGGACGAGGTGCACGCCTGGCTTGCCAGGTACCTCGATGATGGCGAGACGGATTAGCTGTTGTTTCAATAAGTTATAGCGAGTTCTTTAAGTAAAATCGGGGTCGAACCGAGGTTTGCATGAAAATCTTGGTTCGACCCCGAATTTCCTGCTGGGACAAAACGCGCTGGTGCTGATTTGCTAACAGCAGGGCCGGCTTGCCGCGATCCTGTGGCAAAATAGCGGCGGATCCGGTGCCGCCCAGTGGCTTCGCCGGAGGGGAGTCTTGATTGGACAAGCCTTTTCCAGCCTACGAAGGGGACGAGCCGTACGTATTCGTGTGCTATGCGCACGATGACGCAAAGATCGTCTACCCGGAAATCCTGTGGCTCCGGGATCAGGGCGTCAACATCTGGTACGACGAGGGCATCAGCCCGGGTGCCGAGTTTCCCGAGAGGCTTGGCAAGGCGATCCTCGGCGCGAGGCTGGTCCTGTTCTACGTCAGTCCGGCCTCGGTGGGTTCGCGTCATTGCCGCGACGAAGTGTATTTCGGCATGGATCAGGACACGCCGATCCTTGCATCGCATATCGCCGAAACAGAAATGCCACCGGGACTGGCGCTGTCCACCGGCACGACGCAAGCGCTTATGCGTCACGAGATGCGGCAAAAGGATTACCGCAAGAAGCTGCTTGCCGGCATCTCGCTGTTGAGCGGGTCGCCGGACAGTATCGACCTTGCTGCGATATCTTCTGAAGCACCCACGCTGCTCTTTCGTTTGACCCGTTACGTAGTTCCCCTGTCTATCCTGACAACGGTCGCGGTCGCTGCATTTGCACTCATTGAAATCAAGCAGTATTTCGATCACCAGGCCGACGTCCGTTGGGCCAGAGCGGAACTCTTGCCGGAGATCAGAAGCCAACTCGAAATGAACTGGCGCGACTATACGGAAACGTATGCCCTGGCTCTGCAGGCGGAGGAGGTCATCGCGGATGACCCGGGACTCGCCGACATCTTCGAAACCATCTCGTTGCGCATCGACATCGACTCGGACCCGCCCGGTGCTGACGTATACATGAAAAACTACCTGAACCCGGAGCATCAATGGGCACACATGGGTGTTACGCCGATCGAAGATACCCGGGTTCCGGTCGGAATCTTCCGCTGGAAATTCGAGAAAGAAGGCTACGAAACGGTGTTGGCGGCTGCATCGTCCTGGGACATCAGCATGACTGGCAAGTTGACCGATAAGGATCTTCTGCACCCGAACAACATTTACCGGAAGCTGGACAGAATCGGTGAGGCGCCGCCGGGAACGGTCCGTGTCGCCGGTGCACAGACACCGCAGGGCGAGATCGAGGATTTCTTCATCGACCGTTATGAGGTGACCAACGTTAAATATCAGAAGTTCATTCTGGATGGCGGTTATCGCAATAAGGACTACTGGCAGCACGACTTCGTCGAAGACGGCCACGTGATCAGCTGGGAGGAAGGTATTTCCCGTTTCGTCGATGACACCGGGCGGCCGGGGCCGAGCGCGTGGCTCGGCGGCACGTATCCTGACGGGACGGCGAATCATCCGGTGTCAGGCGTGAGCTGGTATGAGGCCGCCGCGTACGCCGAATATGTCGGCAAATCGCTGCCGACCGGCACGCATTGGGGCGTGGCGCGAGGCGAGTACTCGCCGCTCATTCAGTACCCTCAGCTGGGCGGCTTCGCCCTGTTCGCGCCGTTCAGCAACTTTGGGGGTAAAGGCACTATTGAGGTCGGCAGCCTGCCGGGTGTCACGGCGTACGGCACTTACGATCTCGCCGGAAACGTTCGCGAATGGTGCTCAAATGATACGGCGGTGGGCAAGCTGGTGCGCGGCGGATCATTCGGCGACAACCCGTATCGATTCGCCGAGTTGAGCCAGGCGCCGCCGATGTTCCGCAGCCCGGAGTACGGATTCCGGACAGTCTTCTATCCGGGTGGCTCGAACGCACCCGAGGGCGTCTTCGCGGCAATACTGATCAAGCCGGCGCAGGACCTGTACAAACACGAAGTCGTGTCCGACGAGGTCTTCGAGGTTTTCCTGCGCCAGTACGATTACGACGATCAGGACCTGAATGTCAGGCAGGAGTCACTCGACGACAGCTCCGAGTTGTGGACGGTCGAACGGGTTTCGGTCGATGCGCCTTACGGCGATGAGCGGATGATCATCAACATGTTCCTGCCGAAGACTTCGGCGCCGCCCTATCAGACCGTCATTTATTTTCCGGGCAGCGCATCTCTGTTCAAGGAGACGAGCGAAGACATCGACGAGTATTACGAATATCCGCTGTTCCTGTCGTTCCTGGTCAAGACTGGCCGCGCGGTTGCCTATCCCGTGTACAAGGGCACTTTCGAACGGCGCGACGACAGGCTGTTGGCGATCCACCTGGGTGCGAACACTCACCAGTACACCGAGTTTCTGACGCAACTCGTGAAAGACTTTCGAAGAACGGTCGACTACCTCGAGACACGTCCGGACATCGACGCCGGGCGGCTGGCGTACTACGGCATGAGCTGGGGCGCGATTATGGGCGCAATTATCCCTGCAGTGGAAACCAGGATGAAGACTGCCGTCATACTCGCGGGCGGCATTTACGAGGCCGGTTTGCCGGAAGCAAACCCGATCAACTACGTGCCCAGGATAACGATGCCGTACCTGATGATGGTCGGGCGATACGATACGATCCTCGATCACGAATCCTCGGTAAAACCGCTGTTCGACATGATCGGAACCCCGGACGAGCACAAAGTGCTGAAAGTCTATGAGACGGATCATATCCCGCCGAAGAGCGAATACATCGAAGAAACCCTGGCGTGGCTCGACCTCTACCTCGGGCCGGTAGGTCAAGGCAACCCGTAAGCACCTGAACGTCTGGGACCCGTTACCAGACCCCCCTTGTTATGGCGTCGCGAAGACCAGGCTGCAGCAGGTAACCGCACCCTCCGCCTTTTGCAATTCGGATACGTCGACAGCTACGACAACGATGCCCCGCGCCAACAGTTTTTCCATGGTGCGCGGATACGAGGAAGAATAAATCAAGCTTCGCCCTACGAGAAGTGCGTTGGCGGCGTGCGCTTCTTCCTGGTCGACTTCAATCAGTTCGTAATCCGCGAAAGCAGACTTGCTGATCCAGTCTGGATTGATCAGAAGCGTACCCGGCGCAACTTCCGAAACGGCGGACTTCAAGTGCAGGCACTTCGTCGTTTCTACTATCTTCACGGAAAATTCGTAATCCGCAACGATGTTACGCAACTGTTCGATACCGTTTTGATTCGATCGTGTGGAGAGCCCGGCATAGATGACTTTGTCAATGCGGAGCAGGTCACCGCCATCCAGAGTCCCGGGCGGCCGGATTGACGCAAGCGCCCGATATTGTTGCAGAACACTCTCAACTCCCGCAACTTCCGGCCGTCTTGATGCGGCCCCTGGCCGACATAACACCGCGATCTCATCCAGAACTATCGCGGTGTCCTCGATAAACACGGAATCCGCCAGACCTGGTTCCGTCGGCACGATGACGATCTCGCACCCGAGGGAAGACAACGCCGACTGATACTGCTGATGTTGTTTCAATGCGAGGTCTGGGTCGATTCTGATCCTGGATAAAAAAGTCAATTCGCAGCTGCCTATGGCAGCATTTACCTCGCGTGTAATGGCAGTCAGCACGGTACGGTCTCCCTTGTGTTTTCGGCAGGACTTCATTTCTGGCTAGAACATGCGCAATCGCAAAACAGCCGATTTGAGTTGCGGATTCAACCGGTCGATGCAACATCTAAACTCTAACTATAGAGAGGGGGATGTTGCTAATGCAAACTACGCGACAGCGATGCGCGCGGCCAGTGCGCGACCAATCGTCGTCGTTAGATCATCCTGTGCCCAGCCCGTCGCCCTTGTCCACATCAACTTCAGAAGCAGAGGTTCATTCTTGAACAGAGATATTTTTTCATACTGAGGATATTTTTGCCTGAGTGCAGCTGTCACCTGAGCAGAGGTGTGGTCGGCCGCCGTATGGATTTCTGACTGGCCATCCAAACGCACCCACCATAGATTATTCCAGTCGCTCTCGTACTGATCCAAAATCAGACTGAAATTCACATTGCCTCTGAGGTTTCGAACGCGCTGTAGTTCGACCATCTGTTTGCGTTTGCCATCGATGGGCGACCAGAGAATACCTTCGTGTGCGACAAACACAATGGGCACCAGGTGCGGTTGATTGTTTTCGTTCACGGTTGCCAAACGTGCCACAGGCCATTTGGCGAGCAAATCAGATAGAAGGGATGCTGCTACTTCCATGGATTCGATGACGATGAAAGACCAAGTGTTTAGTATACGACGTAGGCTATGTATTGCCGATTATTCCAGACCCCGAGACTGTAATTGCAGCACATCCTCCGGCTATTTTCGTGATGTGTGTGAAGGTCAAATCCAAAATCTACTGTGAATTCGACTCCGTTCGATTGGTCGTTGTTTCAATTGATCGCTGCAACAGTTTTAGAGATTGTTTTTTGCGTTGTTCCTGCCACTTGTTGAAATGGGTCATATCGAGATAGCACCGCTTGCGCGGGGTTTTCGTTTAACGGACTTACCAAAGCGGTATTCCCAGGAAGACGTCGTAACGGAACCCCGCTCTTCACGAAAACTGGCGACCGATGCGCACAAGGTCTGGATGGCCCAGTGCCACCAAAAACATTACTGCCTTTCCGGCTGCGTGTGGCGAGAAAAACTCGGTCACCTCGTCATCGAAAAAGGTCAATCCCGTGGCCCCGAAGTGCTGGGCATACGCCGCCAGATACATGCGTCCCCCAGTGATTCCGCCCTCGAGCTGTACTGCTCGATAGCCGCGGTTTCCAAACCGCTTCAGGATCGGCAGGAGCGAGGATAGACAGTAGACATTTACGGCCGCGTCGGCGGGGAGCTGCTGAGACAGGCCGAGGCGACCGGACTCTCGGCGAAAATCCCCAGCAGTGAGTAGCTCCAAAGCCCGATCGACGCGCCGGTAGTAGTAAGTGCCAGACACCAGATCATCCACAGCATTCACGATGAGATACAGGTCGAGAAGCGTGGCGCTGGGCGGCGCTATGAAATCAGCGGGGATACCGCGCGTAGCTCGGTCGAGCACAGTAGACAGCTCTTCGAATGAAATGGAACAGGCTCGATCAAAGGCACGAGTCGAGCCGCGTCGGCGGATGACGCTCGCCAGCGAGTCTTGCGGCAATTCGGCGTCTGCGCTCGGACGGAGTGGCTGCACGAGGCCGCTTGCCGGCACTGACCCTCCTTGGGGCGGGTTGTTGCCCCGCCAGGCTGCCGCTTCGTTACCGCTCGCGAGCGACGAGGCAGCATGCATGAGGCGAATCGGCGGGTAATCAATTTCGGACCGGGACAGCGGCTCGGTCTCGAGCTTGAGCCCAAGCATGGGGGGCGCGGCTGGCGGTGCTTGAATGGAACGCCCGAGCGTCACTAGCGTCAGCGCGCCCTCGTGCGCGGGGTCGAGGCCCAACAGGGCCTCCACAGCAGCATCCGAGAACCCCATTACGATGTTCGGCTGCAGCGCTTTCGCGGCGGCAATAGCAAGGAGATTCGCATGCAATGTTCCGCCGTCCCAGAAGCAATGGCGGTACGCGCGAGCCTGGTACTTCCAGGCGTTTCGCCAGTACGTCGAGGCACTGACCAGAATGAGCGGCGCTCGCGCGATTCTAAGGTGCGCGCCCGACGCTTCAACCAGAACCCCACGGTAATCACCGGTGCGCAGCCGATGGAGCGCGAAATCATGAGGTCCGAATTGGTAAACGCCAGCCGGGAGATCGGGGAGATCTTGTGTGACCAGATAGAGATCGATGTGATACAGAGCACCGGTATTCGAGTAGGCGCGGAAATATACCTCACCTCCGGGATAGCGCTTTTCCTTGCTTATGCCGGCGGCCAAGAAAAGGACTTGGGAGAGCGTGGCAAGGTCCGGGATATTCTCGCCCGAGTCCTCGTTCGATACTTTGCTGACGGGCATCGATATGGCTTCCAAGGTCGTGGGCGTCGAGCTGTCGAGAACCTTCGGATCGCGAATGAGAGGAACAGATTCCACGCCGCGGTAGATCTTGAAGGGCAGCGGCTTGTTTTCCCCATCAAGAAAGTGCACGTTCGCACGAAGACTCTGTTCACTGTGCTTGGTGCTTTCGTGATAATTCAGGGCCGCCTCCGTATCCTGATTTTGACTCGATTTGTCCACTTAGACGGTGATACCTTCCCCGCAGTCGAGATTCATCAGTAATTCCTGGAGGAGGAATTTTGCATCTCGAAACACAGGCCACCCGTCACCGGGCAGCAATGCCTCTAGTTCTGGCAGAAGTGTAAGTCGCCGCAAGGACGCGATCGCTTTGCGCTGGTCTGACAGCTTTTCCTCCGGCAGCAGGCATAATGCCCCGCCTTCATGGGCGCGGATGAGGTCGCCCGTGATCAGAGTGGAGCTCTCGAGCAACAGCGCCAGCTCGCCCGGCGTTTTCGAACCCTCCAGTTCCAATGCCAGCATGCCGGGAACCACTTCATCCCCGTCGGTCAACCAACGAGTACACTCGACGGGAAAATTATCAGCTTCTTGTGACGGGCCCATAAGTTGCGCACCGGTGTTCTCGGCGAGCCTGATTGAATCCCGCACGTGATCGGAGTTGGTGATCACTATCCAGGCCACGCCACCTAACTCCGCCAGGTGCGCCTCGTCATGATCGGACAGGGGCAATGGATCGATGACCACGTTGCCTTCTGGGCGAACCCACACTGCGCTGTGGAAATCGATGTTTCGGTCTTCGTTAAAGACTGACCAGCCAAACAGATTCGGACGATGCAGGCGCTTCATAGCAGCAACGAATCTCGATGTGGAATATATAGTCGTAACACCGATTGCGTTTCAAATCCACTGCGCCTACCCACGGAGTTAAGCGTTGCCCCATCCACGACCGATCAGGGCTAGTGCCCAATAATGTGTCTGCTGTGGCTAATCCCCGCTCTATGCAGTGCGCGACGTCAACGGCGACGTGTCATGGTAATAGGCTCCGGTGCTCACGTGTGTTCGTAACCATCGACGGTTCCCTATTATTGATGAATGCCTGCTTCTGGCGAAAAGCGGACATTATTCGAGGCGTCGCCGCAGGTCTTCCTCCTCGTGGCTTCTTCTTCAATCCTCAGTCTTAAACTGCACGGCCTCATCCGATCCGCCAGTGGCGTCTCCCTCACTGTATGAATGTGCGCCCGCGCCAGCTAGTTTTCCGCCTTGAACGATCAGATATTCATCCCTTATCGGTTTACCATCAAACCAGCACTCCAGAATCTCCCTTACACCTGCAGCATATCGTGCCTGAGCCGAAAGCGACGTTCCAGATGTGTGAGGTGTCATCGCGTGGTGGGGCATACGCCTCCACGGATGGTCCTTGGGCGGTGGCTGCGGGAACCATACATCGCCAGCATAGCCCGCTAAGTGGCCCCTCTCCAGCGCTTTTGCAACGGCATCCCGATCACAAATTTTTCCTCGGGCCGTATTTACGATATAGGAGCCACGCTTCATTCTGTTTATCAATTTCTCGTCAAAAAGGTGTTCTGTCTCTGGATGTAGTGGGCAGTGAATGCTCACAATGTCGCAAGCCTGCACTAACGACTCCACATCGTCGTGAAACGTAAGCTCGAGCTCTTTCTCGACCTCGGCCGGTAGCCTGTGTCGATCAGTGTAGTGAAGCTCTACGTCAAACGGCTTCATGCGCTTGAGCACTGCAAATCCAATGCGCCCGGCACCGAGGATGCCGATACTCATTCCTTCGACATCGTACGACCTGGCAACTGCGTCGGCTATATTCCATCCACCCTTTATTACCCAGTTGTACTGGGGGATGTAGTCACGCACAAGCGCCAGAATCATCATGACGGTGTGCTCCGAAACACTGATGCTATTGCAAAAGGTGACCTCGCACACCGTTATGTTTTTGTCGATCGCTGCCTGCAGATCAACATGGTCCGAGCCGATCCCGGCCGTGATCGCCAATTTAAGGTCGGTAGCCTTCGCAATCCGTTCGGCCGTAAGGTACGCGGGCCAGAATGGCTGAGAAATCACGACGTCAGCGTCAACCAGTTCCTTCTCGAACATGGAATCCGGGCCGTCTTTGTCAGACATCACGACGAACGTGTGACCACGATCTTCCAGAAAGCGTCGCAACCCAAGCTCCCCTGAGACACAACCGAGGAGGTCGCCAGGAGAAAAATCGATAGCACTTGGTGAAGGCAACGATTGTCCGTCCGGATATGCCACCAGTGTTGAAATACTATCGCGCGCATATTTCGGCGGATAACCTTCTACAGGGTCATCATAGAGTACGCATACGATCTTACGTTTCCCATTAGGCTCGTTCATTTTTCTGACCTCCTTCGATTCGACAGTCTTTCACCCTGTAGTTATCTGTTTCAGCACCCAGGGGAGCTTGGGTTGCTCATTTTGTGTTCGCAAAGATTTGTGAAATACAGTTTCGCTCTAACATCGTCATAATCAATATTTTATCGTGCCAGATACTGGATCTTGTTTTTGATGTCGCGCCAGTCATCCGCATCTTGCGGCGGGTCTTTCATTTCCGTTATTACTGGCCATTCCAGCGACAGCTCTTCGTTCAGCGCGAGGAATTTCTGCTGGTCTTCAGGCAATTCATCTTCCGAATAGATAGCCTCAACCGGGCATTCCGGCTCGCACAGCGTGCAGTCAATGCACTCATCCGGATCGATGACCAGTATGTTCGGACCTTCATGAAAGCAGTCCACCGGGCACACTTCGACGCAATCCGTCAGTTTGCACTTGATGCAACTCTCGGTAACGACAAACGTCATCCTTCAGGTCCTCGTAAAGATTTCCCAATTAATCGTTGTCGCCACCATCGCTGCCACCACCATTGCCTCCGGCAGTGCCTCCTAGTCCTATAAGCAAGGTAAGAACAACCCATACGCTAAGCATCCACGCCCAGTTTTCCCTCACCGCCATGTCAGAATCAAGGAAACAAATTACAGCAACCGTAGCCAGCGCCAAAACCCCTCCCCAGAAAAAGCGCATGCGCACAGGTCGCCAAAAAGCTGTTTCGCAGGCCGGACAGTACGTGAGTCCCGAAAACGAGCTAAGTTCGAGAGGTACTCCGCAGTGCTCGCAAGTTCCGTGTTTCGCCTGTTCCATGCTGGGGCGATTCAATAATTCGTCGATATTGGCTTTGGCGGCCCGGCGATCTTAGGGTCCTTCGGGGCGTCGTGAATGGTGTTGATGCCTTCACCGCGCTCTGTCATGTAAGTTGTGATTTGCCGGGCAGCTGATTCCGTTAACGTGATCGACAGGAATATTCCCTGTGCACTGGCCTGCTTGATCTGTGATTTAGTAGCGGAACCAAACTAAAGGATGATGTATTACTTGTCAAGATAGTATCGGAACGCTACTATCCGGCGATGGCCGCAGCTTCGGATGTTAGCGCTCGAACAGTAGCCGAACTGGTTGTGCAGTTGGGCTGCCTGACCCGCGGAGAAGGCTTCGTTGCCAATCTTACCTTCGCCCAGTGGACGGCATTACGGTATTTTTCCTGCGCCAATCGCTTCTCACGAACCGTTTCAGCCTTTGCCGAGTTCCATGGCACCACCCGTGGCACGGCATCTCAGACTATCAAGAGCCTGGTGCAGAATGACTACCTGACGCGCAAGCGCTCGAAGAGCGATGGCCGAAGTATTGATCTCACCCTGACTAACAAAT
>JACZWL010000003.1:116653-118114 GCA_022572185.1 Pseudomonadota bacterium | reverse complement strand
ACTTTAAATGGCGAACAGCCATACCCTTGGGACCTGCTACAGCCCCAGGATGTGATGAGCCGACATCGAGGTGCCAAACTCCTCCGTCGATGTGGACTCTTGGGAGGAATCAGCCTGTTATCCCCGGAGTACCTTTTATCCGTTGAGCGATGGCCCTTCCATACAGAACCACCGGATCACTAAGACCAACTTTCGTTCCTGTTCGACTTGTATGTCTCACAGTTAAGCACCCTTATGCCTTTGCACTCTATGCGCGATGTCCGACCGCGCTGAGGGTACCTTTGCGCTCCTCCGTTACTCTTTGGGAGGAGACCGCCCCAGTCAAACTACCCACCATACACTGTCCCCGACCCGGATAACGGGCCTGGGTTAGAACTCCAAACATTTCAGGGTGGTATTTCAAGGTTGGCTCCACGCAAACTAGCGTCTGCGCTTCAAAGCCTCCCACCTATCCTACACAAAAATGTTCAAAATTCAGTGTAAAGCTGTAGTAAAGGTTCACGGGGTCTTTCCGTCTAGCCGCGGGTATACGGCATCTTAACCGCAATTTCAATTTCACTGAGTCTCGGGTGGAGACAGT
This sequence comes from Pseudomonadota bacterium, assembly GCA_022572185.1. Classification (GTDB taxonomy): domain Bacteria; phylum Pseudomonadota; class Gammaproteobacteria; order Steroidobacterales; family Woeseiaceae; genus JACZWL01. The sequence goes on along the minus strand of JACZWL010000003.1, from coordinate 117,534 downwards.
GTGGCCATCGTTACGCCATTCGTGCAGGTCGGAACTTACCCGACAAGGAATTTCGCTACCTTAGGACCGTTCATCCTATGTTATCCCCGGTCATTGCGACCGGTTTGATTCAAGCAGTAGCTAGGTCTTAAATCCTGCATATCGCTATGCAGATCGGACTATATCTTTACTTACAAATTATGCGGCATCGGTAAATCAATTTGTAAGCGCCTGGCGTGTAGTCTCTGAGGATTCTTCCGACTTCACCAAACGAAGAATTTCAGCATCGGTGTATTTTCTACGCCCGACTCCACCGTCATTCATCGTTTTCCGAATATCAAGAATTCGCTTTATGCCGTCCTTCTCCAGATGCTTTCTTCCTGCAATAAGGACCGCTATTTGCTTAAATTTCGCAAAATCACGTTTCTTTTTCGCAGACAAAAAACCAAATCTGTTGAAAAACGGAATTACGTTTTCCTGAATCGCGGTAAAGTTGTTGACTTCGTAATACCAAACGCCGTCCTCCCTCGAACGCAAAGTGCCACATTTCAAGTGCCGCTTGTACAAAGCCAATATGACTTTGTCCTTTTGCGAAACATTGAAACACAACGAGACTTTCCATGGCATGGAGTAGTCTTTGCGTTTACGAAAAGACAGATTGAAACTTCCTTCTCCATCGGCAAAACCTGCGAGGTAATAGCCGATGCGTTCAGAAATTTCTTTGACGTTTAATGAAGCCATACTAGGAAGCCTTTCCTGCTGATTGTCCGCACCGCATGGGTTGTCACTGCTCAGTATAGTTGAGCGAGTACCAGCGGATACACCGGAGTTTCCAGCATATAGCCAAGTTTATTTGCGTAACTACAACAATCTATAGTTACGGCCGCCGTTTACCGGGGCTT
>JACZWL010000003.1:115000-116643 GCA_022572185.1 Pseudomonadota bacterium | reverse complement strand
GAGTACTAACGGATACTCGGAGTTTCCAGCATATAGCCAGATTTTACTAAGGCAGCAATTCCTACCTTAGGACCGTTATAGTTACGGCCGCCGTTTACCGGGGCTTCGATCAAGAGCTTCGTCCGAAGACTAACCCCATCAATTAACCTTCCGGCACCGGGCAGGCGTCACACCCTATACTTCCTCTTTCGAGTTTGCAGAGTGCTGTGTTTTTAATAAACAGTCGCAGCCACCTGGTCACTGCGGCCCCCAACAGCTCAAGAAGCAAGTTCTATCACCACCAGGGGCGTACCTTCTCCCGAAGTTACGGTACCAATTTGCCTAGTTCCTTCACCCGAGTTCTCTCAAGCGCCTTAGGATTCTCTCCTCACCCACCTGTGTCGGTTTACGGTACGGTCAAGTATTACCTGAAGCTTAGAGGCTTTTCCTGGAAGCATGGCATCAATCACTTCAGTCCAAAATGGACCTCGTCATCACCTCTCGAGATTGTGCTCCCGGATTTTCCTAAGAACACTCCCTACTGGCTTAAACCGGCAACCAACAGCCGGATGACCTAGCCTTCTCCGTCCCCCCATCGCAGTAATACTCGGTACAGGAATGTTAACCTGTTTCCCATCGACTACACCTTTCGGTCTCGCCTTAGGGGCCGACTCACCCTGCGCCGATTAGCGTTGCGCAGGAACCCTTGGGTTTTCGGCGTGCGGGTTTTTCACCCGCATTATCGTTACTCATGTCAGCATTCGCACTTCTGATACCTCCAGCATGCCTCACAGCACACCTTCACAGGCTTACAGAACGCTCCTCTACCATGCGCACATAAATGTACGCATCCGCAGCTTCGGTGCATAGCTTAGCCCCGTTAAATCTTACGCGCAGGCCGACTAGACCAGTGAGCTGTTACGCTTTCTTTAAAGGATGGCTGCTTCTAAGCCAACCTCCTGGCTGTCTGGGCCTTCCCACATCGTTTCCCACTTAGCTATGACTTTGGGACCTTAGCTGGCGGTCTGGGTTGTTTCCCTTTCCACGACGGACGTTAGCACCCGCCGTGTGTCTCCCGTGATTGAACTTGCTGGTATTCGGAGTTTGCATCGGTTTGGTAAGCCGGGATGGCCCCCTAGCCGAAACAGTGCTCTACCCCCAGCAGTTATACACGAGGCACTACCTAAATAGTTTTCGAGGAGAACCAGCTATCTCCGAGCTTGTTTAGCCTTTCACTCCGATCCACAGCTCATCCGATAATTTTTCAACATTACCCGGTTCGGGCCTCCAGCAGGTATTACCCTGCCTTCACCCTGGCCATGGATAGATCGCTCGGTTTCGGGTCTGCTCCCAGAGACTGAATCGCCCTATTCGGACTCGGTTTCCCTACGCCTCCCCTAGGTGGTTAAGCTTGCCACTGAAAGCAACTCGCTGACCCATTATACAAAAGGTACGCAGTCACCCCCGAAAGGGCTCCCACTGCTTGTACGCACACGGTTTCAGGTTCTATTTCACTCCCCTCTCCGGGGTTCTTTTCGCCTTTCCCTCACGGTACTGGTTCACTATCGGTCGGTAGGGAGTATTTAGCCTTGGAGGATGGTCCCCCCATGTTCAGACAAGATAACACGTGTCCCGTCCTACTCTTCGCCATCCATCAGCATCAC
>JACZWL010000003.1:0-110000 GCA_022572185.1 Pseudomonadota bacterium | reverse complement strand
GCCCAGTTCGACGTCGGCTTTGAGCGCAACCGAGTCGTAACCCTGAACGATCGGATACAGAAACTCATGTATGGATATCGACTGGCCGGATTTGTAGCGTTTATTGAAGTCGTCACGCTCGAGCATGCGGGCGACCGTGTGATGAGACGCCAACTTTATGAGATCCGCCGCACTCATCTGGGACATCCAACGAGAATTGAATTCTATGCGCGTTTTCTCAGGGTCCAGAATCTTGTAAATCTGTGCCTCGTATGTTGCCGCGTTGTCCTTGATCTCATCCCTGGACAACGGCGGACGTGTCGCGTTCTTGCCGCTTGGGTCTCCGATCATTCCGGTGAAGTCGCCGATGAGGAAGACCACTTCGTGACCAAACTCCTGGAACTGGCGCATCTTGTTGATCAGGACCGTGTGGCCGAGGTGCAGGTCCGGCGCAGTCGGATCGAAGCCCGCCTTTACGATAAGAGGTTTCTTTTTTTCGAGCTTTTTCGCCAGGCCGTCTTCGGGAAGAATTTCGTCAATCCCGCGGGCAAGTTCGCTCAGTTGGTCTTTGATGCTGGCCATTGGCTCTCAATCATAGAAATCCATTCGTCGGCGGCGGAACTGTAGCATCCTCCGCCGCTATTGAAACAGTCACGCGACAGCGCGCATAACCCAGAACACATACTGTTTAGGAAAAGGCCCGCGAATACGTTTTAAGACCATGACTTATAACAGATTTCTTTGACGTCCCAGCCCTGCCACTGTAGAGTAGCCGCTTCACGCGTTTCGGGGAGACGCAGACTTGAATCGTCCGGTCAGTCCACTGCTGCACGACTACAAACCGTCTGCCAGGACACAGCTAAAGAAACCTACAGCAATCCACTGGTTTGTACTCGGCCTTGGACTGCCATTTGTCGGATTGGCGTTGCTTCTCTCTCTCAAGAACGCGTCAGGCACAAGCTCTCTTCTCGACAACAAGGAATTGACTGAACCGCTTCCGCAACTGGCATCGGATATCCCGAGCGTTAGCGGCATCCTGACGGAAGAGCTGACACCAATTGATCTCAGCCACATAGCAAGGTTGCCCGAAATCGAGCCGGAGCCCCGCTACGATTCAATAAAGGTGACTGTCCGCGCCGGCGACACAATGGAACAAATTTTCAGGAAAAACAAACTGGACCTCAGTCAACTCGCGAGTGTGGCCAGATTGCCGGAGGCCGGAAAATATATTCGCATGCTGCGCCCCGGAGATGAATTCGAAATTCGACACGACCAGGGACAGTTGATCAGTCTCCATCGTGAGCTTGACCTGACAAGCGCTCTCCTCGTCTCCAAATCCGAGTCCGGATTCAGAGCCGAGATCGTTGAGCGGCCGATCGAGCTCCGGCGCCGGCTCGCGTACGGTCGAATTGAAACTTCACTGTTCGAAAGCGCCGCGGAAGCCGGCATGCCGGATAAACTAATAATGAATCTCGCAGGCATTTTTGCCTGGGACATAGATTTTGTTCTCGATATTCGTCGTGGCGACGACTACCACATATTGTTTGAGGAGATTTATCAGGACGGCAAGTACATTACCGACGGCGAAATCATCGCGGCCGAGTTCAACAACAATGGCCGGAAGTTTCAAGCGGTGCGATACATCGACAAGAGTGGCCGATCGGACTACTTCACACCGGACGGCCGCAGCGTTCGAAAAGCATTTATCAGAGCACCCGTCGACTTTATGCGGATCAGTTCAAACTTCAATCCACGCCGCAGACATCCGATCCTGAGTACAATCCGTGCACATCGTGGTGTCGACTACGCCGCGCCTCGTGGGACACCGATAAAGGCCGCGGGCGACGGGAAAGTGATATTCCGTGGACGCAAAGGCGGTTACGGTAACACCATCATTCTGCAGCACGGTGGCAACATTACGACGCTTTACAGCCACATGTCGAAGTATGCGAATTCCGCGCGTCTTGGGAAGCGCGTCAAACAGGGCCAGACAATTGGCTACGTAGGCAGCACCGGCCTGGCGACAGCCGCACATCTGCACTACGAATATCGGCTAAACGGCGTGCACCGCAACCCGCGCACGGTGAAGCTGCCGCAGGCAGCCCCGATCAAGGCGGAGTATCGCGAGGATTTCCTCACGGCTGCAGCCCCGATACTGGAAGAACTCGATCGCTACAAAAGAACACAGATCGCCGCTGCGACATTCGACTAATCTGATATTGCGCATGCCTTGAATGAACAGTTTGTATATCGGCCTGATGTCAGGTACCAGCATGGACGGTATCGACGCGGTACTGGTCGAGTTCGGTAATCGACGCTGTCAGATTATCGCTACACTAAGTCAAGAGTATCCCGACGAACTACGTACCGCACTTATTGCCGCGACTCGCGAGCCGGAGCAATGCACAATCGACACGTTCGGTCGCCTCGATAATTGGGTAGGCGAATCATTTCGCGACGCAGCCCTGAAACTCATATCTGAATCGAAAACTGACGTTGAACATATTGTTGCGATTGGCAGTCATGGACAGACGCTTCGTCATCAACCTCGTGTCGAACGGCCTTTTACGTTGCAGATCGGGGATCCCAACATTATTGCCGCGGGAACCGGTATCACAACCGTTGCGGATTTCCGGCGGCGCGACGTGGCTCTGGGCGGAGAAGGTGCGCCGCTACTTCCTCCGTTTCATCACTGGCTGTTTTCCGACAAGAAGATAAATCGTGTCGTCCTGAATATCGGCGGTATCGCGAATGTCACGATACTGCCGGCAGGCAGCGATAAAGTGACGGGGTTCGATACCGGACCGGGCAACATACTTCTGGATGCATGGATTCAAGTCAGCAAGGGGGAGAAATTTGACGAGGACGGTAATTGGGCGAGAAGTGGAAAGATCTCACCTCAACTTCTGGCCCTGCTATTGCGGGATCCGTACTTCGCCGAACCGCCGCCGAAAAGCACCGGCTTCGAATATTTCAACCTCATGTGGCTACGACAGGCGCTGTCGGAAACCGGCGATGCAGACGAGGCGAACATCCAGGCTAGCTTGTGTGCCCTCACCGCCAGGAGCATTGCCGACGCGATTGGCACTTACGCACCCGATACCACGGAGTTGCTCATATGTGGCGGTGGGATAGACAACGCCGAACTGCTTCGCTGGATCGCCTCAGCACTGCCCGAAGTCGAAGCCCACTCCACAGCTATATTCGGTCTCGAGCCGGACTGGGTAGAAGCGGCCGCGTTCGCCTGGCTCGCCAGGCGTTGCCTTGACAGGAAGACCGGGAATCTGCCCGGCGTTACAGGAGCAGACCACGCGGACATTCTCGGCGGGATTTACCCGGCCTGAAATCCTGCGCCATTTCAAGGTTTCGTCACAAAGTCATTGATATACTCGAGAGCCGACTAGACCAGGAATCTCTCGTGGACGCTCCTGTCTTACCGCCGGCCGAACTGTACATAAACCGCGAGCTCAGCCTGCTTGAGTTCCACCATCGCGTATTGGAACAGGCCCGCGACAGTAAAATCCCGCTTCTTGAGCGCCTCCGCTTTCTGTGCATTTCCTGCACCAATCTGGACGAGTTTTTCGAAGTTCGGGTTGCGGCTCTGAAGCAACGGCTGGAAATCGGCGCGCCGGCACCGGGCCCGGACAAGATGACGCCGCAACGGTTACTGGACGAGATTCGACATCGTGCCATCAATCTCGTGCGTGACCAGTACGAGGTCCTGAATAAGACAATCTTGCCCGAGCTGTCCGCTGAGCAGATTCAATTCCCACAACGGTCCGAATGGACCGAAGCAAAGAAAAACTGGCTCAATCACTATTTTAGAGACGAAGTTGTGCCAGTGTTGACACCCATCACACTGGATCCGTCACGACCGTTTCCCAGGATCCTGAACAAGAGCCTTAACTTCATCGTGCGGCTGCAGGGCAAGGACGCATTCGGCCGTCGCCGGCACCGTGCGATTGTACAGGCGCCCCGGTCACTGCCGAGAATTATTCGGCTGCCCGAAAGATTGACCGAACAGGGCTGTGATGCCTACGTCTTTTTATCGTCGATCATTCATGCTCACGTGGATGACCTGTTTCCCGGGATGACGGTCGAGGGTTGTTATCAATTTCGGGTGACGCGAAATAGTAATCTCTATTTCGATGACGAAGAAGTCGATGATCTCGTTCGGGCTCTGGAAGGCCAGCTTGCTGCCAGTCGTTACGGCGCGGCAGTTCGTCTCGAAGTCAGTAAAGAATGTCCGGAAGATCTTTGCAAATTCCTGCTCGATCACTTTTCTCTCGAACGCGCGGATCTTTTCTCCGTAGACGGGCCCGTCAACCTGAATCGCCTCGCCACTGTCTGCGATAACGGGCGCCGGCCTGATCTTTGTTACCCGCCGTTTTCTCCCGGTATGGCGCGGGAACTTCTTACCGACGAAAATATCTTCGATATTCTTAAGAAGAAAAATGTATTACTGCACCATCCCTATCAGTCGTTCCAACCCGTAATTGATTTTATTGCGACGGCGGCATCAGATCCTGAAGTATTGGCCATCAAGCAAACCCTGTACCGGACGGGCGCTGACTCACCCATTGTGGATCACCTGGTTCGTGCGGCGAAATCCGGCAAAGAAATTTCTGTCGTCATCGAATTGATGGCACGATTTGATGAAGCTCAAAATATCGCTCTTGCCAATCGCCTGCAGGAAGCGGGGGCGCACGTCGTTTATGGACTCGTCGGTTACAAGACACACGCGAAGATGGCCCTGGTCGTGCGTCGCGAGCAGGGCAAGCTGAGACGATACGTTCACCTGGGTACGGGCAACTATCACCGCGGAACGACGCGCTTATACACCGACTATGGTTACCTCAGTAGTAACAGGAATCTTGGCGAAGACGTACATAAAGTCTTCATGCAGATAACCAGCCTTACTGAGGCGGGGAACCTGGTCAAAATATTTACGGCCCCGTTTAATCTATTCGACCAACTCATCATGCGAATTGAACGTGAAAATGAATTTGCAAAGACCGGCAAGAAAGCACATGTCATCGTCAAAATAAATTCGCTGACTGAGCCGAAAATTATAGACGCGCTATACAAAGCATCTTCCGCAGGCGTCAAAATCGATCTAATTGTCAGGGGCATCTGCTCTTTGCGACCAGGCGTACCCGGTCTGTCCGAAAATATTCAGGTGCGCTCGATCATTGGCCGGTTTCTCGAGCACTCACGCATCTATTATTTTAGAAATGACGGCGACGAGGAATACTTCTGCTCGAGCGCTGACTGGATGGATCGCAACTTCTTCCACCGAACGGAGACCTGCTTTCCGATTCGGCAAAAACCGCTGAAGAAGAGGCTCATGAAAGACCTCTGTCTCTTTCTCGCCGACAACTGCCAGGCGTGGGTGCTGCAGGGCGATGGCAGCTACATTCGTCTGAGTCCGGGCAAGGACAAGCCCGTGTCGGCTCAGCAGACGTTGCTCAATCGCCTGGCTTCGACAGCCTGACCCCGTTTGCCGCCTAAGCAAAATCAAGACTGAAGCCGGCGTATCCCAGATATTCTTGCTCGCGCTCAAGGTCCGCCACGGTTAGCGGGTTGTCCGCAAGCCATGCATCCGGAAATTTCAGGCGAATATCGTCCTGGCCAACTTCAAGCACGATAGTCGGCAGCTCGACAGTAGTGCGGCTGCGATTGAGCAATACTGCGAGGCGCAACAGTAAAGCCAGTCGCAGGGAACGCTCCCGCCATGCGCTCGGGATCTTGAGGCAATTGCCCGTGTCGATCTGCCTTCTCTGATTCGCAATCAGAAACGCGAGAATACTTTGCTCTGCGCGAGGAAATCCAGGCAGGTCGGCGTTTTCAGCAATATAGGCACCGTGTCGCTGATAGCCTTCGTGCGAAATGTCGAGTCCAATTTCATGCAGCCGCGAAGCCCAATCGAGCAGCTGGGCCGCGAGCGGAAACTTCAGTTTCCAGGGCTTGGCACACTGACTGAGCAATTCGGCTGCCGAGTGTGCGACGCGCTTCGCCTGAGCCTCATCGACATTGTACCGGGACACCATTGCCCGAACGCTTCGTTCACGGGCATCTTCATGCTGCAGCCTTCCGAGATGATCGTAAAGAAGACCCTCACGCAACGCACCGTCGGATATTCCCAATTTGTCGATACGCAAAACTCTGAGCAGTTCGACCAGTATCGAAAGCCCGCCTGGCCAGACCTGTGCGCGGCACTCGGACAGGCCTGGTAAAGACAGCGCAGAAATATTCTTGAATTCGAGAACCTTTTGAATCAGCGTCTCGACATCCTCGGAGGTCAACTCATTTGAATCAATGATGCCCAGTTCGTGGGCGACAGCCGCCGTCGCAATTATCGTTCCGGACGTGCCAATAGACTGGATATCGGGTGAGTCGCGAAAAAACGCTTTGACGGGTCGAAGCTCCAGACTGGCGGCGAGCCTGGCCTCCTCAAATGCATGTTCTGATATCTTGCCGTTTTCGAAATGCTGCTCGGTCATGGCGACACAACCTAGAGCCAAGCTTTCGAGCGCCTTTGGTTTCGGTCCTCGTCCCAGAATCAACTCGGTGCTGCCGCCCCCGATATCGAGAACAAGCCGCAGGCCTTCGTTCGGCGGCAGGCTGTGCGTGACGCCGTTGTATATCAGGCGCGCTTCTTCGATGCCTGAGATGACTTCAATCGGGTGACCTAGCGCAGTCTCCGCTTCGGCCATGAACTTCTGGCTATCACGGGCCCGTCTCAGTGCGTTTGTTGCCGCGGCCCGAATGCTCGCCGCATGCATGTCGCGTAATCGCTCACCGAAACGGGACAGACAGTCTACTGCGCGTTGTCTTGCAGCTTTCGCGAGCTGGCCATCTTCGGTAAGCCCTTCCGCCAGCCTTACTGGCTCTCGCAATCGATCGATGATGGTGAGCTGGCCGTGGCGAAGCTCTCCGACGATCATGTGAAAGCTGTTGGATCCCAGATCGACCGCCGCGATAACTTTTGGCGCAACATCACGACCAGGTTCGTTTTCCGGGATCTCTGCGGGAGTCGTGCCTATTTGATTTTCCGTTCAGATGGCGCCTGGCGTTGTGTACCTATGCAGTGAACGACGACCCGCAACCGCAGGTCGTGATTGCATTGGGATTGCGAATGATAAACTGGGCGCCCTGCAGATCTTCCTTATAGTCAATCTCGGCACCGATGAGATATTGCACACTCATCGGATCCACAATGAGCGTCACGCCCTGATTCTCGATGCTTGAGTCACCTTCTTCGATTTTTTCATCGAACGTGAAGCCGTATTGAAACCCGGAGCAGCCGCCGCCGGAGACGAACACGCGAAGCATCAGATCAGGATTATCCTCTTCCTGAATCAATTCACTGACTTTCCTGGCAGCCGCGTCGGTAAATATCAGAGGGGGTGGGGCAGCTGCCGAGCCAATTACCGGTTTATCGTTGTCCATTCTCTCAAGTCACCTGTGTCTTTCAATGCTCGGCTTATGTGCCGGCGACGATTGCAGTCGCACTCGCCGGTACCTCGATATCGTCACTGGTCTGCTCCAGCAACGGCACCTGTCCATCCGGTTGATGAACAAGTTTGCCATTGATCTCGGCGCCGATCGCCATTTCGATCAAATTATAATACACATTACCTATGACCCTTGCAGTAGGCCCCAGTTCAACGCGTTGATTCGCGAACACATCGCCGCGGACAATCCCGTTGAGTATGACAAATGGTACTGCGACACCGCCTTCGATAAGGGCATTTTCACTGATGCTCAACGCCGAATCGCTATCCGGATCCGCACTGACATTGCCTTTGACCGTGCCGTCGATATGACAACCACCCTCAAAGAACAAGTCTCCGTTTATTCTTGAATTTGTCCCGACAAGCGTGTCAATTATGCTGTGTCGGCGTCGTTGTCGCCCGAACATGAACTACTCCCTGAATTAACTCTGGCCGGTTTTCCAGAGGAAACTTTGCTTAACACTGGCAATTGATTTTGTCCGCGAACGTACTTCTATATTGATTCGTTCCGGCAGGAATCCTTCAGGCAAAATCAGTTGCCGGTCGAAATTCTGAAAGTACCGAAACGAAAATGGCCAGTTGCTTGCTTCGTCGGCCGGTACGAGCTGTTCGAGATCATAAGTAGTCGCTACCCCGTCCTGTGCACCCTCCAGACTGAAATTTACCTCACCTTTCACGCTGCGATCGTGTTGCATGACCTGAACAAGAACAAGCTTGACGTGGTATTGCCTGTCTTCTTTGCCCTTGCTCAAGCGCAGGTCCTGAACCCGAAGGCCGCGTTGTCCGTCGGCCGGAGAGATGATGCCGCGATAAAACGCAATAGCATCACCTTGTTCCTGAATTTTTTCCTGGAGATTCGCCAGGCTCGTTTCTACATCTTTATAGGCTTCCCGGTCAATGTTTCGGTGCGTCTCAAGAAGAGCGATTTCTTGTTTGAGGCCGCCGATTTGCTTCTCGAGTTCCGCGATCCGCTTCCCGTCATCCCGCCGTTCCTGTGCTGCATCGACCACATTGTAATCAGCCTGAATCCGGCCAAACTCAAACGTCAGATAGCCGCCGACCACCAACGCGACAGCAACAGCGGCCCTCATGGCCCACGTGGACCCGCTGTTGTACCCACTTGAAGATGACCTGCTGCCTGCCACGTCCGTCCCCGGCTGTGTCCGAAACCCTTATGTTACGCGGACGCTGCGGCAAACAGAAGCGCAGTAGATCACGTATTTGGTGACTATTTTACCCCGATTCGGGGCGAGTCGGGCTGGTTTCAGTCGCGCCGCGCGGCCGCGAGATCTTTGTCGAACTCAACGCGCCAGTGCCTTGGCCACCACTTTGGCTGCGGCGGCAAACCCGACGGATAAACGAACGGTCCGAGTTCATGCAATGCCCTCACGTAAACGCGCCGTTTAAAATAAATGACTTCGTTCACGGGCCGCCAAAAGTCTACCCATCGCCACCGGTCGAACTCGGGACATTCACCACGATCGAAACGCACTCTCTCTTCCGCGCCAAGCAGTTTCAGGATGAACCAGCGCTGCTTTTGACCGATACAAAGTGGTTTGCTGTCCCGTCGCAGAAATTTTTCCGGCAATCTGTATTTTAACCAGTCGTGGGTTAGGCCAAGTATTTCGACATCCTTGGCACCCAGTCCGACTTCTTCATGCAGTTCTCGATACATGGCCTCCTCCGGGCTTTCGCCGACGTGCATCCCGCCCTGCGGAAATTGCCACCCTTTGCTGTCAATACGTCCCGCAAGCAAAAGCTTGCCGGCGTCATTCGCAAGAATGATGCCGACATTTGCCCGAAAGCCGTCTGAATCGATGTCATCGCTGCTCATATGATTTAATGAATATTCCACTAAATCGCCAGCCTGTCCAGGAGACATGATTTTGATCACCAAGCGTCAAAGCCTGCTGTTTTGCGGACTGGCGGCGCTCGCGGTATTGGCTATCTTCGCTGCCATGGCTTCTGGCAGCGCGACAATCAGTGTAGAGCAGGCCATGCAGACTATCACCGGCGACGCTCCCGACCATATCCGCGCGCTGGTCATGGATTTGCGCCTGCCAAGAGCACTGACTGCCTTCGGCGTCGGCGGATTGCTCGCGGTAGCAGGCGTCTTGATGCAGGTCCTTCTTCGTAACCCGCTGGCGGAGCCCTATATCCTGGGCACTTCCGGTGGAGCGGCAGTTGCTGCCTTGCTTGGAATGTTGCTTGGCTGGGGCAGCGCCATGATCGATCTGGCTGCTTTCGGCGGCGCGATGGCGGCGACGCTCCTGGTGTTTTCGATCGCGCAGGGCACCGGTAGCTGGACGCCCAGCCGGCTGCTGTTGACCGGTGTGGTACTGGCGGCCGGATTCGGCGCGGCAACGACCCTCCTGCTGGCATTGAGCCCGGACCAGAACCTGCGCGGCATGCTGTTCTGGTTGATGGGTGACCTGAGTTTTGCCTATTCGCCGGCCCGCAGCCTGTGGTTACTGGCCGCAATTACCGTGGCAGGCGTCCTTGTCGCAAGACATTTGAACGTGCTGGCGCGGGGCGAGCTACAGGCGGCAATCGTCGGTTTGCCGGTGGCCGCGTTTCGACTGATTATTTTTGCCGTTACCGCACTTGCAACAGCCATCTCAGTAACCACAGTCGGTGTGATCGGCTTCATCGGCCTGGTCGTTCCCCACCTGATCAGGCTCGTCGCGGGCAGCGATCACCGAATCGTAGTGCCTGCATCGGCGCTGGCGGGCGGAAGTTTGCTGGTGATCGCCGATACCCTCGCCAGAACCGTGATGGCACCGCGGCAGTTGCCCGTTGGCGCACTGACGGCAGCGCTCGGCGTGCCATTGTTCCTGATACTGATGAACCGCAGCCGCCGAGCAGGCTAGTACTCCGTCAAGGTGATATTGATGGAGTACTAGTGGTGAAGTCTCAGGCGACCGCGGCATTGACAGAGTCAACGGCGACCTGATCCCGCCCTGCGGCCTTGGCCGCGTACAATGCAACGTCGGCACGGGCTATCAACGCCTCGCCGATTGTTTTGAGTTCATCGTCTACCTGGTCCGGCGCGATACCCGCGATGCCGATAGATGCGGTAATCGTCACAGGCCCGTCGTACCGAAGCTTGATCGGCGCTGAAGAAATGGAGCGGCGTATGCGCTCCGCGAGCAGGACACCTGAGTCTGTGTCCGTGTTCGGTAACAAGACGACAAATTCCTCGCCACCGTATCTTGCGGCCACATCGCTGGCCCGTACTTCCGACTCAATTCTCTGCGCAAGTTCGATAAGCACTTCGTCGCCGGCAGCATGGCCGTGGGTATCATTGACCCGCTTGAAGTGATCAATATCGATCATCAGGCAAACGAGATTGCTGCCGTCCCGCCTTGCGCGCGCGAGCTCCTCCCCCAGTCGGACCTGCAGATACCGCCGGTTATTCCAGCCGGTCAGCACGTCCGTGAATCCGCTGCGGCGAAGGCGCGCCCTGTTCACGGCGTTTTCGAGTGCAAATGACGCGATGATGCTCAGGTGCTTGAAAAAGTCCGTGGCATGTTCACGCGTAAACCGGGAACCGACATTACTGCCAAAATTCAGGCTGCCTACCACTCTCTCCTTATGTACCAGCGGAATCATCGCGATACTCGCAATATCATCCCTGGCCGGAAAAATAAGCTGGTGATCCGGCGCCGAGTACTGCCCGAGCCACGGTTTTTGCAGTGAAACATATTGCGGCGCCAGCCCTGCCAGGGTATCGACAAACATCAAACCCGGCAGATCCCCCGGCTGCGTGCCACCGGCAACCAGCAGGTGGCGAAGGTCGTGGTCGGGATCGAAAATCACGACGGTGACTTGCGCAAGGCCAAAGCTGTCGGCAAGTCCAATGACCATCGTCCGAAACAGGGCGCGAAGATCGCCAGCCTGTAGCAGCGCAAGCTCCCGCTCCTGGGACTTGCGCAGAATCCCGTCGTTCCTGGCGACTTCGTCATGCAGCTCGCTTAACTGCCTGCGTAACTGTTGCAGCTCTGCTGACGTGTCTTTGTTGTTTCCCATGTTGGCCGATTCGCTTGTAGTCTCTCCAGGGTAGGCCTTTTACCAAAAAGCCGGGCGCACGTCGCTGTTCCGGCCTACAGCTGGCAGCAAAAGCTGCGACGAATCGGATAAACGACTTATTGGCTGAGTCCGCATTTTTTGCTTATCGGCGCATCGCGAGGTAATCACGCCCTTTATTCATCAGCTCGACAAAGCCCGCCTCGTCACCGTCCGCAACAAGTTGCCGTATCTTGTTGGCGGATTCGCAGAGGGCATCCAGGGATCCAAGACCAAATTTGTTCAGGTTCTGGATCTCGAAATACAGATAGGGGTTGTCCTGCGCCACCAGCGCGGATACAAGAAGCTGCGCGTCGAACGTCGTCGATGAAATCTGTGCCAGCTTCGGCACGGCCTCACCACTGTCGGCAAGCGCCGAAAAAAAGGCGATATTGAGGGCGTGAGACAAGCCGAGCACGTAAGCGATGAGGCGGTCGTGATCGTCCAGATCCATATCAAGTTCATCCACCATTGTCGCTGAAAACAGTTCCTTGGCAGCGGCGGTCGCTTCTTCGCAACCGGCATCAACGAAGATGAGATGGCGCCCGGACAGCAGCTCTGTTTCCGGGCCGAACATCGGGTGCAGCGACGCTACACGGCAGCCGGCGTCTTTCAACCGCTCAAGCCCGTTGCGCAACGGCGTCTTCAGCGAGCCGATGTCGAAGATAAGACCCTCGGGTTTGCGCTCCGCCAATTCCGCCAGTATTTGACCGCTCACTGCCAACGGCGTCGCAACGACGATAACGTCATAGTCGATACCGGCTTCCTGCCAGTCGGAGAATCGGCCCGGACCGGATTCGATGCCGGGGTCAGCGACACTTGTAGCGAATCCCTGGGAAGTAAAGAAGTCAACAAACCAGGCGCCCATCTTGCCGGCACCGCCAATGACCAGCACCCGCCGACCGTTGCCTTTCCCTTCCGCGACGACGCGATCTCGCTCCTGACTCGTGAGCGATGACCGAATCAGCGTCCGCATAATTTCCTCGGCAATATTCGGGTCTATCGACATTGCTTCTGCCTTTTGCCTCGCCATGTCGAGAACGTCTTTCTCCCGCTCGAAGTCGCGGGTTGCACGACCCGTGGCTTGCTTGCTCCGTCCGATCTCGCCCACTAGCTGCTGTCGCTGGGCGATCAGCTCGAGCAGACGTTCGTCGATTGATGAAATATTGCTGCGTAATTCGTCGAGGTTCATTGCTGGTCTTGAGTCCGTAAAGCCTGCTTAGCGATGAGTGACGTTTTACAGGAGACGGGGGGATAACAGAAGACTCACCATCACCGGCTCGAAGTGCGGGCTCCAACAGCAGGCGTCAGATGCCCTGTCAGGAGCCCGCATTGCCGGCGACATCCCTTTACCAATGACGATGGTGTTCGCGATGATGGTCATGGTATCGATAAGACCGATGATACTTTCGTTCGTAATGATAAATATCAAAAAGCCGGAGCCAGCTCAGATAAGAGTCGTGGCGGTAGTGGCTCCGCCGATACCAGCGATGAAAATCATTATGTCGCCGCAACCACCCGGGATAATGGTGGCCGTGCCTGACAACGTAGACCCTGCCATAGCCGCCATAGACTCCATCGTGACTCCCCTGTGCTGAAGCCTCGGGCAGCCCGGTGACGAACAGGGTGCTCGTGAGAACCAGTGACCAGACCAAGCGTTTCATGACTGACTCCTTTTCTGACAGTGCAGGCACAGATTACTGCCCGGGAGATGAATCGAGGCTGAACTCAAGTTCTTGTTTTTATTGAATATATGAACGTCGGCTGAACAGGTCATGGATCGCGCGGCCAGATCCCCCTGAAGCGCAGAATGCCGGTCGCGTCAAAGGCCCTGCGAAGACTCCTAACTACGTGCTTGCCGATAATGCGACTATCGGCGCACAAAATGCGACTATCGGCGAGTGAGCCAATAACAAGCTCTTAAGGAAGGGACGAGAATGAAGACCCGTGCCGCCGTTGCCTGGGAAGCAGGCAAACCGCTTGAAATTGAAACGATTGAAATCGACGGGCCGAAAGAAGGCGAAGTGTTGTTGCGCAATATCGCAAGCGGTGTTTGCCATACGGATGCATTCACCCTGTCCGGCGAGGACCCGGAGGGAATATTTCCCGCAGTCCTCGGCCATGAGGGCGGAGCAATCGTCGAGGAAGTCGGTACCGGTGTTAAGGGTTTGAAGGCCGGCGATCATGTCATCCCGCTCTATACGCCCGAATGCGGCGAATGCAATTTCTGCACATCGGGCAAGACCAATCTGTGCCAGGCAATCAGAGTCACTCAGGGACAGGGCCTTATGCCGGACGGAACATCCCGCTTTTCCCAAGGCGGCAAACAGATATTCCACTACATGGGTACCTCGACATTCAGCGAGTACACCATTTTGCCGGAGATCGCTGTTGCCAGGATCAGCAAGAATGCACCGCTTGAAAAAGTCTGCCTGCTCGGCTGCGGCATCACGACCGGCATCGGCGCCGTATTGAACACAGCCAAAGTCGAGCCCGGTGCAACCGTCGCCGTATTTGGACTTGGCGGCGTGGGCTTAAGCGCAATTCAGGGCGCAACGATGGCGAAAGCCAGCCGCATCCTCGCCGTCGACACTAATCCGGGCAAGTTTGAACTCGCCACACAAATGGGCGCCACGGACACGGTCAATCCGAAAGATCACGATGCTCCGATTCAGGAAGTCATTGTCGACATGACAGACGGCGGCGTAGATTATTCATTCGAATGCGTCGGCAACGTCAACCTTATGCGTGCCGCGCTGGAATGCTGTCATAAAGGTTGGGGTGAGTCCGTAATTATCGGCGTTGCAGGTGCCGGCCAGGAGATTTCGACACGGCCGTTTCAACTGGTCACCGGCCGCGTCTGGCGGGGAACCGCTTTTGGCGGTTGCAAAGGCCGCTCGCAGCTTCCGGGAATGGTCGACCAGTACATGAAAGGCGAAATCAAGGTCGACGAGCTCATTACGCACACGATGCCGCTCGAGGACATCAATACCGCGTTTGACCTGATGCATGAGGGCAAGAGTATTCGCTCTGTTGTGCACTTTTAGCCGCGAGCTACCGTTGCTGCAAGTAAGTTTCGGTGACCGCGATGCCTAGAGTCGCTGTCGCAACGACTTCGCAGCTTGCCGCTGACGCCGCAGCCGAAGTCGCCGATGCCGGCGGTAATGCAGTCGATTGTGCTGTCGCCGCAGCAATATTTTCAGTCAACACCGAGCCGGGTGTGTGTGCCCTGGCCGGCAGCGCCTACGTCACCGTCTGGCCGCCCGATTCCGATCCAATCACCATCGACGGCAATGTCACAGTACCAGGCAAGGGACTGGCGCCCGGATTTACAATCAGTGGCGCCGTGCCCGTTTCCATGGACTATGGCGGCGGCATCGAGACGCTCGTTGGCCCGGGATCCGTGGCCGTGCCCGGATCACTTGCTGCATTGGACCGGGCGTGGCAGCAATTCGGGAAAGTAGGCTGGCAGCGCCTGCTCGATCCCGCCATACGCGCAGCCAGAACGGGGTTTCCACTATCGGCGGCCTGTCATTACTACCTGCAATATTCCGGGGAGGTCGTCTTCGGCCGAAGCGAAGACGGTGATACGGCGCTGCACGAAGGAGACGGTACGCTTCGCCATGTGCGAAGTAACATTGTTGTTCCTCACCTCGCCGACAGCCTGACCGCGATCGCGAGCGAAGGGAGCCGCATTTTCTACGAGGGCGAGATCGCAAGCCGCATCGCCGATCACGTCCGGAATTCAGGGGGTGCGCTAACGCTTGAAGACCTGCAAAGCTATAAGCCAATAATGCGACCCTCTCTTTGTTCCGACCTTGGCGCCTGGCGCATTGCGACCAATCCACCGCCTGCAGTTGGCGGCGCAGTATTGGCAGCCATGCTGCTGGCGTTCCAGGACAAGCCGGTAAGTCAGTGGAACGACGAGACCTTGCGATACCTGGTGTCCGTGCAACGCGCGGCGCTTTCCTATCGAAAAATCCATTTGGACCTTGCCGAAGACGTCGCCGGGGAAGTAGCAAAGCTGCTCGAGCAGGTGAGGTCGGGTCAATTGCTGAGTCAGTATTCATCCGCCTCGACGGTGCACACATCTGTTGTCGATGACACGGGCATGGCCTGCGCCATAACAGCATCGTCCGGCTATGGTTCCGGTGAAATGCCGGCAGGCACGGGGTTGTGGCTGAACAACTGCCTCGGCGAACTCGAGCTGAACCGCAAGGGGCTCGAAGCCGGGCCGCCGGGCAAACGTCTGCCTTCCAACATGGCGCCCGGGGTGGCACGAACCGGTCACCAGGTGCTGGCCATGGGTTCGCCTGGCGCCGACCGTATTACGACGGCCCTGCACCAGTTCCTCGTCAACTTCCTGCAAATCGGCCTGCCACTCGCGGACGCCGTCGCACACCCGCGTGCTCATCTTGAGATTTCGGACGATGGCATGAATCTCGCCGTGGAACCGGGCCTGGATATGCCGGAACTCGGCATTCCAGTTACGCTTTATCCTTCTATCAGCATGTACTTTGGCGGCGTCGGCGCAGCTCATTTCGATGCGCAAGCGGGATTCGAAGTCGCTGCCGACCCGAGGCGTGAAGGCGGCACCTTTATTTCGGGGTGATACACAACATCCGGTCTGATAGTCTGCGGCGATCCTGCGTATTGCATGACTGAATCACCTGGAGTAGGGCTTGAGTAACCCAAAGTATGCGGACCGTCTGCCTGACGAGCTGCCGGCCGATCCTATGCATTGGGCCGACGCCTGGATCAAGGAAGCGACGGCGAGCGAGATACAGCGGAATCCGAATTCCATGACTTTGGTCACCGTGGATGCCGATGCCAATCCGTCCGCGCGCGTCGTGCTCTGCAAGGAATTCATACCAGACCCCGGCTACCTTGTCTTCTACACCAATTACAACTCAAGAAAAGTGAAAGACCTGGAGCAATGTGCCAAGGTTGCAGCGGTGTTTCATTGGGATGCACTTGGCCGACAAATTCGCATCGAGGGGCTTGCTGTTCGCTCTCCGGAAGCAGAAAGTGATGCTTACTTCACAACGCGCGACTGGGGCAGCCAACTCGGCGCATGGGGTAGTGACCAAAGCGAGGTGCTGGCATCACGCGAAGATTTGATTGTGCAACTAAGAGAACGGGCCGCCCGACTTGGCTTGTCGCTGTCTGATGATCTGCTGTCACTCAGGGGTACGGAGCAGCCGACGATCGAGCGCCCGCCACACTGGGGCGGCATACGCTTTTGGGCATCGGCAATCGAGTTATGGATTGAAGGCAAGGACAGAATTCATGATCGTGGGGCGTGGAAACGGGAACTCATCAGGGCGTCCGAACACACGTTCAATGTGACACCATGGGTCGGCACGCGCCTGCAACCCTGAACTGCGCAAACTCATGACTGACTGGCTTCCGGAATGTACGATCAAATGCCCATACTGTGCGGAATTAATGAGTATTGTTCTCGATCTGTCGGCCGGCGAACAAACGTACATTGAAGACTGCCAGATTTGCTGTCAGCCCATGCAGATCGGCTTCGAGGTCAGCGACGCAGAACTCCTGCACTTGAAGGTTGAACGTAGTGGCTGATTTTTTCGTCTGCCGAAATTGGCGAAGCCTGCTGTTCCTGATCGCATGCGCTGCACCTGCCGAGGCGGAGATGGTTTTGTCGCAAGGCACCAATCTCGCCGCCGACGTCTCTGCCCTCGACGGCCGTCTGGCCATCGACCTGCTTGGAAGTATCTGGATTGTGCCGGCCGACGGCGGTCAGGCGAAGATATTAAGCGACAACCTGCTGCCGGCCGCGCGCCCGCGTTGGTCCCCTGACGGGAGCCAGATCCTGTATCAGACCCAAAGTGCCGGCAAGAGCAAGATCTGGACGATCGACCTGGACGGCGCGAAGTCATCAAAGATCAGCGACGCGATGTATTTCGATCAGCACCCGGAGTGGCATCCGGACGGAGAAAGGATCGTATTTTCATCGGCCAGGGGAACCAGTGGCTTCGATATCTGGGAAACCGACCTCCCGACCGGCCTGAGCTGGCGGATTTCGAACCACGCCGGAGATGAAACAGAGCCGGTCTGGTCGGCCGACGGCCGACACCTGGCCTATATCCGGCGATACGACAATCATTGGTCGCTGGTTCTGCGGCGCCATGGTCAGCCGGCGCATGAAATAGTGGTCTCGACCGAACCCTTGTCGGCGCCATCGTGGCGGCCGGATGGGAGCCTCCTCACGTTCCTTCGGCAAACCGGCAGCGACCTGACTATCGAGATGGCGATTCTCTCCGACCCGCCGTTGGTCAGGCATTTCGTATCAGGGGAAGACTTTTTCGTCTCTCCGATTAGCTGGCTTGACAGAAAACGGCTTTTTTATACCTCCGATGGCGTCATCAAAACACGGGACTTTGACGACCGGCAGGCGAAGTCTGTCGTATTTTATGCAACCGTCGGGCAACCCGGCTCACGGCCTGGCCGCCTGGCAAAGAAGAACGAGTTGCCGCTCATGAATCCACCGAGCGCGAGACTGGTCATTCGCGCGGCCCGCCTCTTCGACGGAACAGGCAATGAATACAGGCACAACCTCGATGTGCTCATCGACGGGCCTCGTATCGCGGCATTGGCAACCCGCCGTGAATGGCCCGATGCAACCGTGCTCGACCTCGGCAACGTGACAATACTCCCGGGTTTCGTCGACAGTTACTCATCTCTTTCTTCCCGAGATCAAAAAAGCCATGGGGCTGAGTTACTCAGTTACGGTGTGACAACGCTGATCACGAGTGATTACCGAGCGAATTACGATCCTCTGCTGTGGGAAGGTGAAGAGGCTCCGGGACCGAGATTATTGTGGGCGGGCGATATTGCGCAGAGTAAACCTGATGACCATAAGGACTTTCAGTTTGTGACGATTCCATCCTCGGGTCTGACGGACGCCGACCGGCGCTCCGCTGTCGCCGAATGGCAGGCACAAGGTATCCCGGTACTCGCCGAAAGCTGGAGAGTCGGTCTGAGCGTGGGGGCAGACCTGCTGCTCGGCACGGACGCCTTGCCAACCTCGCCCAAGGGTAATCGCTATCAGGACATTCCGGCTGCGGCCGGCACTATCGCACTCGTGTCCGGGCTTGCCGATGCGGGCACACCAGGTATTGCCGCTCTGTTTCGCTCGCGACAGGCGAAGCTCTTGCGGAAACGCGAGTCGACCCTGCGGCGCTTTTCGTCAATCCCTAACATCGCCGGGTCTGCATCGACGATCATGCTGGGCAGCAAGCCGAGCGGCCTGCCGCCCGGACTTGCGCTCCACGCGGAGATGCGGGCGCTTGCCGCTGCCGGTCTGAGCGGCGACCAGGTGTTGCGGGCCACGGGCGCCAACCCGGCCGTTGTCCTGGGACTCGAGAACCAGATCGGGCGGATTGCCGAGGGAGCCCTCGCAGATATGGTGCTGGTGTCGGGTGACCCCTTAGCCAGGGTCGCAGACGCGCTGAACATCGTGGCCGTGGTCAGAAACGGTCGTTTTTACAGCCTGATAAGCCTTCTGGAGCGTGCCCGCGGCGTAGCGCACGTCGAATAATTTGACAAACTGTGCAATTTAGACGAGCTGTATTCCTGCAAATGCCGCGTCACACATAAGAACATCAAATCCCAGGCAGTGAAAACGGTTCTGGCGAAGGACTCGTGCGAAAAATAATAGACAATTCAGTTAGTTATAACTTGTTGTTTTTCAACCAAAAAATGTGCGTCTGCAGCATTCTGTCGAAATTCTTTACAATCAGTACCAGGTTCTTAAGGGACTCTTCCCGGGAGTCCTTATAAGCGACTGAATTGTATTGGTTTACGGGCTGTTGGCATAGGACTTGCTTTTAATAAGATGCCCAAGCGAAGTGTAACTGGACTCGGAAACCGGAAGATCGATACATACAGGATTTAGACGCCAGAAGAATAATAATTACAACAACAATAAGATCCAGATCCAATAATAATAAGTTTGTATCTGGTTACCGAATTCACAGTTACCTCTTTAATAATAAAAAGAGTCATTAGCCCCGCCGCTTCCAGCTGCGGGGCTTTTTATTGCGCTCCTTTCCCCCGCCGCTTCCAGCTGCGGGGCTTTTTATTGCAACGCTGACCCTGGCAGTCCTGGCACTTTGTTATGGCAGGCGAGCCTATAGTTGCCATCATGTGGCAAATACTGGAAACCCCATGACTCTAATGGATTATTCCAATCACTTTTCTTCTTGCTCTGACAGCTTGCAATCAGCAACCGGAGCAGGCAGCAGTAGACTTTCCTATCGATATTTATCCCGGAGTCGACCGGGTGCTCCGTCAAGGTGATACTGATGGCTTCACGACTCGCTGAAGCCATGAGTATCACCTTGACGGAGTACCAGCATGAAACGCCTTATTGCCGCCGCAGCTGCGGCAACGCTCTTGATCCTCGGCTGCAGCGGCGAGACACCGAAGAAATACGACGAGCATGACATCAGCACGCTCCAGCGACTGATGGAGCGCGGCGATCTCACCGCAAGGGGGCTGGTCGAGTATTACCTGGACAAGATCGATGCCACAGATCGAAATGGCCCCTCTCTCAACGCCATTATCGAGTTGAATCCGGACGCCCTCGACATCGCCGATGCGCTGGATCGAGAGAGGCAAGAGTCCGGCCCGCGCGGGCCATTGCATGGCATCCCGGTCGTGCTTAAAGCGAACATCGATACCGGTGACAAGATGGCGACAACGGCCGGCTCCCTGGCGCTTGCCGGGCATAGGGCGCCGGACGACGCGTTTCTTGTCAAGGCAATGCGCGAGGCCGGCGCTATCATTCTCGGCAAAGCGAACCTCAGCGAATGGGCCAATTTCCGGTCCGAGCACTCCTCAAGTGGCTGGAGCAGCCTGGGCGGGCAGACGAAGAATCCTTATGATCTCTTGAGAAACCCCTGCGGGTCCTCGAGCGGCTCGGCAGTTGCGGTTGCCGCGAACCTGACGACCGTCGCTGTCGGTACGGAAACGAATGGATCGGTTATCTGTCCTGCAAGTATCAATGGCATCGTCGGCATCAAACCCTCGCTCGGGCTCGTCAGTCGTGACGGCATCATTCCGATCGCACACAGTCAGGACACGGCTGGACCGATGGCGCGTACCGTCAGAGATGCCGCCTTGCTCCTGAACGCGATGGCAGCGATCGATCCAACTGACCCCGCAAGCGCATCACGTCCTGAAAAATTACCCGACTATGCTGCGGGCCTGCGCACTGATGCGCTCAACGGCAAGCGGATCGGTGTCCTGCGAACGTATTTCGGTGCAGGCAAAGACGCGCGTGTGGAAAAGATCCTGAATGAAAGCGCAGCTCTGTTGCAAGCAAATGGCGCTGAAATCGTCGACCCGGTCGAAATCGACATCAACGGCCTCGCTGATGCCCGTTATCTGGTGTTGTTGTATGAATTCAAAACGGATTTGAACGCCTATCTCGAATCATCAAATGCATCAGCCGGGAGCCTGGAGGAAATAATCGCATTCAACACCGCCAACGCTGAAATCGTAATGCCGATTTTCGGCCAGGATATACTGGAGGACTCGCAAGCCAAAGGGCCGTTGACAGAACCTGAATACATAGCAGCGCTGGAAGAGATTCAACGGGTCACGCGAAACGCGATTGATGCCGCTCTTAGGGAACACGAGCTCGACGCTTTGATCGCTCCGTCGAATGGTCCCGCCTGGATGACTGATCACGTGAACGGCGACGTCGCCTTTGGCGTTGGAAGTTCCACGTTCGCAGCTGTTTCGGGTTACGCCAACATCACGGTCCCGGCGGGATTCGTGTCCGGTTTGCCGATCGGCATGTCATTCATTGGCACGGCTTTCAGCGAGAAGACGCTGATCGAAATCGCTTACGCTTTCGAACAAGCCGGCATGGTGCGCCGTCCGCCGCCGCTCGAGTAGCCTGACTATTTCTCGAGAGTCAGGCTCATCAAGGGCTTTTCCCGCGATCTGGGAACTGGTCGCTGTATTGTCTGCGCAGGCAACGCTTAAATCACGCCATGTTCAAGGCGATCCGCATAACGTTGCTGCTCCTGGTCCTGTTCTTTGTGGCCGTCAGTACCTGGTTGACGGAAGCGAGGAGCACCGATTGGAACAACAGTCTCTGGCTAAAGATTTATCCGATAAACGGTGACGGGAGCACGGAAAGTGCGCGCTACATCGAGACAGTGACCGTCGACAGCTTCAAGGGTATTGAGACATTTGTTGCCCGTGAGACAGCGAAGTACGGACATACGCTCGCCCGGCCTGTACGCGTCGAACTGGGTACGCCGATCGAGGAACAACCGCCTTCACTGGGCTCGTCACCGGGCACCATCGACGTCATGTTGTGGAGCCTGAAGATACGATGGTGGGCCAGCCGGATTACGAGTGACCAGGACGATCCGGCACCGGATGTTCGTATCTTTGTCCGTTATCACGCGCCGCGCTCCGCCTTCGTGCTCGAAAACTCAGTCGGCATGCAAAAAGGAATGGTCGGTGTCGTCAATGCGTTTGCCGCGCGGCGCCAGGCTGGGACAAACAACGTAGTTATCGCGCATGAGTTTTTGCACACACTCGGCGCCACGGACAAATACAATCTCGCGAACGGGCAGCCCGACATACCGGCAGGAATCGCCGAGCCGGATCGAAAGCCGCGGTTTCCGCAGCGTTTCGCAGAAATAATGGGCGGAAGAATCGCGATTTCAGAGTCTGACGCGATGGTTCCCAAGAGTCTCAAGTACGTCGTCATCGGCGCCGACACCGCACGCGAGATTCGCCTCCAGGAATAGATGTGACACGCCCCCCGGGAACCCGGGCGACGCAACTTTATTCGAGTGGGTGCTTTTTCCACTGGCGAAGCTACGCTAGTCTGCCTGTATGAGCGGGAACTCACAGTCTGCACTTGCCTGCCATGATCTGACGGTCACGGTGCCCGGCCGCACACTCGTGGAGAACCTCGAGATGACTCTCGTCAGCGGCGAATTCCTTGCCGTACTCGGGCAAAACGGCGCGGGCAAATCTCTGACATTGCACACGTTTGCCGGTCTCCGTGCGGCTGACCACGGCGAGGTGCGGCTGCTCGGCGCATCCCTGGCTTCAACGAGGCGTCAGGACATTGCCAAAAACCTGGCCCTGCTGCCGCAATACACCGAGGATGTCTTCCCGGCAACGGTTCTCGACACCGTGCTGATAGGGCGACACCCGCATATTGGCCCGCTACAATGGGAATCGGAAGAGGACAGGCGTATCGCGCACCGAGCCCTGCGACAGATGGACCTGGGAGATATTCCGCACCGCGACGTCGGCACTTTATCGGGTGGCGAAAGGCGACGGCTGGCAATTGCTCAAACGCTGACACAAACGCCGGCAGTCTACTTGCTCGACGAACCGACAAATCACCTCGACCCCCAGCACCAGCTCGATGTGTTGCGGGTCTTTCGAAGGCAGGCAAAATCCGGAGCGACGATAATTGCCAGCCTGCACGATGTGAATCTCGCTGCCCGTTATGCGGACAAGTGCTTGCTATTGTTCGGCGACGGACGTTGGGAACTCGGCCCTACAGATTCAGTGCTCTCCGAGGAACGCCTGACGGATTTGTATGCCACGCCCATGGAAGCTGTCAGCTGGCGGGACACCCGTCTTTTTGTCGCAGCGGGAAACTCGCACTGAATAAGACTGACCGGCCATCAGACTGACAATCGGCCTTCGAGATAAAACGCGGTGTGTCCCCGCAATAGCACACGGTCGTCCCGCAGTTCACATCCAATATCGCCGCCGCGCCGTGAAATTTGTCTGGCCTGCAATTTTTTCTTGCTCAGGCGTTTTGACCAGTAGGGAGTCAGGACACAATGCGCGGCGCCGGTCACCGGATCCTCGTTGATCCCGAGGCCCGGCGCAAAAAACCGCGACACAAAATCGACGCGGTCTCCGGGCGCCGTCACGATGATGCTGTCATCGGTCAGTGTGGCAATTTGGCGAAATTCCGGATTGAGCATCTGCACATCTTTCTCATCCGCAAGGATCAGTAAATAGAAGCCCTTCGCGCTGAAGCACTCCCCGACCCCGGTTCCCAGCGCCTGTTCCAGGCCTTCCGGAATCGCAGCAGGCACGGGTACGTTGGCGGGGAAATCGAGAATGAAAGCGTCCCCATCGATATCGACGCTGAGCGGGCCGCTGGCCGACTGAAGCTCAATCGGCCACGACGCCGGCGAAAACTCCCGCCGAATGATCGCGGCACTGGCGAGCGTCGCGTGACCGCAGAGTGGCACTTCGACATGCGGCGTAAACCAACGGATGTGCCAAAATTCGTCCGTATCGTCCAGCGGTACGATAAAGGCGGTTTCGGAACAATTGTTCTCGGCAGCGATGTGCTGCATTAGTGAGTCTTCAAGCCACGCCCTCAGCGGCACGACAGCGGCTGGATTGCCGGCAAAGATGCGCCTGGTAAATGCGTCGACCTGGTAAATACGCAGGTCCATCAGTCGACGACGCCGCGTAGCCTTCTCAGGAGATCCGCGTGCAAAGCAGGATTGGCTGCCAGTACAGACGTCGTCTCTAGGTTCGGCGCCGCACCATCCAGGTCCGTAAACACGCCACCAGCTTCGGCCACGATGACCGACAGCGCCGCGACATCGAGAATATTGACATCTGATTCGATAACAGCATCGATCTTGCCCGCCGCCAGCAGGTGATAATGATAGAAATCACCGTAACCCCGGATTCGGTCAACGGTCGCCACCAGCTTGCCCATTTTCTGCCAGCCGGCGCCAGCGGCGAGCGTCTTCAGGTTGCCGGTTGATAACGACGCGCGTTCCAGCTTGTCGATATCGCTGACCTGCAGTCTTTCACCATTGAGCCAGGCGCCTTTGCCCCGCTCGGCCCAGGCCAGCTCCTCCATCATCGTGCCACTGGATACTCCGAGAATGAGTTCACCCGCACTCATCAGCGCGATCTGCGTCGAGAAAAAAGGATACTGGCGGACGAAAGCCTTGGTGCCATCGATCGGATCAACCAACCAGAGATGCTCGGCATCGGATTGCGTCTGGCCTGTTTCCTCGCCGAAGAAGCCGTGGTCCGGAAATTCATTGAGGATGATCTCGCGAATTTTCTCCTCACATTCCACATCAGCCTGGGTGACCGGACTCTGGTCGGGCTTCCTCGTTACCGTGAAGTTTCCGTGGTAATACGCCCGACTGATTACGGCCGCGGCCTCGGCCGCATGTAATGCCGTGCGGAGTTCCAGCGAAACTTTTTTCGAATCAGATTTAATCACGGCGCTTTAACCCGGGTTTATCCGCGCAACTATGGCCGTACTGCTCGCAATTGACAAGCCGACGCCAAGAGGCCAAATGCTTGACAGTCGCGATACGCAATCCTATTGTTGTCGCTCATCAGGTGAACGCGGAAAGGCATTTTTCTGCGTGAACGGGAAGTCGGTGTTGAAGCATGCATGCTTCTCATTCCGGCGCTGCCCCCGCAACGGTGATCGAGTTAACCCGTAGCCCCCGAGCGCTTGAGTGCGATCGGAGCCACTGCGAATCCAGGGACTTGTGTCTCTCTTGATTCGTGGGAAGGCGCTACGGAGCGGATACCCATCCACTCGTAAGCCCGGAGACCGGCTTGGTGTACACGCGAATGGTGCGGCGGGCGACTATTCGGGCGTCCACTCAAGTGACCGTCCCAAGACCCCAAAACCGCATCCGCAATAAATAGCACTTTAACGCACACGGGTGGTGTGCACCGGGGTAGAGATGAAAAACATCAGGCGCTCATTTGCGGTCTTACTTGCATTTACGCTTTCACTTGCAGCAACCGCGCAGGTAATTCAACCGAAAGACACAATCATCGTCACTGCGACACGCACGGAGATTTCCGTCAACGATGCAATCGTGCCGGTCACTGTCATTACGCGTGAACAGATTGAGCAGTCCCTCGCGACGGACCTGGCAGAGCTCGTGCGATTCGAAGCGGGAATCGACATTGGCCGGAACGGTGGTCCGGGGCAGGCGACTTCGATATTCCTTCGTGGCACTGAAAGCAATCACACCTTGGTCCTCATCGACGGCGTACGCATCAATCCCGGGACCATCGGCGGCGCCGCAGTGCAGAACATTGCACCGGAGCTCATAGACCGTATCGAGATCGTGAAGGGTGCGCGCTCCGCATTGTTTGGTACCGATGCAATCGGTGGTGTAATCAATATCATCACGCGGCGCTCAAGCAGCACTTATGCCGAAGGCAGTATCGGCGGCGGTAGCTTTAATACGAGTTCCGCTTTCGCCGCCGGTGGCAGCCGCAGCGAAAACGGAGAGTTCGGCGTTGCGATTAACTGGCAGAACACTGACGGATTCCCGACCCGGATCGGCAGCGATCTCGATCGCGGCTACGACAACGTGAGCGCCAACTTCTATGTGCAGAGGCACATGGGCAAAAATGACATCACGCTTCGTCACTGGCGGGCTGCAGGTACCGTTGAGTATCTTGACTTTTTTCTTTCGCCGCTTGACCAGGACTTCCGAAATGAAAGTACCACCATTGAATTGATCACCGATGTGGGTGCAAATGCACACAGTAAACTGTTACTCAGTCATATCATTGACGATATTTCGCAAAATCAATCAGAAGATTTTGTTGCATCGGGGCGAACCACCCTGGACTGGCAATACAGTTTCGCGGCAGAGAACCACACCTGGGTGGGCGGCATTTATCTCGTGGACGAAACCGCGAGAACCCTGTCGTTCGGCACCGGCTTTGCAGAAGACACGTCAGTAAAGGCCGTATTCGTTGGGGACTTATGGTCAGCCGGCCGGCACCGGACGTTCCTGGCAATACGCCTCACCGATCACGAAACATTCGGCAAGGAAACGACGTGGAATGCCGAGTACGCATTCGATATCAGTGACCGGTGGACACTGAATGCGGGCGTCGGCCATGCGTTTCGGGCACCCGATGCAACAGACAGGTACGGCTTCGCCGGAAATCCCGGGCTATTGCCCGAGGTGGCAGACGAGATTCAATTAGGTTTTCGTTTCTATCCGGGGGCTCGTCACACCGTCAGCCTCGAGCTATACCGCAATGACATCGAAGGCCTCATCGAATTCGACTTGTCGGCATTTCAGTTGCGGAATATCGGCCGCGCCGAGATCCGCGGCGCGCAGATCGCCTATGAGTATCGCGGTGACAGCTTTGGCCTGCGGGCAAATTTTGTGCACCAGAAAGCCGACAATGCAACAGATGGGGTACGATTGCTGCGACGCGCGGAGGATAGTCTGACCGTGACCCTTACCAGGGACATCGGCATTCATAGGATTGGCCTTTCGGTGCTGGCGAGCGGCGACCGGGAGGATTTCGGCGGAACGAAGCTCGAAAGCTACGTTTTGGCAAACCTGACCGGACAGATTGCACTAGGCGACAAATGGCGACTGAATGCACGTGTCGAAAACCTGCTGGATGCGGCGTATGAAACTGCGGCAGGATTTCCAATGCAGGAACGAAGCGGTTTTCTGGAGCTGAAATATACCTGGAAATGACACATGGGCAAACGGCTTAGCAAGATTTATACCCGTACCGGGGACGATGGAACTACCGGCCTCGGCGATGGAAGCCGCGTCGACAAGGACAGTTTGCGAGTCGAAGCCTACGGCACGGTGGACGAAGCGAACAGCGCCATTGGCGTAGTCCTCGCCAACGATTCGTTGACAGTGCCGATTCGAGACTGCCTGACTGAGATTCAGCACGACCTTTTTGAACTCGGCGGTGAGCTATGCATTCCGGGTCACAGCGCGATCGAGAAGCACTTTATCGATCGGCTCGAAAAAAACCTTGATCATTTCAACGCCGATTTGCCACCGCTTAAGGACTTTATTTTGCCTGGCGGCGGCTCGGCCGCCGCTGCCTGCCATGCCGCAAGAGCTATCGTCCGGCGCGCAGAACGACGCGTCCTGTCCTTGAGAAAAGTCGAGACAGTCAGAGACGAGGTACTGCAATACCTCAATCGCTTGTCAGACCTGTTATTTGTGATCGCCCGGGTCCTGGCGCGCGCGGAGTCCGGTCAGGAAGTGCTCTGGGACCGCAAACGCTGAAGTCATTGCGGCTGGAGCCCGCGGGATTCGTCCCCGACCATTCGCCATTATTTCCTGGTGCCATCATGCAGCGCTTTGTGCATCAGAGTGGCATCGTCCGGGCACAGACCGCTGAATTCTTCGGTCTTCCGAATAATATCAGGGGCATTGTCCCTGCTCATTATCTTGTAGCCGAGGTTTCCGAAATAACGCTGGGCATCGATTGTCAAGAGCCACAGGTCTTTGACACCGGCGCAACAGGCATTGGCTTCGAGCGCCGCAACCAGTCTTCTCCCAAGTCCGGATTCACGGCCGCTGTCGCTGACGACGAGGGAACGCAAAAGGCCCACCTGATCGAACTGCTGAAGGCCGATCGTACCGAGCGTCTCGCTTCGATCTGCACCAGACCGTTCCGCAATCAGAAAATGCCCGAGCAGGTCTGGACCGAGATCGGAGGCGGGCAATCCGGCTTCGTCCAGTAATCGGCGTACATTTTGCCAATCACTCTGTCTGGCATCCCGAACAACGATCGTGTTTGATCTATCATTCATCTCGTTGCGTTTTATCCCGGTTTGCCCGCCCCTGCTGCAACGCACTGCACAAAGCCTCTCCGGCGATCAGCAATCTCGGCGTCGGCCGGCCAATCTCATTCGCCGGCATAACATATCGATTGCCATAACGATTCGCGGCCAAGTCCGGCCAGCGATCCCATTCGCTGAGTACATCGGCTCTGGTGTCGGAACTTACGAGCAAGATTTCTGGATTCCTGTCGAGAACGGCCTCGACGCCAACAAGCGGGGCCAGGCGAACGAGGTCCGAAAAAATGTTTTGACCACCACAATGCTCGATGAGTTCACTGAGATAATGATCGCCGCCAATCGTGTAGAGAGGGCGCTTATCAACCTGATAGAAGACACGAATGGGGTCGGCCGCAGAATACCGCTCGGCCAGTGCTCGAAGCCCCCGCCTGAAATCCGCAGCCGCCTGCGTTGCGTGGGCCGTATTGCCTGTCAATTCGCCGATGGTCTCGAGGGCCGATGCAATATCCGCGAGGCTCCGCGTTTGAATGACTTCGACACGGTAGCCTCGTTTCGAGAGTTCGCCGACGACATGCTGCGGCGTTCCACTTTGCCAGGCGAGCAGCATATCCGGCTTGAGTAGTGCGAGCTGTTCCTGATCAACGACGAAAGCGTCTCCAACAAGAGGTAAAGCCAGGACTTCATCCGGATAGTCGCTGTAAGTGCTCACGCCGACAAGAAAATCGCCGGCGCCGGCGGCAAATACAAGCTCCGCAAGATGGGGTGCCAACGTGACGATACGCAGTCCATCCCGAGTCTCGAAATTCTGCGTGCTTTCTCGACTCCGGCGCTCCGCTGCCGGCTCGCAAGCAAGCAGCGAAATCAGAGTGGGTAAAAGAAGGGCAAGAGTCGCGTGTCCGACCCTCACACAGACCAGCCGTACAGGGTCATAGCGGCAATGACTGCGGCCCAGATAAACAGCAAGCGGAAAACCAGGCCGTTGGCGGCCGTCGCGCCGCGAACACCACGGTCACAGACGCTTTCATCCTCTTCCGACTGCAGCGCCAGCGCGCCGATACCAACTCGAGCAAGCAATGCTTCACTATGCTCGCGCTGAGTCTTCGCGGTGGCGCCTTCGAGCGTGCGCCAGGCAGACAGCGCACCTTCAAAGCTGCCAGCCATGGCATAGCCAATGGCTGTCAGACGCGCAGGAATCCAGGCGAGCCACCCGTGGAGCTGACCCGCGGCTTCGAGGAACATGTCTGCCGTTCCTTGGCCGGCCTCGTCACGCGAGGCATTAAACACAGCCCGGCGCCGAATCAGGTCAGTAACCCGGTAAGACCAGGCCCCGAAAGGCCCCAGCAGCACAAACCAGAAAATGACTGCGAACAGGCGATTGTTGGCCTGGACACATACAGCTTCTTCGACTATGCGAATACGCTCCAGCGGATCCGACGGAAGTTCCCTTTCAGCCAGCGCTTTGGCGGTCTTGCGAATCTCTTCTTCATCCTCGGCCTCCAACGCTGCGCAATAGTCGTCGACGCCTTCACCGATATCCTTCGGGCCCAGCGAGAAAAACAGAACAACGATGGCAAGAATCAGATAGGGAAACCCCAGTAAGGCATCACCCAGACCGAAAACGACGAGAAACACCGGAAGGACCATAATCACTGCGAGAATAATTACCGGTATCAGCGCCGGCCAGTTCGCAAACCGGTTGCCCTGACGAAAGCCCAAGTCGATGATGCGATCGAGCCAGCGAGGTTCACGAAGATGAAACAGCTGGGTCGCGAGGCGCTCCACCACAAGTCCGATCAGAAGTGCAATTAATTTCATATTTTCTCGGTGTCTTTGCAGAGCCCATCATACAATCGCAGCCAGTCGAAAGCAGGACCAGGATCTGATTTTCGGTCCGGAGAGACGTCACAGTGCCCTGCGATACGTCGCGCACAAAGAGAAGTGTACGTTGTTTGCAGCGCGCTGATGACTCCAATCAGTGTGTTGTACTGGGGATCCGCATACGGCGTTTCATCCTCTCCCTCAAGCTCGATCCCGATAGAAAAATCGTTGCAATCCTGACGATCGCGGTAACAGGATGCGCCAGCATGCCAGGCACGCCGACTAAACGGCACGAACTGTATCAAACCGCCACCGCGTCGAACAAACAGATGTGACGAGACCTTCATATCCCTGATTTCTGCAAAGTGCGGGTGCTCATCCCAATCCAGGCGATTCGTGAAAAGTTGCTCGACATACGGCCCGCCAAATTCGCCGGGCGGCAGGCTGATGCTGTGAATAATGATGAGATCGGGCTCGCAGCCGTCGGGCCGGTCGTCCTGATTCGGCGAAGGACACTGCTCGGCCGGGCGGATCAGCCCCCCGTGAGGACTAACGGTATAGACACACATCTGAATCCAATAAGGCTATTTTCAATGCTGGTAGTCCAGACTCAGGCTTGGGCAGTCTCCTCCGCCAGCATCGACTCGAGATTTTCCAGGTGGGGAACGAGAGGGTACTCGTTAATCATTTTAACGCGACACAGGACCGGCGCACCCTCAGGCCAGCCCTCTGTCGAATCGAGTTTCAGAACTTCCTTGTTGATACGGACAAGTTGTGGAAAGCCCTGTGTCAAAAGGCCGAAATGGCCCGCTTTTATCTGACTGGTGCTTGCATAAAATACGACGATCCGGGTCCGGCCGGTGACGGCCGGTATGTCTTTGCCGATTGTGCCTTCAAAAGACACGACAGGCAGGGCACGGCCGTTCCAGTTAATGATGCCGAGCATCCAGTTCTGGCTGCCGGGTTCCTGAACGGGCTTGCTATACCGGACGACCTCCGCAACGCAGGCACGTGGAACGATCAGACGATCTTCCGCGAGCGGCACAAGCAGGCTGTATAGTTCCTCGGCGGCAGCATTCACGACAACTTGATTCCTCGTTCTTCCAGCAATCGCTGAATGGCCTCGAGAAGCTTCACGTCCTGATACGGCTTGCCAAGATAATCGTTGACGCCAAGTTCGATTGCGCGTGCGCGATGCTTATCGCCGACTCGCGAGGTAATCATGATAATCGGCACATCCGAGAACCGCTCATCGTTGCGAACGTGCGAGGCGAATTCATAACCGTCCATTCGCGGCATTTCAATATCCAGCAGGATGATGTCCGGCTT
The DNA here is from genome assembly GCA_022572185.1 of Pseudomonadota bacterium. Classification (GTDB taxonomy): domain Bacteria; phylum Pseudomonadota; class Gammaproteobacteria; order Steroidobacterales; family Woeseiaceae; genus JACZWL01. The sequence continues at coordinate 78,683 of JACZWL010000003.1, read as the reverse complement.
ATTGTCCTGTAACTGGCTCACCGCATCGAGACCGTCTTTGGCCGTCACGACGCGCAACCCGTTCCTCTGCAGGAAACGCTCCATCACCCGCCGCACCGTAATCGAGTCATCCACAATCATGGCGAGTGGCCGATCGTCCTTCGGGGTCGGCGCCGCACTCTTGAGTTCCACAACAGGCGCGCCCGTGCGAACCAGGGCGTTGATGTCCAGGATAAGCACGATTCGTCCGTCGCCGAGAATCGTCGCACCCGAGATGCCACGAATACTCGAAAGCTGTGGGCCCACCGACTTGACGACGATTTCACGGCTCGCAAGCATTTCGTCGATAAGCAGTGCCGCTGAATGTTCCCCGGCGCGAACGAGTATGACCGGCACAAACGAGTCATCTTCGGGCAGCTTTGCAGACTGCCCGCCGAGATACATACCGAGATGACGGAAGCGGAAGGTCTCCTCGCCGTACTCGTAGCATGGGTCACTTTGGCTCAACAAGGTCTCGAGTTCTGCCCGTGCGATCCGGGCCACGCCTTCGACAGTCGGCAGCGGCAGTGCATAGATTTCATCGCCCGTTCGCACGATCAGGGCCTGTGTGATCGCCAACGTGAACGGCAAGCGGATCGTGAAATTCGTGCCCTGTCCGGTGACCGAGGATATCCTCAAAGATCCACCGAGTTTTTTGACTTCGTTCGCGACGACATCCATGCCGACGCCGCGCCCGGCCGACTGTGTGACCACGTCCGCGGTCGTGAAGCCCGGCGTCAGGATCAGATCCATGATTTCCTGGTCCGTCACTTTGCCATCGGGCTTGAGCATGCCCTTCTCATAGGCTTTGCGCCGAATCGCACTGACGTCCAGGCCGGCACCATCGTCAGCGACGTCGATTATCATCTCCGCGCCTTCGCGGTGCAGGCGAATCGTGATCCTGCCGGTAGCAGGTTTCCCTGCTGCCTGGCGCTCCTCCGGATTCTCAATGCCGTGTACAACCGCGTTGCGCATCATGTGCTCGAACGGCGGCAACATCTTGTCCAGGACCTGCCGGTCAAGCTCCCCCGAAGCACCTTCGACCGCCAGTTCCGCTCGTTTCCCGGACTCGGCTGCAGCCTGCCTGACGAGGCGCGTGAGCCGGGCAACATGTCGCTGGAACGGCACCATGCGCGTCCGCATCAGGCCGTCCTGAAGTTCAGTCGTAACACGCGCCTGCTGCACGAGCAGGGTTTCGGCCTCGGAGGTCAGCGACTGCAGAAGGTCTTTGAGGCTGCCCATGTCATTGGCAGACTCCGCAAGCGCCCGTGACAGCTGCTGGATATTCGAATATCGATCCATCTCCAGCGGATCGAAGTCGCGAGCCACCAGCGTGTCCTGGTGGCTGTGCATAATTTGCGCCTCGGTCTCAATTTCGAGTTTGCGCAACTGCTCACGAAGGCGACTGACAGTCTGTTCGAATTCGTCGACGTGAAACTCGATCGAACTGATCTGCTGGCTGAGCCGCGAATGGTAAATACTGATTTCGCCGGCAGCGTTCAAAAGATCTTCGAGCAGGTCGGGGTCGATGCGCGCAAATTCCTGGCGGCCCCCCTCTGCGGCTGGTGCCTGGGCAGCAAATGGCCGTTCATCTGGAGCCTCCGCCTCGTCTGTCCCTTTTGCTGCCGCCGGTTCCGGAGCAGCCATTGCGACCTTTTTCTTCGCGATCTCCGGAGCGGCCTCAGGTATTTCCTCCGCCTTCCTGATCTCCGCTATCTCCTCGTTCAGTGGCGTATCAACGATTACCATACTGACGACATCTTCAGGCTCGATGGTAAATTCGACAGAAACCGAATCGCCGGTATCCAGGGTCTCAACTTCCTCGGCTGGCGCTTCGACCCTCTTATCGACCGCAGCTTCGGCCTTGCCGGCCAGAGCCACTTCGTCAGCGTTGATCCGATGAATTTGTTTTTCAAGCTCGACTGCCGCAGTAACTTTCTTTCCGGCGTTGACGGTATCCCGCATTCGATGCAGTTCATCGACGCTTCGCTGTAGCAGGTCATCGATCTCCTGAGATGGCGCGATGCGGCCGTCGTCGAGGCCGGTCAACAGTGTCTCGAGTTCGTGGCTGAGATCACCCATCGCCGCGATACCCGCCATGCGCGCACCGCCTTTCAATGTATGCAAATACCGCTTGAGCTCTTCGACCGGCTGGCGGTTGTCTTTCTCTTTAAACCAGTCCACGAGGGCCTGGTCCGCCGCCTCCAGAAGTTCGGCAGCTTCTTCAGAGAAAATGGCGGCAATTTCTGCATCGTATTCGGCCTCAAACGGCTGCTCGACCACAGGCAGCTCGGTTTTGTCAACCGTCGCTTCTGCTGGTATGTCTGTAACAGTGGCAGGCTCGATCGCGTCAGTTAGATTGTTGAGGTGTTCAATCAAGACCGCGAACTCGGATCGCTTGCGGTCTGCCCGGTTGATATCGCCGATAATCGTCTCGATAGCCTTCGTTGCCGCACGAAGCGCATCGACGCCTGACTGCAGAAAACCTACTTTGTAATCATAAACACGTCGGACAAACCGATTCAGTGCGCCGGCGACCGCAACACCGCGCTCGACATTCGCCATATTCGCGCTGCCGTGCAAAGTATGACAGACGCGGTACAACTTATCGGTAACGTGAAACGGCGGACGATGCCCCTTGCACGCCTCGATGTAGTCACGAATGACCTGGAGATGACCCGCTGTCTCTTTTGAAAATATGTCGAGCAGGACCGGGTCCATCTCGAGGCCTCCCACCTCTTCCGCTTGCTCTTCGCTTCCTGACGCCGCAATTGTCAGGACGGCCGCGTTCGGGTCGCCTTCGGCGAACGCGTTCGCTCGCGCTATCAGAAGATTGATGTCCGAAGTCGGTTCCGTACCGACTTCGAGTTGTTCGACAAGCTCCGGCAACGCTGCAGCAGCTTCCGCGATGAAGTCAACCATGGGCGGCGTCCGCGCGAGCGTCCGATTGATCAGTTTGTTCAGAAGACCTTCAATGCTCCAGCAATACTCGCCGATGCGCTCGGCCCCAACCATCCGGCCGCTTCCTTTTAAGGTGTGAAAAGAACGGCGGACCGTAATAAGTGTTTCCATGTCTTCGGGTGCCTCCTGCCACTGCGGCAGGTTGCGCTTGACACTCGCGACCTCTTCCTTGGCCTCTTCGATGAACAACTCCAGCAGTTCCGGATCGAGGTGCTCCGCATCCGGTGCGATGACCGGCATCGGTATGGCTGCAATTTCCTGCGTCCTGTCCGCGGCCGGCTGCTGCTCGGCAGCGAATTTGTCCATGTCCGACCTGGCAATTTTCATCGTCTGCGCAGTTGGTACCTCCATGTGTTCCTCTTTCTTGAGTCGCTGCTCGAGATCGCGCAATACGACCAGACACGCTTCCGCGTTGTCCAGCATGTACCAGGGCTCCCTCCTGCCAGCCTTAACTGTCTCCATGTAGTATTCGATGCTGACGATGGCGTCTGCCAGTCGATCTGTTTCTTTTTGCGTGAGCCTGCCGGGGCCGCCACCCTTGAGCGTCAGTAAAATCAGATTGCCGACCCGGTCGACCACTTCCATGGCGCGGGTCTTGTTCAACATCAAGAGCCCGGCTTTGATGCCGCGAATCAGCGCCGGAACACTATCGAGCCCCTTCGAGTCACGTCCCGACGAGAGGCTCTGGCTGAACGTTTCCTTGATTCGTGCGAGATTGATAATGCTCTCGCGCATCACGGCTTCGGCAACCTGCCGGTAATCAGCGTCTTCCTCCTCCGGCAGCTCCGGTTCCTCTTCGCCCCGCGCCGGTTCCCTGGCCACGATCAGGTTAACCAGTTGTTGATCAAGCCGGTCTTCAACTCTCAGAAGCGTCGTGGCAATTTCGATGATCGTCTGTTCATCGGCCGACCCGGTTTTCGAAACCACATTTTTTAGCCGGTCGATCTCAGACTGGATGTCACCGCGCAACGCTCCAAGCCCCAGAACACCAAGCGTGTCGCTGATCTTCTTCAACAATTCGAGCTGCGGCACGAGTTCGGAGGACTTGTTCATGCCGGTGCGGACGTAAATGTCCAGCACGTCCTTGACCCGCCCAAGATCTTCCTTGATCGCTGCCGCGACCGTTTTCATCAGCTTGACACTGGGCGCTGACAAACTCTCGCGGGCATGTTCGACCTGTTCATCGCCGGGCAGCAACTCAGACAGGTTGAAGGCAGCACGAATCTCGCTGATACGTGGACCCGCATTACTTGAGCGGGCCACGTAATAGAGAAGATTATTCATGAGATCCGTTACCGGGTGATTGTCGAACGCTTCAATGCCTTCATCGATCAGCAGTTTGATTTGCTTGTCTATCTGTCCAAGCAGCCGTTTCAGCGCGACCGAAGTTTTCAGTCCGCCGTTTTGCAGTGACTCGAGAACACCGCCAGCAACCCACCAAAGTTGATGCATATCGTCGCGGTTCGCCGATTTCTCGAGTGCCAGCGCAACATCGGATAGGATCTTCAAGTATTTTGCTACGTCGCCACCTTTGATCCAGCCAAGCAGCGCGAGCTGGAATTTCGGCCGCAGCTTCGTTGCGACAACCAGCGGGTCTTCGCCGGTCGTTTCTCTTTTTTCCTTGCCGGCCGGTTTGCTGCTGGGCGAGAGGTTAAGGAGCAGCAATGTTCCTTCGGAAAGAAGTGGCTGGCCGCGGGCAGCACGCAAATCGTTTAACATCGGCAATAAAACGAGCGCAATGTCCCGGCCTCCAGCGATCAAGCGCTCGATGTAGATGGGTAGCTGCACCATCGACCGCGTCAATGCGTCGAGGCCGTCCTCCCTGCCCTTGCCAGCACGAAGGTTGGCAAGGTAAGCACAGACCGCTTCCATCTCCTCGGCCAGCAAGGCTGCGCCGTAGGTTTCGGTCATCTTCAGCACACCATTGACCTGGTGCAGCAACTGGCCGCTTCGGACCAGCGCGGCGGAGCCACCACGGCCATCGACACAGTCCTCGAGCGCAAGCTGTGCGTTGCGAATCGTCTCCATGAGCTCTTCGCTGACGATCGTCAGCGCACTGGCACCGAATTCGCCGGCGCTCACGTCGCTGAGCTGCTCCTGGAAACTCGATTCGGTGCTCATCAGAAATCAGCCCGCAGCCTTCTCCTCCATTGCGCTCTGCGGTACTGGTGGAGCCGCACTGGATACTGCGGTGGGCTTGAGTGCCGCGCCTGGCAGGGTAAATCCAGCAACCGACTGCCTTAGCTGGGATGCCAGTTCAGACAATTTTGAAATCGATGCCGCTGTGGCAGTTGTCGCCCTGCCGGTCTGTTCGCTGATTTCCTTCAGCCTGGTCGTGCGTCGCGTTACGTCTGCTACCGATTCGGCCTGTTGCCTTGCCGAACTCGAAATATTTTGCACAAGACTTGCAATCTGGTTGGATACCTGTTCGATCTCGTCAAGCGCCGCACCGGCATTCTCTGCAAGCAGCGCCCCACCGACCACGTCCGTTGTACTGCGTTCCATGGAAACAACGGCCTCATTCGTGTCCGATTGAATAGTGCGTACCAGGACCTCGATCTGTTTCGTGGCATTGGTCGACCGTTCCGCCAGTCGTTGAACCTCATCGGCAACAACCGCGAATCCCCTGCCCGCTTCGCCGGCCATTGAAGCCTGAATCGACGCATTCAATGCAAGAATATTCGTCTGTTCGGCAATATCGTTGATCAGTTCGATAATATTGCCAATTTCCTGTGAGCTCTCGCCGAGCCGCTTGATCCTCTTCGAAGTTTCCTGAATGGTTTCGCGGATGGCATTCATGCCGTCGATCGTGCGCCGCACAGCTTCACCACCTTTGTGTGCGACATCGACCGAGTGTCGAGCAACGTCCGAGGATCTTTCCGCGTTACCGGATACTTCTTCGATCGATGCGGCCATCGATACGATCGATTCAGTCGCAGCATTGATCTCACGGCTCTGATTGTCCGCGGCTTTTGCCATGTGTCCGGCCGTGCTTTTGGTTTGCTTGGCCGCCGAATCGACCATGATTGCGGTTTCATTGATCGTTGTTACAAGTTCGCGGAGTTTTTCGATAGCGTAATTAATTGAGTCGGCTATCGCCCCCGTAATGTCTTCCGTTACTGTTGCTTCAACAGTCAGGTCTCCGTCAGCCAGACTCCCGAGTTCATCGAGCAGGCGAAGAATCGCCTGTTGGTTGCGTTCATTCTGCTCAGCCTGCTCCTTTGACGTGCGCTCGAATACCGCCGTCTTTGAGTGCAGATACGCAAGTCCGCCGAGCAAAAAGAAGGCTATGCCTACGCACGCCAGGGGAATCAACGGATTTGCGAGTATTCCGCCCACGGCCGAACGCGATGTTGAGAACGTTGAATCGTACAAAGACGCGGCAACTGTCGACAGGCCCTGACTGGAGGATCCCAGGCCCGCCAGCTGCGGGGCGCTGGCGGCAATCCGGCTAAGCTGTTCTTCGATATTCGTCAATTCGCTGATGATCGGCACCAGGAACACTTCCCGTAATGCGTCATCGAGTGCAGCCACATCGAGGTTTGTGCTAGCGCCCGATAATGCATCGGTGACAAGCCGGAGGTACGTCGCATCATCGGCGACCGAGGATGCGACCGCTGCAGCATCTTCGGCCCCGGCGAGACCGTCCAGCGACTGCACGAGCTGTGCGCCGCGCCGCTGGAATTCCTGGATGACCGCAGTCGCCCCGGACCTGCCCAGAAGGCCGTCGATTTGCTCGGTCATGATGGGCATATGTTCCTTAATGACAGCGGCAGCCTCTTGCACCGCTTCGACATCGGCGCGTTTCGCAAGAATGGCCTCCGCATGCTGATTCAGCTTATCCCATGCGGAGCTGCCACCTGGAATGCCACGCAAAGACGAACGTCGCAGTTCGGCAAGGCGCTTCAGATCGGCGTCCAGCCTCGTAAATTCCTGCGGCGTACCTGCGAGTGCGTTGCCGGCGTGCAGCGGAATCGCCTGCGACAATGCAGCAAACTCGGACCGGGTGGTGTCTGACCCGCTCCCGTCGATTGACTGCAGGTATAGAAATCCGGCTGCTGCGAGGAGGAGTAAAGCGCTCATCGCTGCAAGGATTACAAATGCTGGTGATTTATAGGTTTTTTGGGCCATGGTTCTGCAACATTCAGTTATTTTCGTAGTGCGCCTTCATGCGGCGGCCGCCTGTAAAAATGTGCTGCTTTCAATCAGATCGTACAGTCCGAAGATCGGCCAGGTATCCTGACCCCGCTGGTACGCGCCCCTCAGGAATCGATCACAGCGGACGATCGTCTCCGGCCACTTATCCTTGAATTCGCTGTCCATAAAACGCCGGAAACCGAGGACTTCATCGACAACCAGTCCGGCAGGGATTTCGCGATGGTTCACCGAAATCACGCGCGTATTGCGTCGTAAAGTCGTACGGCCGCTGCCGAGCAGCATTTTCAAGTCGATCAGCGGCAGCAGATGGCCTCGAAGATTTGCGACGCCAAGCACCCATCGCTTCGCGCCCGGTACGCGGGTAATGCTGTCGGGCAACATCAACACCTCGCGAATCTGTTCTCGGACTGCGACGAACTGCTCCTGACCGATGCGAAAGCCGATGCCGACCCACTCGGCAGGCAGCGCCCCGCTTCCCTTGCCGGCGAGCGCGGCACGGCTGCGGCGCTCCAGCTCCTGGAGCAGTTCGAAGGGTTGCGTGATGAGCGCCGCCAGATCCGCCGATGCGTTCATTCAGCCGGCCATTACCCTGTTGATTTTCGAAACGAGTTGTTTTTCTGAAATAGGTTTGACGAGATACTCGACCGCGCCCTGGCGCATACCCCAAATCTTGTCCGTCTCCTGGTCTTTCGCTGTAATCATGATCACGGGAATCCTTGAGGTCTTGGGATTCTGTGTCAGCTTGCGCGTCGCCTGAAAACCGTTCATCCCGGGCATGATGATATCCATCAAGATGCAGTCCGGATGAGATGTCTGTGCCTGACGAATGCCATCTTCGCCACTATCAGCCACTAACGTCTGAAAGCCGCTCTTTTCCAGCATATTCTGGAACAGGTGCAGTTCAGTCGGCGAATCATCGATGATAAGAACAACTGCCATTGCAAAACCTTTAGTTGATTTGGTTGGAAATAGCGCCGAGTAATTCGTCTTTCGTGAAGGGCTTGGTCAGGTACTGTTCAGAGCCGACGATCCGGCCCCGGGCGCGATCAAAAAGCCCGTCCTTGCTCGACAACATGATGACGGGTGTTTTTTTGTAAATCTTGTTGTGCTTGATTAAGGAGCAGGTCTGATAACCATCGAGTCGCGGCATCATGATATCGACAAAAATCAGATCAGGCTGATGGTCTGCAATTTTCGACAGCGCATCAAAACCGTCGATCGCCGTGAACACCTGGCAGCCCTCCTTGGACAGCAGGGTTTCCGCCGTCCGACGTATTGTCTTGCTGTCATCCACCACAAGAATCTTGAGGCCATTCAGACTTCGTGAGGTATTATCTGGCACCGAATTTCCTCGCCCAATCGCGAACTCTGCCGAGTTCCCGTGTTCACTCCAAAACCCGGGTATGCCTATAATTTTTACCGGGATATGCCCGTATTCTGAACGAGCAAAGCGACTTGTACCATATTGACAAAAGTGCCGCCACGACGCTCGCCTCAGGCAGCAATTCTGCTCGCGCTGGAGGCGGCTACAGGAACCACCGGGCGACACGAAATCCAGCCGCAAAATTGCTCAAATCCGGGCATCGCTCGCAATGCGGGTCCCTGCCGGAGCCGACGAAACCGGTGGCCAAGCCTGGGTTGTGGGCGAATACACACGGGTATTGCACACGCCCCCGGCGCTGTATAGTTGGCGGCCTGATGCGCAGCCCGGTTTTCCCCCTAAGCACATCAGCGACCGGCTATTGAGGACCAGCAGGGCCACAGACATGCCAGACAAGAAAATCTCCGTTGGCGTCGTCATGGACCCGATCGAGAATATTGCGCCAAAGAAAGACAGCTCGCTCGCCATGCTGCTGGAAGCAACAAGACGGGGGGCCGAGATTCACTATATGTTGCAGGGTGACCTGAAGCTCTTGGGCGGCGAAGCCCTTGCGAGGTCAAGAATCCTGCAGGTGCAGGACGACGTCGAGAACTGGTTTGAAACCGGCGCCGTACAGGATATCAGCCTGGGTGACCTCGATGTCATCCTGATGCGAAAAGACCCGCCGTTTGACATGGAATACGTCTACACGACCTACATTCTGGAACGGGCCGAGGAAGCCGGTGCCCTTGTCGTCAATCGTCCTCAAGCCTTGAGAGACATCAACGAAAAAGCGTACACGGCATGGTTCGCAGATTGCTCACCACTAACACTCGTCACGCGATCGATGCAGGAAATGAAGGCGTTTCTTGCAGAGCACGATCGTATTGTTGTAAAGCCGCTGGACGGTATGGGCGGCCGCTCGGTTTTTGTCGTTAGCCAGGGCGATAACAATGCCAACGTCATTTTCGAAATGCTGACTGATAACGGCCGTCTGTTTGCGATGGCGCAGGTCTATATCCCCGAGATTAGCGAGGGCGACAAGCGCATTCTCTTGATCGACGGTGAACCGATTCCCTACGCGCTTGCGAGAATCCCGCCTGCCGACGACAACAGGGGCAATCTCGTTGTCGGCGCCGTCGGAACAGGGCGCAAGCTGAGCGAGAGGGATCTTTGGATTTGTTCTCGGGTCGGCCCCGTACTGAGAGAACACGGCGTGATGTTTGCTGGCATCGATGTCATCGGCGATTATCTGACCGAAATAAATGTCACCAGTCCGACCGGCATCCGCGAACTCGACAAGATTTTCGACCTCAACATTGCAGGCGATCTATTCGACGCTATCGAGAAAAAACTCGATTGATACCGACAGCAACTGGCCTTAATTCAATATGCAGCCTTGTTGGATCACCAGATTTCACGCCGCAGCACTCACACTAAGCTGTCTCCTGTGCTGCGGCTGTGATGCCGCGACGCAAGACTTCCGGCATCAAATTTATGCCTTCGGCACCCTGGTCACGATAGATTTCTTCGCAACCACGCCCCAGTCGAACGCGGCTGCAATTGCAGCCATCGAGGCACGAATCAGGGATATCGATCGCGACTGGTATCCGTGGCGCGAATACCCGGACGAGCCGCAGGGTGAGCTGCAGCGAATCAATGCGGCGATCGCCGCCGGTCAAGCCATCGAAGTCTCTCCGCTGCTCGCCGAACTTGTGCGCCGTGCGGCTGTGTTGGAACAATTGTCAGGTGGCAGATTCAACCCGGCTATGGGCCGTCTCACTGAATTGTGGGGCTTTCACGACGTAGCCAGATTACGGTCATCGCCACCGGATGAGGTCGAAATACGGAAATGGCTATCGGCTTCGGTTAGCAGCGACAGTCTTGAGTGGAGCGGTAATGAGCTCCGCAGCAATTCACCGTACGTGATGCTGGATCTTGGCGGCATCGCCAAGGGCTCGATCCTCGAACAATTCGTGAGCATTCTGCGCGACGCCGGCGTCGAAAACGCAATTATCGATATCGGAGGCGACCTCACTGTCCTGGGGCACATCAACGGCAGACCCGCCCGTATCGGCATCCGTTCGCCGAGATCCGACGACACGCTCGCCTGGCTCGATGTCATGGATGGAGAGACTGTTGTGACCTCGGGTGACTATGAGCGTTTTTTTGAAGTCGGCGGCCGGAGATACCAGCACATTCTCGATCCCCGCAACGGCTATCCCGTTGAGCACACGATCTCCGCGACCGTTCTGCACCAAGACCCCGTACTGGCAGATGCCGCGGCAACCGCATTGCTGGTGGCCGGACCCGGCGCATTCGAGGAATTATGCGCAGTACTGGGTGTCGACGAGGCGTTGATCGTCAGTGCCTCCGGTGACCTGCGTCTCACCCAAGCCATGGAGAAGCGGTTAAACTGGCCAAATCGGTAAAAATGCCTTCCCCGGTAACAATTATGTAGACTAGGGGGTAGCATGAAGCATTGTGGCCCAAATGCCTGAATTATTGACAAATTCTGTTGAAATCGAACATATCGGGCTGGACAGGGGTCCGGTACCGGACCGCTTGCCTCCAATGCTCTTTCTGGCCGCCCTCGTGCACGGAATCCTCATCATCGGCATAACCTTCAACGCGGTGCCGGGCAGCGAGGCTTCGGAGTCGATCTCCCTCGAGGTCACCATAGTCGCGGACCCCGATCAGAATATCGACCGGCCGGAGAAAGCAGAGTATCTCGCGCAGGCAAGCCAGCAAGGTGGTGGCAATACCCAGGAACAGGTTCGGCCCAGTGCGCCGCTGCAAAGCGATATGCCGATCGACAATATGGGCAAAGACACCGGCGACAGCCTGTCTGAATCCGCGCGGCAACACGAGACGGCCGACCAGGTCCTTATGAGTCGCACGGAACAGGAGCGTACCGTCGTTGACAAGCCGCGCGACGATCCTGCTCCCGACGAATCCACGGCTATTGCGCTTGAGTCCGGCGTCGTGCAAACACTGCCGTTGCCGCGGGAAGACGAAGCCAATCTGCTTATCCATGATGTGAACCTTCGGCAATTGGTCACCAGTGTCGATACCAAGGAATCCAATATCGCAGGCTACCTGGACCGATGGAAAAGGAAGATCGAGACGATCGGCGCGAAATACTTCCCTGAAAAGCGAGCGCTGCAAGGGATGACCGGAAGCCCGACACTCGAAGTGACGATTGACGCCTCAGGGCAACTTGCCGAGGTCGTCGTCCGGCAAACGTCAGGCTCCAAGCTTATCGATCAGGCCGCACTGAATATTTTGTGGCGCGCAGCCCCATTTGATCCTTTCCCTGCGGCTATCCGGGTGGACTACGATCAGCTCCGGTTCGCCTACAAATGGCGATTTAGTGAAATCAGTGTGTCATCTACCGCCAGGGTGAATTGAAGTTCTCCAAAGCGGTTGTCACTGGCTACAGCAAGGTCGATACTGTAGCTATGGAACTCCAAAGTTCACTCGTTAATCAGCTGCTAATCGCCATGCCGGGCATGCCTGACCCGAATTTCCACAGCACAGTTACGCTCATTTGTGAACATAATGACGAGGGAGCCCTTGGGATCATCATTAATCGTCCGCTGAATCTCAACCTGGGTGGCCTGTTTGAACAATTGTCATTCGAGGAACCGGATGCGGCAGCAGCCAAACACCCGGTATTGAGCGGCGGTCCTGTCGCCCGCGAACGTGGCTTCGTGTTGCACAATCCCGGCCCTGCGTTCGAAAGTTCTATGACCGTGTCTGATGAAGTGCACCTTACGCTCTCGCGGGACATTCTCGATGCGCTTGCGGCTGGCAAAGGGCCTGACCGGTCGCTGGTCGCCCTCGGCTACGCGGGCTGGGAGCCCGGTCAGCTCGAGGCGGAAATGCTGGCCAACACCTGGATCAATGTGCCGGCCAATCCGCAAATAATTTTCGATATTCCGTTCGCTGACCGCTGGGCGAAAGCTGCGGACTCCCTAGGGATAGACATCAGCCGCTTGTCACCTCATGCCGGGCACGCCTGATACCAATCCTCCCGAAACAGTCGTTGCGTTCGATTTCGGGCTTCGCCGGATCGGTGTTGCTGTGGGTCAGGACGTCACGGCATCCGCCAATCCCATAGCAGCAGTCAGGAACTGTGACGCCGGACCGGATTGGCAGGCGATCACCGCCATTGTCCGCGAGTGGCGCCCGTCCAGGCTGATTGTCGGCATGCCCTTGCACGAGGACGGATCGCCCTCGGAAATGGGTGCCCACATCAAGCGCTTTATTGCTCAGTTGCAGCGCTTTGAACTGCCCGTCGAGCAAGTCGACGAGCGCTATTCCTCGCTCGAAGCCGGCGAGGTGCTGAAATCTGAGCGTGCCCTCGGGCTTCGCGGCCGCATAAGTAAAGAGGAAGTCGACAGCGTGGCGGCCGCGCTTATTGCGGAGCGGTGGCTCAGAAAATCTGGATAAGTCTTTGCTGCCTGTACGTCTCACCGTTAGAATTGCGACGCCATGAACGTCACCGAACTGTTTGAAACACCGAGCCTCATAGAGGATACGGACCTGCAGATCTCCGCCGACGGTCGATTGCGGCATCTCCTGACGCTCAAGGGCCTCAGCAAAGCCCATATTTGCCGGATCCTCGACGAAGCCGAGGCCTTTCTGAGTCCACCTGGGCATCCCGCGGTCAGGACCCGGGCTCTCGAAGGGCGCACGATCGCCAACCTGTTCTTCGAGCCCAGCACGCGGACCCGTGCGTCCTTCGACCTGGCTGGCAAGCGGCTTGGTGCGGACGTGCTCAATCTCGACGTCAATACCTCTTCCCGCAAAAAGGGCGAGAGCATTCTCGATACCATCTATACCCTGCAGGCGATGCAGGTCGATATTTTTGTCGTACGCGATGCCAGCGCTGGCGTACCTGCCTATATCGCACGTAACGTCCAGGATCACGTGAGTATTCTGAATGCGGGTGAGGCAGAGGTGTCTCATCCGACACAGGGCCTGCTCGACTTGCTGACCATGCGGCAGCACAAATCGAATTTCGAAGACCTGACCGTGGCTATCGTCGGCGATATCGCGCATTCACGAGTAGCGCGTTCGGCAGCTGAGGGCCTGACAACAATGGGTGTCGGCGAGCTTCGCCTCATATCGCCGCAAGCGCTGGCACCGGATCCCGGCGATATTCCCGGCGCAAAAATTCTGTACAAGCTCGATGATGGCCTCCGTGGCGCTGACGTCGTCATGGCGCTCCGCATCCAGCGCGAGCGCATCGGCAGTCTCGACGGCATCCCCGGCATCGACGAGTATTTCGCCAACTACGGCATCAGCCACGAACGCATGAAACTCGCTGCGCCAGACGCCATTGTCATGCATCCGGGCCCGATGAATCGTGGCATCGAAATCGAGTCCAGCCTGGCCGACAGCCCGCAATCGGTCATTACGAACCAGGTCACAAACGGCGTTGCGATTCGCATGGCCATCCTGACCGCTGTCACGCAGACCGTGGAGTCATCGTGACAGAAACCGCGATCGTTGCGACAGAGACTCAAAAACACCGCGGTACGATTTTTGTCGAAGACGGCGAAGTCATAAAAGTATCGACCTTTCCGGGAGCGCAGTACATCTTTCGCCTGGCGGCGCCACTCTGTGCGAGCCATGCGGAGCCCGGAAGTTTCGTGCACGCACAATGCGACATCGAACTGCCGATGCGAAGGCCCTTGTCGATCATGCGTGCGAACAGCGACGAAGGCTGGATAGAACTATTGTTCAAGGTCGTCGGCGAAGGACTTCGACTGTTTGCAGAAAAAAAGCCCGGCGACAAACTGAGCCTGATCGGGCCTATCGGACATCCGTTCCAGACAGACCCTCAACGCCTCAACTCGTTACTTATCGGCGGCGGCGTCGGCATACCACCGATGATTTTCCTGGCCGAGCATCTCACCAAGGACAACAAGGACTGGCATCCCCTGGTACTCATGGGCTCTGAGATTCCGTTTCCATTCGAACTGCAGGAGTCGACGATTGCATGCGACTGGCTACCGGCCGACACCAGGAGTGCCATGCCGTTACTGGAGCAATGGAAAGTGCCCAGCCGCTTGGCAAGTCTTTCCGGGTTCGATGCTTGTCATCGCGGATTTGTTACGGAGCTTGCAGAAAAGTGGCTCGAAAGCCTTTCGTCTGACGAAATCGCGAAGACCGGGATCTTCGCCTGCGGCCCGACAGCCATGCTGAAAGCCGTCGCCGGACTTGCCCGCAAATACAACATTCCCTGCCAGGTATCGCTCGAGGAATTCATGGCCTGCGCCGTCGGCGGTTGCGCCGGTTGCACCGTTCTCGTTCAGACCCCCGAAGGTCCCGCGATGCAACGCGTCTGCGTCGACGGCCCGGTATTCGACGCCGCGACCGTGTTTCCTTGTAAGGTGCCGGGCACCGACTGAATGACGATTGTATGGGGGTGTCGGGATCCCTACGGTGATTCAGCCGCCGAAATTGACCTTGGCTTCGAGGTTGGAGCGCGAGTCGGCGTTTGTCATCGCTTCCTCTAGCGTGATCGTGCCCGCCTTGTAAAGGTCGAGCAGCGCATCGTCAAAGTTTTGCATGCCCTTCTCATCGCTGTCCCTGAGGGCTTCCTTGACCTCGGAAATATCGCCTTTGAGGATCAGGTCTTTGATGTGTGGCGTGTTCAACATGAGCTCGACTGCCGCGACCCGTTTGCCGGTCCTCGAACGAACGAGCCGTTGTGAGATGATGGCGCGCAGATAGTGGCCGAGATCCATGAACACCTGGGCATGCTGCTCTTGCGGAAACAGATTGATAATACGGTCCAGTGTCTCGGGCGCGTTGTTCGAGTGAAGGGTTGCCAGGACCAGGTGCCCCGTACCGGCCATATCGATGGCGGCCTGCATCGATTCACGATCTCGAATCTCACCAATCTGAATGAGGTCCGGTGCGGCGCGCATCGCACTCTTCAGGGCCCGCCCGTATGACTTGGTGTCGAGCCCGACTTCACGCTGATTGACGATCGATTGCTTGTTGGGATGCAGGAATTCGATCGGGTCTTCGATTGTAATGATATGCGACGAAGTTTTTTCGTTGCGGTGGTTGATCATCGCAGCCAGTGTCGTTGACTTGCCGGCTCCGGCGGCGCCCACCATCAGAACAAGTCCGCGTTTAAGCATGACCAGATCTTTCAACTGCTCAGGCATGCCCAATTCGTCAAGCGTTGGCATTTCTGCCGTGATGTAACGCAGGACCATTGCAACATTACCGCGTTGATGGAATACGTTGACGCGAAAACGTCCGAGTCCGGCTTCCGATATGGCGAAGTCGACCTCGAGCTCGCGGTTAAATGTCTCGAGAAGGTCCTCATCCATCAGCTCGATCGCCGCCTGTTTCACCATTTTTGGTGTCATCTCAAGCTTGTTGACCGGCATGATCTTGCCGTCGATCTTGATCTTGGCGGGGGCAAACGGTGCGAAGAAAAGATCAGAAGCCTTTTTTTCGACCATCAGTTTGAACAGCGGTTTTACGTTCATTGCTTATCAGTCAATAATTCGTTTGCAATACTCAAAACTGCTGGGCGCTCTCTTCTTCCACAATCTTGAGGCTCGCCGTCTCCTGGTCGCTCAAAGCGGTTTCGCGTTTGCTATCCAGTTTGATCTTGAGACGCAGCTCGTTCTTCGAGTCAGCGTTTCTCATCGCTTCTTCGTAGGAGATCGTGCCGTCCTCATAAAGGATGAACAGTGCCTGGTCGAAGGTCTGCATACCGAGGCGCGTCGATTTTGCCATGATCTCCTTGATCTGGCCGACCTCCCCCTTGAATATCAGATCCGCAATCAAGGGAGAATTGAGCATGATTTCCATGGCGCAAACCCGGCCTACGCCGCTTTCGCGGGGTATGAGCCGCTGCGAAATAAATGCCTTGGTATTCAGGGAGAGATCCATGAGGAGCTGTGCACGTCGTTCTTCCGAGAAGAAGTTGATAATTCTGTCCAGTGCCTGGTTCGCGCTGTTCGCGTGAAGCGTTGCCAGGCACAGGTGACCGGTTTCCGAGAACTGGATGCCGTATTGCATCGTCTCCCGATCGCGAATTTCGCCGATCAGTATGACATCAGGCGCCTGCCGCAGCGTGTTCTTCAATGCAGCATGCCAGCTGTCCGTATCAACACCTACCTCACGCTGGGTGATGACACATCCCTTATGCGGATGCACGAATTCGACCGGGTCTTCGATCGAAACGATGTGGCCTTTGGAGTTTTCGTTACGGTGCCCGATCATCGCCGCGAGGGTGGTTGACTTACCGGAACCGGTGCCGCCGACGACAATAACAAGACCACGCTTGTTCATTACGATGTCTTTGAGGATTGGAGGGAGTTCGAGATCGTGTAATTTCGGAATCTCGGTAGTAATGGCCCTGAGCACGGCGCCAACCATGCCCTGCTGGATGAATGCACTGACACGAAAGCGGCCTATTCCCTGCGGTGCGATCGCGAAATTGCATTCTTTAGTCGAATCGAATTCCTTGATTTGTTTGTCGTTCATGATGGAGCGCACCATCATTGCCGACTGATCAGCGGTGAGGGGTGAATCGGTTGCTTTGTGGATCGTTCCGTCTACTTTGATCGCCGGCGGAAACCCGGACGTGAGGAAGAGGTCAGATCCTTCCTTCTCGACCATCTTGCGCAACAGGTTTTGGGTCAGTCTTATCGCTTGTTCGCGATCCATTTGCTCTAACTCCTCCAGTGCTCAACGGCCGACAGCCGTCGCCTCTAGAAATTTTCCTTGTTGGCGGCGCGGTATCGCGCCTCTTCCTTGTTGATCAGTCCCTTGGACATCAGTTCGGCAAGGTCCTGGTCGAGCGTTTTCATACCCTGGCCCTGTCCTGTCTGAATGGCCGAGTACATCTGCGCGATCTTGCCCTCACGAATGAGGTTCCTGATTGCGGGCGTGCCAATCATGATTTCATGCGCGGCAATTCGCCCGCCGCCAACCTTCTTCAGCAAGGTTTGCGAGATAACGGCCCGCAGTGACTCCGACAGCATGGCACGAACCATCTCTTTCTCCGCCGCTGGGAACACGTCGACGATTCGGTCGACGGTTTTGGCGGCGGAACTGGTATGCAGCGTGCCAAAAACAAGGTGGCCGGTCTCGGCCGCAGTGAGCGCCAGGCGGATTGTCTCGAGGTCGCGAAGCTCGCCGACCAGAATGACGTCGGGGTCCTCACGCAGCGCCGAGCGCAGGGCTTCGTTGAATCCCAGCGTGTCCCGGTGCACCTCACGCTGATTGATGAGACACTTCTTGCACTCGTGTACAAATTCGATCGGGTCCTCAATCGTCAGAATATGATCGGGTTTGTTGTCGTTAATGTAATCGACCATCGCCGCGAGGGTCGTCGATTTACCGGAACCAGTCGGGCCGGTCACCAGCACGATGCCCCGCGGGTACATCGATATGTCTTTGAATATGGCCGGCGCGCCCAGGTCGTCCAGGGACAGAATCTCCGAGGGAATCGTCCTGAAAACAGCGGCCGAACCGCGATTCTGGTTGAAGGCATTAACGCGGAACCGCGCCAGTTTGGGTATCTCGAACGAGAAATCAGTCTCCAGGAATTCCTCATAATCCTTGCGCTGCTTGTCATTCATGATGTCGTACACCATGCTATTGACGTCTTTATGGGTCAGCGCCGGCATGTTGACTCGCTTGATGTCGCCATCGACACGAATCATGGGCGGAACCCCACCGGACAGGTGCAGGTCGGATGCGTTGTTCTTTACCGTGAACGACAATAGTTGTGCAACGTCGACGGCCATGTTTCTCCCTCATTGCAGGTGCTGGACTTACCATAACTCAGCACTCATTGGCTGCCTAGTATAGCGAAGCATTCGGAGCAAAACGTGATTAGAGTCACGGAAAACTTTCGAAAAATCCAAGATTTGCTGGCACAAGCTGCCGTGAATGCCGAACGCTCCAGGGACGAAATCCGGCTCCTCGCAGTCACTAAGGGAAAGCCCGTGGAATGTGTTCTGGAGGCTGCCTCAGCCGGCCAGCGCGATTTTGGTGAAAATTTCGTCCAGGAAGGGTTGCAGAAGATGGATGAGGCCGGCCGGGATGATCTGATCTGGCATTTTATCGGTCACCTCCAGGCCAACAAAACCAAGCCCGTAGCCGAGCGATTCCACTGGGTCCACACGGTAGATCGCCTGAAAATCGCCGAGCGACTAAGCCGGCAGCGGCCTGTCTACGCCAAGGATCTCAATATCTGTATCCAGGTCAATATCGATGAGGAAGCGGCGAAAGCAGGCGTTCCGGCGGCTGAAGTGCCACAGCTGGCCCAGGCAATCTCTGAATTGAGGGGCTTGAGGCTCCGCGGCCTGATGTGCATACCTGCTATCCGGCAAGGTTTTACGGAGCAGCGCAAGCCTTTTGCGAAAATGCGGATGCTGTCCGAATCACTGCGAGAATCCGGGATCAATACTGATACGCTCTCGATGGGCATGACGGCGGACTATGTGGCGGCGATTCACGAGGGCGCCACCATCGTTCGCATCGGCACGGCTCTCTTTGGTGCCAGGGAGAGCTAGTGGTCCTTCAATACAGCCTTATTGGAACACCAGCCTGCGTGATGCGAGGGTTTAAGCCGAATATTTCATTGCTTGCCGCGTAAGATCGCCTGGGAATCTGCGAGAGCGCAGCAAGCCGCACTCCGGGGCCGCACTCCGTAGACGTGAAATATTCGGCTTGAAGGGGTTTGAGATGATCAATCACAAGGTGGGGCTTATCGGCGGCGGCAATATGGGCCGGGCGATAGCAACCGGGCTGCTCCGGGGCGGCATGCATGCCACGGATATCCTGATCGCCGAACCAAGACCTGAGCAGCGCGAGCTTCTCCGGCAGGAACTTTACGGAGCATTGCTCAGTGACGACAATTCCCAGGTTGCGGCCCAGGCCGAAACCCTGCTGTTCGCCGTCAAGCCGCAGATTCTTCAGGCCGTCTGCCGTGATCTGGCTTCCACAGTGCGGCAACACAAGCCGCTGATTATTTCCATCGCGGCCGGACCGAGAATTGACGATATCGACAGCTGGCTTGGTGGCGGCATGCGCATCGTCCGGGTGATGCCTAACCAGCCCGCACTAATCGACCAGGGCATCTCGGCGTTATTTGCTAATGATCTGACGGACGATATCAGCCGTAACCTGGCTGAGAAAATCATGTCGGCCGTCGGCCAGTTCGTCTGGCTCAAGAGCGAATCGCTGATGGATGCCGTTACTGCCGTGTCCGGCACAGGACCTGCCTATTTCTATTTATTAATCGACGTGATGATCGAATCTGCAATCAGTCTCGGCATTGATCCTGAGACCGCGAGGTCCCTGGCAGTCGAAACTGCGCGTGGTGCGACAGCGCTGGCGTCAGCGGAGACGGAATCGATGTCGTCGCTTATTGAAAGGGTACGATCCCCGGGTGGCACGACAACGGCCGCCTTCGAGTGCCTCGACGCCGCAGATGTTCGTGGTATCTTTGCCAAAGCAATCGAGGCCGCACGCGACCGGGCAACCGCCCTGGCTGACGAGGCCAACTCCCGCCAGACCTGACAAGACGGCGCAAGAAATGTCACAAGCCCTGTACTTTATTATCAAAACGCTTACCCAGCTTTACTTGCTGGTGTTGTTGTTGCGATTCTGGCTGCCGATACTCGGTGCTGACTTTCGCAACCCGCTTGCCCAGGGAATCCTGCGCGTCACATCACCGCTGGTTGTGCCTGTGCGCCGTTTTGTGCCGTCCATTGGCCGGCTGGACACCTCCACGATTCTGATCGCCTACGTCATTCAGTTTCTGACTGTACTTTTATTACTTACAATTGGCGGGTATATGGTCGACACCATTCCAATTATGGTAACGACCCTCATCGAATTGGCGGTCCTGAGTCTGAACCTGTTTTTCTTCGTTATCCTTATCAAAATAATACTGAGCTGGGTTGCGCCCCATACCCACAATTACGCCACTGCCCTGTTGACCACGCTGGCGGAGCCCATCCTGCGTCCTTTTCGGCGCATCATTCCGTCGATAGGAGGCCTCGACATCTCGCCTATCTTCGCAATTATTCTTTTGCAGGCGGCGGTCATCTTTCTGCAGACGCTGAAACCCATTCACGTCTGAGGCAGACGCGGCATGGGCGGCAACAATGGTTTATAGTGCTTGACACAGAAAAACCGGGGAGACATGTATGTTGAAGGTCATGAACGCACTGGTCGCTCTGTCAATCCTTTTCCTGATAATCGGCTGTGGAGGCCCGGGGGGAAACGCGACCGTGCCCCAAGCACAGCCCGCCTCAGCCTCGGATGTTGATATCGGCGATCACATCGTCCATTTCAGCGCACAATCGACCGACCAGTTGGAGCCTGACGTTGCCCGGGCATACGGCATCGTGCGCAGCAAGAATCGGGTTATGTTGACTGTGTCTGTTCTCAAAGAAGGCACCACTACTGTGGTACCGGCGGAAGTCACAGTCAGGACGGTCAACCTGGCGGGTCAGCTCAAAAATGTCACGATGAGAAAAATTCAGGAGCAGGAAGCCGTTTACTATATCGGCGAAACTGCCGTAGCAAATCGTGAGACGCTGGTATTCAACATCAGCATTACTCCGGAAGGGGCGACAGAGGCATCGGACGTTCGCTTCACGCGAAAATTTTATACGAATTAAGCTGGCTTTCTGTTGCAGGTGCCCGCAACGCGGGCTAAATACGATTCTCCCGGACGAAGGTCTCTACCGCTTGCCTCAGAAGCAGCAGTTTGCCGTGGAAGAAATGTTTCGTGTCCGGGAAGACGGTTAATTCGGGGCCCGGTTCGAGCTTGTTAACCCATTCCACTGTTTCGTCAATATCAACCACCTCATCCTGATCGCCGTGAATAATCAGCCACGGGCAGGCGGGTTGCGCGTCCGTATTATCTGCAACAGGCGAAACGGCCGGCGCAACACTGATCAGTCCTTCGGGTTCAGTTTCAAGCGATGCGCGAATGGCTATCGCTGCGCCGAACGAGAATCCTGCAAGCCAAAGCGGTAAATGCGGTGCACGTTCCCGCATGCATCGGATGGCCGCGAGCGCATCCAGCAGTTCACCGCGGCCCTGGTCATATTTACCCTCGCTCTGGCCTGTGCCGCGAAAATTGAACCGTAAGACACTGAACCTCTGGCCGATGAATGCACGAGCCAGCGTGTGAACGACCTTGTTGTGCATCGTGCCGCCATGCACCGGATGTGGATGACATATCACTGCGCTCGCGACTGGCGCCGAGTCCCGCATTGATTCGAGCAGACCCTCGAGCTGTCCGGCAGGACCGTCGAAGCTTGTCTTTTCAGCCGACCAGCGCACTACCCGTCTCCGTTGCCGGGGATTGCCCTGCACGCGCGCAACAGACGATGGTCTCCCCCGCTTCAGGTTTGATCGAACGCTGCGGCAAGGAGAGCCCCACTACTTGCAGCCCGTTCACGGGCTGGTCGATTGGGCTTTTGCGTCGGCCATCTGGTGAGATTGTTTCAAGATCACAGGCGAGGCAAGTTGCGGGCTGACCGAATCTCGCAGCAGCCGAATTCCGCCAAGCTGGCCTGATCAGCCTTTATTGCTGTAAAATTATGACCTTATATAGTCCATTGACGCTTTTGCCGGAAACATCCCCGGTACCGAGTATTGAGCCTGATGAATTCCCCGATTGAACTTGAACAACGCTATTGCGCGCAGAATTATCTTCCCCTGCCGGTGGTATTGACCCGTGGTGAAGGTGTCTTTGTCTGGGACGACGAAGGCAACAAGTACCTCGACATGATGAGCGCCTACTCGGCGGTCAGTCACGGGCATGCCAACCCGCGTCTGGTCAAGGTGGCTCAGGAACAGCTTGCGCGACTCAATATTGTTTCGCGGGCATATCACACCGACAATCTCGGCCCTTTTCTGCAACGCGCCTGTGAATTGACGGGTATGGACATGGCTTTGCCCATGAACACCGGGGCGGAAGGGGTGGAAACCGCGCTAAAAGCGGCCCGCAAATGGGCCTACGAGGTCAAGGGCGTGGCACCGGATGCGGCTGAGATCATCGCCTGCACCGGGAATTTCCACGGCCGCACGATTGCCATTATCGCCATGTCCGACGAAGAACAATACCGACGCGGATTCGGGCCGTTTCCGCCGGGTTTCATTCTTGCTGAATACGGCAACCTGCAATCCCTCGAGGAAAAAATAACGCCCAACACCGCGGCGTTCCTGGTTGAGCCAGTACAGGGTGAGGCGGGCATTGTCGTGCCGCCCGCCGGTTATCTGAAGGCCTGCGAACAACTTTGCAGGAAACACAATGTTTTGCTAATTGCCGATGAAATACAGACCGGCCTTGGCAGAACCGGAAAGCTGCTTGCCTGCGAACATGAAGGCGTAAAACCGGATGGCCTTATTCTCGGCAAGGCACTCGGCGGCGGCATCCTGCCGGTTTCGCTGTTTCTTGCCAGGCGTGAGGTAATGCGGGTTTTCACGCCCGGTGACCATGGCAGCACATTTGGCGGCAATCCGCTGGCTGCAGCGGTTGGCCTCGAAGCACTCAATATTCTTGTAGAAGACGACCTGTCCGCTTGCAGCGCATCCATGGGTGACTATATGCTCACTAAACTGCGTAAGCTTGACAGCCCTATGATCAAGGAAATCAGAGGCTTAGGCTTGTTCATTGGCGTCGAAATCGACCCTGCGCTCAGCACTGCGCGGGAAGTTTGCGAAAGACTGATGCAACGAGGAATATTGAGTAAAGAGACACACGACACAGTAGTGCGCCTGGCACCTCCGCTTACAATTAGTCGCAGCGAGATTGATTGGGCGCTGGACCAGATCGACGCGGTCCTTGCCGAAATGGACAGGTTACGACTTGCATCCTAGAGACGGAACGGAATTGAACAATGCCTGAGATTGCTCCCATCGAAATTGGAATGCTGGCGGGCATGCTGATAATCGGCGTGGCCCTCGGATGGATTTTTCGTGCGGTCCGCTGCGCCAAGGAGAAGATCGCCGTAAACGCTGGTTGGCAGGAGCAACTCGAGACGCAACGCGGCGAACACGACCGTCTCGCAGAGCAAAACAAGAGCCTGATGGAACAGATCAGTCAGTACCAGGCATCCATAAAGGACTCGAATCTGCGGGCCAAGGAATTATCGGACTCGTTAAAAGAAGCGTTTGAGCGGAGCGATGCCCTGCAGCGGCAATTAAAAGAGTTTCGCGGAAGCCTGGAAGTTGCCATTGCCCAGCGAGACAAGTTGCAGGCGTCAGTCGCCATCCGCGAAGAACGCGACGGAGCTGCCGCAACGGCAATTCGCGAGAAGGACGAAAAAATATTCGGGCTTAGTCGCGAGCTAACCGCCTGGCAAAGTCGTGTGCCGCCACTGGTTGAACGTTTCCGGACCCGCGATCTGGAGGCGCAGCAGCTCGAGGTAGAACTTCAGCAAGCCCGGGAGCGCATTACCGCACTGGAGAGCGCCACCGGACCGGACAATACAAGGATCGAGCCCGTCGATCCGAAGACGCTTGTCGACGGTCTGACCGCGTCGAATGACCCACTTGACACGCTGACAAGTCAATTCGACAGCGAGCTGGTTGATCAGGATGATTCATTCAATGAAGCGTTCTCGAGGGTAGACGAAACGCCGTCCGACACCGACGCTCGTGCGACATCCGATGCCGCAACCGGCATGTCCGATGCCGAAATCGGCACATTCAGCGATACATTCAGCGGCATATTTGACGGACCAGAGCAGCCGGACGAAGATCAGCATGCCGACGTGCAAGGACCTGAACCTGCTGCCGTGGTGAATGACAGCGAGGTCGCCGAGAACGACACGGATGACCTCAAACTCATCAAGGGCGTCGGCCCGGTGATCGAAAAGACCCTGAACGGTCTCGGCATATATCGATTCAACCAGATTGCTGAAATGAGCGAACTCGATATCGACCGCGTAGCGCAACAGCTGAAGGGTTTCCGTAGCCGGATATACCGCGAGGACTGGGTCGGACAGGCTCGCAATCTGCAACTCCAGAAAAATAACGATCTCGCCTGATACGGGATGCAGCAATCGGTCAATCCGGCTCTCGCCGTCGCTGCTCTGTTGCTTGCATTCACGAGCAGCATTGCTTCAAACGAAACGACAAAAGAGTCGGTCGATGCGTCTCCTGACCCGGCATTTGGCCTGTCGATAACGAGAAACAAATCCCGATTGATCATCCAGGGGTATGTCAGCTCAACAGCACATGAGGCCCTGTTGCGTCAGACTGCAGCCGGGCGTTTCCCGGGTGTCGAACTGGAGATCGACGTCCAACGGCACTCGCCGATGCCGCCCGGTTGGTCGCTTGTAACCGACACGACACTGCACGCTATGGCGGACACACATTCATCAAGGGCGTTCATCGACGCACAGCATATCGGGATTCGTGGCATCGTCACGGATACCGTCGCATGGTCGTCGTCTGTCGATAGAATCAACAAATCCTTGTTGTATGGCATGCGGCTGAAATTGAATGTTGTACCCGTGGAAAAATCGGCACGGTTCAGTCGCCTTTGCGAAAACCTGTTTACCAGGGCCCTGCATAATCGCAACGTGGAGTTCAGGGAATCGAGTGCCAGGCTCAGGACCAACGCGTTGAGCCTGCTTGATGAAATCGTAGAAATTGCCACGGATTGCCCGTTGGTGTCCATCACCGTAACAGGCCATACAGACAGCACAGGCAATGAGTCCACCAACCATGAGCTGAGCAAGGCCCGGGCAAAATCTGTCGTTACTTACCTGATTGAGCGCGGTATCGAGCCACGGCGGCTGACGGCTAATGGAGCGGGCTCGGCCGGACCCATCGCGAGCAACGACGATGCTGCCGGAAGGCGGATTAACCGGCGCATAGAGTTTCAGTTAACGTTTCCGTAGCCATTTGTAATATGTGCGCCCGCCCGCCTTGGTCAGAAATGTTTTCGAATACCCAGCAAGAACGACGTTGTGTCGGGGCCGTTCAAGTCCTGAATAATCCCCGTTTCGAGTACCCAGCTTGGATGAACCCAGAGCGCACCCACAGTCAGCTGATGAACCATTTCAGTTCCCTCCGCATACCGGCCGCCCAATTCGATCACCGACTGCCATTCGGTCGGTATCCCCCATTCCGGATACTCTGACGGGGTGAGACGATACTGCCAGGAAACATCATATCGAGCGTTGTTACCGCTTCGTCCGAGCGCTTCCATCCACACGACATCGAAGTCCCATTCGCTTCGCTGCCTGTACACCGTTGCGACCAGACCGGCACTAATCTGTGGGTCAAGGTCGCTGTCCGTCGGCACACGAAGACCGCCGATGACTGCAATGCGACGCGTTGCATTGGGTTCATCGTGTTGGTACACGGTGCGACGATACAAGCCCGTGAGATATCCAAAGCCATCGTCGCCGCGTTCCAGATCTCTGTAAGGAACACTGAAAATCAAGGTCTGACGCGTTGTCAGCCCGTACAATACGGTTCCCGTAACGGTTATGTTGTCTGGGCTCGATGCCCCAATGATTTGAAGTCGGGCGACGATGCCGCCGGGCTCCAGCGGCAACGCCACGAGGGATCGCAGTCCACCGGCGTGCGCCGAGTCTCCGACCAGGCACACCAGTGCGACTAGCCAGGTGAACGCGCGGTGCGACCTCACTAACTTCCTTCCGAAACGTCCCGAACTTCGCCCGGTGTGAAGCCCGCCTCCAGAACGACTTCCCGCAGAGTGTCGGCGTCGATGTGCGCACCCTCTTTCAGGGTAAGCCGGGCCTTGCTTGATCTCAGGCTGATCAATACCTGTTTTACCTCGCTCAATCGGCCCAGCTCTCTCTCGAGGCTGTAAACACAAAACGGGCAAGTCATCCCATTGATATCGATCTCGAGGACTGTTTCATCGGCACCGACAACCGCTGCTGACAGGAAGAAGAAAACCGCAACGATAAACAGCTGACGCATAACGTGCCTACCTGCTATTGATCAAAATATATTCTCACGGGCAGCGCCAGATAGGCCGCCATGAAACCGATGAACCAGACGATTACCGAAACCCACAAGACTCTTTTGTTCCACCGCCGCACACGCTGACATTGCCGGGCCAGCACAGGGTCTGCCGGACAGCGTTGTCCTGAACGCCACGTCAACCCGGCCGCAGCCAGCAGGAGGACAGCGGATATTGCGAACATCCAGTTCTTGTGTGCACCCAAGGCTGTGAGCAAGGGAAACTGGCTGGTGATGCCCGCCAGGATCGCGCCTGCGCCCACCGTGACCAGGAGTATCGGTAGAGCACAGCAGATCCACGTGCCGGCGCTGGCGAACAGGCTTACCCAGCCCAGTCCCCTTGCCAGGCGTGGATTCTCCCACACCTGTCCGGCAAGCGAGGCATCATCCACCCCTGTCTCAATTTCCACGATCGCATTCATTGTCAGGAGTGTAAACCTTGTAGTGACTACAGAGTCAAGGCCGGAACGCCGAAAACCTGCAGTCTTCGGCGTAAAACGGGCGCAATCCGCAGCCTGCCCGGTTCGACGGGCGGGCATGCTGCGCTTACCTCATCCGTTCACTTTATCGATGAGAATCTATTCGGCCAAAGCTAGCAATCATCACCGCTATTCCGACGCGGTCGGTTCCGTGCCCTGCAGCGCCGCCAGTTCGATTTCAAAGACCAGGGTCGCGCCCGGGGCGATGACATTGCCGGCCCCGCGTTCTCCGTAGGCCAATTCCGGCGCAATCGTTAATTCTCTGGTTTCTCCCACCTTCATGCCAACGACACCCTGGTCCCAACCCCGTATTACCCGTCTGGCGCCCAGCATGAAGCTGAAATACTCATCGCGGTCAACAGAGCTGTCAAATTTCTCTCCCCTGTTGTTTTCCGCTGTTTCGTCATAAAGCCAACCCGTGTAATGCACGACGGCTATCTGGCCATTCTCGGCCGTGTCGCCGGCTCCTTCTTTCAAAATTTTCATCGAAAGACCGGGCGTGATTTCCACCAACGGTAACTCTGCTTCTTGATCTGTTTCTTCGGCGACCGGCGCGGCACCTGTAAGCTGACCGGCGGTGTCCGATGCGGGCTGGTCACAGGCTGTCAAAACAAATAACGAGACAAATATTGAAATTGATTTTCTGAAATTCATCCTGTTCCATTCCTTTGTAAAGTAACGGCGACGCGCCGCACTATTGCCTGTACGCTTGGCTGCACGCCACACAATAATGAAAATTCTAATCGGCTTTGTCGAAATCCAGCGATGCCGAATTAATGCAGTATCTTAAGCCCGTCGGTTGCGGACCGTCTTCGAAAACATGACCGAGGTGAGCGCCGCAATTGCTGCACACGACTTCCTCACGAGTCATTCCATGGCTCGTGTCTGTCACGATCTTGACGTTCTCCGCTGCCAGCGGCAGCCAAAAACTCGGCCAGCCGGACCCGGAGTTAAATTTGTGCCCGGAACTGAATAATTCCGCTTCGCAACAGATACACCGGTAGGCTCCATCTTCTTTATGGTCGACATACTTGCCTGTAAACGCGGGCTCCGTCCCCTTGTTTTGCGTAACCTCGTACTGCTCGTCAGTCAGCTTGTCCCGCAGCTCATCTCGCTGTTTCCTGGAATTATTCACCGGATTTTTCATCGCGTACCCCCCCTGCCGAATTCTACACACATGACGGCTTCGCAACCGCCCAGTACAATCATATTCTGCGAGGCTCTCGGCCACATTTAATTAGAACGGAGGACAATATGCCTCAAGTCCCTGCATTTGCCACTGTCGATCCGGCACAGGGCATGACCGAGGCCAGCCCGGGACATGTCCAGAACCTCGTCGCCGGATCCTGGCTTGATGCGGATCATGCCCGGGACGACATCATTGACCCGATGAACGGCCAAAGATTTCTCCATGTTCCCGATACACGGGTTCACGCCCCGTTCATCGAGGGTCTCAGGAGCTGCCCCAAGTCCGGATTGCACAATCCGCTCAAGAACCCTGATCGATACCTCGCACTTGGAGCTATCTGCGCCAGGGCGGCCACTTTGCTCCGGCAGGATGACATCGCTGATTATTTCACCCGACTCATCCAGCGCGTGATGCCCAAGAGCTGGCCACAATGCGCCGCTGAAGTAACGGTAACGAGGGTGTTTCTCGAGAATTTTTCCGGCGACAGCGTGCGCTTCCTGAGTCGCGGTTTTTCGAATCCGGGGGATTACCAGGGCCAGGAAACGCGCGGCTACCGCTGGCCCTTTGGTCCAGTGGTCCTTATCGCGCCCTTTAATTTCCCAATCGAGATTCCTGCTCTGCAGGTCATGGGCGCTTTGTTCATGGGCAACCGTCCATTAGTCAAAGTCGACTCCAAAGTCAGCGTCGTTTTCGAGCAGTTTCTTCGCCTGCTTATCCACGCCGGTCTGCCGGCGACCGACGTGGACCTGATTCATTGCCCCGGCTCCGAGATGGGCAAACTGCTTGATGTAGCAAAAGATGACATCCGCATGGTGCAGTTCACGGGCTCGAGCTCTGTCGCTGAACAGGTTTCGACCATCGTTAACGGCGCCGTCCGGCTGGAGGATGCCGGATTCGACTGGAAAGTCATCGGCCCGGACTTTCAAGCAGATTGGCTGGACTATGTCGCCTGGCAATCAGATCAGGACGCATACAGCGCCTCCGGCCAGAAGTGTTCGGCGCAGAGCATTATCTTCGTGCACGAGAACTGGGAAAAAGCGTTGTTGCCAAAACTGGCCGAGCTTGCGGCGCGACGCAAACTTGACGACCTTACGCTGGGACCGGTCCTGACCTGGACTAACGAAAAAATGCTGGCACACATTGATGCCCTGCTGGCGATCTCCGATGCGGAGTTGTTGTTTGGTGGCAAAACGCTCGAAGGTCACTCGATTCCGGCCTGTTACGGCGCACTTGAGGCAACTGCAGTCAAAGTACCCTTAGGCGCGTTTGGCACGGCACAGTTCGAGCTAATAACGACTGAGTTGTTTGGTCCGTTTCAGATCGTTGTGACCTATACCGATTCCGAGCTGCCAATGGTGCTCGACATCCTGGAGCGGATATCGCATCACCTGACTGCGGGCGTTGTCAGCAACGATGCCCTTTTCCTGAAGAAGGTGCTGGGCGCGACCGTCAATGGCACGACCTATTGCGGCATGCGCGGCCGCACTACGGGCGCGCCGCAGAATCACTGGTTCGGCCCATGCGGAGATCCGCGTGCTGCCGGGATCGGTACGCCCGAAGCGATTATTGCCACCTGGAGTGGTCACCGCGAAATCGTTTCTGACCAGGGACCGCTGCCGGATGGCTGGTCAACGCCACCACCAACGTGAACGATAGCGCGACCGAGTTTCACGACGTTTCATTGCGCCGCGGCAATGTGGTCGCCCTCGAGAATGTCTCGCTGAAGCTCAAGTTGGGACAAACCACGGCAATTCTCGGCGAAAGCGGGAGCGGCAAATCGACCCTCGTACAACTGATTATCGGGCTGCTCCGTCCCGATTCCGGAACAGTAAAGACGCTGGGTGCGGACATCGACTACGACAAACCGAGGCCCCTGCGCAAGAGAATCGGCTACGCGATTCAGGACGTGGCGCTTTTTCCGCACCTCAGGATCCGGGATAACATCGTCTTACCTGGCAGGCTGAGCGGCTGGAGCGAACCGGACAGGGCCTCGCGACTTCAGGAACTGCTTGATCTGATGCAGTTACCGGAGGACGTGCTCGGCCGGTATCCGCATGAACTGTCCGGCGGCCAACAGCAACGGGCCGGATTGTGCCGCGCAATGATGCTGCATCCTGAACTGCTCCTTCTCGATGAACCGTTTTCGGGACTGGACACCCTTACGCGCCGAAGCATTCACGAGCAGTTTCTCAGCCTGCAAGAGCGCGAGTCAGTTTCCTGTGTGCTCGTCACGCACGATCCGCAGGAGGCGATCAATCTCGCGCAGGATCTCGTGGTGATGAGGAACGGCAGACTTCAACAACACGGAACCGTCGATGAAGTGATGAATCGACCGGCAAACAGCTACGTCGGGCACCTTTGCGCCGGGCTCTCGGGCAAGCTCGGATGAATAAGCGCTTCATGACAGCCTTCTCCCTGTTGCTCGCAGTCTCGGCTGCTCACAGCCAGGCAGTCGTCGTTGGCAGCAAGATGTTTCCGGAAAGCTATATTCTTGCCGAGATCAGCGCCCAACTGCTGGAAGACCGGGGCTTCGAAGTGCGCCGGCGCCTTGGAATGGGCGGCACGAAAATCTGTTATGAGGCATTGCAGACCGGGGCGATCGATTTTTATCCCGAGTATACGGGCACGATCAACGAGGTCATCCTCGCGCAGTCGGGGATCAGCAGCCTCGCCGACATCCGGACCGCTCTCGCCGAGCGGGGCCTGAGCTTATTGTCGCCAATGGGCTTCAATAACACTTATGCAATAGCAATCCCTGCGCATCTTTCAAGAAGCGCGGGCGTTCTCAGGATTTCCGATCTTCGCGGCCACGACGACTTGAGAATTGCCTTTCCGCACGAGTTTCTGAATCGTCAGGATGGCTGGCCCGGCCTGAAGGTCTTGTATGGGCTGACCCAGGACGTAGACGGCATCGATCACGGCCTGGCTTACCAGGCCATCGAGGACGGACAACTGGACGTCATCGCCGCCTATTCGACCGACGGCGAGCTAACCCGTTACGACCTCGTGCTACTCGAGGATGATCTCGAGTACTTTCCCAAATATTTTGCGGCCTATCTGACCCATGATCGATTGCCGGCCGAAGTACTGGAGGTGCTCGAGTCAATGAGCGGCAGAATCGACGATGCAAGGATGCAGCAGCTCAATCGGCTGGCAATGGAACCGGGAACCAGCATTCCGAAAGTCGCGGCGGACTTTCTCCGTGACGAGGGCCTGGTTTCGACGAGTGACGCCCGATCGACAATATTTCCGCAGCTTTGGCGAAACACACGACGGCATCTGAAACTGACTGCGACAGCATTGTCGCTGGCGATTCTGGTCGGCGTTGGCATCGCGCTGCTCGTGCACCGGCGCCGAACAGTAGCCAACGCATTTCTCTACTTCGCGAGTCTCTTGCAGACGATTCCGTCAATCGCGTTGCTCGCCTTGCTGATTCCGTTCATGGGCATCGGACAAAAACCGGCTATCCTCGCTTTGTTTCTCTATTCTCTCCTGCCGATTGCGCGAAGCACGATCACAGCCTTGCTCACGATACCGCCCACTTATCGCCAGGTGGCGGCCGCAATGGCCATGAGTCGGCGACAGGAGTTTCGGTATTTGTTGCTGCCGCTTGCGATGCCGCACGTCATCGCCGGAATACGTACGGCAGCGGTAATCAGCATCGGCACTGCGACGCTCGCGGCATTTATTGGTGCGGGTGGGCTGGGAGACCCGATCGTTACCGGCCTGGCTTTGAACGACAGCTCGCTGATTCTTCAGGGCGCCATTCCGGCGGCCATCCTCGCAATCCTGACCGAGCTGTTCTTCAGCAGCATGGAGCGAGCGCTGGTCGTCCCGCACATGCGGAGCAACGATCCGCAGCTTTAGACTGTCAATCGCTGTCTTTAATCGCCCGCATCTTCGGCCTGATGGTCCGAGGCCTCGGACTCCTGCGGTTCAAGGCCCAGCAGGAAGTTATTCATGCGGCGGACGTAGTCTGCCGGGTTGTGGAGCTGGGCCCCTTCGGCAAGCAACGCGTGATCGAGAACAATTTCTGACAGTTCGTCGAACTTGCTACTGTCGGTTTCCGCGGACAACCTCATCACCAGCGGGTGGCTGACGTTGATTTCCAGAATTGGTTTCGACTCCGGCAGTTTTTGCCCGCTTGCTTCGAGCATGCGCCGAAGTTGAGGACCCGGGTCCTGTTCGCCAGCGACGACGCAGGCCGGTGATTCAACGAGGCGCTGGCTGACGTTGACTGCCTCGACCCTGTCTTTGAGTACCTGCTTGATACGCTTCAGCAGTGGCTTATGCTCGTCGTTCATGGCCTGTTGCGTGATCTCCCCTTCCGCGTCAGGCAGGGTCAGTTGACCGCGGCCAATATCCTGAAAGGCCTTGCCCTCGAAATCCGACAGGTGACCGACCATCCACGGGTCGATGCGTTCATATAACAGCAATACTTCGATCCCCTTTTTCCGCAGCTGTTCGAGATGCGGGCTCGCGTTTGCCGTCGCAAAGTTTTCGGCGAGGATGTAGTAAATCTTGTCCTGGTCGGCTCCCGCGCGGCCGACATAGTCCACGAGTGACTGGTCCTGTTTGTCGGTCCCGGTATGGGTGCTTGCGAATCGAAGCAGCCTTGCCAGCTTCTCGCAATTTTTCTGATCCTCCACGAAGCCCTCTTTGACAACCTGCCCAAACTCGTTCCAGAACTTTTCGTAGTCCTCTGGATCGTTCGTCGCCATCTTGCTCAACATGTCGAGCACCCGGCGTGTCAATGCTTTGCGCATGGCTGACAGTTCAGGGTCACGCTGCAACATCTCCCGGGATATGTTGAGCGGCAGATCGGCAGAATCGACGATTCCTTTCACGAAACGCAGATACAAGGGAAGAAACTGCTCCGCCTCATCCATGATAAAGACGCGCTGCACGTAGAGCTTCAGTCCCCGCGGTATTTCCCGGTTCCAAAGATCGAACGGCGCATTCGCGGGAATATAAAGGAGGCTCGTATACTCCTTCTTGCCTTCTACCCGGTTATGGCTCCAACAAAGCGGGTCTGCAAAGTCGTGCGTAAGATACTTGTAGAATTCCTTGTATTCATCTGCGCTGATTTCCGATCGCGACCTGGTCCAGAGAGCCGTTGCCGAATTGACTGTTTTCGGCTCCGTATCGGTATCACCTGCCTTGGATAAAAGGACCGGAAAAGCGATGTGGTCCGAATACTTGTGAATCAGCGTTTCAAGACGCAGTGACTCCGAGAATTCGGACTCTGCATCCTTGAGGTGCAAGGTGACGCGCGTTCCCCGTTCCGGGAGATCCGCATTTTCGATCGAAAACTCGCCCTGACCATCGGACTCCCAACGAACGCCCTGGTCCGCCGGCAGCCCCGCTCTCCTGGACTCCACCTCCACTCTGTCGGCGACGATGAATGCAGAATAGAAGCCGACGCCGAACTGCCCAATCAGTTGAGCGTCTTTCTGCTCGTCACCGGTCATCTGCTGAAGGAAGTCGGCAGTCCCGGACTTTGCAATAGTGCCGAGGTTTTCGACGAGTTCGGCCCGGGACATGCCGATACCATTGTCTATCAGAGCAACGGTTTTTGCGGTGTCGTCGTACTCAATGCGGATCTTGAGATCCGGATCCTCCTGCAACAATTCGGGAGAGGCAAGCGCTTCGAACCGAAGCCTGTCCGCTGCATCAGAGGCGTTCGATATTAACTCCCGCAGGAATATTTCCTTGTTGCTGTACAGTGAATGGATCATCAAGTGCAGCAGCTGCCGCACTTCGGTCTGGAACCCCAGTATTTCCCGGTCCTGGTTCTCGCCCACCTTTTCGCTCTCCTCAAATACAGCTCACACAACGACAGACACGATAGTGCCAATCTGAAGCATTTCAAGGGCCTTATGAGGATCCGGCCGACAGCTGCTGGCATTTTGCCAGTATGTCTCAGGCAAGAGTCTCTTCCGAGTGAGGAAGATAAGCCGGCAACACGCAAGCAACAGAACGTCGAACGATTTGTGGCGTGAACAGACTCTAGATACTCCGTCAAGGTGATATTGATGGGCTCAGCGAGCCCATCAATATCACCTTGACGGAGTACTAGCTTGTCGCGATTGCTTGAGGCACCGGTATCACGACCGCGCGCAAGAGCAGGCCGACCAGCAACAATGTAGCAACTGCCAGTGCAAGCGGCGGGAGCTTGAGTGCAAGAACGATACCTGCGATTTGCAGGCCAATTGATCCGAGCAGGAAAAGAATTCGCTGGATCGCACGACGTACCTGCTCCGCAATTAACGGCGCCGCGTAAAAGAAATCTTCGATTTCGTCGAGGTATTGAATCAAGCGCTCCACGATATTCGCACCCGTCCTTTACCCTGCGACCGACAGCAACGGACCGGTGCGTTTTGGCTCAGCGGTCGATGTTTCGGCCTCCTGCATTGCCATTGCGTTGAACTTCTTCGCATGAGCAATCGCAAGATGAAAGAGCTCCCAGCGCTTCCTTGCTGCTTCGTTTGTTAGTATCGCAACGGGCGAGTCTGTTTGTGAATAATTCTTTGACATACTCATGTCGTCTTGAATCGTAGGTCGTTAATGCGGACTATAGACATCTGATTCCCCCGCCGCCGTGAGACAGATCACAGCTTGCTTTGCAAATAGAATTACACCTTGAGTTTTTGTCAGAAGAGAGAACTCGTTCGATTTTTATCAGGGTGATGTGTACTTTATTGTAGTACATAATCTGCTTGTCTCTAATAATAGACGACTGCGTCACAAAAAGAGCTGCAGCGCGTGTAAGAACGCGGAAAAGCAATTCTCTTTTCACGAAAGGGAAGGATTTTGATTCGGTTTTTCTGCCCGGCAGGGCCTGATGATCGTGCTGCGCGTTTTTCTTATTCTTCGGACCAGTTGCGCTTAATCTGCTCCGTCCAGTTTCTGTATCCTTTCCAGGTGTACAGCGACGGATCGATACCACCACGACGCTCTTTGGGAACAGGGGCTTTGGAAACCCATTTGCGGTACTGTTGCCAAGTGTCTACGTCAGACGAACCGTTTGCATGCAAGTCTGCCCCGTTTCCGGAATCTTCCGATTCCTCCTGCGTGTCGGCACTGTAGCCACTTGCCCAACTGCTTTCTTTGCTTTCCTGCATGTCGATTTGCTCGGTACATCCTTTGAGCAAATGCTACGTTGCCGGCCAACAATGTCACAGGAACTGCATCACAATGCCAGCAGCGTTATTTTGCATAAATATCAAGGTGTTATACGTGATTTTTACTTAATCAGGGGCCCGATCTGCAGCATCTTACGATCGGTTTAACAGAATACAAACCGCTCCGGGCAAGGGGCCTA
This sequence comes from Pseudomonadota bacterium, assembly GCA_022572185.1. Taxonomy (GTDB): domain Bacteria; phylum Pseudomonadota; class Gammaproteobacteria; order Steroidobacterales; family Woeseiaceae; genus JACZWL01. The sequence goes on along the minus strand of JACZWL010000003.1, from coordinate 43,173 downwards.
TCTTCTCACCTGGTAACACGGGGAGTAACTCTCTCTGGCAATCTTCATGCGGCCCTGCGCAACGAATGCGGACAAGAGCCGATCGAGGAGCCTCATTTGTTTCCTCGAGCCACGGATTTCGAACGGACCCTGTTCTTCTATGACGGCGATCGTATCCACCCTTACATTCCCCGATACGATGCCCGAAAAAACACGCCGCAAATTGACTGCGAGTTCATACACGGGCAGATCTTCATGTATTTCGATAGCTCGCATCGATTCGTGGGTTGCCTCAAAAGGCTTTTGAAAATCATCATCAATCTTGAGACGCCAGTTGAAATAGTAAGCATCACCATGATGCTTTCGGAAATCTCTGACCTGGCTAAGTCCGTTGAGCATTTCTCTGGCTACCTGTTGCGGATCATCGATGATTATCTTGTATCGGCGTTGTGCACATTTTCCGAGCGTCGCAGCAACAAACTCATCGATCTGCCGGAAGTACGATTCGCTATTGGCAGGGCCTGTCATGATCAACGGGAACGGTATTTTTTCATTGTCCGGATGCAATAGAACGCCCAACACATACAAGATTTCCTCCGTCGTACCGACGCCACCGGGAAAAACGGTGATGCCATGCCCGAGGCGAACAAATGCTTCAAGTCGTTTTTCCATGTCCGGCATGATGACCAGGGCGTTGACGATAGGATTCGGTGATTCTGCTGCAATGATTCCCGGTTCGGTTATGCCGATATACCGTCCGCCCCGGATGCGTTGCTTTGCATGGCCGATAGTGGCGCCCTTCATCGGGCCCTTCATCGCACCGGGACCGCAACCTGTGCATACGTTCATGCCACGCAGGCCGAGTTCATAGCCGACCTTCTTGGTGTAATCGTACTCGTCCCTGCTGATCGCATGGCCGCCCCAACAGACCGCGAGGTTTGCATCCGCCGGCGTTTGCAGCAGCCTGGCGTTTCTAAGGATGTGAAAGACTGCGTTGGTAATATTGTCGGACGACTGCAGATCGAATCGCCCGCTTTCTCTGATTTCATTATTGGTAAAAACGATATCGCGAAGTACCGCGAACAGGAGCTCCCGGATGCCGCGTATCATCTTGCCATCGACAAAGGCGACAGACGGCGCAGCTTTCAAGGAGAGTTTGAGGCCCCGATCGAGCTGAATGATGCCGACGCTGAAGTCCTTGTGCTTCTCGAGGACCGCCCGGGCGTCGTCAATATTTCCGCCTGAACTCAGGACAGCGAGTATGCAACGCCGCAGAATCGTGTAAAGCCCGCCTTCCCCCTGATCACGCAGCTGATCAACTTCGACCTGGGACAGTATTTCCAGGCTCCCTTCCGGCCAGACTTCTGCATCGACGATTTGTTCACTGTCCGCGCCGACGCCCAAAGCCCGGTCAGGGAAGGATTTCAATTGGGATGTCATTTGGCGTCATCAGCCAGATATCGATGATGTCCGAGTTGGAGACTGCGATGCAGCCGTTTGTCCAGTCCTGTTTCTTGTAATAGGCAGCAGAATAGGTCGGGCTGTTTGGCTGCCCGTGTATCATTATCTGCCCTCCCGGATCAACACCCCTGACCCGAGCTTCGCGCCGGTCCTTCGAGCTCGGGTATGAAACATGAATCGACAGGAAAAAGTCGCTGTCGGGATTCCTGGTATCAAGCGTGTAACGGCCTTCGGGGGTCTTGAAGTCTCCCTCCTTTTCTTTGCCGCCAACCGGTGTAATGCCGAGCGCAATATCAAACGTGCGGAATATTGCGTCGTTCCTGATCAGGTGCAGTTTGCGTTTTTCCTTCTCGACTACAACCTTGTCGGCCACGGGAAATTCGCTGGCCGAAGAAATCGGCGGCACCGCAAGCAGACCAATCAGGATCAATACCTGACAACAGTCTCTGAGAATGGCCGTATGTTGTTGCAAGCGGTTTTTTCCAGAAGTCATCTCGGTGCGGGTCCTCATCAGCGCCGGTAAAAGACTAGCAGACCAGACAGTATCTGCAAATGCGCGAGATTACACCCCGTGACATCAAACATTGCGGCCGACGATCCAGCCGATCGCAAATCCGATTGCACCGGCGACGACCGTATATAAGGGCAGAAAACGGAAAAGCGCCTGCGGATGTTCGCCGCCGCTGAACATGCCGTCGAGATCGACCGAGTACCCGTAGTGAAGATACAAGGACAGTCCGAGTGCAGGAATCGCGAAACCCAGCGTACCGAGCGGCAAGCGCCAGCCCGCGCCACTCCAGCTGCCGCCGCCGCGATAAAGCGTAATCGCTGACAGGATCAATACGATGATCATCGGCGCGGCGTTGCGTAATGCGTAGGCATCAGGGCCCTCGATGTGGCTGATATATGCGATTGCTGATGCTGTTACTAACAGCACGGGCAGAAGGCGGATTACTATCAGCTTCGATACCTTACCCATTGTCGCTTATTACTAGCACGGGAAATCGAATACGCGTACCGGGACGGACCTTGTGCAAATCGAGTGCCGGGTTGTATTGGCGAAACAACCAGATGGGCACGTCATACTGGCGCAGCGACAGAATCCATACTGATTCATTTTTCTTGATCGTGTGCTCTCTGACGCCGGTTATCGTGTGATTGCGAAAGAAGCTGTCCTGCTGTTGGCGGTGATAGGCAGTCCTCAAGTTCTCAAAGGCTTCCGCAGCTACCTGGCTCATATCCAGTTTGATGCGTTGCCCGACTACGACAGGCGTGCGAAACGCGAGCTTGTTGATGTCGCGCAGGCGTTGAGTTTTTATGCCCAGCCAATCGCCGTAATGACCCAGTGTCTCGAGTGGCTGGACTTCGATCGTATTATCGGCTGCGACACTGTAGTCGCTCGGATCAGACAGCAAAGTCGACTGGATCGCACCGCGTATCGTAGTAACAAGCTGCTCCGCCAACGCGCCTGGGCTGATTATTTCCGCTTCCGGCGAATCAGCCAGCCCGACAGTTGCTGGCGCGTCGGCAAGAACAGCAACCAACTGGGGCTCGACGACCGCTGTCGTCGGTGTCCCCGCGGCCGCGACAATGGAAGCCGGCCCGGCCGCCGGCAAACGCAGGCGTTGCCCAGCCCTGATGCGATGCCGGCTGCCAAGGTTATTCAATGCGACCAGTGTCGATATCCTGGTTCGATATTCTTCGGCGATCTCCGACAAAGTGTCGCCACGGGCGACCGTGTGAAACAGGTCCGGCAGCTGCCTTTCAAATTGTTCGTCTGCCGGTAGCGCCGCGATCAACTGCGAAATCGGCCCCGTTAAGACGCTGCGCGGCATTCTTACTCCGTAGCCCTTTGGCAAGTTCTTGCTGCCCTGCCAGATCGTCCGCTGCAGGGCAGGATTGTGGCGTGCCAGATCGGCCCGACTGACGCCGAGCGATTTGGCAACAGAGTCCGCGGATACATAAGCCGGCAGGTTCACCGTCGCATAGTCGATGGGACGGTCCGGCACGATACCCGGAAAGTATTGTTCCGCGTTTTGGTCTATCTGCATGGCTGCGAGGAACGCAATGTAGAAATTCCGGGAAGCAAAGCCGAATGTCCTGCTGTGGTATTCGCGGAGAATGCGCACGTATGCGGTGTCACCAAACTTGCGCATCGCGCGCCGCACACCGGAGAGTCCATGGTTGTAGGCCGTTATCGCCATCGGCCAGTTACCGGTAATCGAATAATTGTAAGCGAGCAACTTGCCGGCCGCTTCAGTTGCCGCGTAAGGGTCGTTTCGTTCGTCGAGTACGTGATCGACCTGCAGGAATCGCCGTCCGGTGCTCCTTGTAAACTGCCAGATCCCGGATGCGCCGACATGCGATCTGGCATCCGGGTTATAAGACGACTCGACGTGCGGCAACGCGGCGAGCTCAACCGGCACATTCAGCCTTGTGAATGTATTGTTGACATGACCGCGGTACCGGCCGGCCCGCTGAAGCCCGGCATGGAACCGATCAGAAAGCCCCTGCTGATACCTGATCCGATTTATGGCGTCACGCAGCATCTCGTTCGTCACATCCACCGGCCAGAGTTCGAGAACACGCCTCTCCTCGGCTGTTAATTTGTCACGTTTGCCGCTCGCCAGCGTCCGCAGGACCGACTGATAGTGCTTCCGGCGTAGCCCGGTCCGCCGATTTCGTTCCCGGCGGCTCACGGTAGCCGGTATGTCGAGCTCTTCATAGGTCACGGCCAGGCTGCGATTGTCGTGCAATACGCCCTGGTCACTCGTGTATTCGGTAAATACTGTGATCCAGAAGTTGATGTCCGGCTCGAGTTCGGTCGGCCGCGGGAATTGACTGGTGTCTGCGGCCAGCGGCGGGGCAGCAAGGAGAAAAAAAAGGGCAAAAATACGAGAAATGCTTGTCATAGCGGCAAATCGGGATTTTAACTGAGAAATGAGTCCTAAATAATTGAATAGTTCACAGATATTTGCCTCTTTTTCGACTATCTTGAGGTAATCTACTTGTCACAACAAGGCCGTAGAGGCCGATATCTCCGTATAAACATGTCGATGAAATCCGAGAGCCGACTGAAAACGCTGTTAAGCGCCATCACTGCCGTGATGCTGCTCTCTTGCACTGCGTATCTGTGGGCCAGCGAAGGCGCGCTCAATCCGCCGGACGATGGCACGGATAGTCTGCAGGATACGACCGAGGATAGCGACTCAGGTTCCGCTTCGGTGGCTTCACCGGCGGACCCGATGGTTGATCCCGCCGCTGACCATCCGCCCGTCATTCCGCTGGCCGATGCAGTGACTACTGCCGACGGCCTGGCGGAACCATTGGCGCTCTTGAATGCAGAAATTCCACCCGGCACCTACAAGCAATTGTCCTGGACTGCAACTGAACTCTTCGAAGGAGTGCCTGTTTCTACTCCGGTGCTGGTTGTTAATGGCAAACTGCCGGGCCCGACGCTCTGCCTGACAGCGGCCGTTCACGGCGACGAACTCAATGGCATTGAAATGGTTCGTCGCATCATGCATGACCTGGACCCGCAGAAACTCTCAGGCGCCGTCCTCGGTGTTCCAATCGTCAATCTGCAGGGCTTTCGGCGCGCTTCGAGATACCTGCCCGACCGGCGTGATTTGAATCGTTACTTTCCCGGCAATCCGAGCGGCAGCGCAGCGGCGAGGATCGCGTATTCGTTTTTCACCGAGATCGTTATCCACTGTGACGCACTGATCGATTTGCACACCGGTTCGTTCGAACGCACCAACCTTCCACAGTTGCGTGCCGACTTGCGAAACCCCGATGTCGTCACGTTGACACAGGGTTTCGGCGCCACGGTCATTCTGCACAGCAGCCCGGCCAAGGGGACTCTGCGCTATGCTGCGACCTCGGCCGGCATCCCTGCCGTAACACTCGAAGCCGGCGGACCGTCACAGCTTGAACTCAAGGAAGTCAAACACGGTGTAAAAGGCATCGAGACACTTCTTCATACGCTCGGCATGGTCAAGAAGAAGAGGCTGTGGGGCGATCCGGAACCCGTCTATTACCGGTCAACCTGGGTACGAGCGGATCGCGGCGGCATTCTTTTGGCCGATGTCAGTCTCGGCAGCACGGTAAGACAGGGGGACCTGCTCGGAACGATCACAGACCCGATGAACAATGCCAGCACCAGACTGTATTCGCCGTACTCGGGCCGCATCATCGGCATGGCACGCAACCAGGTGGTCATGCCCGGGTTTGCGGTTTTTCACGTTGGCATACAAACGGATGAAACTCCGGCCAACGAAACTGGCACCGATGAATCCGCCGCCGACGATCCGCTTGCCGAAGAGTCCGGTGGCGACGACTACGTTGACGGTATGTCAGAATAAGACTCAGAATTACCGTACAAGCAACACACCGATCATGAGTCTGCACACTTGATCAAGCGGCGCTCGGCTAAGCTGGGCGTGCGACTGCTGCTGGCATGCCTGAGATTGTCCAGCAAGTTTCCGTACGGCGTACAGATGAGTTTGGGATCCCTCGCCGGCCGAGTTGTTTTTCATTCTGCACGCAAGCGGCGCGCGATCGCTGCGCGAAATCTCGAGCTCTGCTTTCCCGAGATGACAATTGCTGAACGGCAAGAACTCCTTCGTGCCCATTTCCGTTCACTCGGCCGTGCACTGTTCGAATCCGGTCTTGCGTATTGGGCCCCCGACGAACGGCTTCGTGACCTGCTACGAATTAGTGGCATGGACAATCTGCAGGCTGCCCTCGCAAGAGGTCACGGCGTAATTCTGATTGCCGGTCATTTCACTTCCATGGAACTGGGCGGGCGACTGCTGGCGCTCGTCGCGGATTTTGATGTGGTCTTTCGACCATTCAGTAACCCGGAAATCGATGCCATCGTTTACGCAGGGCGCCATCGTGCCGTCAAAAAAGCAATACCGAAAAAGAGTTTTCGCCAGTTCCTCAGAGGGCTAAAAGCAAACCGGGCAATTCTCGTTACGGTCGACCAGGCGACGACTGCCCGCAACAAAGTGATGGCACCCTTTTTCGCTGTCCCGGCGCCGACCTCGATCAATGTGGCGCGAATCGCGCAAAAAACTGCTGCGGCCGTGTTGCCAGTGCTGTGGCTGCGGGAGTCTGATCTTTCGGGATACCGGGTCGAAATCGGCGCAGCCCTGACGGATTTTCCATCCGGCGATGCGCTGACGGATGCAAGCCGGATCAATGCCTTGATTGAGGAACAGATTCGCCAGGCGCCGGAACAATATTACTGGATTCACCGCCGCTTCAAGGCTGAGCCGTCCCCCTACGACAGCAAATAGGGGTCGAACCGCTAAGCCGGCTTGGCGGTTCGACCCCTTATATCCAAATTTTCCTTTAAACTCGCGTCGCAAAAGACTCCCGTACAGCAATAGTCATAATGGCAGACAAACGCAAACCGCTATATCACTTCTGGACGCCGAACACCTGGTACCTCTGGCTCTTTCTGGGATTGCTTCGCCTGAGTTTCCTGCTCCCGTATCGTGTGCGCTTGCGTTTTTTCAAGTCAGTCGGTCGGCTGCTGCACCGTTTCGATATCAAGCGGCGGGCGACAGCGCGGCGGAACATCGAACTTTGCTTTCCCGAGCTGACCCCGGACGAGCGGGATGCCCTGGTACTGGCACATTACGAAGCAATTGGCGCATCCATGATGGAGCTTGGCCTCGCCCGCTGGGCATCGCGTGAGAAAATTGCTGCGATGAGTCGAATCGACGGGGCAGAGCATCTGACGACGGCCCTGCAGCAAGGCGAAGCCGTTATTTTGCTGACCGGACACTTTACGTCCCTGGAGTTAAGTGGCCGCATCATGCAGCACATTTGTCCCCGTATCGATGCGGTGTTTCAGCAGCATCCAAACGAATTCCTGATCGAAATCCTGCGAACGACCCGTGAGCGCATGGCGGAAAACACGATTGCGAGCAGCGATGTGCGAGGCATGGTACGCAGCCTCCGGTCGGGTGCGGCCCTTTGGTTTGCCCCCGATCAGTCGGTCCGCAGCAAACAATCCGTGCTGATCACGTTCTTCGGCGAGCCTGCGATGACCAATACAGCCACAACCAAACTGGCAAAACTCGGCAAAGCAATCGCGATACCCTGGTTCGTCTGCCGCCTTCCCGAGGGCGGCTACCTCATGACGATCCTGCCACCGATGGAAAATTTTCCGAGCGACGATCCCGTGGAAGACACAAAACGGTATGTTGCAATTCTTGAAGAGCAAATTCGCCGTTGTCCCGAGCAGTACATGTGGACCTACCGCAAATTCAAGGGCAGGCCGGAACCGTTGCCCGACGTTTATGCGAACCTGGACGAGCTGAAATAACCGTCGAGAATCTGCTCCCAGTTAGTCTCAGAATAATGCAATTCTGGATCCAGCCGCTTGATCTTCTGCAGCGATCTGTGCAACCGGGCGAGGTTTTTTTGTTGCCAGGGCCCCGGTTGGCGCAAGCTGCCACGATCGAAATCAAGCAACCAGAGCTTGTCGTTCTTGTCGATCTGAATATTGTAGGCATTCAGATCGGCATGGAAGACGCCCGCCTTGTGAAAGGGTGCGATGTCTCTGCCCAGCTTTCGCCAGAATTCTTCCCTGCAAGGCCGAGTCGCAATTCGATCCGACAATGGTAGTACCTCAGGGATAAGGACGGTCAGCAGATCCGCTTGATAGGTCAGGCCTGAACGAACATAGCGGGCCGCGGCCGGCCGCGGCACCGGTAATCCCATGGCCGAGAGCTTCGATAACAAATGCCACTCGCCGAACCCGCGTGTTGCGTCTTCGCCTAGCCAAAAATAGCTGTCTGCAATGAGTCGGCCGATCAACCCGCCACGGATGAAGTGGCGCAAAACGAATTCGCCCTGATCGCCTTTCACGATCATGGTATTGCCGCGGCCGGAAGAGCGAAGCCGGCCCGTCACCGGGGAACAGGCCGGCCAGCCCGCAGCAGTGAATTCCGCGTCGGAGATTTGTCCGAAAATATCCCGGTCAAAAAGGATGGCGCCGTTGGTAATCTGCAGGACGCTTTCGTTCAATCTTGTCAATCCTTAGAATATTTCGTCCAAAAGGAAGAATTTGGCGACTTTCGGCTCACTTCGATGTTTTTTTCTGATTTTTACAGATTTTAACGTCACTTACGGTAAGATCTGTATTCCATGGCTTATAACACTCGCGTGAATTCGGCTGTTTTTGCGACATTTAGAGAATTTTAACGCCTTTTAGAGCCCTTGAACTGATATTGCAGGCCGAATATTCACCCACTTTGCTGTCAGCGACAAATTGACCGTTATCCTGGCATTTCGCTGATGTTCGGCACCATTAGCCGCCAATTCGCTGGAATTGTGGGGAATTCTCCCGTGCTGCGGGCGGTTCTTTAGTCATCCAAATCGGCAAGGGTATATTCTGCCCCGCAATACGGGCACTTGGCTTCACCGGTTTCCTCGATGGGCAAATAGACCTTTGGATGGGAATTCCATAAATACATGCCAGGCATCGGGCAGGAGAGAGGAATGTCGTCGCGACGGACCTCGTATCTGTGTTGCGCATTTGCCTCAATAAGATTCTGATCGACTGTTCCTGCCCTGGCTCTCACCGATATCACCACGCTCGCATTGTTTTGCAGGCGATTATAGCAACCTGAGCTGATGCCTATCTGTGATAGTCGGTATCTGATCTGACAAACCGTGGCCGATTCGATCAAAACTCAGTGACCGCTTCCACCAACAGCGGTCGGTCAATTGGCTCGCCAAATGCTGCTGTCACAGGCAGAAACCGGCCACAAGCTGACATGCTATGTTGCGCATTCCTACGAAATGCTGCATAAACGGCGTCTGAATTTACCACCAGGTACCAACATGCAGAAGATATGGGTACCAGTTGTTTTTGTCCTGATGGCCCTGATTTCCGGTTGTGAAACCACGCTGGTGCCGGTGTCCGATACCAATGACGCGCCGCTTCGTCTGTCAATCGCTGTCGGTGACACGGTACGAGTACTGACCAAGTATGGCGATCGGCCTACGTTTAAGGTTATAGACATCACGGAAATTGCTTTGATCGGTAAAGATCAGAGCATTCGCTATGCTGATATGGCCTTCGTTGAAAAAGAGTCTCGTAAGGGTGCCTCTAAAAGCGCACTTGCAGTTTTTCTGGTGCTTGCTCTCGGTGCCGTAGCCGTAGAAGGAATTGGCGAAATTGGACCAGGATTTCCCAGTGTGCAATAAAGGGAGAAGTTTCACATTCTCATTGGCGGTGCTCTTGTTGGCTGTTCTCGCCGGTTGTGGATCCCAACCGCGCTCTACTTACCCCGTACTTGCGCAGACTGTTGAGTCCGATGCGGATATGGACTGCACAGGTTTTGATGATGAGTTGCTCAAGGCAAACGCTATTCGTGACGCGATTTTTGAAGAACATGGTGATGTTATCAGTGACGCCTACTGGGGAACTGCTTTGGACGTAGCAGCGGAACCTATCAGCGGAGTCTTATTTGGCATGATCAGGGCCCTATCAACGTCCAAAGCGAGCAAAACATATCTTGAGGCTGCTGCTGCGGCAGGGCTACGCATGGAGCAAATGCTGGTTTACAAAGAGCAAAGCAACTGTCCAAGCGGACCAACCGGCGATCCGAACCTGTCAGACTCCATTGTGCTTATCAAGTTGCAGGATCTGGAGTCGCAACTTCGTCAGGAATCAATCACTCAGAAACAATATATCTCTGAACGACGAATGCTACTTGATGACCTTCGTTAGAGAGTTTTTACAACTGTGGAATTTGCATCAGGACCACACGATATTGGGCTCTGAAATCAAGACCATTACGACCGCTTCCCGCCGGTCGGAATTCTATCACCTGACCGACCGCTCTTGAGTGTGAAGTCGACGTTCAATAAGAATTGTCGGATTTCGAAATTTAAAGGGAGCTTTTGCGCATGAAGCAGTCAGTCAAACGACTAGAAAAATAATGCCGCGATGAGCATACATCGGCCAACTATTCTTGATTGGGCCGACGGAAACTACCGCATACACCGTTCTCTTCTTCGCGATACTGGTAGTTTCTTGCGCCCGGTGGCTTCGACGATTCAGATCAGGGCCAATGGAATGGGTCTGGCGAAGCTTGACCTATCGTAAGGTCCAGCCTCTCCGTCTCTGAGCACATTATTCTTCCTGAATGGACTGCAGGAAGAAGACAATCTCCAAAATCTGCCCCATCGCCAGCCGTCCGCTGGTCCCCTCATACCGCTCATCTGTTCCCCACACAGGCATATCGCCGGCTCCGTGGGCGCCGACTTTGTCGCGGCCGTCGATTTTCCCGTAGACTTCCCAAAACGGAAAGGTCCCTCTGTTTCTCTCGCTCAATCGGGATAGGTCTGCCGGCTGCTCCTTTAGATGCGGTCCCAGCACACCGTCACCCTGTCCCTCCAGACCATGGCAGACCGCGCACTGTTGACTGAACTGTTGCTCTCCGCTCTCGATCACCTCCTCCTGCTGAGCAAGCGCAGCAGGGGCGGGTGCCCAGAACAGTGCCACCAGACCCACCCCGGCAAGCAGCCTCGTGATCGTCCGCCACAGCTGATTGCAAGCAGTTATTTTGCGACTCTGCACTGAAAGTCCAATTGACAGATACCTGGTCATGACAGATCTCCTCGCTAGCTTCGGCTGGATATGCCTTTGTCGGTTGGCTCCGAGATTTATGCAGTAATACGGGGATAGCGTCAAGTCGGAGAAATGCGTAGCAGCAACGAATCTGACCTTGTCTGTCAGTTCAGCTCTATGCTGTCACAGATCATTTCATCGTGCACGCCCAGACGCTGGACACGAATTTTCTTTCCGTAATAAATGCTGTGTCAGGCACCAGTGGCGGCTGCTCATCCAGAGCGAGGCGATGCAGCCGCAAGCGGTACTCCTTATATATGTCCTGCAGGCCCACGACATCCTTCTCCGTCAGGCAAGCTGCCGCCGCAAGAGTTCCAAGTTGCCGTATGTTGTCTGAATAGTGAATGACGGCAGGATGTAGCCTGGCGTTCCTGAGAACGTGGTATTGCACGATGAACTCGATATCGCCAATGCCGCCCTCGCCCTGTTTGAGATCGAATAATTCGGCATTGCTCTGATCCAATTGCTCCCGCATTTTTCGCCGCATCGACGTCACGTCTTCCAACAAACTCTCCTGACGCACGCGGTTCCTTAGCGTCTCGGCCCGTATTTTCTCGAATTCCCGGGCTACCCGGGCACTGCCGGCGACGGGCCGGCTGCGCAGGAGGGCCTGGTGCTCCCAGGTCCACGCATTCTCCTCCTGGTACCGCTCGAACGCTTCGATACTCGTTACCAGAAGACCGGCCCGTCCGCTGGGGCGCAAGCGGGTGTCGACTTCGTAAAGCGCACCTGTGCCGGTTTGTATCGTCAGAAAGTGCACCAGGCGGCGCACCAGACGGCCGAAGAAAACACTCGTTTCAAGCGGTTTTTCACCGTTGGTCATTTGCCCGGAGACGCCCGAATGACCTGATTCGTGGAGGAACACGAGATCGAGATCCGACCGGTATGACAATTCTATGCCGCCGAACTTGCCGTAAGCGATAACACCGAATCCGGCAACCCGGCTGACCTTACCGTCGACGTAGCATGGCTCACCGTGCTTCTCCACGAGATCCGCATAAGCCAGTTTCAGCGCCTCTTTCAAAACCAGTTCCGCGAGGTCGGTCAGGCGGTCGCTGACTTTCATGATTGGCAGCTTGCCGCTGAAATCAGCGACCGCAACGCGAAACAGACTTGCCCGCTGAAACTGTCCGAGCATCTCTATACGCTGCTCGCTGTCCACCTCGTCGAGACGGGCGACACGTTGATCCAGTTCCTCTGCCATTTCGCTGGCCGAAAGCGAAGCCGAAAAGAGACGCGGGTCGAGCAACTCATCCATCAACAGAGGAAGACGGCTGATCTCCTCGGCGAGATAAGCACTACTCTCACACAGGTTTACCAGCCTCTCGAGAGCAGCCGGATTCTCATTCAGCAAGGCGACGTAAGCGCTGCGCCGCAATATTCGCTCGACGATACTGAGTACCCTGCCTAGCACCGGGGATGGACGAGGCTTGTCGCGTAGCTGAACCAACAGCTTCGGCATGAGCTGGTCCAGCCGTTGACGGGCGACCTTGTCGATTTGCAGCATCAGAGGAGCCCGCTGGAAATTCACCACAGTTGCCGATAGTTCCTCCGCCTGTGCGAAGCCTTGTTGTTCCAGTAGTTCCTGCCACTGGGCGGCAGTAGATGACGAAACCCAGCATTCAGAAAATGTTGTCGCAGCCGTGGACTGGGATTCGGGACGTTCGTTCCTGAACGCCACGTTATCGAATTGCCTGCTGACATTGCCGCGATGCATATCGAGATCTGCAACCAGCTTGTCCCAGTCTGGATAATTCATCGCCAGGCAAAGTCGTGCCCTGTCCGTGGGATCGTTCGGAAGATCGTGCGACTGCTGGTCGCGCATGGCCTGAATGAAATTTTCGAGACGCCGCAAAAAAGTATAGGCATTGAGAAGCTCGGCGACTGACGATTCCGAAAGCCCGAGATTATTGGCGAGACGGAGCAGCACAAGCTGCAACTCGCTGCTGCGTAGTCGCCTGTCGCTCCCGCCGCGAACGAGTTGCAACGATTGTGCGATGAATTCGATTTCCCTGATGCCGCCGGGGCCGAGCTTGATGTTGGATGCCAGCTCCTTCTTCTGACCCTCTGCAGCTATAAGCGCCTTCATGTCACGCAGCGATTCGAATACACCGAAATCCAGGTAGCGCCGATAAACGAAGGGCTCAATCATGTTGCTCAGGAGTTCTTCGGCAACTGCCTCGCTGACAGGCGGACCTGTAATCCGGGCCTTGATGTAGGCGTATCGCTCCCAGCTCCTGCCATGCTGTGGAAGGTAGGATTCCAGGGCGGCAAAACTGACCACGGGCGGGCCACTGTCGCCGAACGGCCGGAGCCTGGTGTCGACCCTGAATACGAAGCCATCAGCCGTCACCTCGTCAAGCAAAGCTACAATCTGCCGAGTCAGGCGAGTGAAGTATTCATGCGCGCTGAGAGGGCGCCTGCCATCAGTTTCTCCATCATCGGTGTACAGGAAAATCAGATCGACATCAGAGGAAAAATTCAGCTCCCGGCCGCCGAGCTTGCCCATTGCAAGTACTACGATGGGTATCTCTGCCCGGTGATCATTTCGCGGTATTCCAAATCGTTCCTGCATTATTCGCGTTGCATATTTCGTGCAGGCAGCGATTAAGTCGTCGGCAAGATCGGACAATGCCTGCAAAGTTTCGTCAAGGCTTGCTGCCCCGCAGATATCGCGCCACAGCACATGCAAAAGCCACCGATCGCGGAACCGTCTGAGGCGGCTCTTTACGGTATCGATATCATCCATACATCCGGATATCTCGTTCGAGAATGCACGCAGGGCCTCCCTGTCCGGAGCCTGCAGGAACGCCGCATTGTCCCGGCAGGACAGGACCCAGGGCCATTCCCGGACGATCGTATTCGCCGCGAACTCGCTGCAGGCAACAAGCCTGGTCAAGCCGGCATGGAAGTCATCCGGGGAACTGAATCGAGCAGCACTGGCAGGATGAGACGATTCGAGCCGCTCGAGCCAAAGCGGCACGACGGCGCTGAGCTCGTCGGGCAGATTCGAGATCAGCTGCTCGAGTTTCTTGTTGGCTGACGGCTTCATCGCGGCCAGTCTATCGGAATGGCCGCCAGATGCAGCATCCCGCCCCCCTTAAGTAGCATTAGCCGAATTCTGACGGGACTTTCCGTCAAACAGATCCAGGCCCGCTGTTGATCGCCGGCGAGTTTGACCAGACCCGGCTCATTGAATGCGAAGAATTGGGGATGATTATGGCTACCGGACTGGAATCGGGCATTTCCTGATCTGCAGGAGCCCCAGTCCGCCAACGTATATTATTGGCAACATTCTGCTCGCTGCGAACTGACGTTCGTTGACTTGATCCGCTCGAGGTATGACGAAACCAGACGGGTGATGAAAACCTGTCAGGTCTTTTTCGTGATCACCCAGTTGACGACTGCGTCTCCCTGGTCAGAGCTTGCAGGACGTCGTCGATGGCGATGGGTTTGCCGATAGCATAGCCCTGCGCGAAGTCGACACCGATCTTTCTGATGAGCGACATGGTCTTCTTACTTTCCACGTACTCGGCCACGGTTTTGAGCTTCATCACTTTGGCTACTTGCGTAATAGCAGTCACCATTGACTCCGAAATCCTGTTGTCAGTGATATCGCGGATAAAACTGCCATCGATTTTCAAAGTATCGACTTGGAAATTCTTGAGATAGGCAAATGAACTCAACCCGGCGCCGAAGTCATCGAGTGAGAAGCTGCAACCACGCTTGCGCAATGCATCGATGAAGGCCTGAGCTTTCCTGAGGTTGGATACCGCCGCGGATTCCGTGACCTCAAAGCAGAGCGACGCAGCAGGGACACCGCTGGACTCAATTTCGTCCTCGATAAACTTGAGAATCTCGTCATCACCCAGAGACTGGCCTGACAGATTTATCGCAAAGCTTGCGCCCGTCGCTTTGAGGTATTCCGCGTGCTCGCCGAGTTTGGACAAGGTCGTCGAAACGACCCATCGATCGACCTGCGGCATGAGCTGATAACGCTCAGCGGCGGAGAAGAAGGCGTCGGATGACACCTTGTTGCCTTTGCTGTCCTTCATTCTCAAAAGAATCTCGAAGTAACTGTGGTCGTCGTTATCCGTCAATGAGACGATAGGTTGCGCCTGGAGCTCAAATCCGTCCGCGTCGAGAGTCTTTTGAATCTCCGAGACGAGATGCATGTCATCATAGCGGCGTATGACGCTCTGGTTCTCCTGGTCATAGACTTCGACACGGTCACGACCGTGGTCTTTCGCAGTGTCACAGGCAATTCGGGCAGCCGTCAACACATCCGCCACATCGGAGGCTTTAACGTCAAAACTTGCGACGCCGATGCTGACTGTGACCTGCAAGGATTTATCTCCCTGCAAATATCGAAGTTGCTCTCCTTTCCTGCGTAAAGCCGTGGTCATATCGAGCGCTTGCTCGACCGTACTGTGTGTCAGCAGAATGGCGAAATCATCGCCTGTGAGCCGGGTTGCCACGGCATTCTTGGACAATACCTCCTCGAGCATCTGCGCGAAGCGAATAATGACTTCGTCACCGGCTTCCCGTCCGAACGTGTTATTGACCAGCTGAAGATTGTCCAGGTCGAAATAAATAATCTGGTGTTCGTCATCTCTGTCGATGAGTGATTTCATCGATTCATGCAGCTGCGCCTCGAATCCCGAGCGGTTCATCAGGCCGGTCATTATGTCGAAAGATTGCTCAATGACGTATTCGACCTTGCGTACGATGTGCGACATGAAACGCATGTGCGATTTGTCGAACAGTGTGTTGTTGACGCGCCCGAGCTGGGCCAGCACACCCTCGACATTGCCGGCCCTGTCAATGAGCGGACACAGCATCGCCTGGTAACCCTGGTCGGCGATATTGGTCGAGCCCTCTACCGGCGGCACTTCGAAGATCAGCGGCGCTCGCTGACCCTCGAGCTTCGGGAACAGCTTCCCGATAATGTACTTGTCCAGCACTTTCCTGTTTACGTGCTTCCAGCTCGAGTGTGTGGCACTGATCCGGATTCGTTTGGACGGCAAGAGCAGAACACTGTAGGCAATGCCAAGAAAGCGGCCACTTTGGCCGATTAGCTGTGCGAGCCCGGCGTGGCTGCGTGATACACCATGGATTTTCTCATCGACTTTATAGACGAGTTCGAGTTCTTTCTCGGCGATGTCCGCCCGTCTCGCAATCTCGCCGAGCTGTTGATTGAGGCGCAGGCTCTCACCGATGACCTGCACCGCCGGGAGCAGAATATTTTTCAACAGACGCGGATTGAATGAGGAGGACTTGCCTGCGTTCCTGGAGAACACGCTTATGAGCAGGCCGAGCCCTTTATCCGTGCCACCATAGACCGGCAACACGAGCACCGTTCGGCCGGAAGGCAACGTGCGGCGCAGAAGACTCGAATCAGGGAGAATCCCCGAGACAACGTCATCGGGCAAATCCGAAACGTAGTTGTCGATCTCGTAATCGTCGACGCCCTCACTGCTCCAGACACAGCTCCGGGAGAGGTCGTAAAAACAGAAGCGCTGTGCACGGGGCACCAGAGACTGCAGCAGTCCCTTGGCCGAGTCGATATTTCTATTCGTTATGATGTTGTGCACGTCTGCGAACATAGGCGAGTGTCGCTCTCTGGCGCGGCCGGGAAAGGCCCTGTATTTGGGAACCACCGCACAATGCCATGCAACGACGGAAATCGCTGTGACTCATGTCTCAGGTGAAACGGATTTCTCCTTTTTTTTCAGTAAATTACGCGAAACGAAGCCTGGTGGCACTGGCTTTTGCGCCAGCCGGGCCTGATGGTCGATCGATTGTCAGGCGTCTATCGATTCGAGCCAGTCATCGTCCGACCCCTCGTTGACGCCTTCAAACAGGGGCGTACTCAGGTACCGCTCGCCGGTATCCGGCAACATCGCGAGGATGACGGAGCCTTTTTCGGCTTGCTCGGCAACTTCGAACGCGGCTGCCAGCGTGGCGCCGGAGGAGATGCCCACGAAAATACCTTCTTCTGCCGCCAGTTGTCGCGATACTTCGATCGCCCGCTCGTCCGTCACCGGAATGAGTTCATCAAAGATTTCACGATTCAGCACATCGGGAATGAAGTCAGGTGTCCAGCCCTGTATCTTGTGTGGATTCCAGTCGCAACCTGCCAGCAGTGACGCACCGGCAGGTTCGGTCGCGACGATTGTTACTTCGGGCCGAGCGAGCTTGATGACTTCCCCGGCACCGGTCATCGTGCCGCCGGTGCCGTAGCCGGTGACCCAGTAGTCGAGCCGCCTGTCCGCGAAATCCATGAGAATTTCCGGTCCCGTCGTGTTGCGGTGATACTCCGGGTTGGCCGGGTTTTCGAATTGCCTTGCCAGGAACCAGCCATATTTTTCCGCCAGTTCCTCTGCCTTTTTCACCATGCCGGTGCCCCTTTCAGCGGCGGGCGTCAGAATGACTTTGGCACCAAGACCGCGCATGATCTTGCGCCGTTCGATGGAAAAGGAATCCGCCATTGTGGCAACGAACGGATAACCCTTCGCTGCACAGACCATCGCGAGCGAGATCCCGGTATTCCCTGACGTTGCTTCCACAACTGTCTGGCCGGGCTCAAGGGTACCGCGTTTTTCCGCATCGTTAATGATTGCAATTGCAAGCCGGTCTTTGACCGATGCCATGGGATTGAACGACTCCACCTTCACATACATTTCCATGTGATCCGGGGCAATTCGGTTGAGGCGTACGATCGGTGTGTCTCCGATCGTGTCGAGGATATTGTCGTAAATCATTTGACTGTCCTTTTTGAAAAAACTCGAGATTTTATTATTTGGTCCAGGGATCTGTGCGGTAGAAATATCCGTTGCGAGACCACTTTTTCGTTCTTTTTCGGCGCATAGTGAGACTACGTAACAAAAAAGCACGGAAAAATGGGCCGCTGTAGCGCTTTTGCAGCAGGAATGTTTTTTGCCGCACAGACTCCTGGTAGCCCTGTATATCAGAAAACTGCGACAGGAACCGGCCTGTCAGGGGCCTGCGCGGCAGCTTGACCTTCAAACCACTCCCGCCCGACACCGAGTCCTGCCACTTCGCCGACAATCAATAGCGCCGGCGCAATAACGCCATGTTGCTCTGCAAGATCGGTCAGGTTTTCGAGACTGCCGTGTATGACTCTCTGATTGTCGCTCGTGCCGCGTTCTATGATCGCAATCGGCGTGTCCGGTGACCGTCCGTATTCGACCAGTTTGCTCTGAATGTCCGGGAAGCGACGAACGGCCATGTACAGCGCCAGCGTTTGTCTGTCGCGTGCCAGCGAAGGCCAGTCGAGCCGGTCCACGGAGTCCTTTCCGTGCGCCGTCAGGAGAACGACGGACTGTGCCATATCCCGGTGTGTTAACGGTATACCTGCATACGCCGCGCAACCGGCCGCGGCCGTGATGCCCGGAACTACCTGGTAGCGAATGTCAGCTCTCGCAAGCGCCTCTATCTCCTCGCCGCCGCGGCCAAATATAAAAGGATCGCCGCCTTTGAGTCGACAGACTCTCTTGCCGTCGCGCACCAGGCGTATCAGCAGCTCGTTGATCTCTTCCTGCGTAGTGGATCGACATCCGGGGACTTTACCCACAGAGATTTTCTCGGCGTCGCGTCGTCCCAATGCAAGTATTTCATCGGCTACGAGACGGTCGTGCACAATAACATCCGCGCGTTGCATGAGCTGTAATGCCCGCATCGTCAGCAAGCCGGGGTCACCGGGCCCTGCACCAACGAGCCAGACCTCGCCTTCTTTCCTCTGCGATCGCGATGCTGCTTCGAGCAGGAAAGCGATGTTTCTTGTTGCAGACTGGAATCGACCGGCGAGTACGTCATCATAAACGACGCCATCGAACACCTGCTCCCAGAATCGTCGCCGGTTGAGAAGACCATCAATTCGATTTTTGACGCGGTCCCGCCATGCGGAAGCCAGGGTGGCGAGATGACCGAGACGCGCTGGCAGAATTGTTTCGATCTGTGTGCGGATTTTGCGTGCAAGCAGCGGCGCCGCACCACCGCTCGATACCGCCACGACAACGGGGCTCCGGTCGATGATTGCAGGTGTAACATAACTGCACAGCCCTTTGTCGTCGACGGAATTACAAAAGATCCGCGCTCCGTTTGCGGCTTCGAAGACCTCAGAGCCGAGCTCGGGATCGTCGCTGGCATTGACGACCAGCCAGTGGCCATTCACGTCCGACGGAGTAAAACGGCCAATGCGATGAGTGATGCGTCCTGAGGTGACGTATAGCGCGAGTGCCGGGCAGATCTCCGGCGCCACGACTGTCAGCCGCGCACCCGCAGCCAGCAGCAAATCCGCCTTGCGTGACGCCACGACGCCGCCACCGACCAGCAAGCAGGGTCTGTCTTTAAGCTTCAAAAATGCGGGAAAGTAGTCCACGGACTCAGCCTTTTCTGGAGGCCGTCCAATATAACGAGTGCCGGGCAAGACGATAAATAATGAATATTTCTGCCCTTATGCCTCCGTGTTATAAGTATCGGTATTCTCAGCGAAAATTGTCTTTACACGGCAGACTTGGCATAGTTTCGGGCCACATTTGAGTCATGGAAACCGTATTGCCTGAAACGTTAGCCGGCAAAGCCTGTCCTAGAGAGGGTTGATCGAGCCAAACGGGATTGACACGACGCAGTCCAATGAAACTACAACAGCTAAAGTATCTGCTCGCGATCGTCGATAACGGTCTGAATATCACGGCGGCTGCTGATCGCCTCTACACGTCCCAGCCGGGCGTCAGCAAGCAGCTCAAGCTGCTGGAAGAGGAGCTCGGCCTGCAATTATTTTCGCGCAAGGGCAAAAGTCTCGAAGGCATAACAGCCGCCGGTCACCAGGTGATCGAGCGGGCCAGACTCATCATGCAGGAGGTAGACAACATCCGTAGCCTGGCCTCGGACTACTATCAGGAAGAGGAAGGCACATTATCCATCGGCACAACCCATACCCAGGCGCGCTATGTCCTGCCCGAAGTCGTAAGATCCTTCAGACAATTATATCCGGGCGTCAAGCTGAATTTGCATCAGGGCACCTCGGAGCAGATTGCCGACATGGTAGCTGCACATGAAATCGACTTCGCTATTGCCACAGGATCAAAACACTTATTCAGTGAGCTCCTGCTGGTACCGATCTATCGCTGGGACCGCACGATTCTTGTACCGAACGACCACGAACTCGCGGCGCTGGATCGAAAGCTGACACTCGAAGATCTGGCCAACCATCCGCTTGTGACCTATGTTTTCAGTTTCGGGGGAGAGTCATCGCTCAAGAAAGCGTTTGCCGAAAAAAACCTGAAGCCCGATGTCGTCTTCACCGCACGAGACGCCGACGTAATTAAGACTTATGTTCGCATGGGACTCGGCGTCGGTATCGTTGCGAGTATGGCTCACGAGTGCACAGACAATAAGGACCTGGCTGTGATCGATGCGGAAGGACTGTTTCCTCGAAGCACAACGTGGATCGGGTTCCGCAAGGACGCGATACTACGGCGCTATATGCTCGACTTCATCCGGTTGTTTGCGCCGCATCTCGATGCAGAGCAAATCGACGCGGCGGTGAAAGCCCAGGAACAGAAAGAAATCGATTTGCTGTTCAGAGATACAACGCTGCCAATCCGTGGCGGCTGCTCGGACGACCTGTCTGCCGCCGCGTAGGAGCAGCTCTACGAATTCAGGGCTTTCAGGCCGATCGCCCGAAGTCCATTTCATGCAAACCACATTCACGCTTCAGCCCGAAGAAACGTGTTTCGTCGCTGTTCGATACATCGGCCAGCGATCGCGTAGTGTGAACATCGCCGATAGAGACATAGCCCTTCTCCCACAGCGGGTGATACGGTAGATCATGTTTTCTCAGGTATTGATAGACGTCCCTGTCGGTCCAGTCAGCAATCGGGTGAACTTTCCAGCGTTCGCCGGATGACTCCACGATGGTCGTGTTTTTTCTACTCTGCGACTGGCTCCGCCGCAGCCCGGCAAACCATGTACCGACATTCAACGTTTCGAGGGCGCGCTCCATGGGCAAGACCTTGTTGTCGCGATTATATGCCTCTATCCCTTTGATGCCCGCTTCCCAACGTTTGCCGAAGCGCGCTTCCTGCCAGGCGCTGGACAGGTCAGAACGAAACATGCTCAGGTTCAGGTGAAGAGAGCGGGTTAGCTCGTCGATAAAGCGATATGTCTCGGGAAAAAGATAGCCCGTATCGATGACGATGACGGGAATGTTGGGACGCTGGCTGGAAAGCATGTGCAGCATGACCGCCGCCTGGGCACCAAAACTTGAGCTGAGAACGTGGTTCTCGGGCAGATGAGTCAAGGCCCAGCTTACTCTTTCCTCCGCAGACATCGATTCCAGCGAGCGGTTGCATACCAGTTCGGCGGCACGCCTGCTGCGCGACTCGCTGAGTTCCACGATCTTTTTGTTACTCTGCTTGCTATCCATTAATAGTATCCAGATGAAATTCCTTTCCAGCCCTGACTTCCGCCACTGCCCCGATTCGAACGGCGAAGTCACCGAAATGCTCGCCGTTGTTTCGCTCGCGCGCGTAGCGCGCGAACAAAGGGTCGAGGGCAGCGAGGATCTCTTCCTCGTCGATGTTCTCGCGATACAGTTTATTCAGCCGGTCGCCGGCGAAGCCCGCACCAAGATAAAGGTTGTATTGACCCGGACCTTTCCCGACCAGACCGATCTCGGCGATATAGGGCCGGGCGCAGCCGTTCGGGCAACCCGTCATGCGGATCGTCATGGCTTCGTCGCGAAGCCCATGTACTTCAAGTCGTTCGTCGATGCGGTCGATTAATGACGGCAGGTATCGCTCACTTTCGGCCATCGCCAGACCGCAGGTCGGGAACGCCACACAGGCCATCGAGTGCAGCCGCAACGGGCTTGCCTGTTGACTGTTCTCGATACCGAACTCACGGAGCAGCTCTGTAATTTGCTCCCTGTCGTCATCGGAGACATTGCTGATGATCAGGTTCTGATTCGGCGTCAGTCGAAAATCTCCCTTGTGCGCGGTCGCTATTTTTCTGAGACCGGTCATCAGGCGCCGGTCACCGGCATCCAGGATGCGGCCATTCTGCACGAACAATGTGTAATGCCAGAGCCCGTCCGTCGATCGCTGCCAGCCATAGACATCTCCATTGCCGACAAATGCGAACGGGCGCGGTTTCTCCAGTTGCCAACCAAGGCGGCGCTCAACTTCACTCCTGAGCCAATCCAAGCCTCGATCATCAATCGTGTATTTCAGGCGTGCATGCTTGCGATTTGTGCGGTCACCGAAGTCGCGTTGGATAGTCACTACGGCTTCCGCAACTGCATTAACCTGTTCGGTCGTACAGAAACCCATCACATCGGCAAGCCGCGGATAAGTCGCCGTCTCCCCGTTACTCATTCCCATGCCGCCGCCTACGGTGACATTGAAACCACGGACCACGCCTTGCTCAACAATCGCAATAAAGCCCAAATCCTGAGCATACACATCAACATCATTCTGCGGCGGTACCACGAACGCTGACTTGAACTTGCGCGGAAGGTAGGTATCGCCGTAGATTGGTTCCACATCCGGTTCCGGGTTTTGCAATTTTTTGCCGTCGAGCCAGATCTCGTGGTATGCACGCGTCGCAGGAGTCAGATGCTCGCTGAGCGACTCTGCGTGTGCCTGGACTTCGCGATGAACTTCCGATAACGGCGGCATCGGCGAACACATGACGTTTCGATTCACGTCACCGCAGGCCGCCAGGGTATCCATCAGCGCCTGATTGATTCCCTGGATGGCAGTTTTCAGCTTGCCTTTGATAACGCCGTGAAGCTGAAATGCCTGTCGTGTCGTCAGCCGAATGGTGCCGTTCGCCCGCGTCCGGGCTATCTCGTCCATGCTCAGCCACTGATCCGTTGTGCAAACGCCGCCCGGCACTCTGACGCGAATCATAAAACTGTATGCGGGCTCGAGACGTTGCCGTTTTCGTTCGTTGCGTACATCACGATCGTCTTGCTGATAGATGCCGTGAAATTTCGATAATTGCGTGTCGTCTTCCGCGAACGCGCCGGTAAGCGGATCTTTGAGACTTTCAACGAGAGTGCCGCGCAGGTGGCGACTCTGGGCCTTTATACGCTCGACGTCGCTCAATTTTGTCGCCATGCTGGTCATGCGAAGCTCTTAATAGACATCGCGCTGATACCGGCCCGCCCTGCGCAGATCTTTGAGATAAATTCGGGCAGATTCGATATCGTGGCCACCGTGTGCTACGAGTACGTTGACAAGTGCATCGTGAACATCGCCGGCCATATGTTTGGCATCACCACAAACATAAATTACGGCGCCCTGCTGCAACCACCGGTAGACTTCCGCGCCTTGTTCCTCGATCCGGTGCTGCACATAGACTTTGTCTGCCTGGTCGCGGGAGAAGGCGACATCCATGCGATGCAACACGCCATGTTTCAGGAATCGCTGCCATTCCAGTTGGTACAGGAAGTCGCTGTGAAAAGTCCGGTCGCCAAAAAATAACCAGTTCTTGCCGGTCGCACCGAGTTCTGCGCGTTGTTCCACAAACGCTCTGAACGGCGCAACGCCAGTACCGGGACCAATCATGATCACTGGTGTTTGCCCGTCGGCAGGCAGACGGAATCTCGGATTGGGTTCAACGAATACCGAAACCTTGTCTCCTTCGGCAATGCGGTCCGCTAACATCGTGGAAGCCGCGCCCCAATGTTCGGTACCGAATGCCTGGTAATTTACGGACGCGACCGTCAGGTGAACCTCATCGGGGTTTGCCAGCGGACTGGAAGCAATGGAGTACGACCTCGGCATGAGTTTTCGCAAGCTCGCGGCGAACTCGGCTGCACTGACCGGAGCGGCGTATTCACGAACAATATCGATAATCTGCCGGGCCTCCAGGAAAACGGACAACTCGGCCTGGCGCTCTGGCTGCAGTAAGTCCCTCAGGTCCTGCGAGTCTGCAAGCTCGGCATAAGCCTTCAGGAATCCGAGGTTAGGCACCGTGATCTCAAGTTTCGCCCGCAGGGCGTCCCTGATCGTAAACGCCGCGCCCTGAACCTCTACTTCTTCACTACCTGAAAAATCCAGCGTTTCGAGCAGTTCCTCAACGAGCTGTGGCGGATTGTCCGCAATTACCGCCAGAGAGTCTCCCGGCTCGTATATCAGGCCCGAGTCTTCAAGAGACAGTTCGATATGACGCACGTCTTTCGTTGATTTGGCCCCGGTGATCTTCTGGTTGGTCAGGACCACTGCTTCGAACGGGCGGTGTCTGTTATAGACAGCGGGTCGTTTTACAGCATGCAGACGCGGCACGCTTGGCACGCTTTCCAACACCTTCGGCAGAGCATCGAGAACATCGTCAGTCCAAGCTGCCACAGTTTCATCGTAATCAAGATCACATTCAATCGTCGGTACGAACCGGGCGGCGCCGAGTTCACTCAGCCGGGCATCCAGGTCGCGTCCCGTCTGACAAAAATTGACATAACTGCTGTCGCCCAAAGCAAGAACCGAGTACTTCAGCTGCTTCAGTGGCGGCGCTTTGCCGGAAAGCAGAAACTCGTGAAACAGCTCTGCATCATCCGGAGGATCTCCCTCGCCGTGCGTGCTGACGACCAGACTGATGAGTGTTTCCCGTTTGATATTGGCCGGCCTGTAGTCAGCCAGGCTAAATAATCTGACGGCGAAGCCGCGGCTCACAGCGCTTTGCTTTAACTCCTCCGCGATGGCGCGGCCGTTGCCAGTCTGTGACCCGTACAGGATGGTCATCGTATTGGACGGATCGGTCGCCGTTTCAGCGATAGCAGACGGTAGCGTCTCGTTCCGGGCCGCCAGACCGGCGACGTAGCCACTTACCCACTGCAGTTGCGCAGGTGTCAGCCCGTCCAGCGCGCTTCGCACTTTCTGCGTCTGAGCAAGGTCGAGCGGTGGCGCAACTGCACTTGCAGCCATATTGTGCAAAATTTTCATCCGTTGGGTTTGTCGGTGAAGGCAAACCATACGGAGTAGCGCGAAGCTCGTGAACGTATTTGTGGTTATCGGGATATAACGCGGAGATATATCCCGACAGCTGTTGTCGAAATGGCTGGCGGGCTAGGAAATCGCGTCAATAGATACGAATGCCACCGTGGCGTTTGCGACTGCGATAGTCAACAAACCAGAGGCCGACCAGAAACCCCGCCAGAAGACAAACGCCAAGGGCGCCGGCCACCCAGGGTAAGGGCATGGCGTACCTAGAGTTGTCCTGTCGCCTGCGAAACCTGTCATTCTCCTTAGTCAGTTCCTCGACTCTCGTTGTACTTTCATCGAGTGCCGACTGGCGTTCGACGATATCGTTTTCGAGCGCAGCAATCGCTGCCGCGGGTTCTGCAAAGGCCTGTTTCGTCTCTGCCAGCTGCCGAACCAGCTTTTCGTTCTCGGCCTGGGTCTCAGCAACAATCAGTTTGGCCGGTTTTTCAAAGACAAGGTATGCCGCCTTTAGATATCCCTGCACGCCGTCAGGAAGCTGAACGCGTGCATAATTTCGGCCGCGCGACAATATTTCGACGGCCTGGCCGCTTTCCAGCGTGCGGAACGCCCTGTCGCTCGTGTCTTCCGCCTGATGCAATCCAAGCCGCAGGTTATCGGTGACATATGCTGTTTCCGCGAGTGCAGCCGCCGGCATCGCCACAAGAATGACGAGCCCGTATATTGCAACATGCTGTCGCAATATACGGGTTAGCTCAATCGAAAGACGCATATTTATTTCTCCCAAACGATTCGCGGAGTTTACTACAGGCCAAATGCTATTTTCGTGAGTCGTGCGGGGTTTACTGTTCGTACAACCAACGAAGTAAGGCCGCCTGTACTTCTTCGCCGGGACCGCGATGCACGTCAGTGTGATTTTGCAGTGCGACAATGGTGTATCGTCCGCCCGATCTGGACTGAAGGTAACCCGCGATCGCGGTGACATTGTCGAGCCGGCCGGTCTTGATATGCGCCTTGCCGGTTAACGGGTCATCACGAAAACGTCGCATCAAGGTGCCGTCGAGGCCCGACAGGGAAAGTGAAGACAAATACTCGGGCATGAATGGGCTCTGCCAGGCGTAACGCAGAATCTCGCCGAGGTTTCTGGCCGAGATGCGCGAATTCCGTGACAACCCGGCCCCGTTATCAAGTTTCAGCTTGGCGGATCCGAGCTGCCTGCTTTTGAGCCAATCCTGGATGACCTGCCTGCCGCCCTCTTCCGTGCCTGGCACGGCAAATCTCTCGGCACCCAGCGTAAAAAGAAGCTGGCGGGCCATTACGTTGTTACTGTGTTTGTTTACCTTGCTGATGATATCGGCCAATGGCAAAGATTCGAAAACCAGAAACGGCTCGATGTCATCAGGTTTGACCACGTTCCTCACGCTTCCCGAAAACTCGCCGCCCGATTCCTGCCAGATGCTTTTGAAGAGACCATAGGCAAACTCGTTGTGACTGAGCACAGCGCGATGCATCGCGTAGGTTTTGCAACCACTGGGAAACTGGCCACTCATCACCATGTGATCGACTGTTTCGTTCGGCGTAATAGTAATTCCGCGCTGGTAACCGCGGCAGCGGCCTTGCGCGACCTTTAGTCTGTTCTCGATTCGCAGATTCTCGAGTGGCGGATCAACCCGAATTCTGACTGTCGCCGACTCGGGGTCGGGCTCGAAGTGATAGCGCACTACCTTGAAATTCATCAGTAGTGCATTCGGCGCAACGTTATAAGCGCGCAGTGGTTCCCGGTCGAATTTGGCCGGATCGTGATACGGCACGTCGAAGTAGCTGTCATCAATCAGAAGGTCACCCGTTATCCGGTTGATCCCCTTTTGTCGAATCTCGCGCAACATTTGCCAAACGCGTGTGGTTACCAGGAACGGGTCGCCATAGCCTTTGAGCAGCAGGTCGCCGTCCAGAACATCGCCATCTGTTTTCCCCAACAGGTAGGCTTCCGTCTTCCAGGTATAGGCAGGGCCGAGGATGTCCAAGGCCACAAGTGTTGTCAGCAGCTTGATGACCGATGCCGGGTTGCGCGGAACGTCTTCATTCCAGGCCAGGACTGGCTCGCCCGTATCGAGGTTCTCAACATAGATGCTAAGGCTACTGTCGGGCGCCCTACGCAGGTCCAAAGAACTTCGTACGCCAGGCGGCAACACACTGTCGCAAAGCCCAAGCATCGGCAAGACGACAATTACCAGGGGCAGGAGTCTGACTCGATCGGTCATGTCCGCCCTCTCAACTGTGGCGCGGTTTACGCACGCCGAAAGTCTTGATGCGATCGGCAAGCGTAGTCGGCCGCACGCCGAGAAGCTCCGCCGCCCCGCCCTTCCCGGACACTCGCCAGTTAGCCTGCCTGAGTGCCGCCAATAAATTCTTCTTTTGCAATATTTTCATGTCCTTTTCGGTAAGAATCAGACTCTCCGTCGCCAAATCGTCGTGTTGTGATCCTGCAACACTTGCCGCCCCAGGTGCAGCCAGGGACAGGTCGAGTCGCAAGACATTGCCCTGTGACAGGATAACCGCTCGTTCAATAACATTCTTGAGTTCACGCACGTTTCCGGGCCAGTCGTAATTTCTGATTTCGTCAGCCTGAATCTGCGTCAGCAGCATCGGCTCTCGGCCAAATTCATTGCACGTTGCCTCGAGAAAATGTTGCGCCAGCTGTATCACATCGTCGCCGCGTTTGCGCAATGGCGGCACATCAATCGGGAAAACGCTCAGGCGATAAAACAGATCCTCACGGAACTTGCCAGTTATGACAAGCTGTTCGAGATCCCGGTTGGTTGCTGCAATCACCCTGACATCAACGGACCTCGTGATGTCGTCGCCGACACGTTCGAACTCACTCTCCTGCAACACGCGCAGGAGTTTGCCCTGCAACTCGATCGGAATTTCGCCGACCTCGTCCAGAAAAATCGTGCCGCCGTCCGCGAGCTGAAACCTGCCGACCCGATCACGGTGCGCCCCGGTGAATGCCCCTTTGACGTGCCCGAAGAATTCGCTTTCAAACAGATCTTTGGGTATCGAGGGACAATTTACTTTCACAAGCGGGCCGTCAGCGCGTGGACTCCGTGCATGGATAGCGTGGGCGACCAATTCCTTGCCGACGCCGGATTCGCCAAGCACCAGTACGCTGGCCGGCGTCTGAGCAACTGCTTCAACCTGAGCCAGCATGTGTTTCAAAGCCGGGCTCTTGCCGATAATCCGGCCGAAGTTCATCGAGACGTTAACTTCCTCGCGCAGGTAATCACGCTCGCGTTCGAGTTCCTCGCGCAGGTGCGCATTCTCGGCAAGCGTTTTCCGCAGTGCCCGCTCGGCACGATTACGTTCGGTAACGTCTTTCGACGCAACCAGCATTCGCTGAACCCGTCCCGAGGAATCTCTTTCAGAAATAGCGGACATCAGAAGATCAAGCACGATTCCATCCTTGGTAACCATCTGCCGTTCTTCGTTATTGAACTCGCCGCCATCGATGACTTCCTGCAACCGATCACCGGCGAATTTCTTTTGGTATACGGTGCTGAAAAAATCCACAATCGGTCGCCCGACGACTTCATCGCGGGTATAAGCCATTTTCTGTAGCCAATGATCCGTCACCGTCATGATGCAGCCATTGGAATCCACGGTATGCAGCATCGCCGGTGTCGAACGGTACAGGTGCCGGTATTTGAGGTTTGCCTTGGCCTGGTCTGCCACCTCGCTGTAAATCGCTACGATGCGGACAAACGAACCATCCGGGTCGTGCTCGACCAGTGAATTGGTAAGGCACTCCACCACTTCGCCTGACCTCGTCCGCAACGTGATCGGTTTGTTCTCCAGCTTGCCCGTCCGCCTGAGCGTCGGCAGGAATTCACTCTCGATGCGATGGGCACTCGACTCGGTGACGAACTCGGCGGGCCGGCGGCCGATCATTTCCTCGCGCGTAAACCCCAGGCGGTCGAGGAAGGCATCGTTCATATCGAGATACCGGCCCTCGTCGCCGATCAAGGTGATCATCGCCGGTGCCTTGCGAAAGAGCCATTGATAGTCATCGTGTATCGTCATGCCAGGAGTTTATACGGAAAATCGGAATAATTGTCACGGAATTTCGTAAATAACGGAATTTCGTGACGTCCAGTTCGAGATTAATTCATTGTTATTAAAGGCTTTTCCAGTTTGGCATGGCTTGTGCAATGAGTACGCCAGACGGCGATGGATTACAGCCGCCCGACACTGAAAAGGACAGCGCAATGAACAGGACAAGAGAATTGATGAACCCGGCAGTGATTGCCGCCTTATTGCTAGTCGCAGGCAGCGTAAGCACAACGCCTGCGATGGCCGACGACCGCGGACCGCTTGATGCGAGTGAGATGTCGCTGGCCCAGATCGAAGAGGCCAGCAAGGAACATGCTGCACTGGCCAACGAGGCAGCCGTCGAGGAAGCGGCCCAGGCTATCAAAGCGGCTACCCGGCTGAATCTTGAATTTCGGCTCATTGGCCGCAGTTCAGTGCTTATCGCAGGCGACCTGTAAAAGCATCGCCTCGACAGGATTGGCGGCATGCCGCTCTCCGGACAACTCTCCCCCGAATGTCCGGGTAGCGCGGCCCCACAGGACCAGGAGGTCCGGCGGCATATCCCCTTTTTTCTTGCCGTTTTTTCAGGGGAGCCGGAGACCGCTCCGTGTCGGATCGGCCCGCTGAACGATTATCGTTTTTAGCTGCTCCGGCTCCTTCTTTTTGCCTGAAAATTGCAGTTTATCGATGCCGATTCCGGTGATTTTCTGCGCGACGACCCCGATATTTCCCGTTTTGAGCGCTTATTCGCTCGCGCAGTGTCCGTAGCCAGATCCTTGCCCAGGCGAACTCCATTCCGAGAACCGCGAGCCCGATCGGAATGACGATTATCGCAGGGCCAGGCGCCACTATCATTGCAATACCTACAGCCAGGACTGCGCCGCCAACGGTCAGGACTGCAATCCTCCGCGCAACTTTGTAGGTCACTCTAATTGTGCCCTTCATTGCTCTTTGCTGCCCGTGACTCGTAAACAGTTTGCCAAGCGTCAGGCCACGATTGTCTGCCACGGGGAGACGGGGCAGGCTGTACTAAATGTCTTTCCTTGCGGCGTTATCGTAGCCTTAGCCGAATATGCGCGCAGCACTTCTATTTTTGTTTATGGCAAGCGTCTGTTCTGTCGCTGTCCCGGCCGAACCGAGACCGGTACCAGGCATCGAGATTTCTGCCAACGTACCAACGGTCACGGTAACGCCGCGACGAACCGGTCACTTTTCCCTGCGCCTGCCCAGTCTCACCTATAGCCTGACATTGACCGCCTACTGCGAAGAAAATTGGCAGCCTGCTTCAGTGTCGATAAGTATCGCTGACAGCAGAAAGTCTCTTGATGCAGAACAACTGGGACTGGCTTCGGTGCTGGATTTGGAACTCCAGGTTCCGTCAAATCAGATCGCACCGGTGCGAATTGAACGATTCTGCGTCCAGGATGACCAGCAAGATTTTCAAGCAGACGAGACAGGTGACAACAAAGAACCTGCCGGCGCCGATGAAAACACAGTCATAATCTCAGCGGCACTGTCCGCGCAGGCGTCACTACTCTGCGCAACTGATTCTGAACAATCGATCACCTATATCACGAAGCCACTGGACGTAATGCTCGAATGCAGCGTGCCGGAACCCGCTGCGAAACCAGCCAAGAACTAGTGGCCTGATCAATCTACTTTTCGTCGGGTATGGTGAGGTGGCGATTTAGGAATGCTACGGTCCGCTGCCAGGCTTTGTCGGCCGCTTCAGCGTTGTAATTATTTCCGCTTGGGTTGGCGAAAGCATGACCAACACCAGGATAAACCTCAATCTCGTAGTCCTTGCTCAGATTTTTCAGAGCATGCTCGAATCTCCGCACGGATGCCACCGGTATGCCTTTATCCTTGGCGCCGAAAATGCCGAGAATGGGAACATTCATGGGCTCAAGCTTCGCTTCATCATCGGTGACCTGGCCATAATAGATAACGGTGGCATCAAGCTCGTCTGGAAAGAGCAGCGCCGTATTCAGAGACCAGCCGCCACCAAAGCACCAACCCAGTGAACCGATGCTTGGCGCGCCTGCCGTTTCCTCCAGGAACTGATAGGCCTGTCGAATATTTTCTCTGGCATCTTCCGGATTCTCCACGACATCCAGCATCATTTTTCTGGCGTCTGCGGGGGTCGCGGCGATCTTGCCGCCATACAAGTCGACAGCCAGCACGATATAACCCAGGCCCGCCAGGCGGTCCGCCACTGAGCGTACACCGTCATTCAGGCCCCACCATTCGTGAATAACAATGATGGCCGGCAATGGATCGACCATGTCGGAAGGAATGACGAAGTGCCCGTAACGCAGTTCGTCGGCGACCTCTGCGTATGCCAACGTTTCGGCAACCACTGCCCGTTCCGCGGCAATACTCGCCGCCTCACTCGGGGTTGCAGTGTCGCCAGCGTGCTCGCGACTCATAGCGTCGACATTTTTCAGAGCTGCCGCTTTATCAGGATCCTCTGTCATCTGTTGCGGTTCGCACGCCGCGGCGCAAAACACCACACATATCAGTCCGAGAACGGTTTTCAGAGTTCTTTTGTTTTGCCGGCTCATAGTCAATCTCTGATCTCTGCGAAAACTGCGCTAGTGTAATGCAAAGGCGAATAGCCATCAAAGGCGCGTGCAGGCTACACTCCGCGGATCGTCGCGAGCTATTTTCTCAGAACAAAAAAGGAAAACCCGGTGAGTTTGTTACAGGAGGCCATCATTTACCTCGTCGCCGCGATCATCGCGGTGCCAATCAGCAAACGCCTGGGTTTCGGTTCGGTTCTGGGTTACCTCGCGGCCGGCATAATCATTGGCCCTTTTGGACTGCGGTTTATCCGTGACCCGGAGCATATCCTGCATTTTGCAGAGCTTGGTGTCGTCTTTTTGTTGTTCATCATCGGGCTCGAATTACAACCATCGCGCCTCTGGGTATTGCGCCGGATGGTTTTCGGGCTCGGCAGCGCTCAGGTGGGTCTAAGTGCAATCGTCATAGGCTTGCTGGCCTGGACGTACGGCTTCACTCCAACCGCTGCCGCTGTGTCTGGCCTTATTCTTGCGCTTTCATCGACCGCTTTCGTCCTGCAGCTCCTTGCGGAAAAGAAGCAGCTGACAACGGTCCATGGGCGTGCCGCCTTTTCCATCCTGCTTTTTCAGGATCTGGCTGTCATTCCTCTAATCGCCCTGTTGCCCTTGATCGGCAGCGGAACATCAGGTGAAAGCCAATTCGATCCACTGATGGTCGGCATCTCGCTGGCAAGCATTGCTGGCCTGATCATTGGCGGCCATTTTCTGTTGCGACCGTTGCTCCGGATCGTGGCCCACTCAAAATTACCTGAGCTTTTCACGGCAACGGCGCTGCTCGTGGTCATAGGAGCCGCCCTTTTCATGCAGTTTGCGGGCATGTCGATGGTGCTCGGTGCATTCATCGCCGGTATGCTACTGGCCGACTCAGAGTACCGGCATGAACTCGAAGCCGATCTCGCTCCTTTCAAAGGTCTGTTGCTGGGGCTGTTCTTCATAGCGGTCGGAATGTCCGTCAACATCGGACTGCTGCTCGAGGAGCCAAAGACGATTCTACTTTTCGTCGTCGGCCTGATGGCAGCCAAAGCGATCGTCCTTTACCCGCTCGCGAAAGCGTTCGGGCTTTGTAACACCAAGGGAGCGTTGAGCCTTGCCGCCGTTTTGTCGCAGGGCGGCGAGTTCGCATTTGTGCTCTTCGCCGTGGTTGCACGCGAACAGATTATCGACACCACACAGATTGACAGACTGATCCTGGCTGTCGCGGTATCAATGTTGCTCACACCGGTCATCTATCTGATTATTGAGTATGTCACCGGCCGCATGGGCGAAAAAGATGATGCCGAATACGATGAGATGGAGGACGTGGGAAACGCCGTGATCATCGCCGGATTTGGCCGCATCGGTCAAATCATCGGACGTCTCCTGCGGATCAAAGGCCAGTCGTTTACGGCACTGGAGATCGATTCCTCGCAGGTGGACGTGATCCGGCGCTACGGCAGCAAGGTTTACTTCGGTGACGCCGGCCGGCTTGACCTGCTCCGGGCAGCCGGCGCAGACCGGGCGAAATTACTTGTGCTTGCCATCGACGATGTCGAGGCGTCTGTCAAGACCGTAGAAACCGTGATCCGCCATTTTCCCCATCTGAACATCGTCGCCCGTGCGAGAAACCGCCGGCATGCCCACAAGCTGATGGATCTCGGTATTACGCACATCTTCCGCGAGACTTTGTTGTCCAGCCTGGCTATGAGCGAGCGTGTGCTGGAGATGCTTGGCTTCGACCAAGAGGAGATCAGGCGAGTTATTGACACATTTGCTGAACGTGACAAGCGCCTGTTAGATGAGCAGCACGCTATTCATCATGACGAGGAACGCCTGATACAGTCTGCAAAGGATACAGCCCGCGAGCTGGAGTCGCTGCTGCGGAACGATTCCCGCGACTAGATCGTGTACAGGGCGGCGCCGACGAAGTGTGTCAGTATACGATTCCCGGAATGCCGTGGAACTGCGATGACGAGCAAGCAGAGCAAGAGCCCCGATGCCTTGACATTCGGCCCGCGCCGGCCGTCTTTCGAGCTGGCTGAAGCGCTTGCTGGCGACTGGCACAGCGGCAGCGCTTTCAAAACCGCCTACTTCAATGCCATGTCCATACTGTTTCCGCTCGGCGAAAAGTTCTTTATCGACAGCGTTCGTGTTTACCGGAACCAGATCGACGACCCGAAGCTGCTGGATGAGATAACCGCATTTCAGGGTCAGGAAGCGACCCACCGGCTGCAGCATCAGACATACAACGAGTTGCTTTGCGAGCAGCGGGGATATGATCTTGATCGCTTCGAACGGCCGGTTCGCGACAGGATGACCTGGGCATACCGGGAATTGTCGGCCAGGCGGCGGCTTGCCGGTACTGTTGCCAATGAGCACCTGACCGCGATCATGGCAAATGACATGCTTAGTCAAAAGGACGCGTTCATGGGCGCCGATCCGCATGTCGCAGCGCTGTGGGCATGGCACGGTGTCGAGGAAACAGAGCATAAAGCTGTTGCGTTCGATGTCTTTGTTGCTGTGGGCGGTACAGTCAGGGAACGGCGTCAAGCCCTGATGATGAATACTTACTTCTTCTTCAAGGACACATTTCGAAACCTGTGCATCATGCTCAAGCATGACGGCAAACTCTGGAGTCTTCGAGAGTGGCTGAGCGGTTTCAAGTATCTGTTTGTCAGGCCGGGCGTTCTCCGTCGCGTGTTTTTTGCCTATTTGGGTTTTTACAGGAAGGATTTTCATCCCTGGCAACACGATAATCGAGAACTGATCGCTGAATGGGAAAAGGATTACGGAAGAACCGTTTCTCGAACACTTGTTTGAATAACACACAACAACAAAATATCCGGACGCGCACACAGTCGTTTTTCAGAGAGTCCCTCTGTTATAACGAGATCGACTTTACAATCGGGCCGGACGGCCGCGCGGAAGACATAGCAAGCCTGATGCGACACCGCATCAACTCTGACGCGATACGCTTTAACCAGTAGTATCGCTTTCTCCAATCTAAAGGATCACTACAACATGACTCAATTAACGATGCTTGCAAACGTAGCGGAAATTCTCGGTGTACTCATTGTTATCGGTGGTGTGTTTTTTGCCATGCTGCAGATGCGACAAATACGCCAGCAACGACGCGAACTCGCTGCAATCGAGTTATTTCGATTCTTTGCGAGCCCCAAGTTCACAGAGGCATATCGTACGATCCTGCATCTGCCCGATGGCATGAGCGCCGAAGATATCAGAATGAATGAAGCAAAGATCGAAAATGCCGCGATGCTTATCAGTACAACTATGGAGAACATCGGCGTCATGACCTTTCAACGCATCGTGCCATTTCTCGTCGTAAGCAATCTCGTTGGAACCAGCGTGATTATCCTTTGGCGCAAGCTCGAAGACTGGGTGATCGCACTCCGCGTAGAAATTGATTCACCCAACGGATTCGAATGGTTTCAGTGGCTGGCGGCGCGGCTCGAACAATACCAGCCCGCAGGAACAAAGCCGGCCTACGAAGCATTTGAGACGTGGGCACCAATACGGCTGACGCAGGACAGCTGATGGGCGCATTAGTCAATGAGTAATGCGCCCCTTATTGATATTCACAACGCGACGATATATCGCGGCAATACCCGCGTCTTCGACAATTTTGATCTGACGATCGAGCAACATGAGCAGATAGCGATTCTGGGCCCCAACGGCTCGGGCAAGACGACACTGCTAAAAGTCGTCAACCGGGAAATTTATCCGGTCCTCCAAGACGACTCATGGGTTCGAATTCTTGGACGATCGACATGGAATGTATGGGAGCTTCGTTCGCACATCGGTGTCGTTTCACACGACCTCCAGGCAAGGTACAGGGACACGACCTCAGGACTCGACGTCGTGCTATCAGGTTATTTCTCCAGTGTCGGTATTCACGGGATCCTCGCCGGGCGAATTAATGACGCGCAAAAGATAAGAGCGCGGCAAGTAATGCATGAACTCGGTGTCGAATCTCTGGCCGACACGCCGCTTCGCAACATGTCGACAGGACAGCAGCGGCGTTGTTTACTTGGCCGCGCGCTCGTGCACGACCCGGACACGCTGATTCTCGACGAGCCAACAGCCGGCCTCGACCTTACCGCCAGCTTCGATTACCTGGCGCGCATTCGCGACCTGGTAGGCAAGGGAAAGAATATCGTGGTCGTTACCCATCTCCTTAATGAGATCCCGCCTGACATAGAGCGCATCGTGCTCCTTCGCGAAGGAGCGATTGTTGCCGATGGACCCAAAGAGGAGGTCCTGACCGAGGAGAATCTGCTTATGACATACGGGACGCCGATCAAGCTGGCCCGGGTGGACGGCTATTACCTGGCGTACCCGGCGTCTGAATAGGAGAATTGCGGCAGATTCTGTTGCCCGTACCTATCACACTCTGCCAGTTCACGGTTTCCGTTACCGGTCCATCCGCTAGATTTCCAAAACGTGACCCACTACGATGCTTCCTGTGTCGAATGGCCATAGT
This sequence comes from Pseudomonadota bacterium, assembly GCA_022572185.1. Lineage (GTDB taxonomy): Bacteria > Pseudomonadota > Gammaproteobacteria > Steroidobacterales > Woeseiaceae > JACZWL01. The sequence goes on along the minus strand of JACZWL010000003.1, from coordinate 6,957 downwards.
CTCGAATCATGATTCGTCGATTGCTTTCGTTTCTGTCTGGATGGCTGGTAGCCATGCCGGCATTTGCGTCCGACGCAGCGCCAGCTGCGACAGTCGATCCGGCCGCAGAATCCGCCAGCGAAGTAGTGACCGGCCTGACGCATGTCGGTCCCGCGATGTTCGTGATAGCACTCGCCTGCGCCCTGCTGCTAACACTCCTTTTTCGCGCTTCGGCCAGCCACGTTGCAAAGCTTGTAACCGCCAGGATCGGGAAGCGCCGCATCCGAAGAATTTTGCGGCAAAAGAGCCGCGAAGTACTCGAGGATTTCATTTTGCCCGGCGCTTACGGCGGACTGACGAAAATAGACCATGCTATTCTGACATCCGGCGGAATTATATGTATTCAGACCAAACACTACAACGGTGTCGTATTTGGCGGACCGGATGAGCCACAATGGACGAATGTGGACGGTATCCGCCGGCGAAAATTTTTGAATCCAATGATTCAGAATGAGGGCAGAACGAGGGCGCTACAAAAAGCCGTACCGAAGGTTCCCGTCGCTAATCTGGTCGTATTCACCGGCAGTGTCCAGTTCACATCACCGCTCGAGAAAAACGTAATCCATGTTCGCGACCTGAACAGCTACATTGCCAAATTCGTGTTCGGCCCGTGCAAGATCAAGGACTGGGATGCGGTTTGGCTGACCGTCAACGCCGCGGTGCTGACTGACGAAGAGACGCGCAAAGACCTGAGCGCCCAGCTCAGCTTTTCCTAGTCGTCCGATAGCAAGATCGCCCGCCAGAATTGGCTCCTACGAGTCACACTCAGACGCTGGTTGCCCTGCTGTCGGAGCCCCAATCCGCCGCCAATGACAGTGGCCGCATTTCGATCTGTGCAGCCTGACATTTATTGACCTGGACCGTTACTAAGAGCGATGAAAATAGACGGGCTGATTTAGATATACTGCGACACAAGTCGTCAGCACGGGTTAATACCATGTCGGATGCTTTGATCAGCTCTCCGGGCGGAGTGCTCGCAGTCTTGTGTGCGGTTGCAGCCTTTTGGTTCTTCATCGACCAGATCACGCAGTGGAAACTATTCCAATATATACCACCGCTGTTGTTCATCTATGCGACGCCGGTCTTTCTCAATAATCTGGACATTATCCCAAGCGGTTCATCCGTTTATTCCGGGTTAAGCACCTATGCTTTACCGGCGTTCATCGTCCTGATGTTGCTCAAAGTTAACGTGCCGGCTACCGTTCGCATCATGGGCAAGGGCATCCTGGTAATGCTCATGGGTACGGCCGGTGTCATTGCCGGTGCTGTTATTGCGTACGTGCTCGTGCACCGCTGGCTCGCCCCGGATGCCTGGAAAGGCTTTGGTGCACTGGCGGGAAGCTGGATCGGTGGTACGGGTAACATGGCCGCTGCTGCCGAGATGCTGGACACACCGGCTGAGCAGTTTGGTCTCGCCGTACTTGCCGATAACGTAGTTTATATCGTCTGGCTGCCGCTTCTCCTCGCTTCGAAGAACTTCGCAGATCGGTTCAATGCCTGGGCGAACGTGCCCGAAGATCGATTGCGCATGATGGATTCCGCTTCGGCGGCCGTCCTGGAGGAAGAAAGGACCCCGGTCATGCGCGATTATATCTATCTCACGGCGATTGCCATAGGGGTAACCTGGCTGGCCAGCACCCTCGCATCAATTTTTTTCCACGCGATGATGCAGAACTACCCATCCCTGGAGACCGTATTGTCGGAATCCACCTGGCGAATTCTCCTGATCACTACCATCGCATTGGCTCTCTCCGTCACACCGGTGTCCCGGTTGCCTAACGCAACTGCGATTGGCACCGCCATGGTCTACGTTTTCGTTGCCGGCATGGGAGCGAGGGCCACCATTGAAGGATTCGGCCAGGCACCGGCTTTCTTACTGGGTGCATTCATCTGGATCTTCATTCACGGCGCCTTTTGCCTTGCCGGCGCGAAACTCTTCAGAGTCGATGTGCACAGCGTCGCAATCGCGTCTGCTGCCAATATCGGCGCTGCCGCGTCTGCGCCGATTGTTGCGGCGTTTCACAGGCCCAGCCTGGTGCCGGTATCCATCCTGATGGCGTTGCTGGGTTACGCGATGGGCAACTATCTCGCCCCGATTACCGGGCATCTGGCGAGGATGGCGGTGGGACAATAACAAAGCCCCCGATCTCGCTGGGAATCGCCCGTCAGGACGGGCACCGACAGCATTGTTACCACCGTGTCAACGTGATTCGTAAGAGCCCGTCCTGACGGGCGACGTCAGACAACGCCAATAGCGTTAAGGTTAGAGACCCAGTCTCCGTTAGAACGATACAGATTCAGAAATATTTCGTGCCGGTAATGTCACTTCATTCAAATTCATCGCGCGCCTTCTCACGTCTCACAATCAATCAGGCTGACAACGGTTGCAGATGTCCCGTGGTGTCCTGATCAACACTGCGTTAATGGTATGGTGAGTGCATGCAAAAGGCATTGCTTTGGCTGAGAAGAACCGCTATCGGGCTTGCCGGCGCGGTGATCGTAAGTGTTCCGGCGGGTATCTGGCTCTGGCAGGACCGCAACTCGATCGAAGATATTGATCTGCAAACCGCCGAGGCAACAGAGGCCGCTGCCGATGCCGTAACGGTCACCTGGCTTGGCGTCACGACTTTGCTTTTCGACGATGGCGAAACACAAATTCTAATAGATGGTTTTTTTTCAAGGCCAGACATCCTTGACATCATTTTCCATCGACCAATTGTCTCCGACGCAGCTAACATCAACTACGCACTGGATACGTTTCGGATGCGGCGCCTGGCAGCGGTCATCCCCGTGCATTCCCATTACGATCATGCGATGGACGTCGGCGCTATTGCGAACCGGTCCAGCGCTTCGGTTGTCGGTACGGAATCCACGGCCAACATTGCGCGCGGTGCCGACGTTCCTGACGACCAGATCGTCCTGACGACTAACGGCGACACCTTGCAATTCGGTAAATTCACCGTGACCCTGATTACTTCCAGGCATGTGCCGAACGGCTTCGGCGAAAGTCATTTGCTCGCGGGGTTCATGTCAGAACCGCTGCGGCAACCTGCCGCGTTCACAGCATGGCGGGAGGGCGGGAGCTGGTCGATCCTGATCGGACACCCGAACGGAACGACGCTGGTGCAGGGCAGTGCTGGCTTTATCGAAGATGCACTGGCGGAGACCAAAGCAGATGTGGTATTGCTGGGAATCGCGGGCCTTAACAGTCAGAGTCTCCGATACGTGATGGACTATTGGCAGCAGATTGTCGGACAGACCGGCGCAAAGCGAGTCTATTTGATTCATCATGACGACATCACCCAACCGTTTGGGCAAATAAAGTTGTTTCCCAATGTGATCGATAACGTCGCCGCAATCGTGCCGTTGCTGAAGGAGTTTGCCGGGGCCGGAGAGGAACAGATAGAAATTCGATTGCCGACTTTTGGGGAGCCAATCGTTCTTTACTGATCTGCGCGAGCCACATCAGTCGCTTTGCAGACTAATCTGCTGCAGTAATTCTTCAATACGGCCCGGCAGTCGGCCGAGGTCCTCTTTGTATTCTTTCGGGAACCGCTTGACCCGGTGTTCGATCTTTGCAGCCAGGCTTCGATCGCCGATTTCCTGTTGAAAGATGAGATCCAGCGGGCCGCGCCCGCGAAGGTATTTAGCTCCTATTTCACCTTCCCTGTGCTCTACGACTCTTCTTGATACGTCCGTCGCAATGCCGGTGTACAGGCTACCGTCCCCACAGCGAAGCAAGTAAACACTCCAGGACGGCATGATCGGCGCTGACTAGTGGTCCAACGAGGTCATATTGATGGACCGCTAGTTCCGCGTGATGCGCTGCATCGAAGCCGGATGCTCCATCAGCGACGCGACAGGCCTCACGGGCCTCGGCCCGAAGTTACCGCCGCAGTTCGGGCAAATGCCATCAAACACCTTGTCGACACATTGCCTGCAAAAAGTACACTCGAATGAACAAATCATTGCATCGTTAGATTCAGGCGGCAGGTCGCGATCGCAGTTTTCGCAATTTGGCCGCAGTTCAAGCATCAGCGGGATTGCTCAGGCGTTGCCTCCCACCAAGGTGTTGCCGAGAACACGAAACACTCCAGCTTCGATACTGGCCTGGTTTTCCGGAGTCTCGTCATAGGTGAGGACGATCTCGCTCGCGCCGTCCAACTCCACAGCAGGTTCGCGCAGCTCGAGCGTCAACATGTTTCCAGTCAATCTTGCTTCGGAAATCATGTTGTGGCCGGCGAACTGCCGCTCGTTTATCTCGACATAAAGTGCCTCGTCGAATTCCTCTCCCTCGGCACGCATGAGCAGCAGGTAATCATCGATATCGCCCGTCTCGGATGTCTTGGCGAAGAACAGCATCGTTGCGTTCTCCCTGACATCGAAAGCCACCGTGTCGTAGTTTCGGCGATTTAACATTGTCTTAGCCGTTGGCCGAGTGCGAGCCAATAGTGTACGCGAAGTCATCATGCGATTCCGGCATTTCGCATAGCTAACAGGGCACGCGGATCAGCGCATCGGAGAAAACCTTATGACGCTACAGATTCGCTCAGCAGGCTGCCTATCTGCCCGTCTTTCTCCTGCCAGACCTGCGTGAGCCACTGGTGAAAGCGGCTGCGAAACTCCCGATCATTTTCGTAGTCACCCTCTATCATCCATCTTTCGACCGGGCGCTTGTTGATTTCGATGATGACATCGTCGAAATCGCCACAGCACAGGTCCCAGAAGTGTGCCACGCCTTTCGGATACACAAGGGTTATATCCAGAATGGCGTTAAACATGCTGCCCATCGATGTGAGTGCCAACGCGATGCCTCCGGCTCGCGGCGGCAGCAGGTATTGGAACTGGGAATTTCGTCTGATTTTCTTTTCGGCCGTAAATCTTGTTCCCTCGATGAAATTGATAACGGTGGTCGGCGTGTCCCGGAATTTTCTGCAGGCACCGCGGGTCGCCTCGAGGTCCTGCCCCTTCTTTTCCGGATGCTTTGCCAGATAAGACTTTGAGTAACGCTTCATGAACGGCATGTCCATTGCCCACCACACGAGACCGAGAAACGGAAACCAGATCATCTGCTGCTTGATGAAAAACTTGAGAAACGGGATGCGCCTGTTCAAGACGACCTGAAGCGCAATAATATCCACCCATGTCTGGTGATTGGCGATTACCAGATACCATTCCTGCCGATTCAGGCCTTCGATACCGCGAACATCGATGCGATCTGAATGCCTGAGGGAAAGAATTACAGCATTCCAGCTCACCCAGTTTTCGCCCATGGCCATGATCCACCGGGCCATGATGCGGCGGAATGACTTCCAGGGTACCAGCAGCTTGAGCATGGCAAGCAGCATGATGGGGAAAAACCAGACCACGGTATTGACCGCAATCCCTGAGATCGCGGCGATTCCCCGTACATTTCTTGACATTTTTTTTCGCAATAGCCCGGTTCTTGCTGACCGTGAGCGACACATTTTAGCCCGTTTTCGATGCGATTTGCGTACTGGGCACCATGCGGCTGCCAGCCTTGCTGTGCCTCAGGCCATGGAGTACTGTGACCCGCTCAGTTCCCCCGACCTCGCAAAACGGAAGAGCGACACATCATGATTACACTCACGATCAATGGCGAGCGCCACGACATTGATGTAGATCCGACCACACCGCTTCTTTGGGTAATCAGGGAACAGACCGGACTGACTGGCACAAAATTCGGTTGCGGCATCGCGCAGTGCGGCGCCTGTACAGTTCATCTCAACGGCTCGCCGATTCGCTCGTGCATAACACCGGTAGCGGCTGCGGCAAATCAGGAAATCACGACGATTGAAGGCATCGGCAGTAATGAAGCCGGCCTGCACGCGGTACAGCAGGCATGGATCGACGAGCAGGTGCCGCAATGCGGCTACTGTCAGTCGGGCCAGATAATGTCCGCTGTTGCGCTCCTGGAACAAAACCAGTCGCCGAATGACGAAGACATTGATCGGGCAATGAGCGGTAATGTCTGTCGCTGCGGCACCTATCCGCGCATACGTCGGGGCATCAAACGGGCAGCGGCAATGCTCGCCGAATCGGCGCCTTCCGGGGAGCGGTCCAATGGGTAAATGGACCAGACGCGCATTCATAAGCACCGGCGTGTTGGCTGGTGGAACTCTCGCTATCGGCATCGCCATACGTCCCGGCGACCGAAGATCCAAAGTTGCCGGTCTTATCGCCGGAGAAGAAGAAACGGTACTGAACATCTGGGTGAAGATTTCCCCGGATAACACCGTTACCGCCATCGTTCCTCATGCCGAAATGGGGCAGGGTGTGCATACGACGCTCGCAATGATGCTGGCCGACGAGATGGATGCGGACTGGTCGAACGTGAAGATGCTCGAGGCGCCGTCGCACGAGGAATACGCCAACTACGCCCTGGCCAGGGGATATACTCTCGGCGCAAAGGATTTTCCGTCCTTTCTAATCGACACGGTCGACGGTTTTTTCCTCAAAGCCACTCAATACATGGGCGTGCAAATCACGGGCGGCAGCACATCTGTCAGGACCACCGGCATGATCGGCATGCGGATTGCAGGCGCTGCGGCAAAATCCGTTTTGACACAGGCCGCCGCGGACGCCTGGCAGGTTCCGGTGGAAGAGCTGCAAACAAAGAACAGTCATGTGCACCATGCGCCAAGCAATCGCTCCGCAACTTATGCCACATTCGCGGCACAGGCGGCGGAACTCTCCGTGCCGCCCAAACCGACGCTCAAGACCGAGGAAGAATTTTCGATCATGGGCCGGTCCATGCCGCGCCTGGACGTGCCGGCGAAAGTTGACGGCACGGCCAATTTCGGCATTGATGCAGTACTGCCCGGCATGAAATATGCGGCCGTGAAAGCGGCACCGATATTTGGGGATCGCATCAAGTCGGTGGACTCGGCTTCCATA